>NZ_JBFBBC010000008.1:0-316328 GCF_040689545.1 Streptomyces sp. NPDC051180
TGGTCGGTGAGGACCGACTTGGAGTCGTGCAGGAGCCGGCCCACGAGGGTGGACTTGCCGTCGTCGACGGAGCCGGCGGTGGCGAAGCGCAGCAGCGAGGCGGCGGGGGCCTCCTGGGTGGTGGTCACGGACGTGGTGGTCACGGCTAGAAGTACCCCTCGCGCTTGCGGTCTTCCATGGCGGCCTCGGAGAGCTTGTCGTCGGCCCGGGTGGCGCCGCGCTCGGTGAGGCGGCTGGCGGCGATCTCGGCGATGATGTCCGCGTCGGTGGCGGCGTCGGAGTCGACGGCGCCGGTGCAGGACATGTCGCCGACCGTGCGGTAGCGGACCAGCCGCTTCTCGACCCGCTCGGTCTCCCTGGGCCCGCCCCACGCGCCGGCCGTGAGCCACATCCCGTCGCGGGCGAAGACCTCGCGCTCGTGGGCGTAGTAGATCTCCGGCAGCTCGATGGCCTCGCGCTCGACGTACTGCCAGACGTCCAGCTCGGTCCAGTTGGAGAGCGGGAAGACGCGGACGTGCTCGCCGGGCGAGTGCCGGCCGTTGTAGAGCGACCACAGTTCGGGGCGCTGGCGGCGGGGGTCCCAGGCGCCGAACTCGTCGCGCAGCGAGAAGACCCGCTCCTTGGCGCGGGCCTTCTCCTCGTCGCGGCGGCCGCCGCCGAAGACGGCGTCGAAGCGGTGGGAGTCGATGGCGTCGAGCAGCGGGACGGTCTGCAGCGGGTTGCGGGTGCCGTCGGGGCGCTCGCGCAGCCGGCCGGCGTCGATGAACTCCTGGACGGAGGCCACGTGCAGCCGCAGCCCGTGCTCGGCGGCGACCCGGTCGCGGTAGGCGAGGACCTCGGGGAAGTTGTGCCCGGTGTCGACGTGCAGCAGCGCGAAGGGGATCGGCGCCGGCGCGAACGCCTTGAGCGCCAGGTGCAGCATGACGATCGAGTCCTTGCCGCCGGAGAAGAGGATCACCGGCCGCTCGAACTCGCCCGCCACCTCGCGGAAGATGTGCACCGACTCCGCCTCCAGGGCGTCCAGGTGCGACAGCGCGAAGGGGTTCTCCGACGCCTCGGTCGGACGCCGGGTCGCGGTCGTCATGTCAGGCCCCTCTCGGTCAGGAAGGTGTGCAGCTCGGCGGCGGACTCCGCCACCGAGCGGCCCTGTGTCTGGATGCGCAGGTCCGGGTTCTCCGGTGTCTCGTAGGGGTCGTCGACGCCGGTGAGCCCGGAGATCTCGCCGGCGGCCTGCTTGGCGTACAGGCCCTTGACGTCGCGCGCCGAGCAGAGGCCGACGGGGGTCGCGACGTGGACCTCGACGAGCTCGGTGCCCCGGGCGGCGTGCCGGGCGCGGACGGCGGCGCGGGAGTCGGCGTACGGGGCGATGACCGGCACGAGGACCTTCACGCCGTGCGAGGCGAGCAGCTGGGCCACGAAGCCGATCCGGGTGACGTTGGTGTGCCGGTCCTCCCGTGTGAAGCCGAGGCCGGCCGAGAGGAAGGCGCGGATCTCGTCACCGTCGAGCACCTCGACCCGGTGGCCCTCGGCGCGCAGCCGTCCGGCGAGGGTCCGGGCGAGGGTGGTCTTGCCCGAGCTGGGCAGCCCGGTGAGCCACACGGTGGCACCGCGCGCGCGGGCCGCGGCCGCGGTGTCCCCGGCGGCCCGGGCGTGAGCTGTGGTCACGGCGATGTTCTCCCCGAATGTGAGGTGGCGGCGGGGGCTCCGTCGTGCGCGCGGCCGGCGGACGGACGGCGGCGGGAGCCCCCGGAAGGTCGCGGAGGCCCTCAGGCGTTGGTGAACTCGGCGAGGGTGCGGCCGAGCACGTCCATGTCGATCCGGTGCCAGGAACCGGGCAGTTCCAGGCCCCGGCCGTTGGGCAGCGCCTCCACCGTGGCCTGCGCCGCGGCACGCAGCCAGGCGCTGGTGTTGTCGCTGTTGAGGACGAGGGTCTCGGTCCGGTAGTCGGCGAGCCGCTCGACCGGGACGCTGTAGTCGCCGCAGATCAGCGTGTCGTACGCGAGGGTGTGGGCGTTCGCCTCGTTCATCGCCCAGATCGGGCCCTTGCGCCACTCGGCGATGGTGTCGGGGGTGAAGCCCAGGAAGCCGCCGAGGAAGTGCTCGACGGCCTCGTCGCGCCGGTCCTCGGCGAGGAGGACCCGGAGCGTCTTCGCGAAGTTCCACACCGGCTTGGGGAATCCGCCGACGCGGAAGAACGGCTCGTGCAGGGCGAGCCGGGTGATCGGGGCACCGGCGAGCGCCGCCTCGATGGCGAGGTTCGCGCCGGAGGACCCGGCGAACAGCACCGCCTCGCCGCCGGCCGCCTCGATGACCGCCAGCAGGTCCTCTATCTCCCGCTCGACGGCGTACTCGGGGGCGTCGCCGCTCTGGCCGCGCCCGCGCCGGTCGTAGACGTACGTCGTGCAGTGCGGCGTCAGTTCGGGCACGAGGGCGTCGAAGATCGTGTGGTCGCGGAACGACCCGTTGAGGAGCACGAGGGGCGGGCCTTCGCCCGCCTTCTCGTAAGCGATCGTCGTGCCGTCCCGGGAAACGACCTTGCGCATCTCGCACTCCTCATGCCGACCGGAGGTGCTCTCACCTCGCCGTATGTCGGCATCCTCGTGCGCGCCGCTGGATCACCGGTCGAGGACCGGTCGCGGGTGGCGGCCCGCGCCCGTCAGGACAGCCAGCCCGCCTCGGTGGCGATGCGGACGGCGTCGAGCCGGTTGCGTGCGTTCAGCTTCATCACGGTGGTCGTCAGGTAGTTGCGTACCGTGCCGATCGACAGATGGAGCTTCGCGGCGATCTCGCTGGGCTCGTCACCCTGGGCGGCCATCCCGAGGACCTCCGTCTCGCGTTCGGACAGGGGGTTCTCGCCGATGTCCCACGCGCTCATGGCGATCTGCGGATTGATCACCCTGCGGCCCGCGGCCACCTCCCTGACCGCCTGCGCGAGCCCTTCGGCCGGGGAGTCCTTGAGCAGGAACCCCGAGACGCGTGCGGCCATCGCCCTGCGCAGCAGACCCGGACGCCCCAGGCCCGTCATGATGAGCGTGCGGCAGTCCGGAAGCAGATCGTGCAGGGTCTCCGCTGCCGTGAGCCCGTCCATGTTCGGCAGGTCGACGTCCATGACGGCCACGTCCGGGCGGCACTCCAGCGCGGTGGGGACGATCAGGTCGCCCCGGTCCACCACGCCGACGACCTCCAGGTCGGGCTCCAGTTCGAGCAGCGCGACCAGCGCTCCTCGCACCATGTGCATGTCCTCGGCAAGGAGAATTCTGATCACCCGATTCTCCACTTATCCCCCTTTTACCTTCCTTGAAGGTATGCAATGCGCCTTAAAATACCCGTGAACCGTCAGTTCGGGGCGCCCGAATGCACGATCGAGTACTCCGGGTCGTGATCCGATGACAGACCGCGGTACCCGCGGGCCACCAGACGGACGTCCGCGAGCGCCTGACGCGAGATGTCGAGCACCGTCGTCAGCTCCTCCTGTGCCGGTCCCGGAGACCGGGGCAGCAGCCGGTGGATGAGCGCGCACTTCATCGTGACCTCGGAGAGGCTCGACCCCAGCACCTGGTGCAACTCGCGCTCCACGATCAGGCGTTCGCGCGCGACCGCCATCCGCACCAGGGCACCCCTGGCCTCGTGCAGTTCGGTGACCAGCCGGTACAGCGCGGTGAACGCGTAGACGGCCAGCCCCGCCATCAGCGACGAGTCCGTCTCGTAGACGATCTCGTACAGCGAGTCGCCCGCGGCCGCCCCCACCGGGACCACGACGGCGACCGAGGCGGCGTAGAACACCCACCGGAGCTTCCCGCCCAGGGTGAAGAGGAACGATCCGGCAAGGAACCCCGCCATCGACCCCCACGGCCCGCCGAGCCACAGCAGCGGCGCGTACGTGGCCGCCGCCAGGACGCCCAGCGCGAGCACCCGTGCGTACGCGGGCCAGTTCTGCGAGCGGCGCAGCGAGAGCTGCAGCTGCACCGCCACCACCACGGCGAGGCAGCCGAGGAAGGCGAGGACGGCGGCGCCCGAGGTCGTCGTGGCCGCCACGTTGATCACGGTGATGAGCGTGTAGCCGGCCAGGACCGCGAGCAGCATGGCCCGTGCCATCCGCGGCGCCCAGGGTCGGGCCGCCTTCCGTCCCTCCTCCGGCTCCGGCTCGGCCCGCCGCTCCTCCCGCCGCGGCACGGCCGGGGTGCGGGCGACGACCTCGAACCAGCCGTCGTCGTCCGCGCCGCCGCTCAGCTCGCCGCCGATCCCGCGCAGCCGGGTCGTCAGGTTGCCCAGTCCGCTGCCGCCGTCGGGCAGCGTGTCGAGGCTCGCCTCGCCGACACCGTCGTTGCGGATCCGCAGGGTGATCGTCCCGTCCTCGCGGGCGGCGGTGATCAGACAGTGCTGCGCCTTGCTGTGCCGCAGCGCGTTGGTGACCGCCTCGCGCAGCACGATGGCGAGGACGGTGTCGACCTCCCGCTCCAGCGGACCGCAGGCGAGGTCGGCCTCCGCCTCGATCTGCGCGGCGGAGAGGACGGAGAGCGCGGACTCGGCCTCGGCGGCCAGGGACATGTCGCGGTAGCCGGTGGCGACGACCCGCACGTCGGCCAGGGCCTCGCCGGCGATGCCGAGCACCTCGGCGACCTCGGAGCGGGCCCGGTCGGGCGCCGTCGGGAGCAGCCGGTAGCCCAGCTCGCTCTTCAGGGCGATCGCCGAGAGGCTGTAGCCGAGCAGGTCGTGCAGGTCGTGGGCGACCCTGAGCCGCTCCTGGATGACGGCCATTCCGGCCAACTCGCGCCGTGTGTCGCGCAATTCGGCGACCAGGTCGGAGAGGGAGCTGACCCCGTAGATGATCAGGCTGGCCAGCAGGGTGGCGCCGAATCCGTAGGCCGCCTTGTCGGGTCCGGCGAGGGCGACGACGGCGGCGACGATGGCCGCGACCACACCGGCGTACAGCGGCCAGCGGGGGCGGCCCGGGACCGTCAGGAGGACCGAGCCGGCGAGCAGTCCGGCCATGGCGCCCCACGGCATTCCGAGCCAGACGAGGGGGAGGAAGGTGACGACGGCCTGCGCGGAGAGGGTCATCGCGCGTGTGCGGGCGGGCCAGGCCCGGGGTCTGCGGGTGGAGTGCGCGTACTGCAGGGCGAGGACGGCCGCCATGCAGACGGCGAGTAACGCCAGTCGGCCGGGGCCCGGGTTCGCGTCACGGACGGCCAGCACGGTGACGACGGTGTGCCCGGCGAGGGTTCCCAGGGTGACCTGGAGCGCCATCCGTGATGCCTGCACCCCGCACGCGTCGTCCGGGTCGTCCTCGCCCTGGGGTGCGTCGAGCATCGGCGCGCGCCTCCTGGTCCGACCAGCGGTGGACGAGAGCACAGGCGACCGCCCGAGTACCCCCCTGAATACCGCCGGTGATCATACCTGGGAAGTAACGGCTTGTCATGAGCAGAATTTTCACTTTTCATGCACCATCGACCGGGCCCGACCGCCACCAGCGGCGATGCCCTCAGCCTCCTTTTTCAGCCGTTTCCGGCGCTACAGGAACAACGGAATGGGGTTCAGGTCCTCGTACGCGGTGGGGGAGTCGAGCCTTCCCAGGCGTACCGGCACGTCGAAGAGCCGGCCAGGGGCGAAGCGGGCCCAGAAGTGCCGCAGACCCGGCACGACGACCTTCACGACCGGAAGCCCGAGGTCCGGTCGCGTCTGGTCGAGGACGAACACCTCCAGACCGTGGCTCCGGGCCAGGGCGCAGAGGCGGTCCAGGTCGTCCCGCAGGTCCGTGCTCGGCACGTGGTCGAAGTCCGCCGGGGTCCGCGCCGGGAGCTCCGGATCCGGTGCGAGGTAGGGCTGTTCGGCGACGGTCGCCCCCTGCAGCCAGTCGAGCAGGTGCCGCGGCAGCCGCGACGTCGCCCCGCCCGACACGGCGGGCAGCATCTGGCCCAGCTCGGTGACCGCGCGGGACAGCGCGACGGCCGGGTCGAGGTGCGCGCCGAAGCCGAGCATGATCTCTTCGGCGGGCCCGTCGACGCGGCGCGACACCGCCGCCATCACCGGGATGCCCAGGTCGGCCGTGAGGTCGAGCACCCAGAGCGTGCGCCCCAGTTCGCTGAATCGTTCCGGCAGTGCCGAGACCCAGGCGTCGCCGAACGCGTCCAGGTCCACCGCCGCGTGCCGCGTGCGGTTGTACCACCACAGCGCGACGGCGTCCCGCTCCACCAGCTCCAGGAAGCCCTGCAGGATCGCGTCCTCCAGCGTGCCGCCCGCCGCGTTCCCGTTGGAGTCGGCGACGATCGACCCGACCCCGTCGGCGTCGAAGTACAACTGGCTGGTCGGCAGCAGCCGGTGTCGGCCCTCGGTGAGCGACCACACGGGCGTCCACTCGATCTCGGCGTCCTCGTCGAACCGCTCCGGCACGTACTGGAACGGGATGCCCGGCGCGTTCCACCGGTCCCGCTCCCGGTACTGCCGCTCGTCGAACAGCATGCACGCGCCCGGGTGCACCGCGTCCGGCGCCAGCGCCCGGTAACTGCCCAGCACCGTCGCCTCGTCACGGAACCGCGACGCGCTGTACCGCTCCACCGCCTCGCACAGGCCGCTGACCCGCGCGTCCAGATCGGTCCGCCCCTTGCCGCCGCTCTGCATCCGCAGCCCGGCACGGAACGTCGACAGGTCCGACCCGGCGAACGCCAGGTTCGGCCCCGCCTGGTAGCAGTGCAGGAACGACGGGCTGCGCGGATCGCGCACCACCCGCTCCACGATGCCCGTGACCGGATCGGCGAGGTGCCCGAACCGCGCCCACATCTCCTCCGCCGACAGCGCCCGGTGGCCGTTGCCCGCCGCGACCCCCTTCGGCCGCGACACCGGCCGCACCGGCTTCCGCGCCTGGTCGGCGACGAGTCCCGGGTCGCCGCAGTCCGCGCACTGCGGCCGGCGTTCCACGGGATGGTGACCGGCGCTCAGCGTCAGGGTGTCCAGGGACCAGACCGCGCTCTGGCTCTCGTCGCGCATCCCCGCCAGCCACTTCGCCGCCTGGAGCGCCGCCGTCTGCAGCCCCAGTTCCCGCGTCGCCGCCAACGACGCCTCCGGTACGCGCACCGGACCCGCCAGACCCAGCGCGCGCCGCACCTGGCCCTCACCGCGCCGGTGGGAGCGGAGCCGTACCGCGAGGCATGACCAGCAGGGACCTGAACCCGGCTGGAAGACGGGACCGATGCAGAGCTGCGCACCGTAGGGCTTGGCCGGCAGCCAGGGCCGGCCGTCCGCGATCCGGGCGGCGTTGAACGCGGCCAGCTCCGGGTCGAGGTAGTCGTCGCACACGACCAGGGTGAACGGAGCGTCCGGGCCGCAGGTCAGACCCGCCGCGCGGCAGGCGCGCTCGGCGGCCTCCGCGTCGGCGCCGCCGACCGCCACGACGGTCACCTCCGCGTCACCGGGACCGCCGACTCCGGCGAGGTCCCAGTACGCACCGGCCGCCGCGTCCTGCGGGCCCGAGTGGTAACCGACGAGGCCCGCGGAGGCGAGCCGGCCGAGCATGCCGTCCAGCTGCTCGGCGGGGATGTCCACAGCGGCCCGCAGTTCGGGGAGGGTCAGCGAGCCGTCGAGAAGGGGGGCCATCTTCTGGATGGCGGTGCCCGAGAGGGCCGTCGTGCCTCGCGGGGAGACGAGGTAGACCGCCTCGCCGGGGACGATCTCGGCGCGGAAGTGGCGCCGGAAACCTATCCGCTCGTCAGCGCGCACCGTGCGCCGCTCTATCGCGCCGCGTCGACGGGCGTCGTGTAACACCACGGGGCCGGGTTCTCCCCGTCGGAGGGGGAGCCGTCGAGGTTCTCGATGATCAGGTCGTCGAAGCCGGGAGTGGTCTGCATGACGTCGCCTCTCTCTTCCGCCTGCCGCAGCCGGTTCGTCGCTGCGGTGCCCGAAGTCAACAGCGACCCCGGCGAAGGCCGCCATGCGCCGATTCACGTTCCCCATGTGAATTCTTCATACGGGAGAGATGTGCAGCTCAGTGGGCAACTCCCGGCGATCTCGGCATGCTGGAGACCGAGATCGATAGGTGCGATGCCTGGAGGAACGCAATGTCCGAAGGTCCTACAAGGTTCGACCCCGTCAACGCCGGTCAGCAGCCCGGACCGCTGAGCATCGGACTGCTCGGCTCGCTGTCCCTGCATCTCGACCGGACGCCCGTGACGGCCAGCGCCCCCAAGCAGCGACAGGTGCTGGCGCTCCTCGCCCTGAACGCCGGCCGGGTCGTGACCGTACCGGCGCTCATCGAGGAACTCTGGGGCGACCGCCCCCCGCGCAGCCACGCCACCACCCTGCAGACGTACGTCCTCCAGCTGCGCAACGCGCTGGCGGCCGCCGACTCCGACCGGCCCGGCGTGCGCCAGATACTCGGCACCTGCCACAGCGGCTACCTCCTGGAGGACGGCGCCTGTACGACGGACGTCGAGGTCTTCGAGCGTCACGTCCGCTCCGGCCGCAACGCCTCCGAGGCGGGCGACCACCGGCGTGCCTCCGAAGAGCTGCGCCAGGCGCTGCAGTTGTGGCGGGGACCCGCGCTGGTCGACGTCCGCAAGGGCAGCGTCCTGGAGATCGAGGCGGTGTCCCTGGAGGAGAGCCGGCTCGGCGCCCTCGAACGGCGCATCGAGTCCGACCTCGCCCTCGGCCGCCACGCCGACCTCCTCGGCGAGCTGACCCGGGTCGTCGCCCGGAACCCCATGAACGAGAACCTGTGCGCCTACCTGATGATCGCCCTCTACCGGGCGGGTCGCGTCGGGCGCTCCCTGGAGGCGTTCCACCGCCTCCGCTCCGTGCTCAACCACGAGCTGGGCGTCGAGCCCTGCCCCCGTCTCCAGGGCCTGCAGACGGCCATCCTCTCCGGGGACCCGACCCTGGACGTCTGGTCCGTCTCCTGGTCCCCCGAGGAGTTCGCCGCCAACCGCCTCGCCCGCGCCTCCTGATCCCGCGCCGGGATCCTCCCCACGCCGCAGGAGCCGTCACGACGGCACACGGCTCCTGGTGGGAGGCGGGCGGACGGCCGGCCACCGGCCGCCCGGACCGGCGCACCCCCCCGGTCCGTCCTTCCCGGGTCCGACCCCCGGTCCCTTCCCGCCGGTCCGGTCGGCCCCCGCCGGTCCCGTCGGCCCTCGACCGCTGGGCCCCCCGTCCGCTCAGCCCTCGACCGTGATCTCCCGCTTCAGGATCTTGCCGGTGGGCCCCTTCGGCAGCCCCGTCACCAGCCGGACGATCCGCGGGTACTTGTACGGTGCCACCCGCTCCTTCACGAACGCGCGCAGCTCGTCCGCCGTGGCCTCGGCGCCCGGCCTCAGGGAGACGACGGCGGCGATCTCCTCGCCGTGCACCTCGTGCGGGACGCCCACCACGGCCGCCTCGGCGACGGCCGGGTGCTCGTAGAGGACCTCCTCGATCTCGCGCGGGTAGACGTTGTAGCCGCCGCGGATCACCAGGTCCTTCTTGCGGTCCACGATGAAGTAGAAGCCGTCCTCGTCGCGCCGGGCGAGGTCGCCGGTGCGGAACCAGCCGTCGGTGAACGCGGCCGCGTCGGCCTCCGGACGGTTCCAGTACCCCGCCATGACGTTCGGCCCCCGGACGGCGATCTCGCCGACGTCGCCCTCCGCGACCTCCTTGCCCTCGTCGTCGACCAGCCGGACCGACACGCCCTCGACGGGGGTGCCGATCGACCCCGGCTTGCGGGGGCCGTCGAGCGCGCCGAAGGTGACCACCGGGGCGGTCTCGGACAGGCCGTACCCCTCGACGACCGGGCAGCCGAAGGCCGACTCGAAGCGGTGCAGCACCTCCACCGGCATCGCCGAGCCGCCGGTGACGCAGAGCCGCAGCCCCTCCTCGCCCGTCAGCCCGGTCGAGCCGGCCGCCTCCGCGGCGGCGAGCAGGCCCAGGAACATGGTGGGCACGCCCTCCATCACCGTGACCCGGTCCCTGGCGAGGATCTCCAGCGCCTTCGCGGCGTCGAAGCGCGGCAGCAGGGTGATCTCGGCGCCGGTGAGGACCGCCGCGTTGAGCCCGCAGGTCTGGCCGAAGACGTGGAAGAACGGCAGCCCGCCGAAGACCGTGTCCGCCGCCGACATCCCGAGCACCCGGGTCACGGTCGCGGTGTTGGAGCCCAGATTGCCGTGGGTGAGCCGGGCGCCCTTGGGCCGTCCGGTGGTGCCCGACGTGTAGAGGAGGACGGCGAGGTCGTCGTCCGTCCGCTCCACGACCTCGGCGAGCGGCTCGGCCCCGGCGAGCCCGGCCTCGAAGCCCGGGTCCGTCACGTCGACGCACGCGACGCCCAGCTCCCGCGCCGCCGCGCCGGCCTCGGCCATGGCGGGGCCCCAGGCCAGGATCAGCCGGACCCCGCAGTCGCCGGCGCCGTAGCCGATCTCCCCGGACTTCAGCAGGGGGTTCATCGGCACCGCGACCGCGCCCGCCCGCAGCACGCCGTAGTAGGCGACCGCGAAGTGCGGGACGTTCGGCAGCAGGATCGCCACCCGGTCGCCCGGCCCCACCCCGCGGCCGGCCAGCCAGCCGGCGACCCTCGCGCTCCGCTCGTCCAGCGCCCGGTAGTCGAGCGTCCGGTCGTCCAGCCGGATCGCCGTGCCGTCCGGCCGCGCCGCCGCGGTGCGAGCCAGATTCAGGGCCAGATTGGTCACCGTCGACCTCTTTCCGATGGTTCGGGCATGCTGCGGGCAGGCTATCCGCCGCCCGCGGCGCGCCCTCGGCACCCGCCCCTCCTCCGTGGTGGTTCAGAGGCTGCGGGCGGTGATGTCGCCGTAGGCGGTGTCGGCACGGATGGCGAGGGGGGCGTCGGCGCCGACGCTGTTGCGGAGGGTGTTGGTGATGCGGCCGAAGGCGGTGGTGGCGTCGAGGGTGGCGGAGGTGCCGTGGGCGGCGCCGATGGTGAGGGTGCCGGCCTGGGTGTGGAGGGTGACGGTGCCGCGGTGGGCTTCGGTGACGGTGATGTCGCCCTTGAGGGTGCGGAGTTCGGCGGCGCCGTGGAGGCGGTTGACGGTGATGTCGCCGGCCTGGAGGGTGAGGCGGGCGGCGGCGGTCTCGTCGAGCTCGGCGGTGGCGGCGGCGCCTTCGAAGGTGACGTCGCCGAGGCGGCCGACGCCGCTGAGCCGGCCGGCGGCGGTCCTGGCGTCGACGTGGGAGCCGAAGGGGAGCCGGACGGTGATCTCGACGGTGCCGGAGTCGCCCAGGACGCGGTTGCCGGGGGTGGGGGTCTCGATGTGCAGGACGCCGTCGGTGTAGTGGACGCGGACCTGCTCGGCGGCCTTGGTGTCGCGGCTCTTGGCGGGGTCGGCGGGACGGACGTCGACGGTGGTGTCGGTGCGGTCGGTGGCGACGAGGCGGATGTCGCCGGCGGCGATGTCGACGCGGGCGGTGATGGCGGCGGGGGTGGTGAACGTCTGCATGGTTCCTTCTCCTTCTCCGGTGGCGGGCTCTTGGTCGGCCCGTCGTTTCCGTTGATGGAAAAGCTACGTTGCGTTCGAGAGTCTGGCAACGAGTTCGACGCCGCTGGATCCAGTAAATGCAGCTCAGGGCCGCTATTTCATTGCAACGATCCTGAAGGTAATGCAACGTCAGCTGAGCATCTCATTGCAATGATCTGAGGGTGAACGCTATGCGGCCCCCAGCCGTTCGCGAGCGGGGCCTGCGATCGTCGTCCCGCGCGGAGGCGGCGCGACGGGGAAGGTGACCGGTCGAGGTCCGGATCGTTGCCCGGTCGTCAACGAATACAGCTGGAGGTGTGCGGTGGGCGGACAGTCGACGAGCATGGCCAGGGACCTGCTCCTGGGCGAGGCCGAGGACGTACGGAGAGCGGCCGAGGCGCTGGAGGAAGGCGCCGCCGTGGCCCACGGCTTCGGCAACCTCTACGCCCTGACGGCGCGACCCGACCGGGCGACCGTCGCCCGGGTGAACCGGATGAAGGGCCGCCCGGCCGACCAGGTCGGCAGCGTCACCACCGTCCGCGAACGCGTCGGTTCCCTCTTCGACTGGACGAGGCTCCCCTCCGAGCTGCCGCGCCGCCAGATCGAGGACCTCGTCGACGAGCTGCTCCACCTCGGCCCGTTCGGCCTCCGGGGACCCGCCGCCGCCCACGTCCCGTCGCACCTGACGGCGGTCCGTCAGGGCGTCGACACCGTGCAGTTGATCGTCCCCGGCCACCTCTGCCCGTCCAACGCCTTCCTCGCCGAGGCGATGGAGCTCACCGGCACCGGGTTCCTCGCCGTCACCTCGGCCAACCGCTCACGCCACCTGACCGGCGCGGACCACGAGCCGGCCCACTGGCGCGCCGAGGGCGTGCTCGCGGACTTCGGCCACGAGCCGGACGTCCGCGTCCTCGCCCACGATGACGAGGCCGCGGCCCTGCGCCGCCATCCCTACCACGCGACGACCTCGACGACGGTGCTCTCCTTCCACCACAGCCCCGGCCACGGGCGCTCCGGCATGCCCGCCCTCACCCTCGAACGGCACGGCTCCCTCTCCGCCGACCACACCCGCTCCGTCGCCGCCAACCACGGCTTCACCCTCGCCGTCGCCCCCCGCGCCGCCCGCCGCCTCCCCGCCCGCACCTACACGGACTGACACCTCCACCGGCCCCGGGGCCCGCGCCCGCCAGGACGGACCCCGGCGCCGCACCCGGCCGTCGACGCTCCCGCCCGCGCGGACGGACCCGGGCGCCGCGCCCGGCCGTCGAGGTTCCCGCCCGCGCGGACGGACCCGGGCGCCGCACCCGGCCGTCGACGCTCCCGCCCGCTGTGGGCATGCGGGGCTACCGGTGCGGCGAGCTGTGCGGACGGGGCGGCGCGCTGCTGTCCCGTACGACGAGCTCCGGCGGCAGTGTCAGGCGGCGGGGCGGGAGCTCCGGCCCGCCCACGGCGTCGAGGAGGAGCGCCACCGCGCGGCGGGCCATCCGGGCGTGCGGCAGGACGACGCTGGTCAGGGCGGGCCGGGAGGACGTGCCGGCGGGGCAGTCGTCGTAGGCGACCACGGACAGGTCGTCGGGTACGGAGAGCCCCGCCGTCCTGGCCGCCTCCAGGGCCGCCGTCGCGAGGACGTCGCGGGTGGCGAAGAGCGCGGTGGCGCGGGGATGCGCGGCCAGCGCCTCGCGCGCCGCGCCGAACGCGCCCCGGAAGGACGGGTCGTGGACGAGGTGCACGGCGCCGTCGGGGAGCGTCCCTCCCGTCTCGGCGAACGCCGTCCGGAAGCCCTCGACCCGCCGCGCGTGCGTCGGGCCCGCGAGGACCACCACCTGCTCGTGGCCCAGTTCGCGGAGGTGACGGCCCGCCAGCCGGCCGCCCCGCTCGTAGTCCACGGTCACCACGGGGAACCGCTCGGGCGCGTCGGTCTCCCAGGCGCACAGGGCCACCGGGAACCGCGCGTCGGCCAGGAGGGGCAGGTGGTCGAGGAGATCCCGGTCGCCCGCGATGAGCAGGGCGTCCACGGAGCGGCTCGTCAGCCCGGCGAGGTGGCGGCGGGCCCGTTCGCCGTTCTGGCGCGTGGTGCAGAGCAGCAGGTGGAGGCCGTGCTCCTCCAGCGCGTCCTCCACCTCCTCCACCAGCTCCGCGTAGAACGCCGTGCCGACGGTGGGGACGAAGAGGCCCACGGTGCGCGTGGTGCCGGTGGCCAGCGAACGGGCCACGAGGTTGGGCACGTAGCCCAGTTCGTCGATCGCGGCCCGCACGCGTGCCGCGGTCTGCGGGCGCACACCGACGCGCCCCGTGACGACGTTGGAAACCGTCTGTTTCGTGACGCCGGCCCGCCGCGCCACGTCCTGCATCGTCACCATGGAGAACCTCATCCGACCGGTCGAAGCCGAGGTCGGAACGGTAGTCCCGCTCCGGATCGGGGTCAACGCGGCCTCGTCGCTCGCCCCTTGCGGTCATGTCGAACACGTGCGATTCCGTTGGATTCTGCGGAGAACTTTGCGCAAGGGCCTTGTTTTACCGGTCAAATGAGCCGTACGTTCCCTCTGTCGCCAGGCCCGTACCGGTTCACCCGCACCACCCCGGCTCCCTCCAGAGGAGCCCCCGCGCCACCCGGACGTCCCCGCCCCGGCTCCCCGCATCCCCACCCCGCGCACCCGCACCCCGGTCTCTCCGCACCGCCTCGGCCCCGAGTCCCGACGGGCCCGCCCCCCCCACGGACGCCGCCGCGTGCGCGGCATCCCCCCACCCCCATGAGGAGTACCCGTGTCAGCTCCCAGACGAAGGCTGGTCAAGGCGCTCGTCGCCCTGACCGCCGCCGCGGTCGGCGGCGGCGCACTGATCCCGGTGAGCGCGTCGGCGGCACCGGAGGCCGCCACCTACACCGTCACCGTCGGCGCCAAGGGGTCGTGGACCCACCCGACCGACACCCCGGCCGCGCCGTACATCGACAAGGACGGCACCTTCTACTTCCAGCAGTCCCACGCCCTCTACGGGGCGAACGACCCGCGCAAGTGGGAGTTCTACACGGGGAAGAACCTCGACACCGCGACCCGCTCCGCCGCGATCAGCGACGCCGTGAACCCGGCCAACACCAACGACAGGAACAACGACACCACCTGGCGCTGCAACAACAGCCCCACGGGTCGGGAGTCGACGTACGCGCCGGCCGGATCCGGCTACGCCCAGCGGAACTACTGCGACCTGGCCGGCCTCTGGGTCGACCCGGACACCGGCGACTGGTACGGCCTCGTGCACAACGAGTTCACCCCGCAGCCCTTCGGCGACGGCCTCCACTTCGACGCCATCGACTACGCCGTCTCCAAGGACCAGGGCCGCACCTGGTCCGTCAAGGACCACGTGATCACCTCCCCGTACAGCACCACCCGGGGCGACACCGCGGCGTTCCCGCAGCAGACGTACGACTACGGCGACGGCGACCAGCGCCTCTTCGTGGACACCGGGTCGGGCTACTTCTACGTGTTCTACGGCTCGCGGATCGTGAACAAGGGCGGCGGCTGGGGGGCCTTCTACAGCCACGTGGCCCGCGCGCCGATCGCCGACAAGATGGCGCCGGGCTCCTGGCAGAAGTGGTACGGCGGCAGCTGGTCGCAGCCCGGGAAGGGCGGCAGGGAAAGCAACATGGTGCCCGTCGGGGCGGCCGGCGGCACCGGGTACACGCCGGTGAACAAGGAGTACAGCCCGCTCAACGCCGGCAGCATCAGCCAGCAGGTCGCCGCGGGCACCATGCCGGCGACGTCCCCCCTGTTCGTCATGGACATCACGTACAACGCGTACCTCGGGCTCTACATCGGCGAGCCGCAGGCCGTCGACCAGAGCGGCAACGCGTCCCAGGAGCTCTACGCCACCGACGACCTGACCAAGCAGAAGTGGTTCCGCCTCGGTGACACCGGCAGCCACAAGAACGCCTCGTGGTACCGCTGGTTCCTCGACAGCGCGAACAGGACGAGCTCCGGAATCGTCGGCAAGGACTTCCGCTCCTACTGCTCCTTCGGCTGCTCGGGCGGCTCCTCCGCCGAGTACGTGAACCTGACGGTCGACAGCTCCGCACCCGCCGCGCCGATCGACACCGGCGCCTCCTACCGGATCGCGGCCGCCGGGGGCCGGGTCCTCGCCCAGGTCGCGGGCGGCTCCGCCACCACCTCCACGGCAGCCGCCACCGGCTCGGCCCTGGAGTCCTGGATCTTCACGTCCAACGGCGACGGCTCCCACCGCATCGCCAACGCGTCCACGGGGCAGCTGCTCGGCGTCGACGCCACCTCCGACGCCGGACGGGCGTGGGGCGCCAAGCCCACCGTCACCGCCGCGCCCGCCGGCGGGCCCACCGTCGGCCAGCAGTGGTGGGTCGTCCCCGGCACCTCCGCCGCCGACGACACCCCCACCGGCACGTACCGCCTGGTCAACCGCTACAGCGGCCTCGTGATCGGCCTGTCGGGCACCTCGGGCCGACTCGCCGAGACCACTCCCACCCGCACCTGGACCAACACCACCGGCAACGGCGTCGGCGGCACCCGCACCGCGGCCGAGCAGGTCCTGACCCTCACCCCGACCGGGACGGCGCCCACCAACCTCGACGGCATCCACACCCTCGTCACCGGCGGCAAGGCCCTCGACGACCCCGACCACAGCACCACGGCCGGCACCCAGCTCATCACCTGGACGCCCAGCGGAGGCGCCAACCAGAAGTGGCGGTTCACCCGGCAGACCGACGGCTCCTACGAGATCGCCAACGTCGAGTCCGGCCTCTGCGCCGACGTGGAAGGCGCCTCCACCACCGCCGGCGCCAAGATCGTCCAGTGGACCTGCACCGGCTCCGCCCACCAGCGCTGGAACGTCACCCGCCGGCCCGACGGCACCTACAAGGTCGCCTCCCTCCGCAGCTCCCTCCTCCTCACCACCGCCTCCACCGCCAACGGCGCCCTCACCACCCAGCAGCCCGACACCGGCTCCCCCCTCCAGCTGTGGTCCATCGACTGACCACCCCCCACCCGACCCACGTGCCCGCCCCCGCCCTCGCGACGGGGGCGGGCACGCCGCCTTTCCGGAACGGCCGCCCCTCCGGGAACGGCCGGGCACCGGCACGGTGGAGGGGAGGGGGGGAACAGGGAGCACAAGGACCACGGGGAGCACAGGGAGCACAGGGGTTACTCCACGTCGACGCCGTATCCCCGTACGAGCTCCTCCAGACCGTGGTCGTAGCCCTGGCCGACGGCGCGGAAGCGCCACCGGGGGCCCCGGCGGTAGATCTCGGCGAGCAGCAGGGTGCGTTCGCTGGTGGCGGCGTCCAGGGTGGACTGGGCCGCGGCCGGGGCGTCGAACCCGGGCGCGAGGGTCATCTGGACCGCTCCGATGTCCCCGAAGGTGGCGGCTCCGTCCACGGCGGCGGCGATCGCGATCCGGTGGACCGCGGGAGGCAGCACCGCGAGATCGACGGCGATGCTCTGCTCGGTCGGGCCGTCGCACAGGAGACGGGTGGCCCCGTCGGGACTCTCGGGCGCGCTGTAGAAGACGAAGTCCCCGTCGCAGGAGACCTGCTGCTCCTCGTCGAGGACGAAGGCGACGACGTCCACCTCGCAGTCCGTCCGCTGCGCCCAGGAGGCACTCACATGCCAGCGGCCCGTGTCCCCGGGGAGATCGACGACCCCGCCGCGCGGGAGCACCTCCGTCGTCGCGCCCTGCCGGGCGGGGGCGGGTGCGGCGCCGGCGGCCTGCTCGGCGGTGGGATCCGTGAGCCACTCCCGCGCGTGGACCGGAAGCCGCAGCGCCGTGATGCGTGTCATGCGGCGGTCGCGCTCGCCCCCGGGCATCAGCACGACGTCGGTGACGCTCGCCGAGAGGTTGATCGCGGCCGTCCCGCCCAGCTCGACGACCCTGGTCCGGGCCGAGGCCGCCTCCTCGTGCGTGCCGCCCAGCACCAGCACCCGCCGTCGGCCGAACGGCTTGACGGAGGGCGCGGACTCGGGCCGCCTCGGGGCCGGCACCTCCGCGACGGCGACGGGCGAGGGCGCCGGACGCCCGGCCGGCGCCTCGGCCGGGGCCGTGACCTCCGGGGCCGTGACCTCCGGGGCCGGCGCGTCCGTGGCCGGCGAGTCCGGCTTCCTCCCCGGCGTGCGGTTCTCGTGCGGCGTTCCGGGGCGCACGTCTGCGAGCAGTTCGAGGAAGGTCCGTTCGTCGACGACCGTGACGCCCTCGGCGATCGCGCGCCGCGCCTTCGCGGAGCCCGAGGCCGCGTCGTCGGTGACGAGAACGCCGGTGTGCCGACTGACCGACGACATGACGTTCAGCCCGGCGGCGACGGCGCGGGCCACCAGTTCGGCCCGCGAGGTCGCGGTCTCGCCGGTGAAGGCGACCTTCATGCCCTGGACGAGCGGTTCGCCGGGCACGGGCCGGCCGGGGTTGCGATAGGCGCACGGGGTCTTCGGCGCCTTCGGCGCGAACTGCGGATCCTGCCGGGGCGGGCAGGGCACCAGCGGCAGCGGGACGTCCAGCCGCGCGGCCTCCGCGAGGGACGACCGGAAGATCCCGGCGAGCACCCGCGCGTCGTCCAGCGCGTCATGGGCGTTGACCTGCGGCACGCCGTAGTGCGCGGCCAGCGACGCCAGACCGAGGCTCGCGACGGGCGGCTCCACGCGCCGGTTCAACGCCAGGGTGCACAGCCGCCGGGCGACCGGGAGACGGAGCCGGGCGCGGGCGAACTCATGGGCCAGGAAGTCGTAGTCGAACTGCGCGTTGTGGGCCACCATGACACGGTCCTGCAGGAGTGCCCCGATCCGTCCGGCCACGTCCTCGAAGGACGGCGCGCCGCTCAGCCGTTCCGGCGTCAGTCCGTGGACGTGCACGGGGCCGGGGTCGCAGCCCGGATTCAGCAGGGTGGAGAACTCGTCGGTCTGCACCCCGTCCGGCCCGAAGGTCAGCACCGCGACCGAGAGGATCCGGTCACGTCGGGCGATCAGGCCGGACGTCTCGACGTCGACCAGAGCCCAGTCGTACGCGTAGTCGGGCAGGTGTGACACGTCGAGTGTGGTGGCCGAGAGCATGCCGACAAGGATGATCCGGACACGATCGCGACTTCAACCCGAATGCCGATTTGTCCCCTCGCCTCCCGCGGGCCCCCGACCGGATCGCCCGCCCGTCCTCCCGCCCTGCCGACCCCCGCCCGCCACCCGCCACCGCTCCCGCCCGGACGACTCCCGACACCCCCGGCCCCCCTACCCGCCGCCCGCACCTCGCCCGTCACACACCCCTGACCAGCAAAAAAGGACCCTCCCGAAGGAGGGTCCTCGTCGTGCGCCCCCGGCAGGACTCGAACCTGCGGCCAAGTGCTTAGAAGGGACTTGGCCGCAGCAGCGAACCTGGGCCGCTGACCAATCACTTCGATGCTCTCCCGAGGGGTACCTCGGAGCCTTCCCCACGCATCCACCGGAGGACCTGATTCCGGGCGTTGGTAGGGCATGTTCCATCTAGTTTCCGAATTATCGCGACTCAAGCGACTCATCGCGTCTCAATGCAGGTCAGAGGGGGTGCCCCCTGGATGAGCATCGCGACTCATCGCGACTCAGATCGCGACTCAGTCCTCAACGTTGAAGAGACCACCGCGCGGGGCGGTGGTCTCTTCAATCTGGCCGAGGAGTGTTGACCTCGCTGATGTCGAATCCTGCTGCGCCCGAGGTTCTGATCTTGAGAGGGTGTGTCCGTACGAGTCGGACCTGAGGGGACGGAGCCACCACCCTTGATCATTCTGGACACCAACATCCTCTGGGGCGTGACGCTGGATAACAGCACCGCCGACCTCCTCCGGGCACTCGCGGCGGCCGATATCCACGTCGCTGTCCCGTCGGTGACCTTGGAGGAGTTGGTCTCGCAGCGGACTCTGGAATACGTCGCGGCGCACGAGTCGGCGGCTTCAGCGGTTGCCCAGCTGCAGCGGCACGTTCCGTGGGGTGGGGTGCCCAGCCTCGGCCAGGCCGAGAAGGAACGGCACCGGGAGCACTGGCGGGACGTGTACCGGCGCATGGTCGAGGTCATCGAACCGAGCGCGGAGGTACTGCGGACCGCGCTCTTCCGAGAGTCCAACGTTCTGCTGCCGTGCAAGCGGCTTGGGAAGGGCGACAAGACCGGTTCCCGTGATGCCGCGATCTGGCTGACGGCCGTCGAGTACGCACGCGATCACGAGGACGAGATGGTCTACTTCGTCAGCGCGAACACGAAGGACTTCGGTGACGGTACCCAGTACTCGGACCCCATGAGGACGGACCTTGCGGGTATCGAGGACCGATTCTTTCACCTCACTTCCCTGGACGACGTCGTGGAGCTCTTCGCGAAGCCGGCAGAGCTGGACGAGGGCTTCCTCCCTGTGCTCCTGGCACGCGAGGAGTGGCTCGAACTAGTCACTGAAGCGTTGTCCGACCACCTGCCGGTATACGACCCCAATGACGACGCGGGATGGTCGAACCCTCGTCTTCTTTACACTCCGCTCGGGGACGGCGAGAGCGCGGGGGAAGCTCACCTTGCGTCGGGGTGGTTCGACCCGCCCACGCTCACCTTCGACTGCGTCTCGGACATGACTGCCCACAGCATTGGCGGACAGGACTGGTACACGGCCACGGTTCGGTGGCTCGCCTCCGGCTTGATGATGCTGACCGCACCGAAGCTCACCCCTGCGGCGAACGTTCTGGAGACTCGTGTACTCGTGACGCAGGACGAGAGCGGCGCACGCATGTCGATCCTGCACAGCCAGCCTCCCCAGGCACTCACTGCTGAGGAGGTCAGCCGGGTTCCCAACACGTGGACAAATTGGAGGCAAGAGCTGGAGGCGCGGTTCCCTCCCAACCGGTTGCCGAGGCAACCCTCCGCCGGGACGGCGGCCCTTCCTCAGCTCAAGACGGCGATCCTTCCTCAGCCCGACTCGTCGGCCGAGGCATTGGCCACCCTGCTCACGTTGGCCGTCACTGCCTGGACGAATCGAAAGAAGTCGAAGTAGGCCGCCTCCTGGCCGCACTCGGGGCCGAGTCTCTGGCCGCTGTAGTCCAAAGGGCATTAGCCACGCTCCAGACTTAGTTGGACCCTCTCGTTGCGCCTCCGTTCGCCCGGCCGCGCCGCCGGGCTCTCGTTCACGCTCACCACCGACCGCGACTCAATGCGTCTCAGATCGCGACTCAGCCTCCGACCGCAGAAGAGGCCACCGAGCGGGGCGGTGGTCGCTTCTCGGCTCCGTCGGGACTTGTCGTCGTGGGCCCGTGTCTTCCGCTCAGTCGGGCAGCGGACCGCCCCAGGCGCGTTCGGTCAACTCACCCAAGACTCCTGGCGCGACCGTCCGCGGGTCGACAGCCTCACTGGGCGCGGACGTCTTGTACGTACCGTCCGGCTGCTCGGATCGGTCGTAGTCCTTAACCCAGAACACCTGGCGGACGAACCTGCCAGTGTCTCCGCTCGGCGCATCCGCCTTGAGTACGGAGTAGCCGACCCGCCGGCCCGTCCCGTTCCACCCCACCGGCTTCCGCCGGTGGGGTGGACAAGCGAGTCACGGTCTGGCGAACGTAGTTGAAGTCACCCACGTCCTCGGTCCAGATGATCTGTTCCTTGAGCTCCAAAGCCGCACGATCCTCCAGCAAGGCTCCTTCTGAGCTGGACCAGTTGCCCTGCGGGCGAGCCTCGCCGCGTCCTGTGTTCTACCGCCTGATACGTCAGTCCGATGCCCTTGCAAGGTCACAGAAGGCCATGTGCTTCTTGCTGCGAAGGAAGAGGTGAACTTTTCCGCCCGCCTCAACCTCTCGCGCCTGCTCAAGAGAAGCATCCTTCCAGGCACAGAGGAGGAACCCAGGACCGGAGGTCTGGTGACTGCGACAGCAGTCAGCGGCTAGGCAACGGACGTGTCCTCGGCTTTCCCAGCTTCGCCGATCACGTGCTCCATAACGATCCGCGTGTACTCCCACAGGGCTGCCAATAGATGCGTAGCACCAAAGGCGCGACCATCAGTAGTGAGAACCTGGACTTGAGCTGTGACGCTGTACTGACCTTGGACGGATTCGATGCGCCCCTTGGTGCGATGCCGCAGCAAGACGGCCCCGTCTTCAAAGGGGGCGATAATCACCTCGGTGTCGGGCGGCATGCTGGCGGCCGCCCCCTCCTCAGACTCGAACTGGATCGCTGGCGTGTGCTCGACGGACTGAGGCGCTAGGTCGGGCTTTACCTGAAAGTGATGCTTGGTCTTGTTGTCGAGATCACGTAGAAGCAATAGCAAGTCATGCTCAAGAGTGCCGCCGTGATCGAGGCGATGAAATGGCTGCACTTGCTCTAGTGTATTGCGGCACCATTCGGGGAGGCAGGACAGTGATTTTTGTCGACTCTTCCACTCTTTCGACGAGCCACAGATAGGGAAGAAAAGTGCATTGAGTTGCTTATCGTCCGCCACGCTAGACTGTCGAGCGATCGCTACGATTAGATTATCGAGCGTGGCTCGCAGGTGATTGACAGCTTCGCCGAATCGAAAGCCCCACTCGGCAAGTGACGGAGGTCGAGAAACCTGCAGTCGCAGCTCCCAGCTAAGCCGATCTTCGGCGATCCACGCTTCGGCCCCATACGGGTCACTGGCACCCCAGGACTGCATCTCGGCCGACAGCTCCGCTCCGAGCTGGTTAGCTCGCGCCAGTCGGCTAATTTGATCACTGAAGTCCACTTCGCACCCCCAACTTTCGTCACACGCCGCCACTTCACTGCCAGCCTGGCGATCAGGTCGATCCGACTCGCGCGGCCAGCTCCCGCTGGTCGACAGCCCGTCGCCTCAAGATCACCTAAGACGACCGGCAGCCTTTAGCCGGCAAGTCCAAAGTAGGCGAGCACCAGCTGGGTGATGACCCCTGCAGTCACACCTGTGCCAACCTCACTGGTCGACCGGCCTCCGAGCGCCAAGACTCGACCAAGCCATCCCTGTACACGTGGCCCGGGCTCAGTCAACTCGCCGTCACTTTCCGCCCTGTCAGCGGTTAGAGCGGCTTCCAAGTCCACGATAAGCCGCTCATTCACACCGGCTTGACGAAGAGATTCGATGAGCTCTGCATCACTTCTCGCAGGAGCAGCATATGAATTCTGGGTAAAGTTGCGTGAACCCAATGCCACATTAGCTCCCGGGCCGTTGATAACGGTCTGAAAGATCTCCTTGGCCTTCTCTTCTGGCACGAGTGACTCGCCCGCCCTTTCCCCCGCCTCCGGGTCTTCGGCTTCAAGCTGTAGAGCGAAATCCAAAATGCGAGCACGCACACCATCAAGAACAGATCTTAGGTGTGCAGTGGGGAGTGAGCGCCAAATGGAGAAGGCCCCCATCCCTTCATAGAGGGTAAAATCTCCACGATTTTGCAGATAGTTGAACCGAGCTACGAGATCTGGCGACCAGGGCATTTTGAGCTCCCGGGTGCCAGCTTTAAGAAGGTCCTCCAGCTCGGATACGCCATGCCTGAGGTGAACACTCCTGAATGCCTCTGCATTAAATGGATCCGGAAGCAAGGAGAGTGCCACTGGGGCTCCATCCATTGAGGAACCGAAAGGACCATGAAACCGCCCGTACGTACGGACCTCGATCGGCCCGCGGTAAGCAGGCACCTGATCGTTCGAGTATCCGAAAAGTTCGGACTCAATCCATCGATCCGCCTCGAGTACCCTCAGGCGCCTCGCCACAATTCGAGCCTGCCGAAGAAGGCTGGTGGTCGAGGTGGCTTCACCCGCCGAGTCTCTAATCAAGTCCTGCAAGAGTGCCACGGCGCCCCTCCGGAACAGCTTGGTACCCGCCACAGTGTTCGGCGGCTGCCCAGTCTGCCTGAAGCGAGCACCCTCTGCGGTCCATTTAGGAGGCGAGGTTGGCGGGTTGACCAACCTCGCCCCGACCGCGACCTCTCAGTGAAGCCCAGGGACCCTACCGACGGCAAGAAGATGGGAACTCGCTGCGAGCAGGTCCGGGTACGGCTCAGCCATTCGCGCAGCTGCCATAGCTGAGGCAACCAGATCGTCTGACGGAGTACCCCCGGACTGCTCAACAGCCTTAAGGAGCGACCACGCCGGCCCCTCAACGCCGAGCACTTCCACGTCAACCAGCCCCGCCTGGCGCATCTCATCAGCAAGCTCAGCTGGGCGATGGAAGTACGACAGCGTGAATCCCTTGCCGTCGTGCACAGCCGTTTCAAGGATCTTCGAAACTGCGCTCTGGAGGCGCTCGGTGTGGAGGTGTGCGTACGTCACATGCTCGAACAGCGATGCGTAGCGGTTGATCGCTGCAACAGCCACGACGCCTCCGCACTTAGCGACGCGTCGGGCCTCAGCGAGTGCCGTCTGCCGATCCTTGGGATCTGGGAGGTGGTAGAGCGGGCCAAGCAACTGCACCACGTCGAACGAACCGTCCCGTGCAGCCAGGTCGCGCGCGTCCCCCACTGTCGACGGGCATACCTTTGACGCCTGTTCTACGTGGCGAGCAATGGGGTCAACCAGTTCGACCTCGAAGCCATCTTCAACAAGCCATCGGGCGTGTACCCCCGTGCCGCCGCCAACGTCGAGGACGCGCGCCGGCGGCGCTGGCAGGTGCCGCCGCAGGATCTCCTGCGTGCGGATCAGCTCCAGGCGACCATCCGCCGTAGCTGTCAGGCGGCCGTCTTCGTCGATGACCTGGGAGTAGAAATGCTCGATCTGGGGCGCCAGCTCTGGTTTCGGCATGGCGGAATTATCCTGTGTACCGGTGGACCAGTCCAGTCGCGGTTCAAGGAGAGTCATGGCACTACTGAAGTACGAAGAGATTGCAGAGAGCTTGCGCGCCCGGATCGCGGCCGGAGAGTTCGCGCCGGGCGAGATCGTCCCTTCGGGCCGCGACCTGGCAGAGCAGTGGTCCGTCTCCCGGGCCACCGCCATCAAGGCCATGGACGTCCTGCGGAACGACGGAGTTATCGAGGCACGTCAGGGGACCGGCTTCATCGTCACCGAAACCCCGGTTGCACGACCTGCAGGCGATCGACGTGCAGGCTCGGCCCGCGTTGCGGGAGGGATGCCCTTCCTTCGGGTAGGCACGCCTGACTGGGTCGAGCCACCGGCACACGTGGCGGAGGTCTTGCGGATGGGGGAGGGAGAGCGGGCCCTGCGTCGAGTGCGCCTGCTGCAGCTCCCCGACGGCAGTCCGCATAGCCTTGTACAGGCGTGGTTTCCGCCTGACGTAGCGGAAGCAGCCCCGCGCCTCGCGCAAACAGCCCCCATCGCGGAGGGCACGACGCGGTACGTGCGCCGACAGACCGAACGTTTCCCTGTCGAAGGCCGGGACACCAGCACCGTGCGCCTGGCAATCGAGACTGAGGTCGAGCACCTGGACCTCACCGAATCGACACCCGTCGCCGTAGTACTCCACGCCGCCTACGACCAGGAGGGCCGCCCCCTCGTCTGCGAGGAAGGCGTCACGCCGGGACCTCTCTACGAGCGCGTGGAAAGGTACCCCATGTAACCGTGTGACACGAAGCCAGCTGGACCGGTCCGCCGGTCCAGCTTTTTTGTGCGCGGAAACACGCACCTGACCAGCAGAAACTGATGCTCCATCAAAGTCGTGGCCAAAGAAGCCACTTGACTGGACCGGTCCACCGGTCCAGTCTTCTTCTTGTCGCTGCAAGGCGGCCCCGACTTGAGCCACGGCCGGTTGCCTCCTTCGCCCGTCCGGGGCCCGTTCGCGGGTTCAGGACGGGCGGGGTTGAGGGGAGCCGGAGATTCCTGGTTCTGACGGTGTAAGGCCCCGGAGTTGCACCTCCGGGGCCTCGGTTCGGGCCGTCCCACCGAGAGAGGAAGTACGACCCATGAACGTGATCGTTGCTGGTCGGAGGATCGTTACGCAGACCGAGCTGATCGAGGCCGGACTCGGATTCGACGCAGACCCCGCCGAGCCGCTGGAGTTCGACTCGGCGGCTGGCCAGGACGCGCTGCGCGACCTCGTCGCCGTCCTGGAGGTCGAGGCCGTGAGTGAGGTCGACGCCGAGGACATCGCCCACTACCGGGGCCTGCTCGGCGCCCGTGTCCTCTCCTTCCCCCGCCGTTCGGCCCTCGGCTTCGAACGGGGTGCCGCGTGAACCGCATCGTCTTCTGGGCCCTGATGGCCCTGTGCGTCGGCGTCGAGATCTGGGGCCTGGTCATCGACAACCGGGACGTCCACTACCTCGGCGCGATCGCCGGGTGCGGCGTGATCGGCGTCAACCACCTCCTGCACCGGGCCGACCGGTACGAGGAGTTCGCCGAGGCGGGTGAGGAGCGGTGAAGACGCTCGCCCAGGTCCTGCTGTTCGTGCTGACCGTCTTGGAGCTCTTGCTCGGCTTGCTGGCCGGGGCGGTGGCTTTGGCCAGCCTGATCACGGAGACGATCGCCCGCGCGGTCGCCGGACTCGACGAGCGTTTCGCCCGCCGGTTTCGGCTCGCACGGTTCTCCCCGAAGCTCCGCAAGGAGCTGGCCGACGTCCTGTACGGGATCACGACGACGCCCGCCGGAGGTACCCGATGAGCACCTACCGTGAAGACCGGCGGGCCGACAAGGCCGCCGAGCGGGCCCAGGACCGCGAGGACCGCCGCCTGGAGCTCGATGCCGCCGCCCAGCGCGAGCAGGCGAAGGCTGACGAGAGGCGCAAGGACGCCGACGCGAAGCGGCGCCAGGAGCAGGCCGACAAGAAGGCCAAGCAGGCCGAGGCGGCGACGAAGAAGGCCGCGGCCGCCGCAAGGCGCGCCAAGCTGCTGCGCTGGCTGAAGGCGAACCCGGCGACGCTGTTCGTGGCGTTCGTGATGGTTGCCTCGATCGTGCCCGCGATCCTCTCCCAGATTGGCGCCCTTACCGGCGCGAGTGTGGCGGCGCCGATGGCCGGCCTGCTCGCGGCGATGCTGGAGGGCGGCGCCTGGGCGATCACGTTCATGGGCAAGCAGGCCGAGGACGCCGGCCGCGAGCCGAGGAAGTACCGGATCGGCACCTGGGCCGTCGCCACGGTGGCGGCCGCGGTGAACTTCTGGCACGGCCTGGAGGCATACCGCGCCCACCCCTGGGTCGCGTTCGTCCTCGGCGCCTCCTCGCTCTTTGCCATCTACATCTGGGATCTGAAGACCCACGGCTCCCAGGGCAAGACCAAAGCGGAGAAGGAGGCGGAGAAGGCCCGCCGCGCCCACGTCTCCGCCCGGCGCAAGCATCACCCGGAGATCGTCGAGCAGGCGGTGAAGCTCCAGGCCGCCCTCCCGTTCGGGGTGCTGGACGACGATGCGGCGTTCGCCGCCGCCTGGCGGATCCACACCGGCGCCGAACCCGGCCTGTCCGCCGAGCTGTACGCCACCGCGACCACCGCCGTGCTGTCTCTCGGCGCGGCGTTCGAGCTCGGCGACAACGTGCGCGAGGAGCTTCTGGAGACCGGCTTCAAGGCCGCCCGCCTCAACCCGTTCGCCGAACTCACTCAGACGCCCGGATCCCAAGCGGGAATTGGGTCGAACACGGATGAACCGCCCGCCGAGAAGTCCCGCGAGACACCCGTCCGGGGACGGTCCGACGAGGAGCTCGACTCGCTCCTCCCGGACGCCCTGAGCGCGGCCGCCGACCTCGTCGCCGAGGGCAAGCAGATCTCCGCAACCGGTCTGGCGAAGAAGCTCAAGATCCGCCGCGAGGACGCTCTCAAGCTCCGTGACCGCGTCATCGAACAGCGCCGCCTGCACGTCGCCTGAACCACCCCAGTACGCGAGGCCCGGCCCTCGCCTGGCAGCACCGGCCGGGCCCCGCTACCTCACCAGGAGGCACCGCAAGCATGACCGAGAACCACGCCGAACCGCACACCCCCTCCACCCCGCCCCCGCCAGCCGAGCCGACGATCGCGACCGTCACCTTCCTCCACCCCTCCCTCCCCGCCCCGGCCCCGGGTGCGGTGGAGGACATGTGGGCGGAGCTGCCCGACGACTGCGACCCGACCCCGCCCATCCCGCCGATGCCGACCCAGGCGCCGACCGTCGGCCCCGACGACCGGACCGTGGTCCTGGAGACCGCCCGGATCATCCTCGACAAGACCCCCGCCCCGGCCCCGACCGTCAAGGCGGAGAAGGTCGACCTGGACGACTTCGACTCCGACGCCCCGCTCATTCCCGCGTGGATGTACTCCGCCGAAGGCTGGGCCGCGTGGGCCGGAGTCTTCTACCGGGCCCGCCGTCGGGACTTCCGGCGCTGGGTCCGCCGCCAGTCCACCCAGCGCGGTCATGTCCGCCAGTTCGGCCGCGGCGCCCGCCGCGCCCACGAGTGGGTCGTCGGCTTCGAGGGCGTCCGTGTCCAGTCCGCCGCACACACCGCGCACGTCCTGACCCGCGAGGCGCGCCTCGCCGCCCGCCACGCCCGCTTCACCCCCCGCATCCTCGGCTCCAAGAAGGAGCTGGCGATGAAGGCGGCCGAGCGCGCGACCAAGGCCGCCGAGGAGGCCGTGCTCCTGCACAAGAAGGCGAAGAAGGACCGCAACCGCGCCCGCAACCTGCGCGCCGGCGTCGTCTACGGCCCGCCGCTGTCCGCGATCGGCACCGGCTACGCCATGGGCGGCGGCCTCGGCCTGGCCGCCAGCCTGCTCTCCACCTTCGCGGGCGGCGCGTTCGTCGGCCGCACCCCGTACGACGAGGAAGCGGACTGGACCTCGGACTGGCGGTCGCTCGGGGATGGCGACCGGATGACCGCCCCCATGCTCGACCAGTCTTTTCGGGCGGCGAAGGTCATTGGCTCCGAGGAGACCCTCGGCGTCGTGCAGATGCCGATGCTCGACACCCGCGGAGCGTGGACGGCAGTCCTGGACCTGCCGCCGGGTGTCCCGGCGAAGAAGGCGATTCGCGCGACCGATGAACTGGCCGCCGCATTCGGGGTGGAGGAGGCCCAGGTCTCCGTCGCCAAGCGCGGCCGCGCCGGCCGCATCGAGCTCTACGTCTCCCGCGACCTGCCCTTCACCGACAAGGCCGCCCCCGGCCCGCTCCTCGCACTGGAGTCGCCCGCGGACTTCTGGGGCCGGATCTCCATCGGCCCCGACGTCCGCGGCATCCACCAGTCCATCTCCGTCGTCGAGCGCTCCGGCCTGATCGGCGGCGAGCCCGGCGCCGGTAAGTCCGCCTCGGGCAACACGATCCTGCTCGCGGCCGCGCTCGACCCGCGCGTCATCCTCTGGCTCGCAGACGGCAAGGGCGGCGGAGACCTGGAGCCCTTCGAGCGCCTCTGCGAACGCTACGAGGGCGACGCCGACCCCGAAGCCTTCAGCGAGATGCTCGATGAGCTCCTGGAGGAGATGAAGGCCCGCTACGCGCTGCTGAAGAAGCACGGCAAGCGCAAGGTCACCGAGGACCTCGCGGGCAAGCACCCCGAACTGCGCCAACTCCTGCTCTGGGTCGACGAGCTCATGCTCTACACGACCGACGAGGAGTTCGGGAAGAAGATCACCCGTAAGCTCCGCAACCTCGTCTCCCGTGGCCGGGCGGCCGGGATCATCACGTTCTGCGCCACCCAGAAGCCCGGCTCCGACGTCGTCGACACCAGCCTCCGCGACCTTCTCTCCATCCGGTGGGCGCTGCGCTGCACCACGCCGGAAGCCTCCGACACCATCCTCGGCAAGGGCGCCGCCGCCTCCGGCTACAGCGCGAAGACGATCCAGTCCGAGATGCGAGGCGCCGGCCTGCTGTGGGCCGAGGGCACCAACCCGACCATGGTCCGCGCCGACTACTACACCGACGAACAGGTCGAACAGCTCCTCGTCCGCGCCACCGACTGGCGCCGCGCGGCCGGGACCCTGCCGAACGGACCGGTCCCACTCGTCGACCAGCTGCGCGCCCAAGGCGACGAGGACGCGCTGCTCCTGGCCGCCGTCCTCGACACCTTTACCGCCCACGCCGACGCGGACGGCCCCGCCCAGTGGCTGCCCGGACAGCTCCTCGTCGACGAGCTCAAGACCGCCGGCCACACGATCACCGCCGAGAAGCTCGGCGCCCTCGTCCAGCGCACCGACGAGGAGAAGGCCAAGCGGCCGTGGGGCGAGAAGAGGGCCCGCGTCACCGGATACCCCCTCGGCCGCGTCGAAGCCGCCGCCACCAACCGCTTCGGACTTACCGCCTGATTCCAACCCGGACTGGCGCCCGGATTGACCCAGTTCACCCCCTGGTGGACCAGGCTCCAACCCGGACGCCGGATCCTCCGACCCGGACACCCGCGTCCGGGCCGGGCCCGGATCCGTCCGAGTCGCCCAACTCTCTGACCTGCGACAACGCGGCGCCGTCCGGGTCGTGTCCGGGTCTCCGCCTTAGCCCAAACCGGCACATAAGGAGTCAGGTGCTGTGACCACCCAGACTCTCACCGCCCCCGCCATTCCGGCCCCCGAGCTCGCCGACGCAGCCGCGCTCCTGGTCCGCGAGATCGAGCAGTACTTCCTCGCCCGCGTCCGCACCACCCCCCACCCGCTCGTCACCAAGACCACCGCCGAACTCATCGCCGAAGCCCTCGGCACCACCCCCGCTCTCGCGGCCGCGCCGGTCCTCACCCCGCCCGCCCGCGCGCTGCGCCTCCTGCCCGACTGGGTGCTCAACTTCCCGCTGCTCCGTCAGCTCCACGGCGCCGGACGGCACATCAGCGTCGCCGAGCACCTGGAGCTCACCGCGCTGGTCATCGAGCGCTACGGCTGGCACCGCGGCGCCTTGCGCTCCACCTCCGGCCGCCGCTGCATCCTCGGCGCCCAGGCCATCCTGTTCCGCCTCGGCTACGGCGACGAGACCACCGCCCTGGCCGCCGGCCACCACCTCCAGGCCGTCCTCACCGCCCGCGGGATCACCGAGCCCTACCACCGCTGGAACGACGCCACCCACCGCACCCGCGAGGAAGCCCTCGCGCTCGTCCGCACCGCCGCCACCAACGCCCGCCAGACCACGAACGCCTAGAGGAGACCTGCCTTGCACCTCCTGACCTCGCACGGCGCCGACTTCTTCGGCGAGGACCGCCACCCCCTGGCCCACGTGACCGCCCTCGCCGGATACACGGCCTGCCTCCCGCACAACGAGGGCCGACTCCTGTCCGCCTTCCTCACCCAGGTGACCGACACCGCCGCCAACGGCACCCCGCGCAGCCTCGTGCCCGGCCAGGCCGCCGAGCTCGTCGACCCGCTCCGCGCCCTCGCCCACGCCCGGTTCATCCGCTCCAAGCCGGTCGCGACCGTCGCCGCCCTCCTCGCCGAGGCGGCCGCCCGGGCCGCCGCCGACGGCGAGCCCTGGACCCTCACCCTCCAGACCAGCGAAGACCACGCCGCCCTTCAGAACAGCGGCAGTCACCACAAGGTCGACCAGCCCACGCACCCGTAGCTGCGCCGAGGGCGGCCCCCGTCTCGCCAAAGTCCGGGGCCGCCCTCGCTCACCAGCACCATCTACAGAACTGGAGACACCCAGCATGACCCATCCGATCCCGATCCCGCGAGACAGCCGCCACCTCGCCACCGCCCTGCACCTCGCGGCGGGCCGAGTGCCGGTGCTGCCGCTGCGCGCGGGGAAGGGCCCGTTCGGCAACTGCCCCGACTGCACCGACAACGCATGCGGCGGCCGACCCAACATGAAGACCCCCGGCCCCTGCATCTGCCCCCGCCCGTGCCACGCCTGGGCCGCCGCCACCACCAACCCGCACGTCCTCACCTCGCCCGCCTGGGCGGCCGCCTGGCGCAGTGCGGGAGTCGTCGGCTACCACCCGGGCGGCGCCGGGGTCACCGTGGTCGACCTGGACGACGCCGACGCCGTCACCTGGGCCCGCGCCACCCTGCTGCCGACCCGCACCGTGACCACGACGCGCGGCGAGCACTGGATCTACCGGGGCGTGAGGCGCTCCGCCAACCACGTCCGGCCAGGCGTCGACATCAAGTCCCACATGTCCTATGCCCGTTGGCTCGGGCCCGGCACCGGCACCATGGCGGCGCTGCCGCCGGCCGTCCTCGCCCTGGTCGTCAAGGAAGAGCCCACCCCCGCCCGCGAGGCCGTGGACTCTTCGCCGGTGACCCGTGCCCGGTGGGACCGGAGCGTGGCCACCGGTTGCCGCCACACCGAGACCTACATCCGCACCGGCCTCGCCCGCGGCGTCGCCCACGTCCAAGCCCGCTCCGAGAAGGGCGCCGGGACGGCCGCCTACGGAGCCGCCCGGTTCCTCGCCAAGCAGCACACCACCTGCCCCGGCCCGTGCGGGCTCGACGCCCTGGGCGAGGACATCATCGACGCCGCCGTGTCCGTCGGCGTCCCCGAGCCTTACGCCCGCCGCGCCGTCTCCAACGGCCTCCAGGCGGCCCTGGGAGCGACCGCGTGACCGCCACGCCGGGCGGGCCTCGGATCGTCGCCCTGCTGCGGATCTCCGCCCCGGGACGCGACACGACGCCCTCCGCGCGGTCCTGGTGCTCCTGCGGGCGCGACCTGGTCGCCTACGGGCAGCGCAGGGCCGCCGCGCTCATCGAAGACCACACCCGCCACCGCACCACCTGCCCGCTCCTGGCCGACGGGAAGGACGCCGCGTGACCGGCACCGAGAAGTTGCCCTCGCCGTCCAACCCGCTCGCCGTCGCCCGCCGGATCGTGCCCGACTGGCACACCGAGAACGGCCGGCTGCGACTGCGCCGCTGGCGCGGCTCGTGGATGCGATGGACCGGCACCTGCTGGCGCGAGTACGACGAGCAGCAGATGCGCGCCGGACTCTACAAGCGCCTGGAGCACGCCACCTTCTTCGCCGGCGTCGACAAGAACGGCGAGCCGGAGGTGCGCGAGTGGGCGCCGACCAAGACGAAAATCAGCAACCTGCTCGACGCGCTCAGCGCCATCACGCTCCTGCCCGCGGACGTCGACGCGCCGTCCTGGATCGACGCCGAGCACGACCGCAACGACACCAGCCCGATCGTCGCCTGCCGCAACGGACTGCTCCGCATCCGGGACAGGAAACTACTGCCGCACAGCCCCGGATTCTTCAACCTGGTCTCTGTCCCCTACGACTACGACCCCAACGCCACCGCACCCACCTGGGAAGCGTTCCTGGCCGGCATCTGGCCCGACGACCCCGAGTCCATTGCCGCCCTGCAGGAGTGGTTCGGCTACGTCCTCTCCGGCCGGACCGACCAGCAGAAGATCCTGCTCATGAAGGGCCCCTCCCGCTCCGGGAAGGGAACCATCGCCCGGATCCTGAAAGAGCTGGTCGGCAAGGAGAACCTCGCCGGGCCCACGCTCGCCGGCCTCGGCACGAACTTCGGTCTCTCCACCCTCGTCGGCAAGCCCCTCGCCATCATCTCCGACGCCCGATTGTCGAGCAAGGACGGCGGCGGCCAGGTGGTCGAGCGGCTGCTCACGATCTCCGGCGAGGACACCATCGACATCGACCGGAAGTACCGCGAGCCCTGGACCGGGAAGCTGCCGACCCGGCTCATGGTGCTGACCAACGAGCTGCCGAACTTCGGCGACTCCTCCGGCGTCATCGCCCGCCGGTTCATCGTCCTGAGCATGACGGTCTCCTGGCTCGGCAAGGAGGACACCGGGCTCACGGACAAGCTCGCTGCGGAGATGCCCGGCATCATCAACTGGGCCCTCGACGGCCTCGCCCGCCTGGAGCGCACCGGCCGGATCACCGAGCCCGCCTCCTCGCAGGACGCCGTGACGATGATGCAGGACACCGCCTCGCCCACGTCCGCGTTCGTCCGCGAGCGCTGCATCACCGGCCCGTCACACGAAGTCCCCGTGGACGTCCTGTGGACCGCCTGGCGCGAGTGGGCCGAGGACAACGGCGTGAAGTCCGTCGGGAGCAAGCAGCTCTTCGGCCGAAACCTGCTCTCCGTCGTCCCCCAGCTCCACCGTGCCCGGCCCCGCGACGCCTACGGCCGGCAGGTGGCCAAATACTCCGGAATCACCCTCAACCCGGCTTCCTGAGTCACTTTGAGTCGCTTGAGTCGCGACTCCGCGCAATGTCACTCCAACTTTTCGTCCCGAGGAGGGACTAGATGGCTGGCACCGCCAAGGCCCGCGCGATGCTCACCGTTCCTGAGCTCTGCGAGGAGCTCGGCATCAGCAGCTCCACCTTCTACGACTGGCGACTGAAGAGGCGCGCCCCCCGGTGCATCAAGCTCCCGAACGGAGCCATCCGCGTGCGCCGGGTCGACCTGGAGATCTGGCTGAGCGAGCACGAGGACGCCGCCTGATGGACACGACGTACAACGTGAAGTTCTGGAAGACCGGCGTCAACGTGGGCAAGAGGAAGACCACCTACACCGTTCGCTGGGAGTTGAACGGCCGAGAGCACCGCCAGACGTTCGTCACGGCGGCCCTCGCCGAGTCCTTCCGTGCGGGACTGATGTCCGCCGCGCGCAAGGGGGAGGCGTTCAGCGTCTCCACCGGCCTGCCGGTCTCGCACATCTCCCAGGCTGCCGGCGTGACGTGGTACGACTTCGCGATCCAGTTCGCGGACCAGCTCTGGGGACGGACCTCCGCAAACAACCGGCGAAACGTGGCGAAGGCGCTCACGCCGGTCACCATCGCCCTGCTCCGATCCCAGCCCACGGCGTTCAAAGGCGTCGACGTCCGGCGTGCCCTCCGCGAGTACGCCTTCAACACCCTCCGGCGGGACCAGGCCCCTCCGGAGGTCACCGTGATCCTCAAGTGGGTGCAGCGGCATTCCCTCACCATGGCGGCCTGGGAGGACGAGAGCACCGTGGAGGCGGTGCTGCGAGTAGCCGCAACGAAGCTGGACGGGACTCCCGTGGCCGCCAGCTCGGCGCGAAGGACCAAGCGGGTCCTGAACGTCCTCTTCGAGCACGCCGTTAAGAAGAAAGTACTCAAGGAGAACCCGCTCCCGAAGGGCAAGGGCAGCAGCTCCACCGCGGCGAAGACCTCCTCCGCCGTCGACAAGCGGTCGCTGCTCAACCAGGACCAGGCCGCGAAGCTGCTCGGCTGGGTCTACGGCCGGCCCAGGGGTGGCCAGAGGCTGCACACCTTCTTCGCCGCCATGTACTACGCCGGCGCCCGGCCCGAGGAGGTCGTCGCGATCGACGTCGGGGATGTCCGTCTGCCCGACGCGGACGCCGACGACCAGTGGGGCGAGCTGCTGCTCCACACCGCCCACCCCGAGGTCGGCAAGCAGTGGACGAACACAGGAGAGGTGCGCGAGCAGCGCGGCCTGAAGGGGCGTGCTGCCGACGACACGCGGACGGTGCCGTGCCGTCCCGCCCTGACGCGGATTCTTCGGGCTCACATCGACAGGGAGGGGCTGAAGCCCGGAGAGCTCCTGATGCAGGGGGAGAGGGGTGGGGACCTTGCCGGGTCCGTGATCCGCCGGGCATGGCGGCGGGCCCGGAAGGAGGTGCTGACCCCGTACGAGTTCGGCTCGCCGCTCGGGCGGCGCGTTTACGACCTTCGGCACAGCTGTCTGACGAACTGGCTGAACGCCGGAGTGCCGGCCGCGACCGCGGCCGAGTGGGCGGGCAACAGCGTGCCCGTGCTGCTCGCCACATACGCCCGCTGCATCGACGGGCAGCTCGATGATCTGAAGCAGCGGATCGAGGAGGCGGGGGAGCTGCCCGACCCCGCCTCGGCGAGAGGGTGAAAACTCCACCGCGTATGCACCGCAGCCACCCGCAGAAACGTGGGTTCAGCCGGGGCTAGCCGGACACGTCGCCTGTCTGCCAGGAGGCGTGTCCGGCCCGGGGCTCCGCCCTTGGAACCGGCGATGACCAGCCAAAAGGACCCTCCCGAAGGAGGGTCCTCGTCGTGCGCCCCCGGCAGGACTCGAACCTGCGGCCAAGTGCTTAGAAGGCACCTGCTCTATCCACTGAGCTACGGGGGCCGGGTGGTGGCTGGGCGGCCGGGAGCCCTCCGGAGGTGGGCTGTGGCCTGCCGGGACAAGGATAGGGCTCCGATCGCCTTGGCCCGGTTGCTTCACCTGCGTGGCACGATGTGGAGGTTCGGTGAAGCGGAACGATAATCGCAGGCAGGTGCGATTCGCGCAGCGCTTTTTTCGCCAAGGACGGCGGGTGTTGTGCACTCGTTATGCCCGGACTTCCGGCCGCCGCCCCTCTCTTCGGCGCGCAGGGCCGCAATAGGCTTCAAAAACACTCATAAATTGGGCATTCTTCGCATGTGGTGACCTTGGACGAACGGCCTCAGCTGATCGACGCACTCTCCGCCCTGCGCGACCGTGTCGCCGCCGTGCGTCTTCCCCTCCCCCTGCCGGACACCCCGAGGGCCCGGCAGACACGGGCCGAGCTGCTGGCCCAGCTCGACGACTATCTGGTCCCCCGGCTGAAGGATCCCGACGCACCGCTCCTGGCGGTGGTCGGCGGCTCGACGGGAGCGGGGAAGTCGACCCTGGTCAACTCCCTTGTCGGGCGGCGGGTCAGCGAGTCGGGGGTGCTCAGGCCCACGACGCGGACACCGGTGCTCGTCTGCCATCCGGAGGACCACCACTGGTTCGCCGGCATGCGGGTGCTGCCCCAGCTGACGCGGGTCTGGCTGCCGCAGGCCGACAAGGACGACCCGGTCGAGGAGAACCCGCCGGAGGAGAACGCCCTCCGGGTGGAGACGGCGGCCTCCCTGCCCCGCGGGCTCGCGCTGCTCGACGCGCCGGACATCGACTCCCTCGTCGTCGAGAACAGGCTCCTCGCCGCCGAGTTGATCTGCGCCGCCGACATCTGGGTGATGGTGACGACGGCCTCGCGGTACGCCGACGCCGTGCCCTGGCACCTGCTCCGTACGGCCAAGGAGTACGACGCCACCCTCGTCACCGTCCTCGACCGGGTCCCGCACCAGGTCATCGGCGAGGTCTCCCGGCAGTACGAGGCGCTGCTGGACAAGGCGGGGCTCGGCGACGTGCCCCGCTTCACCGTCCCCGAGCTGCCCGAGTCGGCGGGCGGGGGGAGCGGACTCCTGCCCGACAGCGCGGTCGCCGCCCTGCGCGGCTGGCTGGCCCACCGCGCCGAGGACCCGGCGGCCCGGCAGCAGGCGGCCGACCGGACCGCGTCCGGCGTCATCGACTCCCTCGACGCCCGGCTCCCCGAACTGGCGGGCGCGGTCGCCGCCCAGTACGCCGCCGCCGTCCGGCTCGGGGGCGTCGTCGAGCGCGCCTACGGGGAGGAGGCCAAGCGGGTACGCCAGCAGCTGGGGCGCGGCGCCGTCCTCGCCGGCGACGCCCGCACCCGCTGGCGCGGCTACCCCCGCGACAGCAGCGCCGAGGAACTCCTGGACGCCCTCGCCGAGTCCCTCGCCGCCCTCCTGCACTGCGCGGTCTCGGCGGCCGAGGAGCGCGTCCGGGACACCTGGCGCCGCGAGCCCGCCTCCGAGGCCCTGGGCCCGCCCCGCGCGGGCGGCGACCGGGAGGCGGCGGAGCGGATCGGCGTGGAGGTGCGCCGCTGGCGCCGCGTCCTGGAGGAGCTGGCCGAGGAGGAGGTGCGCGACGCCGAGCGCCCCTCGGGCCCGCGTGCGGCCCGCGCCGCCCTGCCGGAGGCCGACACCGTCGCCGCGCTGCTCGCCGCGTCGCTGCTCGGCGGTCGCCGCACCCGGTCCGCCGGCGATCGCCTCGCCGAACTCCTCGGTGCCCAGGCCACCCTGCGGCTGCGCGACAAGGGCGGCGAACTGGTCCTCACGCACGTTGACCGCGTCCTGCACGCCGAACGCGACCGGCGCCTCGCCCCCCTCCAGGCGCTCGACGTGACCCCCGAGCCGCAGGCGGAGCTCATCGCCGCGCTCTCCGTACTGCAGAAGGAGAAGTGACGTGACGGACCTGCCGTACGACGGCCGGGAAGGCGGCCGGGAGCGGGACGGGGCCGGTCGCGGCCGGGAGAGCTGGGACGACGGGCTGATCGCCCGGCGGGCGGCCGAACGGACCGCCGCCACCGAGGAGGGCCCGGCGGAGGAGGCCGGGGAGGAGGACACGCTGCCGCCGCTCGGCGGGGCGTACGGCGGTCCGCTCCGCGCCCGGCTCGACGCCCTGCACGAACTCGTCGGACTCTCCCGCACCCGGGTCGAGAGCGAGGCCCTCGCCGAGGCGGGGCGCGTCCTCGACGAGGCCGCCGCCCGCCAGCGGCTCTCCTCCCGGCACACGGTGATCGCGATCGCCGGGGCCACCGGCAGCGGCAAGTCGACGCTCTTCAACGCCCTCGCCGGCGTGCCCGTCTCCGAGACGGGGCTGCGGCGGCCCACCACCTCCGCGCCCATCGCGCTCAGCTGGTCCGAGGGCGCCGCGGGACTCCTCGACCGGCTCGCCGTCCCCGGCCGACTGCGCCGCCGCCCCCTCGCCGGCGGCGCCGCCGACACCGAACTGCAGGGGCTCGTCCTCATCGACCTGCCCGACCACGACTCGGCGGTCACGGCCCACCGCGACCAGGTCGACCGGGTCCTCGGCCTGGTCGACGCCGTCATCTGGGTGGTCGACCCCGAGAAGTACGCCGACGCCGCCCTCCACGAGCGCTACCTCAGGCCGCTCTCCGGGCACGCCGAGGTCACCTTCGTGGTCCTCAACCAGATCGACCGGCTCGGCACCGAGGCCGCCGACCTCGTCCTCGACGACCTGCGCCGCCTGCTCGACGAGGACGGCGTGGCGCTCGGAGAGCACGGCGAACCCGGCGCGACCGTCCTCTCGGTCTCCGCGCTCACCGGCGAGGGCGTGCCCGAACTGCGCGAGCTCGTCGCCCGGTTCGTCCAGGAACGCACCGCCCCCGAGCGGCGGCTCGCCGCGGACGTCGACGCGGCCGCCGCCCGGCTCCGCCCGGCGTACGTCACCGAGGGGCGGTCGGGTCTCGACGAGCGGGCCAGGGACGCCTTCGCGGACCGGCTCGCGATCGCCGTCGGCGCCCAGGCCGCGGGCGAGGCCGCCGAGCGGGTCTGGCGCCGGGGCGCCATCCGCGCCTGCGGCACGCCCTGGCTGCGCCTCTACCGGCGCTACGAGCGGATGCGCGCGCACGGCTACCCCGGGCCGCGGCCGGCCGCCCCGGCCGAGGAGGAGGTGACGGCGCGCCAGCGGGTCGAGCAGGCCGTGCGGATCGTCGCCGACGAGGCGTCGCGGGGCCTTCCGGCGCCCTGGGCGCAGGCCGTACGGGAGGCGGCTGCCCGCGGGGCGGAGGGGCTGCCCGAGGCCCTGGACGAACTGACGGTCACGGTGGGCGATCCGGCGGCCCGGCCGCCGCGTCCCGCCTGGTGGCCCGCGGCCGTGCTCGCCCAGGTGGTGATGACGCTCCTGCAGGTGTTCGGCGCGCTCTGGCTGGTGGGCCAGATCGTCGGCGTCGTGCCGCCGGGCCTGCTGCCGCCGGTGCTGGTGATGGTCGGCGGCATCGTGGGCGGGCCGCTCGTCGAATGGGCCTGCGAGAGCGCGGTGAAGGGGCCGGCCCGGCGGTACGGGCAGGAGGCCGAGCGGCGTCTGCGCGAGGCGGCGGCGGCCTGCGGGCGGGCCCGGGTGCTCGACCCGGTGGCGGCGGAGCTGGTGCGCTACCGGGAGGTGCGCGAGCAGTACGCGACGGTGGTGGGTTCCCGGGCGTCGGCCCGGGTGGTCGGTGGACTCCGCACCGGTACGACCCGGTTCGGCGCCACTCGCGCCGGAGTTCGGGGGAGATAGCACCACCGATCCTCTTTCAACCCCTTTCACCCTCCCGGGTGGCGGAGTTGTCCCCCGCCGTGCGGCCGTCCACAGGCCCCGGCGGGGTTTCGCGTTCCGCCCCAGCATGGTGTCGAAGCAGGACGACACAGGAGAACGGGGGCGAACGACCCATGAACGACACGACCGTGACGCTCGTCGGCAACGTGGCGACGGCGGTGGAGTACCGGGAGACGGCGACGGGCGGGGTGGCCAGATTCCGCTTCGCGGTGACGGCGCGCCGCTGGGACCGTGAGAACGGAGCCTGGTCCGACGGTCCGACCAGCTTCTACACGGTCTCCGCCTGGCGCTCGCTCGGCGCCAACCTGGCCGCCTCCGTGTCGGTCGGCGAACCCCTGGTGGTGCACGGGCGCCTGAAGGTGCGTGAGGACGAGCGGGACGGGCAGCGCAAGACGTTCGTGGACGTCGCCGCGCTCGCCGTGGGCCACGACCTGAGCCGCGGGACGGCCGCCTTCCGGCGCGCGGCCCGGCAGGAGACGGCGTCCGGCCCCGGGGCGGGAGTCGGATCCGTGCCCGGATCCGGGTCGGCCGGAGCACCGGAACTCGCCTCGGGACGGGGGCGGGAGGTCCCGGCGGGTGCGTCTCCGGACGGGCCTCCCGACCCCTGGGAAGTGGTGCCGGAGGAGGTGACAACGCGCCTGGTAACCGCACCTTGACCATGCGTCGTGGGGATTTGTCGACCAACTCGCAGGGTGGATAACGATTCCGAGACGGAATGGTTATCTGACCGTATGGCCGGGCACCCAGGGGTTCCGCATCCCTAGGATTCCCGAATACTCGTGTGGCACGTGAGCCCATCGAGTCTGTGAGTCTGCTGGCGTGCGCTCCCCCCACGTGAATCGACCAAAGTTCGCGGAGCCGCCGCCCGGAGGGGAATCCAATGTTTTCAGTTCGTGGGCGGGGCACTGCTCGCCGCCTTGCCGCTGCCACTCTGGTCTCGGGCCTCGTCGCCGCAGGCGCGATAGGCATCGCGGGACCGGCTGCGGCCGAAGATGGCCCGGGTGACAACGGCGGCGCGACCGCCACGCTCGGCCAGCTGAAGATCTCCGACAAGGTGAAGATCACCGAGAAGATCAACGGCAAGGACCAGGTCTGGGAGGAGCGGGGCGGCCTCTTCGAGATGAAGGTCGAGAACGGCGGCAGCCTTCAGACCTACTGCATCGACTTCCGCACCGGCGCCCACGAGGGCAAGAAGTACAAGGAGGTCGGCTGGGACCAGTCGTCCCTCCACAACAACCCCGACGCGGGCAAGATCCTCTGGATCCTGGAGAACTCCTACCCGAACGTCTCGGTCGCCGCCCTCGGCGAGAAGACCAAGATCGAGGGTCTGACCGAGAAGACCGCCGCCGCCGCCACGCAGGCCGCGATCTGGCGCTACTCGGACAAGGTCGACGCCACCCCGGTCAACGAGCAGGGTCAGAAGCTGACCGCCTACCTGCTCGAGAACGCCAAGCAGGTCGAGGAGCCCAAGGCGTCCCTCAGCCTCAACCCGTCGTCCGTCACCGGCAAGGCCGGCGACCGTCTCGGCCCGATCAAGGTCGGCACCAACGCCTCCGAGGCGCAGCTCTCGGTCGTCCCGGGCGCCCCGGCCGGCATCGGCGTCGTCGACAAGGACGGCAAGGCCGTCACCAAGGCCAAGGACGGTGACGAGGTCTTCGTCGACGTCCCGAAGGGCACCGCCGACGGCACCGCCGAGATCAAGGCCGAGGCCACCACGAAGGTCCCGCTCGGCCGCGCGTTCGTCAGCGTCCAGGGCAAGAGCCAGACGATGATCCTCGCCGGCTCCAGCGACTCCACCGTGACCGCCAAGGCCACCGCCTCCTGGGCCAAGAAGGGCGCCATCCCGGGCGTCTCCGTCGCCAAGGACTGCGAGAAGGGCGGCCTCTCCATCGTCGCCACCAACGCGGGTGACGAGGACTGGACCTTCGAGCTGAAGGGCACCTCCTACACCGTCCCCGGTGGCGAGACCAAGACCATCACGGTCCCGCTGGCCGAGGACGAGGCGTACAAGTTCACCATCACCGGCCCGAACGAGTTCGAGCAGACCTTCGAGGGCGTCCTGGACTGCAAGACGGCCACCCCCGGCCCGAAGCCCTCCGAGACCCCCTCCACCTCCCCCTCGGTCGAGCCCTCGCCGTCCACCCCCGGCACCACCGGTGACACCACGGCCGGCACCACCGGCTCCACCACCGGCGGCGGCGACCTCGCCGAGACCGGCAGCTCCAACGCCACCCCGATGATCGCCGGCATCGCCGCCGCGCTCGTCGTGGTCGGTGGCGGCGCGGTGTTCTTCCTCCGCAAGAAGAAGGCCGCAGGCCAGTAATCCCGGGCCCGTGGTGCCGGGCCCCGCGCCCGGCACCACGCCCCACCCCACGGAGTGATCCGCGCCGTGAGCGCCCCACCCCGTGACCCGCACGACCCCGGACCGCATCCGCGCCCGGGGTCGTCGCACGCCCGGGCCCCGAATCCACCCCTACCGCCCGGTACGCCCCCCGCACGACCCCCTCCGCGCCCCCGCTCCCGCCTCACCGGTTTCCGCCTGGGGGTGGCGGTCAGGCAAGATGGGGTGTATCTGCCCACTCACTCTTTGCCGGACGGTTTCTCTTGGCTGAGTACATCTACACGATGCGCAAGGCGCGCAAGGCGCACGGCGACAAGGTCATCCTCGATGACGTGACGCTGAGCTTCCTGCCGGGCGCGAAGATCGGTGTGGTCGGCCCGAACGGTGCCGGTAAGTCCACCGTTCTGAAGATCATGGCGGGCCTGGAGCAGCCGTCGAACGGTGACGCGTTCCTGTCGCCCGGGTTCTCCGTCGGCATCCTCATGCAGGAGCCGAAGCTCGACGAGACGAAGACCGTCCTGGAGAACGTCCAGATGGGCGCCGCCGAGGTCATGGGGAAGCTGAAGCGCTTCAACGAGGTCGCGGAGCTCATGGCGACCGACTACTCGGACGCGCTCCTGGACGAGATGGGCAAGCTCCAGGAGGACCTGGACCACGCCAACGCGTGGGACCTCGACACCCAGCTGGAGCAGGCCATGGACGCCCTGGGCTGCCCGCCCGGCGACTGGCCGGTCAACAACCTCTCCGGTGGCGAGAAGCGCCGTGTCGCGCTCTGCGCGCTCCTCCTGGAGGCCCCCGACCTGCTGCTCCTCGACGAGCCCACCAACCACCTCGACGCCGAGTCGGTGAACTGGCTGGAGCAGCACCTGGCCCAGTACAAGGGCACCGTCGTGGCCATCACCCACGACCGGTACTTCCTCGACAACGTCGCCGAGTGGATCCTGGAGCTCGACCGCGGTCGCGCCCACCCCTACGAGGGCAACTACTCGACCTACCTGACGAAGAAGTCCGAGCGCCTCAAGGTCGAGGGCCAGAAGGACGCCAAGCGCGCGAAGCGGCTCCGGGAAGAGCTGGAGTGGGTGCGGTCGAACGCCAAGGGGCGTCAGGCCAAGTCCAAGGCCCGTCTCGCCCGCTACGAGGAGATGGCGGCCGAGGCCGACAAGATGCGGAAGCTGGACTTCGAGGAGATCCAGATCCCGCCGGGCCCGCGCCTGGGCTCCATCGTCGTCGAGGTCGAGAACCTCTCCAAGGCGTTCGGCGACAAGGTCCTCATCGACGACCTGTCCTTCACCCTGCCGCGCAACGGCATCGTCGGCGTCATCGGCCCGAACGGCGCCGGCAAGACCACGCTCTTCAAGATGCTCCAGGGTCTGGAGACCCCGGACTCCGGCTCCGTCAAGGTCGGCGAGACCGTCAAGATCTCGTACGTCGACCAGAGCCGCGCCAACATCGACCCGAAGAAGACGCTGTGGGCCGTCGTCTCCGACGAGCTGGACTACATCAACGTCGGCCACGTCGAGATGCCCTCCCGCGCCTACGTCTCCGCGTTCGGCTTCAAGGGCCCGGACCAGCAGAAGCCGGCCGGCGTGCTCTCCGGCGGTGAGCGCAACCGCCTGAACCTCGCGCTCACCCTCAAGCAGGGCGGCAACCTGCTGCTCCTCGACGAGCCGACCAACGACCTCGACGTCGAGACCCTGTCCTCGCTGGAGAACGCCCTCCTCGAGTTCCCGGGCGCCGCAGTGGTCATCTCCCACGACCGCTGGTTCCTGGACCGGGTGGCGACCCACATCCTCGCGTACGAGGGCGAGTCGAAGTGGTTCTGGTTCGAGGGCAACTTCGAGTCCTACGAGAAGAACAAGATCGAGCGCCTCGGCCCGGACGCGGCCCGTCCGCACCGTGCCACGTACAAGAAGCTGACCCGAGGCTGAGCGTGCGCCACATCTACAGCTGTCCCCTGCGCTGGTCGGACATGGACGCCTTCGGGCACGTCAACAACGTCGTCTTCCTGCGGTACCTGGAAGAGGCGCGGATCGACTTCATGTTCCGGCTGGCGCCGGGGGACGGTTCCCCCTCGTTCTCCGGCGGGTCCGTCGTGGCCCGGCACGAGATCGACTACGTGCGGCCGCTGGTCCACCGGCACCAGCCGGTGACCATCGAGTCGTGGGTCACGAAGATAGGCGCGGCGTCGCTGACGATCGCGTACGAGATCAAGGACCCGGACGTCACGTACGTCCGGGCGGCCACGGTCGTCGTCCCCTTCGACCTGGAGGCGCAGCGCCCGCGGCGGATCACCGCCGAGGAGCGCAGCTTCCTGCAGGAGTACGTGGACGACGGGATGACCGCCGCCGCATGACCGTCCTCGCCCCGCTGCACTTCGCCGACGCCAGGGAGGCGGCGGCCCTCGCCGCCTTCCTGACCCGGCTGGTCCGGTACGACCGGGCCGCCGCCGTCCGCCTCCAGGCGGGCGGCGGGGCGCTGGCCGTCTTCGGGCGGCCGCCGTCCTTCGAGGTCCTCGCGATCCGCACGGCGCTGCTCGTCGACGCCGTGGACCTCGACGTCACGGTCTCGGCCGGCGAACTCCTCGAAGGCATCGAGGAGTCGTCGGGCAAGGCCGTCGTCCCGGACACGGTGACCGGACCGCCCTGGACGGGCGTCCTGCCGCCGCGCACCGGCTGGCGGCCCGTCGAGGGGCTGCCCGGCAGCGCCGAGATGCGGGGCGCGGTCGCCGCGGCCGTCGCCGAGTTCCGCGCGCGGGACGCGGAGCTGCCCGAGGACCGGCGCACCACGGCCGAGCGCGACCGGATCGGCCGGGACATCTGGTCCCGGACCCTCGGCGCCACCGGCCTGCCCCTGCGGGCCGTGCACGCCGCCCAGTCGCTGGGCTTCCTGCCGCCGGCCACCGGGGAGACGCCCGTGGCGCTCCTCGCCTCGGGGCCCTGGCTCCGGCTGCGCACCCCGTACGGCTCGATCGCCCTGCGCACCGCGCCGACCTCGCTGATCTCCCTGAGCGTCACGCCGACCGCGTCCGCCGGGTGAACGAGACCGGGAACGAGACCGCCGGGTGAACGAGACCGCCGGATCCGCGAGAGCGTCCGATGACCGGGGCAGCCGCATGGTCGAGGTCGACGGGCCCCTCACCGGGGACGAGCTCAACACCCTGTTCCGGGCCGCCTGGCCCGGGCACCGGGACACCGACTTCGGTCCCGTCCTCGCCCGCAGCATGCTCCGCGTCACCGCCCGCCGGGACGGGCGGCTCGTCGGGTACGTGAACGTCGTCGGCGACGGCGGCGTGCACGCCTTCCTCCTCGACACCACCGTCCATCCGGACGAGCGCCGCCGGGGACTCGGCGTCACCCTCGTCCGCGCCGCCGCCGCGGCCGCCCGCGAGCGCGGTGCGCACTGGCTGCACGTGGACTACGAGCCCCACCTCGCCGCCTTCCACGAGCGCTGCGGCTTCCGGCCCACCGCCGCCGGACTCGTCGACCTGACGGCCTGAGCCGGTCCGGCACCGCGCCGGGCCCGCCGGCCGGACCTCCGGAACCCGCCCCCCTCACCGCTCCCCGCGGCCCTCGCGGGCGATCGCGGCCACCGAGAGGACGGCCGAGAGCGCGAGCAGGGAGGCGGGCACCACGGGGGAGCCGTGGGCCTCGTTCTGCCGTGCGAGGACGGGGTCCATGCGGTGGGCGGGGTCGTAGGCGATGCGGACCGCGCCGCCGGGCTCGGCGATCCGCTCCTCGGCCGAGAACGCGGTGGGATAGCCGCCGGAGCAGCGCAGGGTGTGGTGGAAGAGGGTCTTCGCGGCCGGCGCGCCCTCGCCGAAGGTCGGGTGGTGGGTGACCTTCGCCTTGCCCACGACGACGCAGTCGGCGACCGCGCCGCGGACGGCGTCGTCCCGCGCCTCCACCCACACCGCCGTCAGACCCGCCAGGATCAGGACGGCCGCGGCGATGCTCCCGCCCTCGCGGAAGAGCGCGTCGTGCGCCAGGAGGGCGACGGCGGCCAGCGCGAGGCCCCCGGCGACCGCGAGCGCGGTCGGCAGCCCGTGCGGACCGCCGAGGCTCCGGGCCGCCCACCACCACAGCAGCGTTCCCGCGACGGCGGGCACGAGCAGCGCCCCGGTGTACGGCAGGGCCTTGCGCATCGGTACCCCCGTGGACGACGTCGGCAGCCGGTTCCCCGGGCGGGGACGCCCGTGGCGCGTGCGCGGTTGCGGCGGGCCGGGCGGAAACCGCGTACGGCTCAGTGCTCGGCGTCGTCCGGCCACACCCCGATGTGGTCCTGCTCCAGTTCGAGGGCGACGCGGTGCTCCATGCCGAGGGCGGTGGTGTACTCGGCGGGGAGCTGGAGGCGGCCCGCGCGGTCGAGCATCGCGTACTCCCGTGCCACCAGGGACTCCTGGCCCAGCTCGTCGACCTCGGTGCGGCGCAGCACCTCGGAGGAGGTGCGGCCGTCGCGGATGGCGACGGTGCGGCGGACCTCGGAGGCGACGGCCTGGTCGTGGGTCACGATGACGATCGTGGTGCCCAGCTCCTCGTTGGCGCGGCGGAAGGCGGCGAAGACCTGCTCGCCGGTGGCGGAGTCCAGTTCGCCGGTCGGCTCGTCGGCGAGCAGGACGGCCGGGTTGTTGGCGAGGGCGACCGCGATGGCAACCCGCTGCTGCTGGCCGCCGGAGAGCTGGTGCGGACGACGGTCCCTGGCCTCGGCGATGCCCAGCATCTTCAGGAGTTCCTCCGCCCGCTCGGCCTTCCTCTTCGAGCGGCCGCGCAACTGCATGGGCAGGGCCACGTTCTGGGCGGCCGTCAGGTAGGGAAGCAGGTTGCGGGCGGTCTGCTGCCAGACGAAGCCGACGACCTCGCGCCGGTAGCGCAGCCGCGCCTTGCCGTCCATCGCGAGCAGGTCGCTGCCCGCGACCCGGGCCGCGCCGGCGGTCGGCACGTCCAGTCCGGCCAGGATGTTCATCAGCGTGGACTTGCCGGAGCCGGAGGCGCCGACCAGGGCCATCAGCTCGCCCTCCTTCACGAGGAGGTCGAGTCCCTGGAGCGCCTGCACCTCCACCCCGTCGGTGGTGAAGATCCGGACGAGCCGGTCGCAGGCGATGAGGGCGTCGTGCCCGTACGAGGGGCGGTCGCGCCGGGCGGTGGCCCGCCGCTCCAGTTCCTCCAGGGTGGTGTCCGAAGCGGCGGTCGAGAGGGTCGTCCCGGTCTGCGTCATCGTGCGTCTCCTGCCCTGAGTTCCTTGATCGAGCCCCTGCGTCCCGCCCACCACGCCTGTCCCGCCGCCGCCAGTCCCGTCAGGACGACGACGCCGAGCGCGGGCAGCAGCAGGGACCACGGGTCCGCCCGCAGCGGGGCGCTGTCCAGTGGGGCGAAGCCCGGCGCCGCCGCGAGCGCCAGCCGGAAGAGGTCGATGCCCGGGGCAAGCAGCGGGACCGTCGCCCAGCCCACGAGCGTTCCGCCGAGGGCCGCGAGGACCGCCTGCGGCAGGGCCTCCAGGCCGAGCAGCCGCCGGCCCTGCCTGCGGGTGAGGCCCATCGTCCGGAGCCGGGCGAGGAGCTTGGTGCGTTCCGGCGCGCTCTGCATGAGGGACAGCAGCACCGCCACCACGGCGTAGCCGGCGCCCGCGCCGATCGCGCCGAGGTAGATCCCCTCGGCGCCCGACTGGAGCGGCGAGTCCACGTAGGCGGCCCGCTGTTCGTCGCGCATCGTCACCGCGAGGGCGCCGTCCGAGCCCTTCACGGCGGCCCGCAGCGCGGCGCCGTCCGGCGTCCCGGTGACGAGGAGCGCGGTGGGCGTCGGATGGGTGAGGTCGGCGGCGTTGACGAGGAGGAAGTCGGCGTCGGAGAGGGCCGGCGTGGTCGTGCGGACGGCGACCACCTTGACCCGGAAGACGCCCGCCGCGGAGACGATCTCCAGGGGCGCGGAGCCGAGCCGTTCGGCGACCGCCGGCGAGGCGACGGCGGGCAGGACCCGCTCGGTGTCCGCGACGGCGCCGGGACCGCCCCGCCCGGTGGAGGCGAGGAGCGAGGCCGGGAACGCGCCGAAGCCGGTCCGGTCCGCGAGCCGCGCGTACGAGGCGGGTTCGACGCCCACGAGCGGGGCGCTCATCGGCAGGGCGGTGGTGCCCTCGGAGGACGGCAGCGACACCCCGTACTCGACCTGGACCGCGGTGAGGTCCCGGACGCCCGCCGTGCCGCGGACGGTCTCGGTGAGTCCCGAGGGCAGCGGCGTCCACTCGACCGAACCGCCGATCCGGGCGTCCGCGCCGGTGGTCAGGAGCGCGGCCCGGTCGCGGGCGGCGGCGACGCCGGCGAGGACGGAACCGCCGAAGGCCGCCGTGGTGAGCGCCAGGACCAGCGCCAGGAGCGGGAGCGTGCCCGTCGAGGAGGAGCGTCCGGCGCGGGCCAGGGCCAGCGGTCCGACCGCCCCGCGCAGCCGGCGGGCCGGGCGGGCCGCCCAGCGCAGCGGCAGCGGGTAGATCCGTACGAGCAGCATGGCCGCGATCAGGCCGACGAGGACCGGGGCGGCGCTCACCAGGTGGTCGCCGGCGTCGGCGGTGCCGCGCAGCCGCAGCGAGGCGACGGCGCCCACGGCGAGGACGAGGGCGGTGAGTTCGAGGACCGTGCGGCGCCGGGAGGGCCGGGCGGTGAGCAGGTCGTCGCGGCCGCCGTGCAGCCGCGGGGTGCGGTGGACGACGACCGCCCGCAGGGGCAGGACGAGCATCGCGACGAGGGCGACGGCCGCGGCGGCGAGGAGGGAGGGCGTGAGCGGGATGCCGCCCGTCCCGTCGCCGGCCGGGCCGCGCACGGTGGCGACCGCGAGGACGAGGGCGAGCGCCGCGGCCGGTACGGCGACCGCCGAGGTCTCGCCGAGCAGCCGCAGGCCGATGCCGCTGAGGGAGGCGCCGCGGGAGCGGATCAGCGCCAGTTCGCTGTCCCGGCGGGCGACGAAGAGGCCGCCGGTCATGGCGAGGACGACGGCCGCGACGGCGCCGATGCCGAACACGGCGACGGCCACGACGGGGTTGATGGCGTCGCGCATCGAGCGGTACGAGTCGACGAGGGCGTCGAGTTCGGTGGTGAGGGCACCGGTGGGGCCGACGACCCGGCGCATCTTCACCAGGTCGGGTCCGCCGGAGACGGAGTCCAGGGCGGCCGTGAGCCGGTCGACGTCCCGGCCGGAGAGGTGGTCGGAGGTGGGCACGAACCGGAAGAAGACCTCCGGTTCACCGATGGTGGAGAGGACGGCGGGCGCCGACTCGGGGGACAGGAGCAGGGCGCCCTGCCAGTAGTACTTCACCTCGTCGCCGACGAGCGGGGCCAGCGCGGGGGTGCGCAGCAGCGGTTCCACGGCCCAGTACGCGGTGGCGGGTCCGACCGGCTCGACGACGCCGGTGACGGTCACGGCGATCGGTTCGGCGCTGACCCGGCCGGGGACGTGGACGACGGAGCCGGGCTTGAGCTTCAGGGAGGCGGCGGTCGCGGCGGTGACGACCGCCTCGGGGCGGCGGGCGGTGCCCGCGGGGAGCCGGCCCTGCCGGAGCTTCGTGTGCCCGGCCAGCTCGGAGGGGGAGGAGAGGACGAACTCGGGGGAGATCCCGTCGGGCCGCGGCAGCCAGGGGTCGAGGCCCTCGACCCGCTTGACGGTGCGGACGCCGTGGACGGTCTGGCGCGGGTCGACGCGCAGGGGGTCGGGCAGCAGGCCGGCGACCTGGTCGCGCTGCCGCTGGAGCACGGCGGGGGCCAGGCCCGCCTCGCGCTGCTCCAGGCGTTCCAGGCCGGGTGCCTGGGCGGTCAGTTCGAGGACGCTGCTGCGGGGCGCGGCGGCCCGGATGTCGTGGCGCAGGCCCTCCGTCTCGTACGCGTCGACGGCCCGCGGCAGCGCTGCCGCGAGGTACGCGGTGACGAGCACGAGGAGAGCGAGCGAGGCGGCGGCCCAGGGCGCGGTCCGCAGCCGGGTCCGCACCCAGGGCGCCACCGCGCGGGCGGGCTTGTCGGACCGGGACGGGGCCATGTCGGGTGCCTTCCTGCGTGCGGCGGGGGTGTCGGTGTCGGCCGGGTCCGTGCCGGGGGCGCCGGGGGAGGACTCGGGGTGCTCGCGGTCCGCGGTGGGCATCAGTGGTCCCCCTGGTGGCGCAGGGTGACGACCGGGTCGGTGCGGCGCAGGGCGATCGCGGCGACGATGGCCAGCGGGAGGGTGGCGACTCCGGCGAGGAGCAGGGCCACCTGGCCGAGGGGCAGTTCGACCAGGACGGCGGGGACGGGGCGGGCGGCCTGGCCGGTGAGGACGACGAGCGGGACGACCGCGCGGGCCAGGACGGTGCCGAGCCCGATGCCGACGAGCAGCCCGATGCCGATGAGGACGCCCTGTTCGGCGGCGATGAGCCGGGCGAGCCGGCGGCGCGGGGTGCCGAGGGCCTGGAGGATGCCGAACTCGGCGGAGCGTTCCCGCAGCGCGCCGGCCGAGCCGACCGCGAAGCCGACGGCGGCGAGCGCGGCGGCGGCCGCCGCCACGGCCATGAGGGCGGCGTTGGGGCCGGCGCCGAGCGGGTCGCCGAGGAGGTCGGCGGCGGCCTCGTCGCGGACGAGGACCTGGGCGGGGTCCGCGTTGGGGCGGGAGCGCAGCGCCGTGGCGACGTCGTCGGCGCGGCCGGGGGCGACGGTGAGCCACCACTCGGTGGCCGGCACGGTCGCGGTCGGGTCGGATCCGCCGGCCAGGAACCGGTTCACCGAGGCCAGGTCGACGAGGATCGCGCCGCCGTCCTCGGGGGTGGCGACGGGCGCGGTGGCGGAGGCCGTCCGGGAGCCGGGTCCGGTGGTCGGCAGCTCCTTGACCACCCGGGTGACGACGGCGTCGACCCGGCGGCCGTCGAGGGCGACCTCGATCCGGTCGCCGGTCTTGGCCCCGGTCGCGGCCATGAACGCCTCGGTGGCCACCGCGGGCAGGTACTTCGGCGGCTTGGGGCCCGGGGCGTCGGCCCGCAGGGTGAACTCCTCGATCTCCCAGTTGCCGGACGCGACGTCGGCTCCGGCGACGACGAAGGAGAGGGAGTACGGCGCCGGGCGGCCGCCCGGCCCGGCATCGCCCGCGGTGCCGCTCGCCGGGCCGCTGTCGCCGGGGTCGCCGTACTCGGTCTGCGCGAAGGCGGAGGTCCAGGAGGCGAGCACCGCGCCGGGGGCGTGGACCCGCTCGGTGCCGTCGGCGCGGACGGTGGTGAAGCGCTCGACGGTGAGGGTCTGCGTGTGCCGGGCGCCGTCGGCGATCTGGCCGGCGACCTCCAGGCCGGTGAGGGTCAGCAGGCCGCCGGAGCCGCGGCTCCCGTCGGTGCCGGGGCCGGCGGTGAGGGCGCCGAGGTCGGCGGTCAGCCGGTGGCCGCGCCCGTCGGACGGCAGGGTGCCCAGGAGCTGGCGGGACGGGAGTCCGCTCGGGTCCTCCAGGACGGCGGTGACACGGGTCCCGGGGGTCCCGGCGGGCGCGGTGGTCCGCAGGTCGACGGCGAGCGTCCGGGTGCCTGCGGGGAGGGCCAGGCCGGGCCGGACGACGGCCTTCGGGGCGAGCGGGGCGAGCAGCGAGGCGGCCGGGACGCCGGCGAGGTCGGGGCGCAGCCGCAGGCCGGCGGCGTTGCGGGTGTCCACGGCCAGGACGGTCGCGGTCTTCCCGGCCGCGTCCATGGTGGCCCGGTAGACCGGCGCGACGGCGGTCACGCCCGGGACGGCGGCCAGCCGTTCGGTCTCCGTCGGCTCTCCGGGACCGGCGCCGAGGACGCGGACGTCGGCCCCGGTGCGGAAGTCGGCCTGGTCGCGCTGCGAGCGTTCCCACGAGCCGCTCTGCCCGATGGCCAGCATGCCCATCGCGACGGCGAGGACCAGGAGGAGGACGGGGCCGGCGCCGCGCAGCGGCCGGCGGCTGAACTGCCAGCCGGCGAGCGCGGCGGACAGCCCGCGGCCGCCCGCCGCGCGCCGCTCGGCGAGCCTGGCCGCGGGCGGCAGCAGGCGCAGCGTCAGGACGGTGCCGGCGAGCAGGGCGAGGGCGGGCGCGGCGACGAGCACGGGATCGATGGAGCCGCCGCCGGCCTCGTCGGTGCCGAGGGTGCCGCCCGCGGCGGCGGGCCGCTGGAGCTGCCAGTAGGCGACGCCCGCGATGGCGAGGAGGGCGATGTCGGCGCCCGCGCGCACCGGGCCGGGCAGCGAGGCCGACCGGGCCTTGCGGAGCGAGACGGCGGCGTCGTCGCCCGCGGCGAGCGCGGGCGCGACGACGGCGGCGGCGCACAGCAGGGCCACGGCGGCGGCGACCAGCCACACCATGAGCGAGGGGGTGGTGTCGAGCTCGACGCCCAGGGAGGACAGGGCGGAGCGTTCGGCGAAGAGCCGGGTGAGGGGTCCGGACAGCAGGGGTGCGGCGATCGCCGCGGGCAGGGCGAGGAGGAGCGCCTCGATGCCGGCGAGTCCGGCGATCCGGCGCCGCGAGCCGCCGCGGGCCCGCAGCAGCGCCGTCTCCCCGGAGCGCTCGGTGCTGAGCAGCCGGGCGACGAGCAGCAGCGCGTACGCGGCGAGCAGCACCAGCTGGACGGCGACGATCAGGAGGGTGGAGCGGGAGACGAGCAGGGCGCGCTGGGTCTGCTGGAGGACGGTCGGGAGCGCGGTGGTCGCGGTGATCGTGGTGCCGAACGCGGTGGTGTTCGCGGCCAGCGCCTCGGGACCCTCGGCCGACGCGGCGCGCAGGGCGTCGATCCGGTCGGTGGTGAGGCCGCCGAAGTCGGCGGAGCCGAGCCAGCGGGTGTCGCCGGAGCTCAGCGCCCCGGCGCCGAGGACGGCGGGGTCGACGAGCAGCGGGCCGTACGTCGTGAAGGCGACGGTCCGGACCCCGCGCCCGCCGGCCGGGTCCAGCTGCCAGTACAGGTCGGCGGTGTCGACGGGCCGGTAGACGCCGGTGATCCGGGTCTTCACCCGGCGGCCGTCGTCGAGCCGGTCGCCGAGGTCGAGGACGGTCCCGGGGGCGATCCGCAGCCGCCGGGCCGCCTCCTCGGGCAGCGCCGACTCGACCACGCCCGCCGTCCGGGCCGGCGAGGGCCAGGCGCCCCTGACGAGGGTGAGCCGGGAGCGGTCGAGGGCGGCGAAGTGCGTCAGGTCGGGGTCGCCCTTGCGGGCCTCGGGGGACTGGAGGCCGCGGGGGAGCGCGTACGGCCCCGAGCGCTCCAGGCGCCGGACGGTCACCGGCAGGCCGTCGAAGGTCCGCCGCATCCCGTCGGTGACGGCGGCCTCGGCGCTCGCCCGCTTCGCCTCGGTCACCTGACCGGTGACGAGGAGCGAGGCGGCCGCCGCCGACCGGCCGCGCAGACCGGCCTGGAGCGCCGCGTCGCCGATGGCGCCGGAGAAGGCCGCCAGGGTGGCGAGCACCGACGTCGTCAGGAGGACGGCGAGGAGCGCGGCGGACAGCAGCAGCCGGTGCGCCCTGACGCGCAGAAATACGAACCCCGTCACCCGTCCCCCTGGCCACCCTGAACACGGTGCGCACGTCGAACACTCGCCGGACGCTTCCGAAACCTTCTCCGGATGCTTTCAGAGTGCACGTGCTGCTGGAAACCGCTTGCAGACCGACCTTGATGCGATTGTGACCGTTATTCGGGGTTCAGTCTCCGGAATCTGTTGTTCCATGCCCGGCCGGTGGTCCGGGCCGGTCGACCAGGGGCGCCGGGGGTGGTGCCAGGAGCCGGGTGAGGGGCCGTCAGCCGGCCGTGTTCACCATCGAGGCGGCGGCGTAGGCCAGGTAGCGCCAGAGCTCCTCCTCGTGGGCGGGGGAGAGGCCGAGTGTGTCCACGGCGTCGCGCATGTGGCGCAGCCACGCGTCGTGGGCCGCGCGGTCGACGGTGAACGGGGCGTGGCGCATCCGCAGCCGGGGGTGGCCCCGGTGGTCGCTGTAGGTGCGCGGCCCGCCCCAGTACTGGATCAGGAAGAGCGTGAGGCGCTCCTCGGCCGGGCCGAGGTCCTCCTCGGGGTACATCGGGCGCAGCAGCGGGTCCCCCGCGACGCCCTCGTAGAAGCGGTGGACCAGGCGGCGGAAGGTCTCCTCGCCGCCGACCTGCTCGTAGAAGGTCTGCTCCTGCACTGTTTCCCCGGGAATCTCGTTCACCGTTCCATCGTCTCAGATGACCCGGACTAGGACCGGAGGCCCAGGACCGCCCCGGGAGCGGTCGCCGGGCCCGCCGGGCGGCGGGAGAGTGGAGGCATGGGTGAGCCGCGGGACGAGTTCGCCGAGGCCGCCGCGCCGGCGCGGAGGGCGCTCGTGCGCGAGGTGGAGGCGGCGGGCGAGCTGGCCGACCCCGCCTGGCGAGCGGCCTTCGCCCACGTCCCGCGCCACCGCTTCGTCCCCTACTACTACGTCTCGGGGACCGGCGGCTACGAGCGGCTCTGGGCCGGCGACCCCGACCCCGGGCGCCGGGACCGCTGGCTGCGCGGGGCCTACGAGGACACGGCGATCGCGACCCGGGTCCGGGACGGGGAGCTGGTCTCCTCCGCCAGCCAGCCCTCCCTGATGGCGCTGATGCTCCGGGCCCTGGACGTGCGTGACGGCGACGACGTCCTGGAGATCGGCGCCGGCACCGGCTACCACGCCGCCCTCCTGTGCCATCGGCTCGGCGACGCGCACGTCACCACCGTCGACCTGGACGAGGAGATCGCCGAGACGGCCCGGACCCACCTGGCCGCGGCCGGGTACCGGCCGGCCGTCGTCGCCGCCGACGGAGCCCGCGGCTGCCCGGCGCACGCCCCCTACGACCGGATCGTGGCGACCTGCGCCGTGCCCTCGGTCCCGTACCCCTGGCTCGCGCAGAGCCGGCCCGGCGCCCTGGTGCTCGCCCCGCTCTCCACCGGGCTCGTCCTGCTGCGGGTGGACGACCGGACGCACGCGGAGGGCCGGTTCCTGGCGACCTCGGCGTACTTCGTGGCACTGCGGGGCGTCGCCGCCCGGGCCCCGCGGCACGGCCCGGGCGGCGACGAGGGCTTCCGCTTCCTGTGGGGGCTGTCGGGAGAGGTCCTGGACAGACGCGAAGCGCTCTCGCTCTGGCTGCGCGAGCGGCGGCCGGAGCGGGAGCGCTTCGGGGTGACGGTCAGCGGCGACCGGCAGTGGGCCTGGCTGGACGACCCCGGAGGGCCGTACGCCTGGCCCCTGCCGGCGGCCGCCTGACGTGCTCCGTCAGCCGAGACGGAGGGTGATCGTGGTCCAGGCGCCGACGTGCACCCGGTCGCCGTCCTGGAGCTGGACGGGGACGTAGGGCTGGATCGGCTCCTCGCCGCCGTTGATCGTGGTGCCGTTGGTGGAGTTCTGGTCCACCACCGCCCACGAGCCGTCCGGCTGCTGCACGAGCACGGCGTGCTGGTGCGAGACGCCCGGGTCCTCCGGCGGCACCGACAGGTCGACGTCGGGGGACTCGCCGGTGGAGTGCCGGCGGCGGCCGATGGAGACCTGGTTGCCCTGGAGCGGCAGGTGCTTGTCCGGCGAGTACGCGGGCAGGTTGAGCCCCGAGGCTTCCGGCCCGCTGCGGTGCATCATCGCCATGAAGTACTCGCGGTCCGGCCCGATGACCGCCGTCCAGCGCTGCGGCTGCCGCGGCGGCTGGAACTGCTGCGGCGGCCCCTGGTGCTGCGGGGGAGCTTGGTGCGGCGGCGGTCCCTGGTGCTGCTGGTGCTGCGGGGGCACCGGGGGTGCCTGGTGCTGCTGCTGCTGCGGTGCGGGCGGCTGCGGGGCCGGCGGCTGCGGGGCGTGCGGCTGCGCCGGCGGGGACAGCACCCAGTCGTCGTCGGCCCGCGGCTGCGGCGGCGCGGGCGGCGCGGGAGCCTGTGCCGGTGCCTGGAGGTACGCGGGCGGGGCCGGCGGCTGCTGACCACCCTGCTGCGGCGCCGGCGGCTGCTGGTGCGGCGGGCGCTGCGGCGGCGCCTGGTGGTGCGTGGGCTCGGCGCCCAGCGGCTCGGCCGGCCGGTTCACCTGCGACGGCCGCGAACCCTGGTAGCCGAACGGGTCCGGCTGCGGCGGCGGGGGCGGGGGGGACTGGAAGCCGGGCGGCAGGTTCAGGCCGGGCGGCGGCCCGGGCTGCTGCGCCGGCGGGTTGTGCGGGGCCAGCGGCGTGTACGAGGTGGCCGTGTTCGTGAGGAAGTTCCAGCGGCACTCCTCGCAGAACGGCGCCATGTGCTCGCGCGGCGTGCGGCACTGCGGGCAGAGCTCCGCCTGGGCCGTCGCGTTCGGGTCGCCGCCGGGGCCGAAACCGCCCGGGGCCGCCGGTGCGCCGGCGCCGTAGCCGGGGGGAGCGTCGTATCCGCCGGGCGCGCCGAAGTCGCCGGGCGGCGGGCCCTGCGGGGGCCCGCCGGGACCGGGGTATCCGTAGGCGGGGGGCGGCGGCGGGGGAGGCGGCGGTACGGCACCCGCAGGCGCGCCCGCCCCGGCCATGCGGTGGCCGCAGACCTCGCACCAGTCGTCGGAGACCGACTGGTGTCCGTTCGGGCAGGTCGGCATGTCGGTGCTTCCCCCTCTCGTCGTCCGGCCCGCTGGCCGGGCTACCTCTTGACGCGAACGGTCTTGGTGGAGCGGGTCTCGAGTGTCATCTCGTCCGCATCCGCGACCTTCGCCTTCAAACGCACAGTACCGGTCGCCGCGTCGACCACGTCGACCACCTTCGAAAGCAGTTTCGCCGTATCCGCGTTGCCGGAGGCCGCCGCGAGCTGCACGGCGCGGCCCAGCTTGGCCGTCGCGCCGTCGTGATCGCCAGATTTGCGGGCATCGAGACCCTGCTGGATGACGTCCGCGAGCTCCGCCTGGCCCGTGTAGTGCGCGACCTGCGGGTTGATCGACGTCGACATCGCGAGGTCGTCCGTCCACACCGCCCGTACCAGCCCTTGGGACAGCGGGCGCGGATCGCCGCCCGCCGGGTCCGGGGCGAGCAGCGAGACGCGGGCGGCGAGCATCTCCTGCCCGACCACCGCCTGCGGCACCCGCACGCTCACGTGGTAGTCGCGGGACTCGTCGCCCCACGAGCCCGTCGGGTAGTCGCCGGCGCGCGGACCCGCCTCGGTGCGCCGCCCGGTGAGGTCCTCCACGGTCGGGGCCACCTGCTTCACGAACCGGATCTCGACCCCGACCGGCGTCCACAGGCGCAGCGCGACGTCCGCCACGCCCTTGCCCATCGCGGTCTCCATCATCGACGTGAAGTCGGCGGCGAGACCGGCCGGGTCGGCGACGATGTCGGCGGTGCCGAGGAGCGCGGACGCGATGCCGGTCACCTCCTTGACCTCCCAGTCGGTGCCGACCCCGCGCGCGTCGCAGGTGAACCGGCCCGCGCAGGCGTCGAGCGCGGCCCGCAACTCCTGCGGCGTCTCGTGCTCGTTGCGGCCGTCGGTGAGCAGGACGCCGTGCCGGATGGACAGGTCGGCGGAGGAGAGCAGCCGGTCCGCGAGGCGCAGCCAGGTGCCGATCGCCGTGCCGCCGCCGGCGGAGAGGCGGCGCAGCGCCTCCCTGGCCTCGGCGCGGGTCCGGGCGCCGGCGACGGCCAGGCCGCCGTTCCCCGGGTAGACCTCCTTCGCCACGTGCGTGCCGGCGACGACGGCGAAGGAGGTGCCGTCGCGCAGGGTGTCGATCGCGGCGGCGGTCGCCTCGCGTGCGCCGCGCATCTTCGTGGCCGGGTAGTCCATGGAGCCCGAGCAGTCGACCATGAGCACGACGCCGGCCGCGCCGCCGCCGGGGAACTGCCCGAAGCCGCCGGACCCCGCCGCGCCGCTCGTGCCTCCGCCGGTCGAGGTGACCGTGACGATCGCGCTGACGTCCCGGCCTCCCTCCGGCAGGAACTCGTTCTGGTAGACGTCCACCGAGAACTGCGGCACGGTCGACTTGGAGAAGTTCGCCATCTGTTCGGGCTCCTCGGGCAACAACGGTGTCGGGGAAGGGGATCGGCGACCGCTCAGGCGGATCCCGCCCCTTGCGGAGTGACGGTGAACGGGACCAGCGCGACCGTGATGTTGTCGTGGCCGCCGCCGTCCAGGGCGTGGCCGACCAGCATCTGCGCGCCGTGCAGCGGGCGGGTCGCCGCGTCCGCGGGGACGACCCGGGCCATGTCCTCGGGTCCCTCCGCGTAGTTCCACAGTCCGTCCGTGCAGACCACCACCACGCCGGAGTGGTCCGGCTTGAACGAGGCGGTGTGCGGATCCAGTTCGTACGAGTCGGCGCCGAGCCAGCCGGTGATGGCGTGGGCGCGCTCGTCCGCGTACGCCTCCGCCTCGTTCATCAGGCCCGCCGCGACCATCTGGGCGGCCCACGAGTCGTCCTCGGTCAGCCGCACGGACTGGGTGCCGCGGTCGTCCGGCACCCAGTAGGCGCGGCTGTCGCCGACCCAGCCCACGACGAGCAGGCCGTCGGTGACGACGGAGCCGACGATGGTGCAGGCCGGGGCGTTCCGGTGGCGGTGCGGGTCGTGGTCCGGGCCGTCCGGCTCGGCGGCCAGGGAGTTGACGGCCTCGGCGGCGGCCACGATGGCCTCGTGCATGGCCTGCTGCGGGTGGGTGCCGCGGGGCAGCGCGGCGCACAGCGACGCCTCGGCCGCGGCCGCGGCGGCGGCCGACGCCTCGTCGGGGCGGGTCGCCGAGGAGACCCCGTCGCAGACGATCGCGACGGCGGCGGGGGAGCCGTCGGGGAGGGTCGCCGCCGAGACCGCGAAGGCGTCCTCGTTGCGGTGGTGGCGCAGGCCCCGGTCGCTGACGGCGGCGACCGGGCCGGCCTCCCGCTCCATGTGGTCGCGCTCGCGCGGCTGCGCGTGCCCGCAGTTCTCGCAGTAGCCGTCGGTGTCCACCCGTCCGGCCCGGCAGGCCACGCAGAGCGCCGCCTGCGCGGCGGTGGGCGCGGCGTCCGGCGGGGTCGCGGCGGCGGGCGCCGCCGGGGTGGCGGCCGGAGCCGGGTCCGCCCGGACGGCCGCACGGGGGTCGGGGGCGGCCAGCTCGAAGTCGCCACCGGGCGCACCGGAAGGCGCGGGCGGGGGGACGGGCGCCGCGGGCGGGGAAACGGGCGCGCCCGGCGGCGGCACCGGGCCGTCCGTGCGGACCTCCATCGTGGGCAGGTCACGGCCGCCGGAGTCGGTGCCGGGCAGATCGCCGGGGTGCTGGGTCGCGGTCGAGAGGGAACCGGGGTCGCGGGGCGGCGCGTCCGGCCAGGCGACGGGGGTGCCGATCGCGATGGTCGGGCGGTCGGGCCCGGTCTCGGCGGCGGGCACGGCCGACAGGTCGTAGCCGCACGCCCCGCAGAACCGGTCACCCGAATCCAGCGGCTCCGCGCAGCCCGGGCAGTCGGCGAGTCCGTGTGACGGCTTCGGCTTCTGGGACATCCTCACACCCACGTCCGGGGACGGAAGCGGTTGGCCCGCTCCACCAGTTCGATCCTCTCGTCGCCCTGCTGGGCGAGCCGGGCCAGCACCCGGTACGAGCGTTCGAGGCCGAAGCGCAGTCCGCGCTCGTCCACTTCGCTCCCGAGCAGCAGCGCGCCGCCGCCCGGTGCCGCACCGGGACTCCCGGAGAGTACCCAGTCGAGGGCCGTTCCGAGGACCTCCGTCGACAACTGCTCGCGGCGCACCGCGTCCAGACCGAAGCCCTGGAGCGCGGAGACCTGCGCCGCGGCGGCCGTCAGGTCGCCGCCGATCGGGTCGTGCGCCGGGCGCCGCCGCAGCCGCGCCCGCACCGCCGCGACCCGGGCGGCCGTGTAGTGGATCGACGCCTCCGGGACGGATTCCAGTGCGTCGACGGCGCCGGCCCTGTCGCCCGCCGCGAGCCGCACCCGCGCCAGCCCGAAGGCCGCGCTGACGAAGCCGGGGTCGGTGGTCCACACCAGGTGGTAGTACTCGGCGGCGTTGTCCAGCTGGCCGAGCACCTCGGCGCAGAGCCCCAGGGCCAGCTTGGGCGCGGGCTCGCCGGGAAAGGCGTCGTACACCGCGTCGAAGGCCGGCGCCGCCTGCTCGGGGTCGCCGGTCACCAGGGAGGTGACGCCCCGGTACCAGACGACCCGCCAGTCGTCCGGGTCCCGCTCCTCCAGGCCCGCCAGGGTCCGGCCGGCGGAGGACAGGTCGCCGAGCTCCAGCTGGGCCCGCAGGGTGCGCAGGCGCAGCTCGGCCGAGGAGGCGGGGACGGCCTGGAGGGCCGCCAGCAGTTCGACGGGCGCGGCGGTCGCGAGACCGGCGAGGAAGCCGGCGTGGGGGTCGGACGCGTCGACGCGCGGAACGGGCAGCGCGAGCGCCGTGGCGGGCGTGTCGACCGGCGCCAGGAGCCCTGCGAGTTCCGCGCGCGGCGCGGACGGCGCGGGCGCCGGCGCGCGCCCCGCCCCGCGGAGCCGTCCGGCCCCCTTGCGGGCGCCGAGCAGCGAGACGTCCTCGGTGAGCTCGGCGAAGAGCGTGGTGTCCGTGACCCGCACCTCCGTGCCGAACAGCGTCGACAGGGCCGGCCGCGGGCGGCCCGACTGCAGGGCCACCACCTCGCGCAGGACGCCGGTCAGCTGCTCGGCCATCTCCTGCGCGGAGGAGAACCGGCGGGCCGGGTCGGGGTCGGTCGCGCGGACGAGGAAGCGGTAGAAGGACTCGTAGGTCCGGAAGACCGAGATGTGCTCCGGGTCGGGCAGCGAGTCCACGAACACGTTCGTGTAGCCCTGGAAGTCGAAGGTCATCACCGCGAGCGTGCGCGCCACCGTGTACAGGTCGCTCGCCACCGACGGGCCGACCTCGGCCACCTCCGGCGCCTGGTAGCCGACCGTGCCGTAGATGGCGGACTCGTCGTCGTCCATCCGCCGGACCGCGCCCATGTCGATGAGCTTCAGCTGGTCCTCGGACTGGATGGCGTTGTCGACCTTGAAGTCGCAGTAGAGCAGGTTCCGGCTGTGCAGGTGGCCGAGCGCCTCCAGCGCCTCGATCCCGTAGGCGCACGCCTGCTCGACCGGCAGCGGATCCCGCCGGCCGTCCGGGGTGCGCCGGTCGTTGGCGATCTCCTTGAGGGACTTGCCGCCCACGTACTCCATGACGATGTAGCCGTCCAGGGAGCCGGTGCGCTGGTCGAGGTGCTCGACGAAGTTGTAGATGCGGACGATGTTGGAGTGTTCGATCTCGGCGAGGAAGCGGCGCTCGGAGATCGCCGCGGCCATCGCGTCCTGGTCGCCGGTGTCGAGCAGGCCCTTGAGGACCACCCACCGGTCGGAGACGGCACGGTCGACCGCGAGGTAGATCCAGCCGAGCCCGCCGTGCGCGAGGCAGCCCGCCACCTCGTACTGGCCGTGGACGATGTCCCCCGCCCGCAGCTTCGGCACGAAGGAGTAGGGGTGCCCGCACTTGGTGCAGAAGCCCTCGGTGCGTCCCGGCCGCTCGCCCCGCGAGCGGCCCACCGGGGCGCCGCAGTCGGAACGGGAGCAGAAACGCTTCCGCTCGGGGACCTCGGCGTTCTCCATCACCGCGCCCCGCGGATCGGGCCGCGGCACCTCCGGTATCGCCACCAGCCCCGCGCCCAGCCGGTTGCGCGCGGACTGCCCGGTCGACGCACCGGAGCTGCGCACCGACACCGAACGGGCCGTGGACCCCCCGGACAGGGCGCGCGACAGCCGGCCGGAGACCGACCGGCGGGAGGTCGAGGAGCGCGACGAGGCCCGCGAGGAGGCCCGCGAACCGCTGCGCGAGGAGCCGGAGTCCGGCCCCCCGACACCGCCCGCACCCCGGCCGGGCACGGCCATCCCGGTCGGCGTCGACGCGATCATCCCGCCGGGCGCCACGACCGGCGCGAGCCCGCAGGTGTCGCAGTACAGCTCGCCGCCCCCCATGTCCTCGTACGAACCCTCGCACGAAGGACGCTGACAGCTCCCCACGCCCGTCTCCCCGCTCACCACTGTCGTCCTCCCGCGTCTCTCGGGCCGGACAGTACGTCCGCCACCGCCTGCTGGTAGCGCAGGACGGCCTGTTCCGCGACCCGCAGATCGCAGGGCGCGCTCCACAGCATCCTTCGGGCCGCGTCGTACCGCTCGACCAGCAGCGGGTCCTCCGCCGCGCCGAGCCGGGCCACCTTCGCCTTGTACGCGTCGAGCCGGCCGCGCAGCTCGGCGCGGACCGCGAGCGGCGCCGTGACCGCGGTCAGCGACTCGCGCGCCCGCAGCAGTTCGTCCTCCGCCTCCCGCTCCAGGGAGTCCAGGAGCGGCGAGAGCCGGTGCCACCGGGCGTGCCGGCGGTACTCGGCGGCGGTCGCCAGGCGCTCCTGGAGCGCCGTCGGCGGCCCGCTGACCGCAGGCACCTCCGAGGCGGCGATCTTCGCGAGGACCTCGCCGCGCGCGGACCGCGCCTCGGCGAGCGTCCGGTCGGCCCGCGAGAGCACGTCGCGCAGCCGCAGCAGCCGGTCCTCGGAGTCCTGCCGGACCGCGAGGACGGCCTCGATCTCGCGCCGGACTTCCTCCAGGGCCAGCGCGGCCCGGTCGTACCGCGCGGTGTCGGGACGGCCGCCGCCGGGCGCCGAACTCCCCGCCGCCGGGCGCCAGAAGGCCAGCGGGTCGGTCACCACCTGGGACCGCAGCGCGGTCAGCTCGGCCGTGATCGCCTCCAGCTCGTCGCCCGCCGGGTGCTCGCCCGGCCGCACGCCCACCGAGTGCGCGAGCGAGCGCGTCCGGCCCAGCTCGGCGGCGAGCAGGTCTATCCGGGCGGGCAGCGCGGACCACACCGCGTCGGCCGTGACGACCAGGTCGAGCGAGGAGGCGTACAGCTCGTTCATCCGGCGGACCAGCCGCTCCAGGCTGAAGCGCTCGGTCAGCAACGCCTGTTCTCCGGCGCCGCCGGAGACGAGCACGCTGTCGCCGCGCAGCCGGTCGGTCAGCTCCACCAGTTCCTCGCGGGCCGGCCAGCGGCGCCGGGCGCGCACCTCACGGGCCTCCCGCAGGGCGCCGGTGTACACGTCGAAGCAGGTCCAGAGCAGGGTGATGGTCCGCTCCGCGGCCGCCCAGCGGTCCCGGGTGGTGCCGGTCAGCTCGGCGCCTTCGAGCAGTCTGCGGCCCGCGTGGTCCTGGAGCGCGAGGAGCGAGTCCTCGACGGCCTTGTGCTCGGCGCCGAGCCGCGCCAGCGCACGGTCCACCTCGTCCCGGTCCATCACCGGCCCGGGGGGTCCCGTGACGCCCATCGGTCACCTCTTCCGCTTCGTGTGCAGGACTACTCGTACGGGGCGTGTGCAGGGCTGCTCGGCCACGTCACTTGTACCTGGGGGCGGGAGGGCCGGTTATCCCCGGCAGGTCCTTCTCCAGCCACTCCTTGTACGCGGCCTGCCAGGGGCCCTGCCGGTAGCCCACCAGGACCTGGTTGACCCGGCGCACCAGGTCGTCGTTGCCCAGCTTGGCCGCGATGCCGTAGTACTCCCGGGTGAACGGCCGGCCCTTGAGCTCGACCGCCGGGTCCTGGGCGGCCTGGCCGGCCGCGAGGGCGTTGTCCGTGACGACGGCGTCGACCTCGCCCATCTGGAGCCGGGCCAGGCAGTCCAGCTGGTTGGGCACGGTCAGCAGGTCCCGGTCGTCCTTGGTCCCGTCGCCCTCGTCCTTGAAGACCGCGCCGAAGGAGTTCTCCACCAGGGCGTCGTAGGCCGTGGAGCCCTCGGCGGTGCAGATCCGCTTGCCGCGCAGCGAGGAGTCGTAGCCGGTGATGTCCTTCGCGAGCTTGGGCGCGAGGACCTGCTGCCCGGCCTGGAAGTACGCGGTGGAGAAGGCGACCTGCTCGATCCGCTTGCAGTTGATCGTCATGGTGCGCACGACGAGGTCGACCTTGCCGCTGTCCAGGGCGGCGATCCGCTGGTTGGTGGGGATCGCGCGGAAGATGATCGCGTTCTCGTCGCCGAGGACGTCCTTGGCGACGGCCCGGGCGAGCGTGATGTCGAAGCCCTCCAGGACGCCCTTCTCCGGGTTGCGGTACCCCCAGCGGTAGCTGGACTGGTCGACGCCGACGATCAGCTTCCCGCGGTCCTTGATCGCCCGGATGGAGGGCCCGTCGGCCGACGAGGGCGTCAGGGACGCCTCGGGGTGGTCGCAGGTGTCCGCCTTGACCAGGACGCCGGTGCCCACGCCGGGGCCGGGGGTCCACGGGGCGGCCGCCGCGCCGGCGCCGTCGTGGGCGAGCGGGAGCAGGGTGAGCGAGGCGGTGAGCCCGCAGGCCACGGCCATGGCCGCCACCCCGCCCCAGCCGCGCAGCCGCCGCGCCGTCCGCCGCACCAGCGGGTCGAGGCCGTTCGACATCCCGCCCCCTCTCACCGGTACTCCGACAGTCTGCGGTTGATGCCGAGCACGGCGCCGGCGGCGCCGAGGATGCCGAGCGCCGCCGCGCCGAGCGGCAGCGCCGTCAGCGCGTCCCTCGCGTCGCCGGCGGAGCGGGTGAACTCGCTCTGCTCGTGGGCGAGGGCGCGCTCCAGGGCGGCGTCGACCTGGTCGAAGGACTGGCCGGTGGAGCGGTCGGAGCCGACGATCCGGCCGAGGGCGCCCTCGTAGTCGCCGGCCTCGTCCTTGGCGCGGGCGTCCTTGTGGCGCTCCTGCCATTCGCCGGTGCGGGTGGCGGACTCGTCGACCGGGCCGCGTCCGGCGTCGTCGTCGGCGAGTTCCCGCGCCGTGGCGAGCGCCTTCGTCAGGGCGGTCATGCTCGCCGCGTAGTCCGCCTCGTACTTGTCGTTCTTGCCGTCCTCGGTGAGGACGGCGCCCCGGGCGACCAGGGTCAGGTTCTCGTTGGCGCGGGCGGTCAGCGAGCTGATCCGGGCGGTGTTGAGGACCTGGAGGGACTCCTGGCCGTGCGCGCGGGCGGTGTCGAGACCGGACCGCGCGAGGGTGTGCGCGGCGGCGAGCCAGAGCAGGACGACGACCGTGGCGGCGGTGGCGGCCAGCAGCCCGTGGTTGAAGACCCGGTTCGTCCGGGCGTAGTTGCGGCGCTGGGCCCACGCCAGGGCGGCCAGGGCGAGCAGACCGAGGGCGAGCGACAGGAACGGCCAGGTGCGGGCCGCGTCGTCGTCGCGGTGCAGCCGCTCGGACTCCGCCGCGTAGAGCCGCTCGGCGGCGGGCAGCAGCGCGGTGGACATCTGCTGGTTGGCGTACCTCAGATAGGCGCCGCCGAGCGGCAGGCCCTGCCGGTTGGCGGCCCGGGCGCGCTCGATCAGGCCCGTGTAGCGGGGCAGCTGTTCGTTGAGGGCGGCGATCTCGTGGGCGGACTCGGACGAACCGTCCGTGTTCGCCGCGGCCTTGACCAGGAGCCGGGAGGCGGTGGTGATGTCCCGGTCGTACCGCGCGCGGGACGCGGCGGGCTCCAGCGTGCCGGCCAGGAAACCGCCGGCGGCGGTGGAGTCGGCGTCGGCCAGGGAGCGGTAGATCGCGGCGGCGTCGGCGCTCAGGGGCTGGCTGCGGCTGACGACGTCGTCGGCGGCGGAGGCCCGGTCGGACACCTCCAGGGCGCTGACCCCACCGAACGCCACGACGAGCAGTGCCAGGACGGCGCCCAGGATCTGCAGCCGGCCGGGCTCGGTCGTCGCGGCCACCCGCAGCCGCTCGCGGCCCACGGCCCAGGCACCGCGTCCCGCGGGCGGGGTCGCGGCGGGCACCGGCGACGCCTGCGCGGGTACGGTTCCCGGGCGCGCGGGCGCCTGCGCCGTGCCCTGCGCCGCCGGGGCGGCGGGCGCGTTCGGCGGGTGTGTCACGTGACCTCCCCCTGGGTCTCTGACGTCGGCCGGCGCCTCCGGTGGTCCGGCGGCGACCGGTACCGGTGGACGACCACCCGGCCAGCAGTATGGCCTCAGAGGCCCGTCCGCACACCGGGATTGACTGGATCTTGTTCCTATCGTGCCCCATGCCCCCGGCACATCCGCGGGCGAACCCCCTCACCTTGAATACGCCTCCCGGCCAAGATCGGTTCCCTTTCGGACACCCCTCGAACGAGTGAACATGCGTGCGGGGCGCCCCGTCGTGACGACGGAACGCCCCGCGACGGCGCGCGTCAGCACACCCCGTAGTGCCCCCGCAGCCTGGTCTTGGCCTCCGGCGCGGCCTCCACGGCGTCCAGCGCGAGCAGCCCCGCCCCGAGGACCGGCGGCGCGGTCACGAACCCGACGACGGCCTTCGGCGCCCGCTCCGCGAGGAGTGCGCGGATCCGCTCCTCCAGCTGCGGATGGCGGGCGGCGAGCACGCTGCCGCCCAGCATCACCGGCGCCTCCTCGTGGTGGAGCCCGAGCCGGCGCAGCGCGACCGCCGCCATGGCGACGACCTCGTCGGCGAGCCGGTGCACGAGCGACAGGGCCACCGGGTCGCCCGCGGCAGCGACCGCGAAGAGCACCGGCGTCAGCTCGTGACGCCGCTCGAACGGCACCCCGCCCAGGTGCAGCGCCTCGATCAGCGCGTACATCGACGCCAGGCCGAAGTACGCGGGCAGCGCGTCGGCGAGCGCGGTGGGCAGGCCCCGGCCGTCCTCGGCCCGCGCCGCGAACCACAGCGCCTCCTCGGCCAGTCCGCCGCCCCCGCCCCAGTCGCCGGAGATCTTCCCGATCGCCGGGAAGCGCGCGGTACGCCCGTCCGGCGTCATCCCCACGCAGTTGATCCCCGCCCCGCACACCACCGCGACACCGCGCGGCTCGTCGAGCCCGGCGCGCAGTATGGCGAAGGTGTCGTTGTGCACCCGCACGTCGCCGGTCCAGCCCCGGCCGAGCAGCCCGGCCTGGAGCGCGACCTCCTCGACGGGCAGGTCGGCATTGGCGAGACAGGCCGTGACGTGCGCGAACGCGGGGGAGCGGCCGGCGCCGCCGGCCTCCTGCCACGCGCGTCCGACGATCTCGGCGAGCCCGTCGAGGGCCGTGTCCACCCCCACCACGGGGGGCTGGAACCCGCCGCCGCGGGCCGTCCCGAGGACGCTGCCGTCCCGGGAGACCACCGCGACGTCGGTCTTGCTGTTCCCCGCGTCGACCGCGAGGAGGACGCCGTCCAGGTTCACGCCCACGCGAGGTGCTCCCGGTTGTGCGCGATCAGCCGGTCGGTCAGCCCCTCGGCGTAGGCGTACTGGCCCACCAGCGGGTGCGCGAGGAGGGCCTTGAAGACCCGGTCGCGGCCGCCGCGCAGCGCCGCCTCCAGGGCCAGGTCCTCGTAGGCAGTGACGTTGGCGATCAGGCCGGCGTACAGCGGGTCCACCGGCGCGACCGGCAGCGGCGTGGCGCCGTGCGCGCCGACCGCGGCCTGCGTCTCGATGACGGCGTCGTCCGGCAGGAACGGCAGGGTGCCGTTGTTGTACGTGTTCACCACCTGGTACGGCGAGCCGCCGCCGCCCAGCAGGGACGCCGCCAGGTCCACGGCCGCCTCCGAGTAGAAGGCGCCGCCGCGCTTGGCGAGCAGGGCCGGCTTCTCGTCGAGCGTCGGGTCGCCGTACAGCTCCAGGAGCTCCTTCTCCATCGCCGCGACCTCGGCGGCCCGGGACGGCTTGGTGCCGAGCTCCCGGACCACCTCGTCGTGCGCGTAGAAGTACCTCAGGTAGTACGAGGGGACGACGCCGAGCCTGTCCAGGACCGGGCGCGGCAGGCGCAGGTCGTCGGCGACCGTGTCGCCGTGCTCGGCGAGCAGCCGGGGCAGCACGTTCTCGCCCTCGGGGCCGCCGATCCGGACGGCCCGCTCCCAGGTCAGGTGGTTGAGCCCGACGTGGTCGAGGTGGACCTCGGCCGGGGTCACGCCGAGGAGCGCGGCGAACTTCCGCTGGAAGCCGATGGCGACGTTGCACAGGCCGACGGCCTTGTGCCCGGCCTGGAGCAGCGCGCGCGTGACGATGCCGACGGGGTTGGTGAAGTCGATGATCCAGGCGTCCGGGTTGGTGCGCCGGACCCGCTCGGCGATGTCCAGGACCACCGGGACGGTGCGCAGCGCCTTGGCGAGACCGCCGGCGCCGGTGGTCTCCTGGCCGACGCAGCCGCACTCCAGCGGCCACGTCTCGTCCTGGAGGCGGGCGGCCTGCCCGCCGACCCGCAGCTGGAGCAGGACGGCGTCCGCGCCCTCGACCCCGGCGTCGAGGTCGGTGGTGGTGGTGACCTTGCCGGCGTGGTCCTGCTTGGCGAAGATGCGCCGGGCGAGGCCGCCGACCAGTTCGAGCCGCTCGGCGGCAGGGTCGACCAGGACGAGTTCGGTGATGGGCAGGGTGTCGCGCAGCCGCGCGAATCCGTCGATGAGTTCGGGGGTGTAGGTGGAACCGCCCCCCACGACTGTGAGCTTCATGGTCAGCCCTTCACTCCGGTCAGTGTGACTCCCTCGACGAACGCCTTCTGGGCGAAGAAGAACACGAGGATCACGGGGGCCATGACCAGCACGGTCGCGGCCATGGTCAGATTCCAGTCGGTGTGGTGCGCGCCCTTGAAGGACTCCAGGCCGTAACTGAGCGTCCAGGCGGCCGGGTTCTCGGAGGCGTAGATCTGCGGCCCGAAGTAGTCGTTCCAGCAGTAGAAGAACTGGAACAGGGCCACGGCGGCGATGCCGGGCTTCGCCATCGGCAGCACGACCCGGACGAGGGTGCGGAACTCGCCGCACCCGTCGATCCGCGCGGCCTCGACGTACTCGTTCGGGATGGTCAGCAGGAACTGGCGCAGCAGGAAGATGGCGAAGGCGTCGCCGAAGGCCATCGGGATGATCAGCGGCCACAGGGAGCCGGAGAGGTCCATCTGCTTGGCCCAGAACAGGTACATCGGGATGATCACGACCTGCGGCGGCAGCATCATCATCGAGATGACGAGCAGCAGCGACAGGTGGCGGCCCCGGAAGCGGAACTTGGCGAGCGCGTACGCCACGGGGATCGAGGACACCACCACGAGGACGGTGCCGAGGCCCGCGTACAGCAGGGAGTTCTTCCACCAGGTGAGGAAGCCCGGCGTCTCGAAGACCTTGACGTAGTTGTCCCAGTGCCAGGAGTTCGGCGTCAGGTCCCGGGTGAGCGCCTGCTGGTCGCTCATCAGGGAGGTCAGGAGGACGAAGACGAACGGGAGGACGAAGAACAGGGCCGCCGCGATGCCGAGCGAGTGCACGGCGATCCAGTGCAGCAGCGACCTGCGGCGGGCCTTCTTCTCGGCGGGGCTCGCCGCGAGGCGGTCGGGGGCGGGAGCGGTTGCGGTCGTCATGTGTCAGTCACCCGAGCCGATCAGGCCGCCGCGCCGGCGCATCAGGAGCGCGGTGAAGGCCATGGAGAAGGCGAAGAGCACCAGTGCCACGACGCAGGCGGCGCCGTAGTTGAACTGGCTGAAGCCGAGGTTGTAGACCAGCTGCGGAAGGGTCAGCGTGGAGTCGTCCGGGTAGCCGGGGACGAAGACCTCGCCGGAACCGCCCATCTTCCCCGAGGCGACCTTCGCGGCCACGATCGGCTGCGTGTAGTACTGCATCGCGCCGATGATCCCGGTGACGACCGCGAAGAGGACGATCGGCGAGATGTTGGGCAGGGTGACGTAGCGGAACCGCTGCCAGGCGGACGCGCCGTCGAGCTCGGCGGCCTCGTACTGCTCCTTCGGCACGTCGAGGAGGGCGGCCATGAAGATGACCATGAGGTCGCCGACGCCCCAGACCGCGAGGACGGTCAGCGCGGGCTTGGACCAGGAGGCGTCGTTGAACCAGGAGGGGGCGGGCAGCCCGACCGCCTCCAGGAGCGAGTTGACCGGTCCGGTGCCGGGGTTGAGCAGGAAGACGAAGGCGAGCGTGGCGGCCACCGGCGGGGCCAGGTAGGGCAGGTAGAACAGCGTGCGGAAGACGCCGGCCCCGGTCTTGATCTTGGTGATCAGCATGCCGACGCCGAGGCCGAAGAGGACCCGGCAGGCGACCATCACGACGGCGAGCCACAGGGTGTTGCGCAGGGCGGGCCAGAACTGGGGGAAGTCGCCGAAGACGTACGTCCAGTTCTCCAGGCCGCGCCAGGAGGGCGGGTTGAGGCCGTCGTAGCGCATGAAGGAGAAGTACACGGTGGAGATCAGCGGGTAGGCGAAGAAGACGCCGAAGCCGATCAGCCAGGGGGACATGAAGGCCAGGGTGCGGAGCGCGTTGCGCCGGCGCTTGGCCCGCAGCGTGTTCCGTCCCCCGGGGGAGGCGGCGGCCGGGGCGGCCGCCTCCTTCGCGGGCAGGGTGTCCGTGCTCATGGGTGGGTCCCGGCCGTCACTTCGCCGCGGCGATGTCGCGGTCGATCTGGGCCGCGGTGTCCGCGAGGCCCTTCTTCAGGTCCGTGACCTGGCCCTTCTCGTACTGCTGGGCGAACTTCTGCAGGGTGTCCTGGTAGGCCGAGCCGTTGACCGCGCCGTCCGAGGTGGTGGACGCCGGGTGGCGGGCGATGTCCAGGAACGTCTTGAAGCGGGGGTCGAAGGCGAGCTTCGGGGACTTCAGCGCGTCCAGGGTGGAGGGCACGTTGCCGATGGCGTTGGCGAAGCTCACCACGGCGTCGGTGTCCGTGGTCATGTACTTGACCAGCTCCCAGGCCGCGTTCTGCTTGGTGCTCTGCGGGGCGATGCCCATGATCGTGCCGGAGAGGTAGCCCTTGCCGTACTCGGCCAGCTCGTCGTCGGCGACGGGCAGTGGCGCGACGCCGACCTCGAACGGGACCTTGGCCTCCTTGACGAAGTTCAGCCGCCACTCGCCGTCCAGCTGCATGGCGACCTGACCGGTCTGGAAGGGGTGCTTGGCGCCCCACTCGTCGCCGAAGCCCGTGCGGTACTTGTCGAGCCGCTGGAACCCGCCCAGGGCCTCGACCAGGGACTTCTGGTAGGTCATCATCTCGGCGAACGCCGGGTCCTTGGCGATGTTCGACGTGCCGTCCGCCGCGAAGTATCCGCCGTGCTTCCACTGCGACATGTAGTGCGAGACCACGGTCTCGTAGCCGAGGTAGGTCGGCATGACACCGAGCCGCTCGTAGGAGTCGCCCTTGGCCTTGGTCAGCTTCTTCGCGACCTCGGTGAACTGCGACCAGGTCTTCGGCGGCGCCTCGGGGTCGAGTCCGGCCGCCTTGAACGCGTCCTTGTTGTAGTAGAGCCCGTACGCGTCGGAGAGCAGCGGCAGCGTGCAGCGCTTGCCCTCGAACTGGGTGTAGTCCTGGAGGACCTTCGGGAAGGTCTTGTCGAGGTCCAGCTTCGACTTCTCTATGAAGGGCTTGAGGTCGGCGAGGGCGCCCGACGAGCAGAACTTGCCGACGTTGGCCGTCGTGAAGGAGGAGACGACGTCCGGGCCGTTCGAGCCGCCCGCGCGCAGCGCCTGGCCCAGCTTGTCGTCGTTGATGTTGCCGACGACCTTCACCTTGATGTTCGGGTGGGCCTTCTCGAAGCGGGCGACGTTCTCCTCGATGGCCTTGACCTCGGCGGGCGCCGACCAGCCGTGCCAGAACGTGATGGTGGTCTGCGCGTTGGGGTCGTCGTTCGCGCCGTTGGTCGCCGAGCCCGTACAGGCCGAGGCGAAGAGGGCGATCGAGGCGGTGGCGGCGAGCGCGGCTGCGGCTCTGCGCGGACGTGCGGGCATGGCGGAGTCTCCCTGTGGCGAGGGGTGGAGGGGGAACGGTGGGGCGGTGGGGTCGAGGTCAGCGCGAGGTGTCGAAGACCTCGTCGCGGGTGGTGGCCAGGGCGCTTTCGAGGGCGCCGCGCAGCACGGGGCGCCGGGGGACGGCGGAGAGGACGAGCCGGGGCCGGGAGGCGGCGAGGTCGGCGAGTGCGGACTGCACGCGGGCGCGCAGCGGTTCGCCGCCGGCGACGAGGGCGTCGCCCGACAGCACGATCAGTTCGGGGTCGAGCACGGCGACGATCGAGGAGAGCCCGATGGCGAGCCGCTCGGCGTAGCGGTCGAGCAGTTCCGCGTACCGCGCGTCCTCGCCGTGCGCCCCGGCGGCGTGGGTGAGCAGCCGGGCCGCGACCGTGACGTACGGCTGCTCCGGCGTCTCGATGCCGGCGGCGCGGGCGATCCGGGGGACCGACTGGACGCCCGCGAGTTCCTGGAAGCCGCCGGAGTTGGCCTTGGTGACCTGCCGGACGAGCGGGGTGCCGGGCACGGGCAGGAAGCCGACCTCGCCGGCGCCGCCGGTGAAGCCCCGGTGCAGCCGGCCGCCGAGGACGACGGCGGCGCCCATGCCCTCCTCGTTCCACAGCAGGAAGAAGTCCGTGTGGCCGCGGGCGGCGCCGACGCGCTGTTCGGCGACGGCGACGAGGTTGACGTCGTTCTCGTACTCGAACGGCATGGGCAGGACGGCGGCCAGCTCCTCCAGGAGGGTGGGGGAGTGCCAGCCGGGGAGGTGGGAGGCGTAGCGCAGGCGCCCGGTGGCCGGGTCGAAGGCGCCGGGGGTGCCTATGACCAGGCGACGGACGTCCTCGGCGGTGATCCCGGCCGCCTTGACGGCCCCGTCGAGGGCGTCGGCGACCTGGCGGACGACACCGGAGGCGGAGCGGCCGGGGGTGCGGAGCTCGTACTCGCCGACGATCTCGCCGGTGATGTCGGCGACGGCGGCGCGGATGCGGAACTGGTTGACGTCGAGTCCGGCGGCGTACGCGGCGCGCGCGTTCACCGCGTAGAGCTGGGCGTTCGGTCCGGGCCGGCCTTCGGTGGTGCCGGTGGCGACGACGAGCCCGGCCGCTTCGAGGCGGGCGAGGAGCTGGGAGGCGGTCGGCTTGGACAGGCCGGTGAGCTTGCCGATCCGGGTGCGCGAGAGGGTGCCGTGCTCCAGGAGGAGGTCCAGGGCCGCGCGGTCGTTCATGGCCCGCAGGACACGCGGTGTTCCGGGGGTTCCCGGGGTCGTACCGGCCATGAGGTCGCACCTGCCCTTCGACGCTGGTCGGGCCATTGTGCTGCCTGTCGGCCGGCCCGATCTCCCACTGCTCTGTTAGGAAAGTTTCCTATTCGGTGGGAGGAAGGTAAGGCGGCCGTCACGGAGGCGTCAATACCCGGGGACGCGAGACGCCCCCGAAGGCAACCAAAGCGTTACCCGCGGAGGCGTCGGGACCGCGAACGTCCGGTCCGGGAGAGGAGCGAGGGGAGGGGAGGGAAGCGAGGGGAAGCGAAGGGGTCGAGGAGAAGGGAGGAGGTCCGGGGGCTACTTCGACAGGTCCTTCGGCAGCGGGGTGGTCGCCGCCGACTGGGGCGAGGTCGTCGAGGCGAACACGGACGGTGCCGCCATGCCAGCCGTCGGGTCGGCCGCCGACTCCTCGGCCTGCACGGGAACCCCGCCGACGATCCGGATGCCGGCCTCGTCCAGACCCCGCTTGATGCGCCAGCGCAGCTCGCGCTCCACGCCCAGGGCCTTGCCCGGCATCGTCTTCGCCGAGACCCGGACGGTCATCGAGTCGAGCAGCACCTCACTCAGACCGAGCACCTCGACCGGACCCCACAGCCGCTCGTTCCACGGCTCGTCCTTCGTCATGGAGTCCGCCGCCTCGGTGATCACCGACCGCACCCGCTCCAGGTCCTCCGTCGGCCGGACGGTCACGTCCACGCCCGCCGTCGCCCAGCCCTGGCTGAGGTTTCCTATCCGCTTGATCTCGCCGTTGCGGACGTACCAGATCTCGCCGTCCACGCCGCGCAGCTTGGTCACCCGCAGGCCCACCTCGACGACCTCGCCGGAGGCCACGCCCGCGTCGACCGAGTCGCCGACGCCGTACTGGTCCTCCAGGATCATGAAGACGCCCGAGAGGAAGTCCGTCACCAGGTTCCGCGCGCCGAAACCGATCGCGACGCCCGCCACACCGGCCGAGGCCAGCAGCGGCGCGAGGTCGATCTTGAAGGCGCCGAGGATCATCAGCCCCGCCGTGCCCAGGATCAGGAACGACGCGACCGAGCGCAGGACCGAGCCGATCGCCTCCGAGCGCTGCCGGCGCCGCTCGGTGTTGACGAGGAGACCGCCCAGGGCCGTCCCCTCCACCGCCTGCGCCGAACGGTTCATCCGCTCGATCAGCTTCGTCAGGGCACGGCGGACGGCCATCCGCAGCAGCAGCGCGACGATCAGGATCAGCAGGATGCGCAGTCCGGTGTTCAGCCAGGTGGACCAGTTCTCCTCCACCCAGCTCGCCGCGTTCGTGGCCTTCTCCGCCGCCTCGTCCAGGGTCACCGGAATGGGTTCGGGATCGGTGGCAGCCGCAAGGGCGGACCAGGACACGGGGCAACCTCCAGGGATCGCGGACGCAGGTCTTCCACACTAACGGGGCGTCGGACATGGTCCTGTTGCCGTGTTCGAGGGAGAGACGGACCTCACCTGGGCAAGTAAGAGGCAGGTAAGCAGCGGGCGGCGGAAGGGGCCGCCGATGTGGTCGAGAACACTCCGGGCCCGTCACCCCGATTCCCGCACGTGGTGGCGCATCGCCGGGCCATGAGGAGAGACTGAGAGCAGTTCGTCCCGGCGCGAGCCACGCGCCGCCGGCGTCATAGGAGGCATCCGTGCCGCACGTCCTGGTCCTCAACGCGTCGTACGAGCCGCTCGGCGTCGTACCGCTCCGCCGCGCACTCGTCCTCGTCCTGGAGAACAAGGCACTCTGCCTCGAGGAATCCGGCGCCTTCCTGCACAGCGAGACCCAAGTCCTCCCCGCGCCCAGCGTGGTGCGACTGAAGCGCTTCGTGCGGGTCCCCTACCGGGGGCCCGTTCCCTTGACCCGCCGGGCCCTCTTCGCCCGCGACGGCGGGCGCTGCGTGTACTGCGGGGGCGTCGCCACCAGCGTCGACCACGTCATCCCGCGCAGCCGGGGCGGCACCCACGCCTGGGACAACGTGGTGGCGGCCTGCCGCCGCTGCAACCACGTCAAGGCGGACCGGCACCTGCGCGAGATCGGCTGGCGCCTGCGCCATCAACCGGCCCCGCCCTCCGGCCTCGCCTGGCGGATCATCGGCACCGGCCACCGGGACCCCCGGTGGCTGCCGTACCTCCAGCCGTACGGAGCCGAGGACGTGATGGCCCGGATCGACTCCGTCGCCGACGCCCCCGTGAGGGCGCTGACGACGGGTTGACCCGGGCCTTTCGCGTACGCGGGGCCTCCGGCCTCGTACGCGGGGCCTCCGGCACGGGAGCGGCGCACCCTCAGGGGGTGCTCCGCTCCCCGGTCGCGTCCTCCTCCGCGGGCGGCACCGGCCGACCCGGCCCCGCCGCCTCCCCAGGCCCCGTCGGCGCCGCGGGCTGCTCGGGCCCCGTCGGCTCCGGCGCGTCCACGGCATAGGTCTCCACGGACCACAGCGAGTACCCGAACCGGGTCGCCCGGGTCTCCCCCTGCACCCGCAGGAAGCGCGTGTCCGCCGCGTCCATCCGGACCGACTCCCGGCCGCCGCGCCCGTCCGCGACCGTCGCCGCCGTGCGCCACACCCGGCCGTCGGCCGAGACCTGGACGCGGTAGCGGGAGGCGTACGCGTCCTGCCAGTGCAGCACCACCTGCCCTATCCGCGCGGGCTCGGCCAGCTCCAGCTGCCACCAGGCGCCGTCCTCGGCGGGCGAGGACCAGCGGGTGGCCGCGTCGCCGTCGACCGCCGAGGCGGCCGGGAAGTCCGGGGTCTCGTCGCCCGAGGAGGACGCCTTCGCCGTCCGCGCCAGATCCGGGCCGGCCGTCCGGGGGAAGGCCCGGACGGTCAGCACCCGCTCCTCGCCCGCGAAGGAGACCGGCACCCGGTACGAGCCGGCCGGCACGTCCGCCGCCACCGACACCTCCAGCGGAAGGGTCGTCCGCGTCCCGCGCCGCACCGCCGCCTCCGCGGGGAGGAGGACGGCGATGCCCTTCGGCGCCCTCGCCGTCAGCGGGCCGCGGACCTCGCCCGCGCGCGTGCCCGACAGCTCCACGTCCACCCGCCGCGCCGGCCCGCCGATCTCCGCGTCGGTCTCCGTACGGGCCAGTTCGAGCCCCGCGCGGGGCCCGTCCGCGAACCACGGCACCAGCGAGCGCACATCGGGGGCCGGTCCCGCGTCGCTCCACACCACCCGCAGCGCGTCGGCCCGCAGCCCCTTCAGATCGGTCTGGGTCCAGCCGGACGCCGACAGCGCGCCGAGCGCCCGCCACCCCTCCCCGGGGACGTACGCCTCCACGCGCGCGTCCGCGCCGCGGCCCCGGTCGGGCCCTGCCAGCACGGTCAGCGCCTCCACGGGCCGCGTCCGGTCGAGCCGGACGGTGTACGAACCCGGGGCGCGTTCGGCCGGGGCCGCGACGGTCCGGTCGGCGCCGGTCCAGGCCGCCGACTCCGCCACCGCGCGCGTGAGGAAGGGGTCGAGCACGCCCGCGCCGACCGTCACCCGGCTCGTCCCCAGGGCCTCCCGCAGCCGTTCGAGGTCCAGTCGGGCCCGCCAGGCCGCGGCGCCGTCGCCGCGCTCCTGCGCCAGCAGCATGTCCACGGCCGTCTCGCCGGCCTCGCCGTACCGCGCGAGCTGTTCGAGCCAGGGGCCGGTCTCCGCGCCGAGGGCCGAACCGGCGGTCGACGCGAGCCGTTCGGGCGCCCGGCGCATCACGGTGAACGCGGCCCGCAGCTCGCGCGCCGCCTTCTCCCGCGCGACCCGGCCGGCCGGCGTGTCCGGGGCCGTGAGCGAGGCACGGAACGCGGCGAGCAGCGGCGTGAGATACGCCGACTCGCCCTTCGGGTCGAGGATCGAGGAGGCGGCGTTCCCGGCGAGCGCCCGCAGCGCCTCACGGGCCGCCGGGTCCGGGCCCGCGAGGTCGTCGACGGCGGCCCGCCAGGACTCCCGCGGCCGGTAGCCCCGCGGGTTCCAGGCGTAGTCGGCGGCGGTGAAGAGCGGGATGCGGGAGGCCGTGGCCTGCTCCATGGCGTGCGCGAGGAACGCGGCGGAACCGGCGGCCACGGCCGGCTCCCGGCCCAGCGCGGGGCCGAGGAAGAGGCGGTCCTGCGCGTAGTCGTTGACCGGGTAGTTGTCCATCGTGACCAGCGGATGCCGCAGGGCGCCGCGCGCCCCTGCCAGTTCGCCGCCGGTGATCGTGCGCGGGACGACGCCGACGCCGGTCCACGCCACCCGCACGTCCGCGTCGAGCGTGTCGGCGAGACGGGTGCGGTAGGCCGTCGCGCCCTCCTGGTAGAACTCCGTCGGCATCACCGTCAGCGGCTCGGAGCCCGGGTACCGGTCGGCCAGGTGACGGGCGACGGTGTTCGCCACGCGCGCGTGGGCGGCGGCCGCGGCCTCCGGGCCCCGCCCGAAGACGTCGGCGTCCTTCTCGCAGTGCCACTCGTCGTACGAGGCGTCCTGGAACTGGAGCTGGAAGGCGCGCACCCCGAGCGCCCACAGGGAGTCGAGCTTCCGGGTCAGCGCCGCCACGTCCCCCGTCGAGGACAGGCACATGGACTGGGCGGGCGCGACGGCCCAGCCCAGCGTCACGTGCCGGGCCCGGGCCCGCTCGGCGAGCGCCCGGAACTCCCGCTGCTGCGCGGCGGGGTAGGGCTCGCGCCACTGCGCCTGCCGGTACGGGTCGTCCCCGGGCGCGTACAGATAGCGGTTCTGCTTGGTCCGGCCCAGGAAGTCCAGCTGCGCGAGGCGCTGTTCCAGGGTCCAGGGGCGGCCGTAGAAGCCCTCGGTGACGCCCCGCTCGGCCGTGCCCGGCCAGTCGCGGACCACGACGCCGGGCACCTCCCCGCCGCCGCCGAGGAGTTGGCGCAGCGTCTGCACGGCGTGGAACAGCCCGTCCCCGCCGACCCCGTCCAGGACCACGGTCTCCCGCCCCTGGTGGCGGCCGGTCGCGAGCCGGTAGCCGCCGCGCGGCAGGTCGAGCCGCTCGGGCACGCCCAGGGAGGTCAGCACGGCCTCCGCGCCCTCGCCGGCGGGGCCCGCCGCGCGCAGCACCGGTCCCCGGCCGGGGAGTTCGGTGTGCACGGTCCGGACCCCGGCGGCCCGGAGCAGCCCGTGCAGCTCGGCGAGGGCGTACGGATCGGCGTCGGCGTCCGCGAGCAGCGTCACCTCGTCGCCCAGGCGCACGGAGGGACCGGCGGCGGCCAGGGACTGCGGCCGCGGCCACACCTCGGGCAGCGGTGCCACGACGGCGCCCGTCGACGACCGGACGGGATCCGAGGGGGCCGTCGCCGCGGGGGCCTTCGGGCCCGTCGTCGGGGCCGGGGCCGCCGGGGAGGCGGGGGTCGCCGGGGCCGCGTACACCGCGCCCGGGGCGGCTCCGCCCAGGAGCCCGCCGATGACGGCGGCGGCGACGGCCGTCGCGGTGCCCTTCCTGCGCCCCAGGTGCACGGGGTCTCCCTTCGGACAGGCCCGGCCGCTCCGCCGGTTTGGTCACGATCGGGTCACGAGCCCACCACCCGCCCCACGGAAGTGTCAATGCGCGCGGGCGATGTGTCGGCTTTGCCCGGCGAGCCGTCGGCGAGGTGACGTCACTTCGTCACTTTCCGCCGGTAAAACGAGGTGCGGTGGGTAGGGCTCATTCGCACCCGAGGACATGCCCCAGGTCCCACCAGTCGAGACGAACCGGGAGACCCCCGTGACCACGACCGCCCACCATCTCGGACGGATACGGATTCCGCAGCAGGCGCCGGACACCACCGCGCCGCTGACCAGCGAACCGCCGCTGCCCGACGCGGCCCCCCTCACCAGTGAACCGCCGCTGACCGAGGCGGCACCCCTCACCAGCGAGCCCACCGCCCCCGGCAGCGCGGGTGGCACGGAGTCCCCCGGAGTGTGAAGTGACCCTGGCCCGTCTCGCCGCCCGTCACGGCGTCGCCACCGCGTACAGCCCCTCCGAGGGCGTCACCGTGCCCGTGCCCGACGCCACCGTCGTCGCCGTCCTCGGCGCGCTGGGGGTCGACGCGACCACGCCGGAGGCGGTCGCCACCGCCCTCGGCGCGGCGGAACGGGCCGAGTCGGAGCGCCTGTTGCCCACCACGCTCGTCCACCGCAGGGGAGGCGAGCCGCTCCGGCCACCGGCGGACCTGCCGGTCGGCACCCGCCTGCGGGTCACCACCGAGGAGGGGGCAGCCTTCGCCGGCCGGGACTGGGAGCGGCTGCCCCTCGGCGTCCACACGGTCGAGGCGCAGGCCCCCGACGGCCGCAGCGCCACCGCCACCCTGATCGTGAGCCCCGCGCGCGTGCCCGCCCCCGAGCGGCGGGCGTACGGCCTGCTCGTCCAGCTGTACTCCCTGCTCTCCGGCCGCTCCTGGGGCATGGGCGACCTCGGCGACCTGCGCGAACTCGCGAGCTGGGCGGGCCGTACCCACGGCGCGGGCTTCGTCCAGGTCAACCCGCTCCACGCGGGTGTGCCCGGGGCGCCCACCGACCCCTCCCCGTACCGCCCCTCCTCGCGCCGCTTCCCCGACCCCGTCCACCTGCGGATCGAGGAGATCCCCGAGTACGCCCTGGTGGGTCCCGAGCGCCGGGAGGAACTCGACCGGATCCTCGCCGACGCGGCCGAGCTGCGCGAACGGGTCCTCGGCAAGGGCGCGCTGATCGACCGGGACGCCGTGTGGGACGTCAAGCGCCGGGCTCTGGAGCTCGTCGTCGGCGGCGTGGAGCTCGGTCCGGGCCGGCGCGCCGACTTCCACGACTTCCTCGCCGACCGGGGCGCCGCCCTGGAGGACCACGCCACCTACCAGGCCCTCGCCGAACGGCACGGCCCCCACTGGCGGGAATGGCCCGAGGCGCTGCGCCGGCCCCGCACGGCGGAGGCGGCCGTGCGCGCCGACCCGGCGCTCGCCGCCCGGGTCGACTTCCACTGCAGACTCGCCTGGCTGACGGACCGGCAGCTGGCCGACGCGGCCGGGGCGGCCCGCGAGGCCGGGATGGAGATCGGGATCGTCCACGACCTGGCCGTCGGCGTCCATCCGGAGGGCTCCGACGCCTGGGCGCAGCAGGACGCGTTCGCGGCCGGCATGTCGGTCGGCGCCCCGCCGGACGCCTTCAACGCCCGGGGTCAGGACTGGGGCCTGCCGCCGTGGCGGCCCGACGCCCTCGCCGCCGCCGGCTACGCCCCGTACCGCGGGCTCCTGCGCGAACTCCTGCGCCACGCGGGCGCGCTGCGCATCGACCACGTCATGGGCCTGTTCCGGCTCTGGTGGGTCCCCGAGGGGCTCGCACCCACCGAGGGGACCTACGTCCGCTACGACGCCGAGGCGATGCTGGCCGTCCTCGTCCTGGAGGCGCACCGGGCCGGCGCCCTCGTCATCGGCGAGGACCTCGGCACGGTCGAGCCGGGGGTGCGGGAGCGGCTGGCCCGCAGCGGGGTGTTCGGCACCTCGGTGCTCTGGTTCGAGCGGGACTGGGCCGGCTCCGGCCGCCCGCTGCCGGCGGAGGAGTGGCGCGCGGAGTGCGTCGCCACGGCCACCACCCACGACCTGCCCTCCACCGCCGCCCGGCTCTCCGGCGACCACGTCGCCCTGCGCCACCGCCTCGGGCTCCTGGACGGCGACCCGGAGCGCGACCGGGCCGCGGACGCGGTCGAGACCGCCGAGTGGCTGGGCCTGTTCCAGCGGCTCGGGCTGCTGCCGGAGGGGCCGGGGGACGAGCAGGCCGCGATCCTGGCCGTCCACCGGTTCCTGCTGGGCACCCCGGCCCGGATGGTGGGGGTGTGGCTGCCGGACGCGGTGGGGGACCGCAGACCGCAGAACCTGCCGGGCACCTGGGACCAGTACCCCAACTGGCGGTTGCCGATCGCGGGCCCGGACGGCCAGCCGCTGACCCTCGAACAGCTCGCCGCCTCGCCCCGGGCGCACGCCCTGCTGCGCGAGCTGCACACCCGTACGGCGTCCGGCGAACCGGCCGCCGCACGGCCGCGTGCCCGTACGGCACCCCCGGGCGCGCGGTCCGTTTAGGTGTTCGCTACGTTTGCACCGTGGACAAGAAGAACGCACTGCGCGCCGGCTCCATCGCGGCCGGTACGACGCTGATGATGCTGCTCATGTCGTCCCCCGCGCTCGCGCTGACCCGCGACGACGGTGACGACCCGGCCCCCAAGCTGAGTGTCGTCGAGACGCTCGGCCTGTTCGTGGCCACCCCGCTGGTGCTGTTCCTGGTCATCATCGGCCTGGTGATGGTGCTCGACAAGTCCAAGAAGGCGTAACCGCCTCCACGGTCTGACACCGAGGGCGCCGCACGGTACGACGTACCGTGCGGCGCCCTCGCGTGCGTGCGGACCCCTCAGGCGGTCGTGGCGAGCAGCTTGCGCAGCAGCCCGGCCAGCTGGTCCGCCTCCTCGGCGCTGAGCGCGGCCTCCAGGGCGGCCCGCTGCTCCCCGAGCCCGGCCTCGACTGCCTGGTCCACCAGCTCCCGGCCGCGCTCGCTGAGGGTGACCCGCAGCCCGCGCCGGTCGTTCGGGTCGGGGCTGCGAGTGAGCAGCCCGGCCTTCTCCAGCTTGTCCAGGCGGCCCGTCATACCGCCCGTGGTGATCATCAGCGTGGCGGTCAGCTCGCGCGGCGAGAGCGTGTACGGCTCTCCGGACCTGCGCAGCGTGGCGAGCACGTCGAACTCCCCGAGCGCCATGCCGTACGGCGCGTACGCCTTGTCCACGCGGCCGCGCATGGCGTTGGCCAGCCGGTAGACGCGGCCGAAGACGGCCATCGGGACGGTGTCCAGGTCGGGGCGTACGACGGCCCACTGGTCGGCGATGGCGTCGACGGCGTCATGGGCGGGGGGCTGCGTCTTCATGTCCCCAGTCTCCTCTCGCTCTCCGGTCGATGGCAAGAAAGCCACTTGCAAGTAAGTAGCTTAGTGCTAAGTTAATTACCGCCAAGCCAGTCCGGTCCGCCCGGTCCGGACGTCGCTGCAAGGGGGAACCGTCATGTCCCGCAAGGCCGCCGTCGTCGCTCTCACCGCACTCGCCCCCATCTCCTGGGGCTCCACCTACTTCGTGACCACGGAGTTCCTGCCGCCCGACCGGCCGCTCTTCACCGGCCTGATGCGCGCCCTGCCCGCCGGGCTCCTGCTCCTCGCCCTCACCCGCACGCTCCCGCGGGGTGCCTGGTGGGGGAAGGCGGCGGTCCTCGGAGCCCTGAACATCGGCGCCTTCTTCCCGCTGCTCTTCCTGGCCGCCTACCGACTTCCCGGCGGGGTCGCCGCCGTCGTCGGCTCCGTCGGCCCGCTCTTCGTCGTCGGCCTCGCCGCCCTCTTCCTGGGGGACAAGCCCACCGTCAAGGCGCTGGTCACCGCCGTCGCCGCCGCCTTCGGCGTCAGCCTCGTGGTGCTCAAGGCCGGCGCCGCCCTCGATGTGATCGGGGTCCTCGCCGGACTGCTCTCGTCGCTGTCCATGTCGGCCGGCATCGTCTTCACCAAGCGCTGGGGCCGCCCCGAGGGCGTCGGCGCCCTCGCGCTCACCGGCTGGCAGCTCACCGCGGGCGGCCTGGTCATCCTGCCCCTCGCCTTCCTGATCGAGGGCGCCCCGCCGGCCCTGACCGGCACCCACCTGGCCGGCTACGCCTACCTCGCCTTCGGCAACACCGCGATCTCCTACTTCCTCTGGTTCCGCGGCATCGAGCGGCTGAGCGCCTCCTCGGCCACCCTCCTCGGCCCGCTCTCCCCGGTCACCGCGGCGATCATCGGCTGGATCGCGCTCGGCCAGGCGCTGGGTCCGGTGCAGGTCGCCGGCATGGCGATCGCGGTCGCGGCCACCGTGGCGGGCCAGCTGAGCCCCCGGGCGCCGAAGGTCCCGACGGCAAAAACGTTCAGTTCTGCTGAAAAGACAGGTCAGGAAGTTTCGATGGACCTGGAGGTTTTGGCGGTGCGACGGTAGGCGGCATGACCCCGACCACCGCCCGCCGTCCGACCACCGCCCCGACCACAGCAGACCCCCGCGCCACCACAGCCGTCACCCGCACCACCGCCACCGAGAGGCCGGCGCCCGCGAGGAAGCTCGCACCGGGCGCCGGCCTCGGCGTGCTCCTCGCCCTGCTCGCCACCGTCGTCTGGTCCGGCAGCTTCGTCGCCACCCGGGACATGGCCGACACCGTGCCGCCCGTCCAGGCCGTCTTCTGGCGATGGGTCATCGCGCTGGCCGCCGTCGCGCCGTTCGCCGCCCGCCCCCTCCTGCGGCAGTGGCGGACGCTCCGCCGCCACCTCGGCTTCGTCGCCCTGGCCTCGCTCTTCGGCGTCGCCCTCTACAACACCCTCGTGCACCAGGCCGGACTGACCACCTCCGCCGCCAACATGGGCATGATCATGGCCGCGTCCCCGGTGATCATGGCGGTCTACGCCCGGCTCGGCGGCGAACGCCTCGGCGCCCGCCGCGTCCTCGGGATGCTGACCGCCGCCCTGGGGGTCCTCCTGCTCGTCGGCAGGGGCTCGCTCGCCGTGGACCTCTCCGCCGGGGACCTCTGGATGTTCGCCGCCGCCCTCTCCTTCGCCTCCTACAGCGCGCTGCTCAAGCGCAAGCCCGCCGAGATCGACGGACTCGCCTTCCTCCTCGCCACCTTCCTGCTCGGCGCGCTCCTGCTCGCGCCCGCCTACGCCGTCTCGCTCGCCGTCCAGGGCGGCTTCACCGTCGGCGTCCGCTCGGTCGGCCCCCTGCTGTACGTCGGGGTCCTCTCCTCCGCCGTCGCCTTCTTCGCCTGGAACAAGGCGATCGCCCTGATCGGCGCCGCCCGAGCCGGAGTCGTCTACTACCTCCAGCCCGTCTGCGTCGCCCTCCTGTCCCACGCGCTCCTCGGCGAACGCCTCGGCGCCCTCGGGATCGTGTGCATGGCGCTCGTCCTCGGCGGAGTGGCGCTGAGCTCCTCCCCCGATCGCCGGGCGTCGCCCGAGCGGGACCCCGGGTAGGTTGCGCCCCATGACCGAGTGGGACATCAAGAAGCTGCAGATCCTCCGTACCCTGCGCGACCGCGGCACCGTCACCGCGACCGCCGAGGCCCTGCTCATGACCCCCTCGGCGGTCTCACAGCAACTCACCAACCTCGCCCGGCAGCTCGGCGTGCGGCTCCTGGAGGCCCAGGGCCGCCGGGTCCGGCTCACCGACGCCGCCCACCTCGTGCTGCGGCACGCGGAGGTCGTCTTCGCCCAGCTGGAACGCGCCGACGCCGAACTCGACGGCTATCTGCGCGGCGAGGCGGGCCAGGTACGGGTGGCCGCCTTCTCCACCTCGGTGCCCGCCCTCGTCGTCCCCGCCGTGCGCCGGCTGCGCACCGACCACCCCGGGCTCGACGTCCGCGTCCGGGAGGCCGAGGCGGCGGAGGCGTACGAGCTGCTCGCGGCCGGCCAGGTCGACCTGGCGCTCTCCCTCGCCGCCCACGCGCCCTCCGTGCGGGACCCCAAGTTCAGCCGGGTGCCGCTCCTCGCCGACCCGCTCGACGTCGCCCTGCCCGCCGGCCATCCGCTCGCCGACGCGCCCGGCCTGCGGCTCGCCGACCTCGCCGCCGAACCGTGGATCTTCGGCGGCTCCGGACCCTGGTCCGAGATCACCACCGCCGCCTGCGAGGCCGCCGGCTTCGTCCCCGAGCAGGCGCACAGCGCCTCCGGCTGGACCGCGATCCTCGCCATGGTCGAGGCCGGTCTCGGGATCGCCCTCGTGCCGCGGATGGCCTCGGCCGACCGCCGCGGCGGCGCCGGGGTCGTCATGCGCGTCCTCTCCGCCGACCAGCCGCGCCGCCACGTCGTCGCCGCCGTGCGGCAGGGGGCGGAGGAGGGACCGGCGGTGGCCCGCGTCCTCGCCGCGCTCCGGCAGGCGGCGACGGCCCGCGAGACCGTTCGGAAGAACTGAACAGACCCGTCGAAAACATTCGATGGACCGGCCTCGCCGGGCAGCGGGAAGCTCGTTCCATGAGCCCCGACGCGCACACCGACCCGCACGCCAACGACGCCGCCCCCTACACCGGCGGCGACCCGTACGCCGACTACCGCTCCGGCGACTTCCCCTTCACCGAGCTGGTCGACCTCGCCGACCGCCGTCTCGGCGGCGGGGTGGTGGCCGCCGACGACGAGTTCTTCGCCGAGCGGGAGAACCTGCTCGTCCGCGAACCCGCCGTCTTCGACCCGGAGCGCTTCGGCCACAAGGGCAAGATCATGGACGGCTGGGAGACCCGACGCCGCCGCGGCGCCGACGCCGACCACGTCTTCCCCGCCCCCGACGACCACGACTGGGCGATCGTCCGCCTCGGCGCCCCCGGCGTCATCCGCGGGATCGTCGTCGACACCGCCCACTTCCGCGGCAACTACCCGCAGCGGATCAGCCTCCAGGCCACCGCCGTGGAAGGCTCGCCCGGCCCCGCCGAGCTGCTCGACGCGCGGTGGGAGGAGCTCGTGCCGCCCACCCCCGTCCGGGGCCACGCCGCCAACGGCTTCGCGATCGCCGCCGAACGCCGCTTCACCCACGTCCGCCTCTGCCAGCACCCCGACGGCGGCGTCGCCCGCCTCCGCGTCCACGGCGAGGTCGTGCCCGACCCCGAGTGGCTGGAGCTCCTCGGCACCCTCGACCTGGTCTCCGTGCTCAACGGAGGCTCCTGCGAGGACGCGTCGGACCGCTTCTACTCCTCGCCGACGCAGATCATCCTGCCCGGCACCTCCCACAAGATGGACGACGGCTGGGAGAACCGCCGCCGCCGCGTCCGCGACACCCACGACTGGGTCCGCTTCCGACTCGCCGCCCAGGGCGCCGTCCGCGCCGTCGAGATCGACACCGCCTGCCTCAAGGGCAACTCGGCCGGCTGGATCGCCCTGCACGGCCGCAACGGCGAGACCGGCGAGTGGTCGGAGATCATCCCCAGGACCCGGCTCCAGCCCGACACGCTGCACCGCTTCGCGCTCCCCGCCCGGGCCGTCGTCACCCATGTCCGCCTCGACGCCTTCCCCGACGGCGGCATCGCCCGGATGCGGCTGCACGGCACGTTCACGGAGCAGGGCGCGGCCGACCTGCGCGCGCGGTACGCGGCCCTCGGAGGCTGACCCCTCCGGGTACGGGAAAGGGGGCCCCGGACGAGTCCGGGGCCCCCTTCGCCGTCGTCGGCCCTACGCGGCGGCCGCGTCCGCCGCCTGCGCCTTGAGGGCGCGCTCGACGCCCGCGCGGCACTCGGTCACCATGCGCCGCAGCGCCGGGACCGGGTCGTGCTCCGCGATCCACGCGTCCGTGGCGTCCAGGGTCGCCTGGGACACCTGGAACGTCGGGTAGAGGCCGACCACGATCTGCTGGATCATCTCGTGGCTGCGGGAGTCCGCGACGGCCTTGATCGACGCGAAGTACCGCGCCGTGTACGGGGCGAGCAGCTCGCGCTGGTCGGCCTGGACGAAGCCGCCGATGACGGCCTCCTGCACGGCGTTCGCCAGCTTGTCGTCCTCGACGACCGAGGCCCACGCCTCCGCCTTCGCCGCCTCCGTCGGACGGGCCGCGCGCGCGGTCGCCGCGTGCCGCTCGCCCGCCGCGGTGCGGTCGCGCTCCAGCTCGGCGGCGATCTCCACCTCGTCGAAGCGGCCGGTGGCCGCGAGGCGCTGCACGAACGCCCAGCGCAGCTCGGTGTCGACGGCCAGGCCCTCGACGACCACGGAGCCGTCGAGCAGCCCGGCGAGCACGTCGAGCTCCGCGGCCTCGCGGGCGGTCGCGGCGAAGGCCCGCGCCCACGCCAGCTGGTGGTCGCTGCCGCCGGCGGCGGCACGCAGCTGCTCCTGGGCGAAGGCGCCCCAGCGCGCCAGGCCCGTGGTCCGCCACTCCGGCGCCGCGTACAGCTCGATCGCCGCCTTGACCTGGCCCTGGAGCGACTGGACCACGCCGATGTCGGTCTCCTTGGTGATGCCCGAGAGCACCAGGTCCAGGTAGTCGCGGGTGGCCATCTCGCCGTCGCGGGTCATGTCCCAGGCCGAGGCCCAGCACAGGGCGCGCGGCAGGGACTCGGCGAAGTCGCCGAGGTGCGCGGTGACGTGGGCGAGGGACACCGGGTCGAGGCGGACCTTCGCGTACGACAGGTCGTCGTCGTTGAGCAGGACGACCGCCGGGCGGGCCTTGCCCACCAGCTGCGGCACGGCGGTCAGCCCCGCCGCGTCGATGTCCAGCTCCAGGCGGTCGGTGCGGACCAGCTTGCCGGCGGCGTCCAGGTCGTAGAAGCCGATCGCGATGCGGTGCGGGCGCAGGACCGCCTCGCCCTTGGCGCCGGCGGGCAGCGCCGGGGCCTCCTGGCGGACGGCGAAGGCGGTGATGGCGCCGCTCTCGTCGGTCTCGATCTCGGGGCGCAGGATGTTGATGCCGGCCGTCTCCAGCCACGCCTTCGACCAGGTCTTCAGGTCACGGCCGGAGGTCTCCTCCAGCGCGCCGAGCAGGTCGGACAGGCGCGTGTTGCCGAAGGCGTGCGCCTGGAAGTACGCCTGCACGCCCTTGAAGAACTCGTCCTGGCCGACGTAGGCGACGAGCTGCTTCAGGACGCTCGCGCCCTTGGCGTACGTGATCCCGTCGAAGTTGACGAGCACGTCCTCCAGGTCGTTGATCTCGGCCATGATCGGGTGCGTGGAGGGCAGCTGGTCCTGGCGGTAGGCCCAGGTCTTCTCCGCGTTGGCGAAGGTCGTCCAGGCGTGCGGCCAGCGGGTGCCCGCCACGGACGCCTGGCAGGCGACCGAGGTGTAGGTGGCGAACGACTCGTTCAGCCAGAGGTCGTTCCACCACTCCATGGTCACGAGGTCGCCGAACCACATGTGGGCGAGCTCGTGCAGGATCGTCTCGGCACGCCGCTCGTACGCCGCGTCCGTCACCTTCGAGCGGAAGACGTACTGGTCGCGGATGGTGACCGCGCCCGCGTTCTCCATCGCGCCCGCGTTGAACTCCGGCACGAAGAGCTGGTCGTACTTGGCGAACGGGTAGTCGTACGCGAACTTCTCCTGGAACCAGTCGAAGCCCTGCCGGGTCACGTCGAAGATGTGCTCCGCGTCCAGGAACTCCGCCAGCGACGGACGGCAGTAGATGCCCAGCGGGACGGTCTGGCCGTCCTTCTCGTACGACGAGTGCACCGAGTGGTACGGGCCCACGATCAGCGCGGTGATGTACGACGAGATGCGCGGCGTCGGCTCGAAGACCCAGACGTCGTCCTTCGGCTCCGGCGTCGGCGAGTTGGAGATGACCTTCCAGCCGGCCGGGGCCTTCACGGTGAACTGGAAGGTCGCCTTCAGGTCGGGCTGCTCGAACGAGGCGAAGACCCGCCGCGCGTCCGGCACCTCGAACTGGGTGTACAGATAAGCCTGGTCGTCGACCGGGTCGACGAAGCGGTGCAGACCCTCACCGGTGTTGGTGTACGCGCAGTCGGCGACGACCTTGAGCTCGTTGCGGCCCTCGACCAGGTGGGCCAGCGCGATCCGGGAGTCGCGGAAGACGGCGGCGACGTCCAGCGAGCGGCCGTTCAGCACGGCCTCGTGGACGGCGGGGGCGACGAGGTCGATGAAGGTGGAGGCACCGGCCTCGGCGGAATCGAAGCGGACGGTGGTGACGGACCGGTAGGTGCCGCCCTCCTGCGCACCGGAGAGGTCGAGTTCGACCTCGTACGCGTCCACGGACAGCAGCGCCGCCCGCTGCTGAGCCTCTTCACGGGTCAGGTTCGTGCCAGGCACCCGGTCAACTCCTCGGTTTCGTGACGTTTGGCCCATCCTTCCACGGGGTGCCTCAGCGGCGCACCGCGCATTTCCAAGGGCCGTCGCCGCTGATCCGCAGCAGTCCGGGACCGGGCACCGGAGCGCCGACCCGGACCTCCCCGATCTCGTTCACCAGCAGGTCCTGCTCCTCGTCGTCGTAGAGCGGGTCCTGCGGCGGGGTGTGCTGGTGGACGGTGAAGTTCGACTCCCCGTGGTGCTGGAAGTCGAGCACCCCGGCCGGCCCGTCGTAGATCACCAGATCGTGGGCGAGCCCCTCGATGTGGCTGTCGAAACGGCGGGCGTGGGAGAGCGGCAGCACGCGCAGCGTCCAGGGGGCGTCGGCCTCCACGCGCAGCGACAGCGGGCGGGCGCGCGGCACCAGCGCGACCGTCCGGGCGCGCACGTCGTCCTCGTACGCCATGAGCAGGAACTCCTCGGCCCGCCCGTACGCGTCGCACGCCTCGATCGTGGTCGACAGCGAGTGGTACGACTCGATCTCCAGGAGCACCCAGTGCCCCGCCGGCAGGGCCGGGTCGCAGTGCACGGTCTCCTTGCCGCGCCCCTGGTACACGGCCGGCCGGAAGGCGCCCCCGTACGGGTCGGCGACCGGGACCGGCGGGGCCGCGGGCGCGGGCGGCGCGGGCGGCGGTACGTAGCCGGGGCCCGGGATGGGGGGCGGCGGGGACTCCACCACGATGCCGAAGTCCGTCGCGAGACCGGCCAGCCCCGAGGCGTACCCCTGGCCGACGGCGCGGAACCGCCAGCCGTCGGAGCGCCGGTAGAACTCGCCGAAGACGAACGCCGTCTCCGTCGTCGCGTCCCCGATCGCGCAGTACGCCACCGGGTTCCCGGCCGCGTCCGTGACCCGCACGTCGAGCGCGGGCACCTGTCCGAAGGCGCCGCCGTCGGCGGAGGCGGCGATCACCAGCCGCCCGACGTCCGGCTCCACGCGCGCGAGGTCCAGCCACAGCCAGTCCGCCGCCGGGCTGCCCGCCTCGCCGGGGGCCGACTTCCCCAGGTGCCTCACCGCGCCCGACGGATGTTCCGCGTGGTTGTAGAAGACCAGGTCCGCATCCCCCCGCACCCGCTCCCCGGCGCCCAGGAGCAGCGCCGACACGTCCACGTCGGGCACCCCGTACCCGGTCCGCCAGCTCACCGCGACGTGCAGGGCCTGCGGGGGCACCGGGACGTGCGCACCCTTGGGTATCTGGGTCATGGAGGCACTCTGGCACGCCCGGGCACGACGGAGGGGCGGCTCCCCGCAAGGGGAATCCGCCCCTCCGAGGGGTGCCGGCGATCAGCCCTTGAGCTCGGCGGCGACGAGCTCCGCGATCTGCACGGCGTTCAGCGCCGCGCCCTTGCGCAGGTTGTCGTTGGAGAGGAACAGCGCGAGGCCGTTCTCGACGGTCTCGTCGACGCGGATGCGGCCCACGTAGGAGGCGTCCTTGCCGGCGGCCTGGAGCGGGGTCGGGATCTCGGAGAGCACGACGCCCTCGGCGTCCTTCAGCAGCTCGTAGGCGCGCTCGACGCCGAGGGGGCGCTCGAAGCGGACGTTGACCTGGAGCGAGTGGCCGGAGAAGACCGGGACGCGGACGCAGGTGCCGGAGACCTTGAGCTCCGGGATCTCCAGGATCTTGCGGGACTCGTTGCGGAGCTTCTGCTCCTCGTCGGTCTCGAAGGAGCCGTCGTCGACGATCGAGCCGGCCAGCGGGACCACGTTGAAGGCGATCGGGCGCTGGTAGACGGCGGGCTCGGGGAACTCGACGGCCTCGCCGTCGAACGCCAGCCGGTCGGCGTTCTCGGCCACGGCGCACGCCTGCGTGCGCAGCTCGGCGACGCCGGCCACGCCCGAGCCGGAGACGGCCTGGTAGGTGGTGGCGATCAGCGCGGTGAGGCCGGCCTCCTGGTGGAGGGGCTTGAGGACCGGCATGGCGGCCATCGTGGTGCAGTTCGGGTTCGCGATGATGCCCTTGGGGCGGTCCTTGATCGCGTGCGGGTTGACCTCGGAGACCACCAGCGGGACCTCGGGGTCGCGGCGCCAGGCGGAGGAGTTGTCGATCACGACGGCGCCCTGGGAGGCGACCTTCTCGGCGAGGGCCTTGGAGGTGGCGCCGCCGGCGGAGAAGAGGACGATGTCCAGGCCGGTGTAGTCGGCGGTGGAGGCGTCCTCGACGGTCACGCCGTCGACGACGGAGCCGGCGGAGCGCGCGGAGGCGAACAGCCGCAGCTCGTCCACCGGGAAGTTCCGCTCGGCCAGGATCTTCCGCATGACTGTGCCGACCTGACCGGTGGCTCCGACGATTCCGACCTTCACGGGGACTCCTCCGTACGTATGTGCAGGGTGCTGCCGGTCCATGATGCGTATGTCCCGGGGCGCCTTGTCCAATCCATTGTCCAAGGGCCGGGACGCGAAGGGGGCGGGCACCGGTTTCGGCGCCCGCCCCCTCACTCGTACGGTGCTACGGGGTGACCGCGCCGATCAGGACGCTGCCGGTGCCCGCGACGGTGCCGCGGGCGTTCAGGAGCTGGACCTCGCCGAAGAACTGCCGTCCCTCGGGAGCCGCACCGGCGACGACGACCTCGGCCGTGACCGGGGCGGAGGCGCCGTTGGCCAGGGTGACCGGCTTGGAGCCGTCCACCTTCACGGTGCCGAGCGCGGACGAGTAGTACACGTCCTTGTAGTCGTACGTGGTGCCGCCCGCGGCCTGGACCGAGTAGCCGTCGATGACGACGGTGTACGTGCCGGCGGCCGGGTTCACGAGGGAGACGGCCTCCTCCGAGTCGCCGTCCGCGGCCTGGCCGACCTGCTTGCCGTTCAGGAGGACGGTGAGGTCGAGGTCGGCGGCCTTGTCCGAGGTGTTGCCGATGGCGATGTCGAGCCGCTCCACGCCCTCACCGATGGTGACGGTCCTGGTCTGCTGCTCGTGGTGCTGGATGGTCGGCGTCTCGCTCTTCTGCGAGCCGAGCGAGCCGCCCTTGAGCGTGCCCGCGATGCCCGCGAAGCGGTTGGTGACCTGCCACTGGACGGCGGCCGGGGTGCCGATCTTCGCCTCCGGGACCGTCTGCACGGCCGGGTCGAAGTCGACGCCGAGGGCGGTGACGTTCAGCTTGTACGGGTTGTCCAGGTCCGGCGACGTGCGACGGGCCTCGACCTCGACCTCCCAGACGCCGGGCGTCGGGTCCGCGTAGGACCGCAGGTCCGGGCGGCAGGTGTTGGCCGGGTTGTAGTGCGGGTAGCACTGCGTGGTGGCGCTGTCCTCGATGGCCACGCCGACCGGGTGCACCGAGATGAAGCGGGTCTGGCTCTTCTCCTTCAGACCGCCGAGCGCGACCTCCAGCGTCTTGGCGCCCTCGGGCACGGTGACGAAGTAGGAGGTGCTGCTGTTGCGCTGCACCGAGCCGGTGGCGGAGAGGCCGTAGCCCGGGCCGACCAGGTCGGTGGCGACGATGGAGGTGGCGAGGATCTGCTTGTCGACGCCCTCGGTGCGCTCGTCGTCGGCCTCCAGGATGACGCTGTGCGCCCCGGGGGTGGCGGCGCGGGCCTGGAGCTTGACGGTGACCGGCTTGTTCAGCGGCAGGTCGATCTCGTCGTCGCCGAGGATGCGGAAGGTGCCGTCGTTGTACTTGAGGTCCAGCTCGTGCTCGATCGGCCGGTTCGGGCCGCTCGTGCGCGTGATGGTGACGTCGTAGGTCCGCTTCTGGCCGACCTTGAGGCCGCCCTCGCGGTCGTACACGCCGGTGCCGGTGTGCGGGGCCGGGAAGATCACGGTGTCGACCGGGGCCTCGACCTTGTAGTCGTGCGCGGTCGCGCCGTCCTTGATCGACTCCCAGGCGTCCTCGATGTCCATGAGGCCCGAGCCCTGCTCGTGCGCCGCGACACCGGGGATGCGCTTCGCGGTCGAGGTGAGCGCGGTCCGCAGGGTGAGCGGGGAGAGCGCGATGCCCTTCTGCTTCGCGGCCGAGATCAGCAGCGCGCTCGCGCCCGCCGCCTGCGGCGAGGACATCGAGGTGCCGTTGAGCATCCCGTAGCCGGCGGGCAGGGTGTAGCCCGACTCGGCGACGCCGGCGCCCGGCAGCCAGGTCGGGATGGTGTTCACGGCGGAGCCGGGAGCGGTGATGGTCGGGGTGAAGCCGCCGTCCTCACGCGGGCCGCGCGAGGAGAAGGGGAACATGGCGTACTTCTTCTCGACGGCGGAGCCGTAGTTGGCGGCCCAGGTCTCCTTGGAGACCGCGGCCCCGACCGAGATGACCTTGTCGGCCAGGCCGGGGTCGCCGATCGTGTTGATGCCGGGGCCCTCGTTGCCGGCCGAGATGACCAGCTGGACGCCGTACTGGTCGATCAGGCGGGTGTAGAGGCGCGAGCGGACGTTGTCGCCGTCGTTCTGCTGCGGCAGGCCGCCGATCGACATGTTGACGATGTCGACGCCGCGGTTGACGACGAGGTCCGTCATGCCCTCGGTGAGGGCGGTGTTGGTGCAGCCGCCGGACCAGGTGCACGCGCGCGCGGAGACGATCTTCGCGCCGGGGGCGGCGCCGTTCATCTTCCCGCCGAAGAGGCCGTGCGCGGCGGTGATGCCGGCGACGTGGGTGCCGTGCGAGGACTCGACGAGACCGATGTTGACGAAGTCCCGCTTCTGGCCGACCCAGGTCCCGCCGAGCGGGTCCATCGGGACGTCCTTGCGGATCTCCACGACGAACGGGGTCTTCTCGACGACCTCGGTGGCCGGGTCGTCGGTGCCGAAGAAGCCGACCTGGAACCCGTCCTTGTACGCCTTCATCGGCGCGTTGTCCGTGAAGTCGTTGTTCTGGTCGGTGTCCACCCGGACGGTGCCGGCGGCCGGGTCGTACAGCATGCCGAAGACGTCGGTGGTGTCGCCGTCCCGGTTGATGTCGCCCTTCGGGTCGCCGCCCGCGGTGACCGCCTCGGTGAAGCGGCTGAACTGGTACGAGCCCGCCGGGGCCGTCCAGCTCTGCGCGGAGGCGGTGAAGACGGGGCCGGTGACCGGGGTGACCTGGGCGCGCCAGGTGGCGTCGCCCTCGGTCAGCGGGTCGGTGGCGGTGACCCAGTCGACGATCTTGCGCTCGCCGGTCGTGGTCTTCTGGAGGGCCGGGTGGGCCAGGTCCACGCCGGAGTCCAGGATGCCGATGGTCACCCCGCGGCCGTCGGCCTTCGGGTGCTCCTTGACGAAGTCGACCGCGCCCGTCTCGTGCGACGGGTTGTAGGGGTTCTTCGCCGGGGTGTTCCTGCCGGGGGCCGGGTACGTCCTGGTGACGGTGGTGCCGGCGACGGCTCCCGTGGCGGCGCCCGCGTCCGGGGTCGGGTCGTCCAGGGGGATCTCGGCCTGGAGGTCGATTGACTGGACGGAGGAGAGCTCCGTGGCGGCCTTGATCGCGGCCGCGGCCTTGGCGGTCGGCAGGGTGGCGCGGACGTAGCCGAGCGCGTCCTGCTGCTTGCCGACGGAGGCGCCCGGAACCGCGTCGAGCTGGCCGGCGACCTGCTCGGTGGCGCCGGGGGCGGTGGCGACGAGGACGGTGACGTTCTTCTCGCCCGTGGCCTCGGCCTCGGTGAGGCGCTGCGCGTCGATGGCGCCGAGCTTGTCGGCGGGGTTCGAGCTCTTGACCGGGGGAGTGGTCTCCGGGGCGTCGGCGGCGAGCACGGGGGCCGCGCCGGTCGCGACCAGCGCGGCGACGAGACCGGCGGCGGCGGCGATGCGCGCCGCACGTCTGCGCCCGTGCGTCGAGCTGCCGGGTATGGAGCTCCGAGTTTCGGGGGTGGTCATCTACATCCCTGTTTGTGAAAGGAGAGGGTCCGGATTTCGGTGCCGGATGACCGCTCAGCCTTTCGCAAGTGACAGGGGTTTGTGGAGAGTTCCCCCGCGCCGGGTTGCCGCCGCGGCGCAAACCCGCCAGCGGGTCCGATGCGCCACGGCGGACGAAACCCCTCCAAGCGGGGCGAGTTCGCGCCCCGCGGCCGTCAGTTCTCCTTCGTCCGGGCGTAGTGCCGGGACGCCTTGGCGCGGTTGCCGCAGATCGCCATCGAGCACCAGCGGCGGGTGCCGTTCCGGGAGGTGTCGAAGAAGTGGAGGATGCACGCCTCGTGGGCGCAGGCGCGGATCCGGTCCGGGGCGGTGCGCAGCAGGTCGAGGTAGTCGCGGGCGGCGGTCCAGCCGGGCCCCCGGGCCGGGTCGGCGAACTCGGCCACCTCGCCGGGGCCGTCGGCGGTGAGGGTGGCCCGGATGCGGCCGTGGCCGAGGACCGCGTCGACCCGCGCCGTGGCGTCGGGGTCGCCGGGGCGGTCGACGAGCGCGGCGAGCGCGTCCCGGGCGGCGAGGGTGTGGCGCAGGGTCGTGGCGTCGGCGGTGAACCGCTCCGTCAGGCCGTTGGCGCCGAGCCAGACGGCGAGGCCCTCGACGTCGGTGAGCAGGTCGCGTCGGACGCCCTCGTCGTTCCAGCGGGTGTTGAGCAGGTCCAGGGAGACGGGCTCGCCGGTGAGCGGCCGGGGGTCGATGGCGGTCATGGGCGGGCACCCTCCTCGGTGAACTAACCCCTCAAGAGTACGTGAGCGGTTGACTCTCTCCTTTGTAACCTTTAAAGTCAAGATGAAAGGTTAGATCTCCAGGGCTCGCCCTCCCTCATCCGTTCGACCCGCACGTCCGGAGGCCCGCATGAACACCGCGTACCACCCCGGTTCCCTCGCCGTTCAGGAGCGCGAAGGCGTCCGCGACCTCGCCGACCACGTGGGCCGCTCCATCGCACCCGGCATCCGGCCCGTCGCCGCCGCGTTCCTCGAGGCCCAGCCGATGCTGGCGATCGGCGCGGCGGACGGCGCCGGCCGCGTCTGGTCGACCCTGCTCACCGGCGCCCCCGGCTTCGTCCGGGCGACCGGCCCGCACACCGTCCTCGTGGCCGCCGCCCTCCCCGAGGGCACGCCCGACGGCGCCCCCGTCGGCACCCTCGCCCTCGACCCCCGCACCCGCCGCCGGCTGCGCCTCAACGGCATCGCGAGGGTCGGCGCGCGCGGCTTCACCATCGAGGCCGAGCAGGTCTTCTCCAACTGCCCCAAGTACCTCCAGAAGCGGGAGCTGTACGGCTCCGATCCCGCCCACCGCCCCGAGGCCGGCGCCGTCCGGCACGGCGAGGCGCTCACCCCCGGCCAGATGCGCCGGATCCGCGCCGCCGACACCTTCCTCGTCTCCACCGCCGCCCCCGACGGCGTCGACACCAGCCACCGGGGCGGCAACCCCGGCTTCGTCCGCGTCTCCGGTCCACGGGAGCTGAGCTGGCGCGACTACCCCGGCAACGCGATGTTCCTGACCCTGGGCAACCTGGAGTCGGACGGCCGGGCCGGCCTGCTCTTCCTCGACTGGGAGACGGGATCCACCCTCCGGCTCAGCGGCCTCGCGCACACCGAGTACGGCCCCGAGGGGCGCGTCACCCGCTTCCGCGTCGCGCGCGTGGCCGAGGACCCGGCCGGCAGCCCGCTGCGCTGGTCGCCCCCGGAGTTCTCCCCGGCCAACCCGGCCACACCCTGACCGGCGGGCCCGGCCCCGCGGGCGCCCGACCGCACGGCTCCCGATTCCCGGCCCCCGCACGGCCGGCCCCGTCCCCACGTCCCCGTTCCCCCGCCGACACCCGAGGACCGCCCGTGACCACCACTCCGGCTCCCGCACCCGCCGCCGAAGCGCCGCCCGCGGCCCCGGCTCCCGCCTCCCCGCGGCCACCCGTCCGCCGCCGGCCCCCCGCCCGCCCCCGCGTACGGACCGTGCTGGCCTCCACCGCCGCGAGCGTGACCGCGCTCCTGCTGCTGGTGGCCGTGGGCAGCCTCCTGCGCCAGCCGCTGCTCGTCCCGCCGCTGGCCGCGAGCATGGCGCTGGTGGCGGGCGCGCCCGACCTGCCGCTCTCCCAGCCGCGCTCGGTCGTCGGCGGCCAGCTGCTCTCCGCCCTCACCGGCTTCGCGGTCCTCGCCGTGGCCGGACCGGGCCTGTGGAGCGCCGCCGTGGCGGGTGGCCTCGCCCTCGGCGTGATGATGTTCGCCCGTACCCCACACTCGCCCGCGGCGGCGACGGCCGTCATCGTCGCCCTCCAGGACCCCTCGCCGTGGTCGTTTCTCGGCCTTCTCGCCCTCGCCTCGCTCCTCCTGGTCGCCGTCGGGCTCGGGGCCGGCCGCGTCACGGGGCGGACGTATCCCGCGTACTGGTTCTAACCTCGTGCCATGCAGCAGGAGTTGAGGGTGGCGGCCTACGCCGTGTGCGTGCGGGACGACGAGGTGCTCCTCGCCCGCTGGGTCGCGAAGGACGGCGTCAAGCGGTGGACCCTGCCCGGCGGCGGCATGGACCACGGCGAGGACCCCGTCCACACGGTCGTCCGCGAGGTCGAGGAGGAGACCGGCTACACGACCGAGCCCGCCGCCCTCCTCGGCATCGACTCCATCCGGCGCTCCTGGCTCCGCCGGCTCGCCGGCCCCGGCGACTGGCAGGGCCTGCGGATCATCTACGAGACACGGATCACCGGCGGCGCCCTGCGCAACGAGGAGGGCGGCTCCACCGACCTCGCCGCCTGGCACCCGCTCGCCTCCGTGCCCTCCCTCACCCGCGTCGAACTCGTCGACATCGGCCTCCAGCTCTGGCGCGACCGCCCGCCCCTGGGCCGCTCGCACCTCACCGATCCCACCAACGGCTGACCCCGCGCGACACGGCCGAAAACCACTCAACCGTCACGAGCGGGATCAACCCCCCGCACCCCGCCGCGGTCCCCTCTCCCGACCACAGCACAACGATCAGGGGAGCCCCGCATGTCAGCCGCACGCACCGTCGTCGCCGCCACCCTCGTGGCAGGTCTCGCCGCCACCGCACTCGCCGCACCCGCCCTGGCGGCGCCCGCGCACCGGCAGGACCACGCGGCCACCCAGCAGGCCCTGGACGCGGCCGTCGCCGACGGCGTGCCCGGCGTCGTCGCGCAGGCCCGCGACGGTCGCGACCGCTGGACCGGCACCGCCGGCGTGCGCGGCGGCGACGACCGCTACCGCGTCGGCTCCATCACCAAGACCTTCACCGCCACCGTCCTCCTCCAGCTCCAGGCCGAGGGCCGTCTCGACCTCGACGACCCGGTCGAGAAGTGGCTGCCCGGCGTCGTCCGGGGCCACGGCCACGACGGCCGGAAGATCACCGTCCGTCAGCTGCTCAACCACACCAGCGGCATCTACAGCTACACGGAGGACCCCGGCTTCCAGGAGAAGGTCTTCGGCTCCGGCTTCCTGCGGCACCGCTACGACACGTGGACCCCGCGGCAGCTCGTCTCCGTCGCCATGGCGCACCGGCCGGACTTCGACCCGGGCGCCGGCTGGAACTACTCCAACACCAACTTCGTCCTCGCCGGCATGGTGATCGAGAAGGTCACCGGCCGCCCGTACGGCAAGGCCGTCGAGAACCGCATCATCAAGCCGCTCAAGCTGCGCGCCACCACCGTGCCCGGGACCCGGTCGGCCATGCCGCGGCCCAGCAGCCCGGCGTACTCCAAGCTCTCCGCCGACGTGAACGCCCCCGTCCACGAGGTCTCCGCGCTCAACCCGAGCATCGCCGGAGCGGCGGGCGAGATCATCTCCGACTCCCGCGACCTCCAGACCTTCTACCGGGCCCTGCTCTCGGGCCGGGTCCTCACGAAGGGCTCCCTGAAGGAGATGACCACCACGGTCCCGATCGCTCCCGAGCTCCCCGGCGTGGAGTACGGCCTCGGGCTCATGAAGCAGAAACTCAGCTGCGGCAAGGAGGTCTGGGGCCACGGCGGCGGCATCCACGGCTCCTCCTCGCAGGCCCAGGTGACCCGCGACGGCGAGCACTCCCTGGCCGCCAACTTCAACGCCGACTGGGCGGGGGACAGCCAGCAGGTCGTCGAGGCCGAGTTCTGCGGCGCCGTCCCGAAGAAGTAGCCCTCACCGCGGCAGGACGACGACGTACGTGGCGGGCTTCCGGTCCGGCGCGGCCATCAGGGCCGTACGGACCACGGTGGCCTGCTGGTCCATCGCCTCGCGCAGCTTGCGCGGGGTGACGTGGACGACCGTGATGCCGAGCCGCTCCAGGTGTTCCCGCTTGCGGGTGTACTCGGACCACAGCGCGTCGTCGTCCTGCCGCGGCGCCCGGGTGTCCAGCTCGACGGCGACCGCCTGGTCCGGCCAGTAGGCGTCCACCCCGCCCAGGTGCGGGCCGCCCGGCAGCCGCAGGTCCACGTTCCACAGCGGGTCCGGCAGGCCGAACTCCCGCACCATCTCGTACAGCCGCTCCTCGGAGAGCGCCCGCCCCTCGGCGAGCAGCGCGTCCACCGCGTCCACCACGTGCGGCCGGGTCAGCAGCCGGGCCCGGTTCAACTCCCGGACGACCGCACCCGGTTCGCAGTGGCCGCCGCGCACCGCCTCGGTGAGCAGCCGGCGCACGAGCGCCGTGTCCGAGAGACCCGACACCGCGTCGACGACGGCCCGGGCGACCGGCGCGACCGGCAGGCCGGTGAGCTCCACCGGCGCCGGCGCCTCGTGGGCGCGCACCACCCTCACCCAGCCGGTGGAGCGCAGCCGCCGGGTGCGCGGCACCAGCACGTCGATCCGGTCCAGGGCGGTGAGCGGGGGAGCGGCCGCGAAGCGGTGCAGGGTCAGGGCGGCCATGCCGGTGATCATCGCGTCCGGCCCCTGCGTGGGGAGGGCCGCGGTCCTGCGGGCGTAGAGCAGCGCGGCGTGCAGCCGGTCCTCGCTGGTGGGCGGGCCGGGGTGGAGCAGGAACACGCCGGGCAGCAGCTGCTGCCAGCCGCCGGGGCGGCAGTGCGCGGCCACCTCGGCGGCCGGCACCCCCTGGGTCCTCAACTGGTCGGCGGACGCGACGCGCTGCGACCGCCCGGTGAGGGAGGAGAGGGGGAGGGGGCGGGGGGTGATGGGGGTGTTGTGGTTCATGCCGGGGGTCTTCCGCCCCCGAAGGCTCCCCTAACCCCTGTTACACGCTCGTCGACAATCAGGGACAAGACCGCCCTAAAGTACGCGCGTTCGACTGCCGATGAGGGCGGGGCCCGGGGAGCGGCGCCCGATGACGGACACCGCTCCCCGGGACCTCCCGGCTACCGGGCCAGACGGTCGCAGTCCTGCGCGCGCAACGCCCGCGCCAGGTCGTCCCGCGACTCCAGGACCAGACGGCGCAGGGCCGGCGCGGCCGACGCGTGCGCGGCCAGCCAGGCGTCCGTGGCGGCGAGCGTCGACGCGTCGTCCTGGAGGCCCGGGAACAGGCCCCGGACCACGTCCATGCCGATCTGGATCGACCGCTCGGCCCACAGCCGCTCGATCGCGGCGAAGTACTTCTCCGCGTACGGGGCGATCAGCGCGCGCTGCGAGGGCTGGACGAAGCCCGCGATGGTCGCCTCCACCAGCGCGTTCGACAGGGTGTCCGACTCGACGACCTGCGCCCACGCCTGCGCCTTGACCTCCGCCGAGGGCCGCGAGGCGAGCAGCCGGACCTGGTGGCGCTTGCCCGTCGCCGTGTCGTCCCGGGCCAGCTCCTCGCCGATCCGGGCCTCGTCGGCGCGGCCGTGCGCCGCCAGCGGGGAGAGCAGCGCCCAGCGCAGCTCCTGGTCGACGTCGAGCCCGTCGATCTTCGCCGTGCCGTCGAGCAGCCCCTCCAGGAGCCCGAAGTCGGCGTCGGACGAGGCCGTCGCCGCGAAGAACCGCGCCCAGGTCAGCTGGTGCTCGCTGCCCGGCTCGGCCACCCGCAGCTCGCGCAGCCCGCCCTCGGCGAGCAGCCGCCCGCCCTCCTCGCGCCAGTCGGGCGCCGCGTAGTGGGTGACGGCCGACTTCGTCCAGGCGTGCACCATCTGCAGCACGCCGATGTCGCTCTCGCGGCCCGCGGAGGCGAGCGCGACGGCGACGAAGTCCCGGGCGGGCATGAGCCCGTCCCGGGTCAGGTTCCACAGCGCCGACCAGCACAGGGCGCGGGCCAGGGGGTCGGTGATGTCGCCGAGGTGCGCGCGCAGGGTGGCGAGCGAGCCCTCGTCGAAGCGGATCTTGCAGTAGGTCAGGTCGTCGTCGTTGACGAGGACCAGGTCGGGCTTCTCCTCGCCGGCGAGCTCGGAGACGACGGTCCGCGCGCCGGTGATGTCGGCCTCGGCCCGCGCGTACCGGGTGAGCTGCCCGCCGGAGAGCCGGTAGAGGCCGACGGCCGCCCGGTGCGGACGGAGCTCGTCGCCCTCCTGGAGGACGGCGAGCTCGGTGATCCGGCCCTCGGCGTCGTAGGTGACGGCCGGCGTCAGCGCGTTGACGCCGGAGGTCTGCAGCCAGGACTTCGCCCACGTCTTCATGTCGCGGCCGGAGGTCTCCTCCAGGATCGTGAGGAGGTCGGCGAGCCGCGTGTTCCCGTAGGCGTGGCGCTTGAAGTAGCGGCGCGCGCCCTCCAGGAACGCGTCCCGGCCGGCGTACGCGACGAGCTGCTTGAGCACCGACGCGCCCTTGGCGTAGGTGATGCCGTCGAAATTGAGCTTGGCGTCCTCCAGGTCACGGATGTCGGCCGTGATCGGGTGCGTGGACGGCAGCTGGTCGGCGCGGTACGCCCAGGACTTGCGGTTGTTGGCGAAGGTCACCCAGCTGTTGGTGAAGCGGGTGGCCTCGGCGTTGACGAACGAGCCCATGAAGTCGGCGAAGGACTCCTTCAGCCACAGGTCGTCCCACCACACCATGGTGACGAGGTCGCCGAACCACATGTGCGCCATCTCGTGCAGGATGACGTTGGCCCGGCTCTCGTACGCGGCCTGGGTGACCTTGCCCCGGTAGATGTACTCCTCGCGGAAGGTCACCATGCCCGGGTTCTCCATCGCGCCGAGGTTGTACTCGGGGACGAACGCCTGGTCGTACTTGCCGAAGGGGTACGGGTAGTCGAAGTTGTCGTGGAAGAAGTCGAAGCCCTGCTTGGTGATCAGGAAGACGTCGTCCGCGTCGAAGTGCCTGGCCAGCGACTTCCGGCACATCGCGCCGAGCGGGATCTCCAGCTCGCCGCGCCGGTAGGTGTCGGTCACGTAGTGGTACGGGCCCGCCACGACACAGGTGATGTACGTGGAGATCGGCGCGGTCTCGGCGAACCGCCAGATGCCCTCGGCGTCCTGCTCCCCGGCGCCGTTCGACCAGACCGTCCACCCCTCGGGGGCGGTCACCGAGAAGCGGTACGGGGCCTTGAGGTCGGGCTGCTCGAAGTCGGCGTGGACCCGGCGGGCGTCGGCCGGCTCGTACTGCGTGTAGAGGTAGACCTCGCCGTCCTCGGGGTCGACGAAGCGGTGCATGCCCTCGCCGGTGCGGCTGTAGGCGCACTGCGCGTCCACCACGAGCGTGTTCTCGTCCTCCAGGCCGTCGAGCGCGATCCGCGCGCCGTCGAAGACGACCGCCGGGTCGAGGGAGCGGCCGTTGAGGGTGACCGAGGTCACGGAGGGGGCGATCAGGTCGACGAACGTGCTCGTGCCCACTCCCGTGCGGCGGAAGCGGATCGTCGTCTCCGAGCGGAACGTGCGCACCGCCTCGGTGGTGTCGCCGACGGCCGAGCGGAGGTCGAGCGCGACCTCGTACCCGTCGACGGACAGCAGCTCGGCCCGCTCCTGGGCCTCGTCGCGGGACAGATTCTCACCGGGCACGGTCACTCCTTCGTGGCGCGTTCGAAACAGCACCGATCCTCCCATGTGCAGCTGTCACCCGGGACACGGGAATGCGCCCGGACCTCGGCGGGTTCCCTCCTTTCGGCGCACCGCCTACTTCCGAACCGTGGCCGTACCGAGGAGTGACATGTCCGAGAGCAGGACCACCGCCGACTTCTACTTCGACCCGCTGTGCCCGTGGGCGTGGATGACCTCCCGCTGGATGCTGGAGGTCGAGCAGGTCCGCCCGGTCGACGTGCGCTGGAAGGTCATGAGCCTCGCGGTGCTCAACGAGAACCGCATCGACGAGCTCCCGGAGGAGTACCAGGAGATGCTCCGGACGAAGGCGTGGGGGCCGGTCCGGGTCGTGATAGCCGCCCAGCAGCTGCACGGCGACGAGGTCGTCGGCAAGCTCTACACGGCGCTCGGCACCCGCTTCCACAACGACGGCGAGGGCCCGACCCGCGAGGCGATCGCCGGCGCGCTGAAGGACGTCGGCCTGCCCGAGGACCTGGTCGAGTACGCCGACAAGGACACCTACGACACCGAGCTGCGCGCCTCCCACCAGGAGGGCATCGACAAGGTCGGCCAGGACGTCGGCACCCCCGTCATCGCGGTGCCGGGCCCGACGGGCGACGAGGTCGCCTTCTTCGGCCCGGTCGTCACCCCGACCCCGCGCGGCGACGCGGCGGCCCGGCTGTGGGACGGCACCCTGCTCGTGGCGTCGACGCCCGGCTTCTACGAGATCAAGCGCACCCGGACGGCGGCGCCCAGCTTCGAGTAGGCCCGTCGCAGGGCATGGGAGAACCCCCGCGATTCACGTCATCGCGGGGGTTCTCCGTCATTCCGTCCGCACGCGAAGGCTGAGAAGACGATCACGAGCAGGACGACGGGGGGAGCCCTTCCGGGCTCCGGATCAGAAGGAGATCAGCGGCACGGACGCCTTGGCGGCGTGGTAGCGCCTGCTGACGTCCTGCCAGTTGACGACCTGCCACATGGCCTCGATGAAGTCGACCTTCTGGTTCTTGTACTGCAGGTAGAAGGCGTGCTCCCAGGCGTCGAAGACCAGGACCGGGACCGAGCCCTGGCCGACGTTGCCCTGGTGGTCGTAGACCTGCTCGACGATGAGGCGGCCGCTGATCGGCTCGTACGCGAGGACGCCCCAGCCGGAGCCCTGGGTGGTCGCGGATGCCTTGGTCAGCTGCGCCTTGAACTTGGCGAAGGAGCCGAAGGACTCGGTGATGGCGTCCGCGAGGTCGCCGACACCGTCGGCGGCCAGCGGCTCGCCGCCGCCGCCGTCCTTCGGGCTGTTCATGTTGTTCCAGTAGATGGAGTGGAGGATGTGGCCGGAGAGGTGGAACGCGAGGTTCTTCTCCAGGCCGTTGATCGCACCCCACTGGTCCTTGTCGCGCGCCTCTTCCAGCTGCTCCAGCGTGTCGTTCGCGCCCTTGACGTAAGCGGCGTGGTGCTTGTCGTGGTGCAGCTCGATGATCTGCGGATTGATCACCGGCTCCAGCGCCGCGTAGTCGTACGGCAGCTCCGGGAGCGTGTAGATCGCCATGTGACCGAGCCCTTCGATGGCTTATTGCAACCTATATGCAGGTGCAGGCTAACAGTAGGTGGTGTCGGAGTTGATCAGCCATTCGTCCTAGGTCCCGTATTCCCGGCATGGCGAAACCCCCGAACCGAGCGGTGGTCCGGGGGTTTCGCGGGCGGTGCGGGAGGTGGGGCGGCGAATCAGTCCGTCCGGCCCGCCGCCGCCTTCTGGCGTACGAGGCCGACCGCGGCGAGCAGCAGGGTCAGCGCGCCCGTCCAGTACAGCTGCACGCGCGTGCCCTCCTCGCGGGCCATCAGGACGAAGATCGTCGCCATGCCGGCCAGCGCCACCCACGTCAGCACGGGGAAGGCCCACATCCGCACGACCAGCCGCTCCGGGGCCTCGCGCTCGGTGCGGCGCCGCAGCACCAGCTGCGAGGCGGCGATGAAGAACCAGACGACCAGGATGATCGCGCCGATCGTGTTGAGCAGCCAGATGAAGATGTCGTCCGGCCGCCAGTAGCTGAGCAGCACGCAGCCGAAGCCGAAGACCGAGGAGACCAGCACGGCCGCGCGCGGCACGCCGCCGGACAGGCGGCCCAGCGCCTTCGGGCCCTGACCCCGCGCGACGAGCGAGCCGGCCATGCGGGAGGCGCCGTAGATGTTGGCGTTCATCGCCGAGAGCAGGGCGACCAGCACGACGACGTTCATGATCTGGCCGGCCGCCGGGATGCCCAGGTGGTCCAGGGTGGCGACGTACGGGCCCTTCTCGACGACCGCCGCGTCGCCCCACGGGACGAGCGTCACGATGACCGCCATCGAGCCGACGTAGAAGAGCGCGATCCGCCACATCGCCGTACGGACGGCCTTGGCGACACCCTGCACCGGGTGCTCGGACTCGGCCGCCGCGATGGTGACCGTCTCCAGACCGCCGTAGGCGAAGACCGACGCGAGCAGGCCGACGATCAGCCCCTCGGAGCCGTGCGGGAAGAACCCGCCGTCGCCGGTGAGGTTCGCGGTGCCGGGGGCGTCCGTGCCCGGCAGGACGCCGGCGATCGCCAGGACGCCGATGCCGAGGAAGAGGACGATCGCGCCGACCTTGAGTGCGGCGAACCAGAACTCGAACTCGCCGAAGTTCTTCACCGCCGCCAGGTTGGTCGCGCAGAACACCACCATGAAGAGCGCGACCCACGCCCACTCCGGGCTGCCGGGGAACCAGCCGGTCATGATCTTCGCGGCGCCGATCCCCTCCAGGCCGACGGCGACGCAGAGCAGGAACCAGAAGGCCCACCCCGAGGTGAAGCCGGCCCACGAGCCGAAGGCGCGCTCGGCGTGGACGGAGAAGGAGCCGGAGGCCGGGTTCGCCGCCGACATCTCGCCGAGCATCCGCATCACGAGCATCACGAGGACGCCGGAGAGGGCATAGGCGATCACGATCGACGGACCGGCGGCGGCGATGCCGGCGCCGGAGCCCACGAAGAGTCCGGCGCCGATGACGCCGCCGAGGGCGATCATCGAGAGGTGGCGCTGCTTGAGGCCGTGGGAGAGCCCCTCGGAGGGGGTCGCGGCGTCGTCCTCGCGGTCGACGGACGCGGGCGCGGTGGTCCGGGACATGGGCCGCCCTGTTCACTGGCTGAGACGGGGGAACGCGCCACAGTCTGGGCGCGTGCACCGCTCAGAGGGAACACGCGTCCGCTATACGGGCACCACCTTCACACAAAGTGAAGGATCAAGCCCGCTTCGTGCGCAGCTCCCGCACCCCCGCGACCAGCAGGACCGCGCCGGTCGCCGCCGCCGACCACAGCACCTGCGGCCGCGCCCCGTCGTCGCACAGCATCAGGACGAGCACCGCCGCCATCGCGGCCAGCGCCACCCAGGTCAGCCACGGGAAGCCCCACATCCGCAGCGTCAGGGTCTCGGGCGCCTCCCGCTCGATCCGGCGGCGCAGCCGCAGCTGCGAGACCGCGATCAGGGCCCAGACGAAGAGCAGGACCGCCCCGACCGCGTTCAGCATGTAGAGGAAGACGGAATCCGGCCACTTCAGATTGAGGAGGACCGAGACGAAGTCGAACGCCACCGACGCCAGCACCGCCCGGCGCGGCACCCCGCCGCCGGAGATCCGCAGCAGCCCCTTCGGCGCCTCCCCGCGCTCCGCGAGCGAGAACACCATCCGCGAGGAGCCGTACAGGTTCGCGTTGAGCGCCGAGAGCAGCGCCACGAACACCACGACGTTCATGATCTGGCCGGCCCCCGGCACCCCGATCGCGTCCAGGACCGCCACGTACGGCGACTCCCCGGGGTTCATCGCGGTCCACGGCAGCAGCGTCACGATGACCAGCATCGAGCCCACGTAGAAGAGCAGGATCCGCCAGACCGCGCTGCGCACCGCGCGCGCCACGTTCCTCGCCGGGTCGTCGGACTCGGCCGCCGCGATCGTCACGACCTCCAGACCGCCGAAGGCGAAGACGACCGCCAGCACCCCGGAGACCACCCCGGCCCAGCCGTTCGGCAGGAAGCCGCCCTGGCCGGTCAGGTTGGCGAGTCCGACCGGGTCGGTGTCGGGAAGCCAGCCGACGATCGCGAGGACGCCGAGCACCAGGAAGAGGACGATCGCGCCGACCTTGAGCGCGGCGAACCAGAACTCGAACTCGCCGAAGTTCTTCACCGCCGCCAGGTTGGCGAGGGTGAACACGACCATGAAGACCAGCACCCAGCCCCACTGCGGGACCCCTGGCACCCAGCCGTGCGCGATCCGCGCCGCGCCGGTCGCCTCCACGGCGAGCACCACCACGAGCAGGAACCAGTACAGCCAGCCCACCGAGAAGCCGGCCCACCGGCCGAGCGCCCGCTCGGCGTGCACCGAGAAGGCGCCCGAGGCGGGCATCGCCGCGGACATCTCGCCCAGCATCCGCATGACGAGCATCGCCAGCGCGCCGGCGATCAGGTACGAGACCACGATGCCGGGACCGGCGACGGCGATGCCCGCGCCCGAACCGACGAAGAGCCCGGCGCCGATCACCCCGCCCAGCCCCAGCATCGTCAGATGACGCTGCTTCAGACCGTGGGAGAGGGGCTCCGGTTCGGTGAGGGAGGGGGACGGCGGGGCGTCGCGCATGGTGGGGGCTCGCGCTCTCGGAGAGGTGACACTTTATGGAGACCCCACAGTCTCTCTGCTGACGTCCCCTTGACGCAAAAGGGGCGTCTCCTCCTGATCCGCCAGTGACGAGGGTCACGTGGCACGCGAGGGGAAAGCCGTCCTTTGTCGGAACTCGATGAAGCGGTCCGCTCCGCCTTTGTCGGCGGCTGACGGTGATCGGGCGTTCACTCCTGGCATACGGTCGACCTGTCCCTCCCACCCTCACCCCGCGGAGTACCGATGAGCACCGCCGCCGCCCCCGCCCGTTCCCCGCGTCAGGGCATCGTCCTCGCCGACCTCGTCCCGGCGAGCCGCGCCCGTGACATCGCCCTGGTCGTCGGCGGCGCCGCCCTCACCGGCCTCGCCGCGCAGATCTCCGTCCCGGTCCCCGGCTCCCCGGTCCCGGTCTCCGGCCAGACCTTCGCCGCCCTGCTCGTCGGCACCGCGCTCGGCGCCCGCCGGGGCTTCCTCGCCCTCGCGCTGTACGCCGTGGCCGGCATGGCGGGCGTGCCGTGGTTCGCGCAGGCCACCTCGGGCTACGGGATGCCGTCCTTCGGCTACATCCTCGGCATGCTCCTCGCCTCGACCGTCGTCGGCGCGCTCGCCCGCCGCGGCGCCGACCGCTCCGTGCTCCGCACGGCCGGCGCCATGGTCCTCGGCTCCGCGGTCATCTACGCGGTCGGCGTGCCCTACCTGGCCCTCGCCACCGGCATGACCCTCGGCCAGGCGGTCGCCGCCGGCCTCACCCCGTTCCTCCTCGGCGACGCCCTCAAGGCCGCGCTCGCCATGGGCGCCCTCCCGGCCGCCTGGAAGCTGGTCGGCCGCAAGGGCTGAGCCCCGCGCGCACACGAGGAGGGCCCGCCGTTCCCCGGGGAACGGCGGGCCCTCCTCGTACGCGGTCCTCCGCGGTCCTACGGGGTCAGGGACGCCCGGGACTTCGCGACGCGCTCCTTGACCAGCGACACGGCGATCACGAGCGCGGCCACCAGCAGCGAGAGCACGACCTGCTCACGGGCGCTGCCGCCGTCGTAGATCATGTAGCCGAGGACGAAGACGATCATGCCGATCGTCGCCCAGGTCAGGTACGGGAAGAGCCACATCCGCACGACGAGCTTCTCCGGCGACTCGCGCAGGATGATGCCGCGCATGCGCAGCTGGGTCACGCAGATGACCAGCCAGACGAAGAGCGCCACCGCGCCGGAGGAGTTCAGCAGGAAGGCGAAGACGGTGTCCGGCCACTTGTAGTTGAAGAAGACCGCGACGAAGCCGAAGACGACCGAGCCGAGGATCGCCGCCGTCGGCACGCCCCGCTTGTTGACCTTGGCGAAAGCCTTCGGCGCGTCACCGCGCCGGCCGAGGGAGAAGGCCATGCGGGAGGCGGTGTAGAGGCCCGAGTTCAGGCAGGACAGGACGGCCGTCAGGACGATCACGTTCATGATCTGGCCGGCGTGCGCGATGCCGATGGAGTCCAGGGCGGCGACGTACGAGCCCTTCTCGACGATCGACTTGTCGTTCCACGGCAGCAGGGTGAGGACGACGAAGATCGAGCCCAGGTAGAAGACGCCGATCCGCCAGATCACGCTGTTGGTGGCCTTGGTGACGGCCTTCTGCGGGTTCTCGGACTCACCGGCGGCCAGCGTGACGATCTCGCTGCCCATGAAGGAGAAGACGACCATCAGCACACCGGTGAGGATCGCGCCCGCGCCCATCGGGAAGAAGCCCCCGCTGTCGGTGAGGTGCGCGAATCCCGCGCCCGGGTTGTCCGAGCCCGGCAGCACGCCGAAGACCGCGAGCATGCCGATGACGACGAAGGCGCCGATGGCGACGACCTTGATGCCGGCGAACCAGAACTCGAACTCGCCGTAGGAGGCGACCGAGCCGAGGTTGGTGGCGGTGAGGACCACCATCACGATGAGCGCCCAGCCCCACTGCGGGACGGCCGGGATCCAGCTCTCCAGGATCTTGGCGCCCGCGGTCGCCTCGACGGCGAGGACGACGACCCAGAAGAACCAGTACAGCCAGCCGATGCTGAAGCCGGCCCAGCGGCCGAGCGCCTGGTCCGCGTAGGCGGAGAAGGAGCCGGAGGACGGCCGGGCGGCAGCCATCTCGCCGAGCATCCGCATGACGAAGACGACCATCGCGCCGACGAGTGCGTACGACAGCAGGATCGCGGGGCCGGCCGCGGCGATGCCGGAGCCTGAGCCGACGAAGAGGCCGGCGCCGATGACCCCGCCGATGGCGATCATCGACAGGTGGCGGTTCTTGAGTCCGGCCTTGAGGCCGTCGGAGGACTGCGGGGAGCCGGTGGTACCGGTCTCCGGGCCGTCCTGCGTCAGGGTCGGTTGCGTGTTCATCGACGCTTCCTTGTGTGTGGGGGCTGCTCGGGTCGCGAGCCCGAGCATTGAACACCGTGGGCGGGGGTGATCGGAACCCCTCATTCCGGATCGTTGTACGGGCGACCTCGCGAGAGTCGAAGGTCCGTACCAGGTCGGGCGAAGGTCCCGACCCCGATGCCTGCTACCCGGGCCCTGACGTGCCACACTCGGCATCATGCGCGTCTATATCGGTTCCGACCACGCCGGCTTTGAACTAAAGAACCACCTCGTCGAGTGGCTCACCGCACACGGCCACGAGCCCGTCGACTGCGGTCCGCACATCTACGACGCCCTCGACGACTACCCGCCGTTCTGCCTGCGTGCCGCCGAGAAGACGGCCGCGGACGCGGACAGCCTGGGCATCGTCATCGGCGGCTCCGGCAACGGCGAGCAGATCGCCGCGAACAAGGTGAAGGGGGTGCGCGCCGCCCTCGCCTGGAGCGAGCAGACCGCCGCCCTCGGCCGTGAGCACAACAACGCCAACGTGATCTCCGTCGGCGGCCGGATGCACACGCGGGAAGAGGCGACCAAGTTCGTCGAGATCTTCCTCTCCACCCCGTACTCCGGTGACGAGCGTCACACCCGCCGGATCGACATGCTCACCGCGTACGAGACCACCGGCGAGCTCCCCCCGATCCCGGCCCACCACCCGCAGGAGCCCAGCGCCTGATGCCCGAAGGGCACACCATCCACCGGCTGGCCGCCGACCACCGGGAACGGTTCGGCGGCCGGTCCGTGCGCGTCTCCAGCCCGCAGGGCAGGTTCGCCGCCTCCGCGGCCCTGCTCGACGGCGCCGTCCTGGAGACCGCCGAGGCCCACGGCAAGCACCTCTTCCTCGGCTTCGGGGAGCGCGGCTGGATCCACATCCACCTCGGCCTCTTCGGCAAGGTGGGCTTCGGCGACGCCCCCGCCCCGCCGCCCGCCGACACCGTCCGGCTCCGGCTCGCCGACGCCGACGCCTACGTCGACCTGCGCGGCCCCACCACCTGCGCCTCCCTCACGGACGCCGAGAAGCAGGCGATACACGACCGCCTCGGCCCCGACCCGCTGCGCGAGGGCGACGACCCCGACCGGGCCTGGCGCCGCGTCGCGACGTCCCGGACGACCATCGCCGCCCTCCTGATGGACCAGAAGGTCATCGCCGGCGTCGGCAACGTCTACCGGGCCGAGGTCCTCTTCCGGCACGGCATCGACCCCTACCGCGCCGGCCGGGACCTCACGCCGGGGGAGTGGGACGCGATCTGGACCGACCTCGCCGCGCTGATGCGCGAAGGCGTCCGGCTCAACCGCATCGACACCGTCCGCCCCGAGCACACCCCCGAGGCGATGGGCCGCCCGCCCCGCGTCGACGACCACGGCGGCGAGGTCTACGTCTACCGCCGCGCGAACCAACCCTGCCTCATCTGCGCCACCGGCATCCGCACCGCCGACCTCGCCGCCCGCAACCTCTTCTGGTGCCCCACCTGCCAGCAGCGCTGACCCCCCCCGGACCGACGACCTAGAACCCGTGCGGCAGCCACGGCGCCGCGGGTGACCCGAAGGCCACCGCCGCCTCGGCCAGGGCCCCCTCGCGCAGCTCCCGCACCCGGCCGGCCGCGGCCAGCGGCACCAGGGACGTACCGCCCAGATAGGCGGCGCCCAGCTCCCGTACCGAGAGCGCGAGATCCGCGGGATCGGACGTCCGGACGCACACCGCGCCCTTGGCGTCCCCCGTCAGCCGCCAGCGCCCCTCGTTCCACGGACAGAACGCGTCCTCGACCTCGAACACCACGTCCACCGGCGCCTGGTACGTCCGCGCCTCCAGCGCCGCGCCCACCTCCACCAGCCGCACGTGCAGCGCGTCCCGCAGCGTCGGCTGACAGCGCCGGAGGTCGCTCACCAGATGCTGCCAGCCGTCGTCCACCGGCCTGCCGTAGACCTTGACCCGTGCGGTCAGGTCCACCGAGCAGAGGTAACGCCACAGCGCCGCCTCGGCCGCCGGGTCGAGCGCCATCAGCCGGTGCACGACCACGGTGCCGTCGGCCCCCGCGGGGGACCAGTCCGGCTTGATCGCGTACTGGGCGAACCCCACGACCTCGCCGCCCCGCTCCGCGAGCACGCACAGCTTGGGCGAGGCGCCCTCCCGGTCCCCCGGCGGGTCGAGCAGCGGTTCCCGCTCCCAGTGCGGCAGCCGCGCGATCATCCCCGGCCGCGACGGCACGAGACGCGCGTACACCGCCTCGCACGCCGGCGAGGACTCCTCGAGGCCGGCCAGCCGCAGCGTGACCCCGTCGGTGCCCTCCGGCACCGAGAGCCGCACCCGGGTCGTCTCGATCGTCGCCCGCATCGCGTACGCGCCCACGCCGTAGCCGAACCGGCCGTAGATCTCCGGCTCCGAGGCCGTCAGCACCGCGAGCGGCTCGCCCGCCGCCCGCAGGTCGTCCAGCTGCCGCCGCATCATCGAGGTCAGGATCCCGCGCCGCCGGTGCGTTCCGGCCACGCTCACCATCGTCACCCCGCCGGCGCGCACCGACGCCCCGCCCGGCACCGTGAGCCGGAACGAGAAGGCCCCCGCCGTCGCCACGCACCGATCGCCGTCCCAGACCCCCAGGAAGCGGTCGAACTCGGTGACGTCGCGCCACAGCCGCCGCTGCTCCGGCGCCTCGGGTACCCCCCCGAACGCCAGCTCCAGGACCTCCCACCAGCTGTCCCATTCATCCGGCTCGAGAACCCGCAGTTCAGTCGTCATATGCCATCGATATCAGCGGCGTCCGCCCGGGGCGACCCGATTTCACGCACCTTGTCACCGGGGTACCCCTGCGCGATGTCGGACCGTGTGGATAGGGTCCAGGCCAATGGGACACCGCGCCGGAGTGAACACGTACGCGGCCCGGATGCGCAGGCGCGCCCGCCGGGCCCGCGTCGCGCTGCGCAGAACGGGTGTCGACTACTTCCGCGGGGACGGTTCCGACCGGCTCGCCCTCGCCGGACTCCTCCTGACGATCCCGGTCATCGCCTTCGGCACGGTCCTCGACCCGATCTGGTGCGCCCCCGCCGCCCTCGTCCTGCCGATCGTGGCCGGCGGACTGCTGCTCCGCCCCGCCAGCCTCCTCGGGCTGTACGCCACCGCCGCCGGCGCCCTGATCGTCGAGTCCGTCGTCCTCGGCCCCTACACCCAGGGCCCCGCCAGGGTCACCCCGGGCACCGTCCTGGTCGTCGCCGCCTGCGGCCTCTTCGGGCTGCTCATCGCCCAGTTCAGGGCCCGCGTCGGCGTGCCCTGGCGGCGCGGCGGCACCATGCTCTTCGACCTGCGCGAACGCATCCGCGTCCAGAGCGCCCTGCCGCGGCTCCCGCAGGGCTGGCACCGCGAGATGGCGCTCCGCCCGGCCGGCGGCCAGTCCTTCTCCGGCGACTTCGTCGTCGCCGCCCGCACCCACGGCGGACGGACCCTGGAGGTCGTCCTCACCGACGTCTCCGGCAAGGGCATGGACGCGGCCTCCCGCTCCCTGCTGCTCTCCGGCGCCTTCGGCGGTCTCCTCGGCTCCCTCCCGCCGCACGGCTTCCTCCCCGCCGCCAACGGCTACCTGCTCCGGCAGAACTGGGACGAGGGCTTCGCCACCTCCATCCACCTCGTCCTCGACCTGGAGTCCGGCGACTACGAGCTCTTCTCCGCCGGTCACCTCCCCGCCCTCCAGCTGCACGCCGGCACCGGACGCTGGGAGGAGAAGGCCGCCGAGGGACCGCTCCTCGGCGTCTACGACGGCGCCGAGTTCCACCCCGTCAAGGGATCCCTGCGCCCCGGCGACGTCCTCATGCTCTTCACCGACGGCCTCGTCGAGGCCGCCGACCGGGACATCGCCGAGGGCATCGACCGCCTCACCGGCGAGGCCGACCGCTGCGTCGCCGAGGGCTTCGAGGGCGTCGCCTGGCACCTCATCGAAGCGGTCGCCAAGGACGTCAACGACGACCGTGCCCTCCTCCTCCTCTGCCGTCCGGCCTGAACGCCCACCGCAGCTCCGGCTCCGTCACCGGCCTCAGGACCCTGCGCACCACCGGGGTGCAGAGCAGCGTCATCACGGCGATCGTCGCCACGGTGAGGAACACCCGGCCGCCGGGCGTGTTCAGCCACGGAAATCGGTCGAAGAACCCCGAGTACTGCCCGCCCCGGACGAGGAACCCGTGCAGCAGATAGCCGCAGAGGGTCCCCGAACCCAGGGTCGTGAACCAGACCCGGCGGCCCGGGACCAGCGCGAGGAAGGCCGCCGTGAGGATCGTCGCGCAGACGAAGAGGGCGCCGACCCGCACCAGTCCCGGCCCCCACGCCACCCCCATCTCCTGGGCGCTCACGGTCCGGTAGAACCAGGTGATGTAGATGCTGGCCGTGGCCCAGTAGGTGAACGGCAGCGCGCCGGCCAGGACGAGGACCGCCACCGCGCGCACCGATCGCCGGCGCAGTAACCGGAAGTGCTCCGGACGCATGCGCAGCCCGATCACGAAGAACGGCAGGAACTGCAGCACCCGTTGCATGCCCACGACCCCGTCCAGGTCGGGCGTCACCGCCGCCGCCGCGGCGATCGCGAGCGACAGCGCCACCGGCCACCGCACGACCGACCAGAACGGGGCGGTCGTGCGCCAGACGAACAGCGCGATCAGGAACCACATCAGATACGAGGGGTGGAGCAGGCTGTACGGCCGCTCGGGCTGCGCCCCCCACCGGATCAGCAGCGTGTACGCGACCTCGAAGACGAGGTACGGCAGGGCGACCCCGGTCAGCAGCCGCCGCAGCTGGTCGGGCCGCCCGACGTAACTCCGCGAGAGGTGGCCGGAGATCAGCACGAACGTCGGCATGTGGAAGGCGTACACCAGCATGTACAGGGCCCTGGTGGCCCGACTGCCCTCGACCACCACGGGCAGCACGTGCCCGACGGCCACGAGCAGGATGGCGAGGTACTTCGCGTTGTCGAGATACGGGTCCCGCCGGCGCCCGGCTCCGGGGCGCTCCGGCGCCACGGGGGTCGTGGTGGCCGCGGGGACCGCGGCCGGGGACGAACCGATCCGCCTCGGCGGGGCGTCGGCGCCTTGCTGGGTGAGGGACGACATTGCGGTGACGCTAGCCGCGAGCCCACCGTCCCCCTAGGGTGGGGGACATAGCGCCCGTCCGCTGTCGAACCACCGTCAAGCGGGGCGGCGACGTGGGGGTCATAAGCCCTGGAACGGTGCAATCGCCCCTTGGTTGTACCAGTGTGGCAATCCTCTCGCTTCCCGATCTCCGCCCCGTCGACGATTCGTCACCCGGCAGCGAGGGCAAGGGGGTTGGTGGCACGATGGAGGCAGCGGGGGGTGTTCCGGGACACGGGCTCCCTGGTGGGCAACGTGGGACCGACCGAGGGTGTGATCAGTTGTGGCCATTTCACTGTCTGTGGTGTTGCTGTTGGCAATCATCCTGGTGGTGCTGATCCGCGGGGGGAACCTCAAGGCCGGTCCGGCGGTCGTCGCCGTCCTCTTCGGCTTCTTCCTCGCCTCGACCGGCATGGCCGACGACATCCAGCGCTTCCTGGACTCGATAACGCAGACGGTCGCGTCCATCAAGTTCTGAGGGCTTCCGAGACGACGACGGGCCCCCGCCTCCACCGGCGGGGGCCCGTCGTGCGCGCGGCCGGCGTGCGCGCAGGCCCGAAAACGAAGAAAACCCCAGGTGGCCTGGGGTTTTCTTCTCAGAGAGCGGGTGACGGGAATCGAACCCGCGTAGCTAGTTTGGAAGACTAGTGCTCTACCATTGAGCTACACCCGCACAGCGTCGCGCCGCAGGTCACGGGACCGCGGCACGAGGAGCATGGTAGCCGGTCGAGGCCGTTCTCCGCACACCCTGAAAAGTGGGGGCGCCGCACAGTCTCCGTCCATGTACCCTACGTGTCGCACCGACGGGGTGTGGCGCAGCTTGGTAGCGCGTCCGCTTTGGGAGCGGAAGGCCGTGGGTTCAAATCCCGCCACCCCGACCATGACGATCATGCGCCCACCTCGCACCTGCTTGATCACGTTGTGGGCGTCATCCCGCTTGCGGTTACTATGCAAGCTGCGTGCCCGTGTGTCTTTCTGACCGGGCCGAGCCGCCGGAGCCGCCACACGCGGACCCGGCGGAATCCAGGAATCAGCCACAAGGAGACCGAACCGTGAAGAGCGCCGTGGAGACCCTGAACCCGACCCGGGTTCGGCTCACTGTCGAGGTGCCCTTCGAGGAGCTCAAGGACAGCCTCGACGCGGCGTACAAGAAGATCAACCAGCAGGTCACGGTCAAGGGCTTCCGCAAGGGCAAGATCCCGGCTCGCGTGATCGACCAGCGGTTCGGCCGCGGCGCCGTGCTGGAGGAGGCCGTCAACGACGCGCTCCCGAAGTTCTACACCGAGGCCGTCAACGAGGCCGAGGTCAACCCGCTGGGCCAGCCCGAGGTCGACATCACCGAGCTGAAGGACGGCGAGCTGCTGGCCTTCACCGCCGAGGTCGACATCCGCCCGACGATCGAGATCCCGGACTACTCCGGCATCGAGGTCACCGTCGACGCGGTCGAGGTCACCGACGAGGACGTCGAGAAGTCCGTGGAGCAGCTCCGCGAGCGCTTCGCCTCGACCTCCCCGGTCGAGCGCGCCGCCCAGGACGGCGACGTCGTCACGATCGACCTCGAGGCCAAGGTCGACGGCGAGGTGCTGCCCGACGGTGTCGCCGACGGTGTCTCGTACACCATCGGTTCCGGCGAGCTCCTCGACGGCATCGACGAGGCCGTCAAGGGCCTGGAGGCCGGTGGCGAGGCCACCTTCACCTCGCAGCTGAAGGGCGGCTCCGCCGAGGGCAAGGACGCGGAGGTCACCGTCAAGGTCACCACCGTCGCCGCCCGCGAGCTCCCCGAGCTGGACGACGAGTTCGCCCAGCTGGCGTCGGAGTTCGACACCCTCGACGAGCTCAAGGCCGACAGCCGCAAGCGCCTCGAGAACATGAAGCAGTTCGACCAGGCCACCCAGGCCCAGGAGCGCGTCCTCGACGAGCTCCTCAAGCTGGTCGAGGTCCCGATGCCCGAGAAGCTTCTCGAGGACGAGATCAACACCCGCAAGCACAACCTGGAGCACCACCAGCTCGGCCAGATGGGCCTCGACCTCGCGAAGTACCTGGAGATCCAGGGCAAGACCGAGGAGGAGTTCCTGGCCGAGACCCAGGAGCAGGCCGAGAAGGGCATCAAGACGCAGTTCATCCTCGACGAGCTCGTCAACAAGGAGAAGCTCGACGTCTCCCGCGAGGAGCTCACCGAGCACCTGTTCCGCCGTGCCGCCTCCTCCGGCATGAGCCCCGACCAGTTCGCCCAGGCCGTGGCCGAGGGCGGCCAGGTTCCGATGCTCGTCGGCGAGGTCGCCCGCGGCAAGGCCCTCGCGGTCGTCGTCGAGGCCGCCAAGGTCGTCGACACCAACGGCGAGGTCGTCGACCTCTCCGACGACGAGGACGAGGTCGAGACCGCCGCCGAGGCCGTCGAGGCCGTCACCGGCGAGGCCGAGGTCTCCGAGGACAAGTAAGGGCCCCCGCCTCACGCGGACCCTGCTCCACGGGCCCGTACGCACCTCTGTGCGTACGGGCCCGTGGACGTACGCGGAGCCGTTACACGTCCCCAACTACCTTGCGCTCCCAGCGAACAGTTCGGGAACCGGGATGGCGTTGTCCTACCTGCGCGTTAGGGTCCATGAATACGAGGGCAGTGCCCTCTGAACGAGACGCTGAGACGGCCCGGGCCGTCGGAGACGAGCAGGTGGATACGTGACGAATCTGAAGCCTTACGCCGCGGGTGAGCCGTCCATCGGTGGCGGCCTCGGCGACCATGTCTACAACCGGCTCCTCGGTGAGCGCATCGTCTTCCTCGGCCAGCAGGTCGACGACGAGATCGCCAACAAGATCACCGCCCAGATGCTCCTCCTGGCCGCCGAGCCGGAGAAGGACATCTTCCTGTACATCAACAGCCCCGGCGGCTCGGTGACGGCCGGCATGGCCGTCTACGACACCATGCAGTTCATCCCGAACGACGTCGTCACCATCGGTATGGGCATGGCGGCCTCCATGGGCCAGTTCCTGCTCACCGCCGGTGCCCCGGGCAAGCGCTTCGCGCTGCCGAACACCGACATCCTGATGCACCAGGGCTCCGCCGGCATCGGCGGCACGGCCTCCGACATCAAGATCCAGGCCGAGTACCTTCTCCGCACGAAGAAGCGCATGGCCGAGATCACCGCGCAGCACTCCGGCCAGACCGTCGAGGCGATCATCCGCGACGGCGACCGCGACCGCTGGTTCACCGCGGAGGAGGCCAAGGAGTACGGCCTCATCGACGACATCATCACGCACGCCGCGGGTGTTCCGGGCGGCGGCGGCACGGGCGCCTGAGCCCCGGCAGCCCGCCCACGAGCCCCAGCCCCCCGCCGAACGCCACCAGGACGGTGAACACCCCGATGCTTAACAACCTCTCCGCGAGCGGCCTCCACACCGGCGCGCCCATGGACAACCGCTACGTCGTGCCGCGCTTCGTCGAGCGCACCTCGCAGGGCATCCGCGAGTACGACCCGTACGCGAAGCTCTTCGAGGAGCGCGTGATCTTCCTCGGCGTGCAGATCGACGACGCCTCCGCCAACGACGTCATGGCGCAGCTGCTGTGCCTGGAGTCGATGGACCCGGACCGCGACATCTCGATCTACATCAACAGCCCCGGTGGCTCCTTCACCGCGCTGACGGCGATCTACGACACGATGCAGTTCGTGAAGCCCGACATCCAGACGGTCTGCATGGGCCAGGCGGCCTCCGCCGCGGCCGTGCTGCTCGCCGCCGGCACCCCCGGCAAGCGGATGGCCCTGCCGAACGCCCGTGTGCTGATCCACCAGCCCTCCGGCGGCACCGGCCGTGAGCAGCTCTCCGACCTGGAGATCGCGGCCAAGGAGATCCTGCGCATGCGCAGCCAGCTGGAGGAGATGCTGGCCAAGCACTCCTCGACGCCGATCGAGAAGATCCGCGACGACATCGAGCGTGACAAGATCCTGACCGCCGAGGACGCCCTCGCGTACGGCCTGGTGGACCAGATCGTCTCGACCCGCAAGAGCACCGCCTCCGCGGCACACTGACGCCCGACCTTCCCCTGGCACGGTGCACGTGGCCGAATCGCGACCATGTGAACCGTGCCAAGGGGGGCCCGAACGAGGGGCCCGGCAAGGTACCGTCGAATATGAGGCACCAGGAGTCGCTGAACCAAGCACTCCCAGGCGAAGGGGAAGCACCTCGTGGCACGCATCGGTGATGGCGGCGATCTGCTCAAGTGCTCGTTCTGCGGAAAGAGCCAGAAGCAGGTGAAGAAGCTCATCGCGGGACCCGGTGTGTACATCTGCGACGAGTGCATCGACCTCTGCAACGAGATCATCGAGGAAGAACTCGCGGAGACCAGCGAGGTGCGGTGGGAGGAACTCCCCAAGCCCCGCGAGATCTACGAGTTCCTCGAGGGGTACGTCGTCGGGCAGGAGCCCGCGAAGAAGGCCCTCTCGGTCGCGGTGTACAACCACTACAAGCGCGTCCAGGCCGGCGAGAACGGCGGCGCGCAGGGCCGGGACGACGCCATCGAGCTGGCGAAGTCCAACATTCTGCTGCTCGGCCCCACGGGCTCCGGGAAGACGCTGCTGGCGCAGACCCTGGCCCGGATGCTCAACGTCCCGTTCGCCATCGCCGACGCGACGGCGCTGACGGAGGCCGGCTACGTCGGCGAGGACGTCGAGAACATCCTGCTCAAGCTGATCCAGGCCGCGGACTACGACGTCAAGAAGGCCGAGACCGGGATCATCTACATCGACGAGATCGACAAGGTCGCCCGTAAGAGCGAAAACCCGTCGATCACGCGTGACGTCTCCGGCGAGGGCGTGCAGCAGGCCCTGCTGAAGATCCTGGAGGGCACCACCGCCTCCGTGCCGCCGCAGGGCGGCCGGAAGCACCCGCACCAGGAGTTCATCCAGATCGACACGACGAACGTGCTCTTCATCGTGGGCGGCGCCTTCGCCGGCCTGGAGAAGATCATCGAGTCGCGGGCGGGCGCCAAGGGCATCGGCTTCGGGGCGACCATCCGCTCCAAGCGCGAGATCGAGGCGAGCGACCAGTTCCAGGAGGTCATGCCGGAGGACCTGGTGAAGTTCGGGATGATCCCGGAGTTCATCGGCCGTCTCCCCGTCCTCACCTCGGTCCACAACCTGGACCGCGAGGCGCTCCTGCAGATCCTCGTCGAGCCGCGCAACGCACTGGTCAAGCAGTACCAGCGCCTCTTCGAACTCGACGGTGTGGAGCTGGACTTCGACCGTCCGGCCCTGGAGGCCATCGCCGACCAGGCGATCCTCCGCGGCACCGGCGCGCGCGGCCTGCGCGCCATCATGGAGGAGGTCCTCCAGTCGGTGATGTACGAGGTCCCGTCCCGCAAGGACGTGGCCCGTGTGGTCATCACGGCCGACGTCGTCCGCAACAACGTCAACCCGACGCTGGTCCCGCGGATCGTGAAGAACGACGGCAGGCACGAGAAGTCCGCCTGAGCCGTACGGACGACGAAGGGGCGCCCCACCGACCGGTGGGGCGCCCCTTCCGCGTGCGGGCCCTGGATCAGGACTTGACGCGGACCTCCTTGCGGAGCTTGGCGGTCAGCGCGGCGGCCTCCTCGGCCGAGGCGGCCTTGCCCGTCATCAGGGCGGCCATGTCGGCCGGGACCACGAAGCCCACCGTGCTGTGGTCGGCCCACACGCACATGTTGATGGTGAACGCGGGCGCGCCGTTGGACGGGTCGGCCTTCGTCTTGGCCTGCTGGCACTTCAGCACGGCGCCGTCGAGGTCGGCCGGCTCGTACGCCTGCGGGCTGCCGACGAGCTGCGGCTCCTCGCCCGAGCCGGCGTCCTTCTCGGCCTCGGTCTTGGCGGTGGCGAAGATGAGGTCGACGACCTTCTCCGGGTCGTCGATCTCGCCGTAGAGGCCGTTGAACGAGATCATCTTGCTCGCCAGCGGGTTGGCCTTGTTCTCCACCTGGTAGCTGGCCTTGACCTCCTTGGCGTTCTTGACGCCCTGCTCCTCGGCCTTCTTCAGGGAGTCCTTCTCGGAGGAACCGCCCTTGTCCGGAGCCTTCTTGTACTCGGTCAGCACCGTGTCGGGCGTGATCAGCTTGTGCGGGCCGTCGTCGGCGACCGAGGCGCCGCCGCCCCCGCCGATCACGAAGTAGACGCCGACGCCGATGGCCGCGACGACCGCGACCGCGCCGATGATCCAGCCGGCCTTGGACTTCTTGGGGGCCGGGGGGTGGGGGACGTAGCCGCCGGGGCCCTGGGGGGCGCCGTAGGGCGGCTGCTGGCCGTAGGGGCCGGGCTGCTGCGGGTAGCCGTACGGCGGCTGCTGCGGCGGGACGCCCTGCGGGGCCTGCTGGGGGTACCCGTAACCCGGCTGGGGAGCCTGCGGCTGGCCGTACGGGCCGGGCTGCTGCGGCTGCTGGCCGTAGGGGCCAGGCTGGCCGTAGGGCCCGGGCTGCTGGGGCGGCTGGCCGCCGTACGGGCCCGGCTGGTTGTAGCTCATCGACAGGTTCCCCTCACAGGATGTTTATGCCTACCGAACATCCTGGCGGAACCGGCGAGGGGGAAGTGCGGCGGGGGCCACACCGTTACCGAACAATCGAGTTTCAGGACACGACGGCCGCACCCCTAAACTGGGCCCGTGACCGAGAACACTCAGCAGCAGACAGCGCCCACGACCGAACTGCCGACCCAGTACGCGCCGGCCGAGGTAGAGGGGCCGCTGTACGAGCGCTGGGTAGAGCGTGGGTACTTCGAGGCGGACGAGAACAGCGACAAGCCGCCGTACACGATCGTCATCCCGCCGCCGAACGTCACCGGTTCGCTCCACCTGGGCCACGCCTTCGAGCACACGCTGATCGACGCCCTCACCCGCCGCAAGCGCATGCAGGGCTTCGAGACGCTGTGGCAGCCCGGCATGGACCACGCCGGCATCGCCACCCAGAACGTCGTCGAGCGCGAGCTCGCCAAGGAGGGCAAGTCCCGCCACGACCTGGGCCGCGAGGCGTTCGTCGAGCGCGTCTGGCAGTGGAAGGCCGAGTCCGGCGGCCAGATCTCGGGCCAGATGAAGCGCCTGGGCGACGGCGTCGCCTGGTCCCGCGAGCGCTTCACCATGGACGAGGGCCTGTCCCAGGCCGTCCAGACCATCTTCAAGAAGCTCTACGACGACGAACTGATCTACCGCGCCGAGCGCATCATCAACTGGTGCCCGCGCTGTCTGACCGCCATCTCCGACATCGAGGTCGAGTACCAGGACGACGAGGGCGAGCTCGTCTCCATCCGGTACGGCGAGGGGGACGACTCGCTGGTCGTCGCCACCACCCGCGCCGAGACGATGCTCGGCGACACGGCCGTCGCCGTCCACCCCGACGACGAGCGGTACAGGCACCTGGTCGGCAAGCAGATCAAGCTCCCGCTGACCGACCGCACGATCCCGGTCGTCGCCGACACCCACGTCGACCCCGAGTTCGGCACCGGCGCCGTCAAGGTGACCCCGGCGCACGACCCGAACGACTTCGAGATCGGCCAGCGCCACAACCTGCCGAACCTCGCCGTCATGGACGAGCGCGCGGTCATCACCGTCCACGGCCCCTTCCAGGGCCTGGACCGCCTCGAGGCCCGTTCCGCCATCGTCGCCGCGCTGCGCGCCGAGGGCCGGATCGTCGCCGAGAAGCGTCCGTACGTCCACTCCGTCGGCCACTGCTCGCGCTGCAAGACCACCATCGAGCCGCGCCTGTCGATGCAGTGGTGGGTCAAGGTCGGCCCGCTCGCGCAGGCCGCCGGTGACGCGGTCCGCGACGGCAAGGTCAAGATCCACCCGCAGGAGATGGAGAAGCGGTACTTCGACTGGGTCGACAACCTGCACGACTGGTGCATCTCGCGCCAGCTGTGGTGGGGCCACCGCATCCCCGTCTGGTACGGCCCGAACGGCGAGGTCGTCTGCGTCGGACCGGACGAGCAGCCGCCGACGGGCGAGGGCTGGCACCAGGACACGGACGTCCTGGACACCTGGTTCTCCTCCGGCCTGTGGCCCTTCTCCACCCTCGGCTGGCCCGAGCGGACCGACAGCCTCGCGAAGTTCTACCCGAACTCCGTCCTGGTCACCGGCTACGACATCCTCTTCTTCTGGGTCGCCCGGATGATGATGTTCGGTCTGTACGCGATGGACGGCACCCCGCCGTTCCACACCATCGCCCTGCACGGCATGGTCCGTGACCAGAACGGCAAGAAGATGTCGAAGTCCTTCGGCAACGTGGTCAACCCGCTGGACTGGATGGACGAGTACGGCTCCGACGCCGTCCGCTTCACCCTGGCCAACGGCGCCAACCCGGGCGTCGACGTCCCGATCGGCGAGGACTGGGTCAAGGCGTCCCGCAACTTCGCCAACAAGATCTGGAACGCGACCCGCTTCGCGCTCATGAACGGCGCGACCATCGAGGGCGAACTGCCCCCGGTCGAGCAGCTGTCGGCCACCGACCGCTGGATCCTCTCCCGCCTCAACGCGACGGTCGCCCAGGTCGACGCGTACTACGAGGACTACCAGTTCGCGAAGCTCAGCGACGCGCTCTACCACTTCGCGTGGGACGAGGTCTTCGACTGGTACGTCGAGCTGTCGAAGACGACGTTCTTCGCCGGCGGGGAGCAGGCCAAGGTCTCCGGCCGGGTCCTCGGCGAGGTCCTGGACGTCATGCTGCGGCTGCTGCACCCGATCGTCCCGTTCGTCACCGAGACCCTGTGGACCACGCTGACCGGGCGCGAGTCCCTCGTCATCGCCGACTGGCCGAAGGACTCGGGCTTCCGGGACCAGGCCGCCGAGGCGGAGATCGAGAACCTCCAGCAGGTCGTCACCGAGGTCCGCCGCTTCCGCGCCGACCAGGGCCTCCAGCCCGGCCAGAAGGTCCCGGCCCGTCTGGAGCTCGGCGACACCGCGCTCGCCGCGCACGAGGCCGCGATCCGTCAGCTGCTGCGCCTCCAGCCGGAGGGCGAGGGCTTCTCCGCCACCGCCTCCCTGCCGATCGGCGGCGCGACCGTCGCGCTCGACCTGTCGGGCACGATCGACGTCGCCGCGGAGCGCAAGCGCCTCGCGAAGGACCTCGCCGCCGCCGAGAAGGAGAAGGCCCAGGCGAACGGCAAGCTCGGCAACGAGGCGTTCCTGGCGAAGGCCCCGGACAACGTGGTCGACAAGATCCGCACCCGCCTCGCCAAGGCGGACGAGGACATCGCCCGGATCCAGAACCAGCTGGCGAACCTGCCGCAGGGCTGATCCGCACGGCGTGAGGGGCCCGGAACCGGTCGACGGTTCCGGGCCCCTCCCCGTATGCCGGGACTGCCCCGATAGGGGCGAAGTGCCCGAACTCACAGCGGACGGGACTTCAGGTCCGCGGCACCGGGACGAAAGACCCTGGATGATGGAGGGCATGCTCCGCCTCCCCACCGTCCCCGCCTTGCGCCGTTGCGTGGACCGGTGGGCCGTCTCGCCCCGCGCCCTCGACGTCGTGGCCGCGCTCAGCGCCTTCGGCCTGATGGTCCTGGACGTCCCGGGGCTGGCCCGCGAGGACAACTCCCTCACCGGCGTCACCGCGACCCTGGTCCTCGCCGCAGGCGCGGCCACGCTCGTGCTCCGCCGGCGGCTGCCCTGGGTGCCGTACGTCGTGGCGCTCGCCCTCATGGGATGGCTGCACGAGCTGACGATGATCCAGTTCGCGCTGTACTCGATCGGCCGCTTCCGCGGCCGCCGCGCCGCGACCGCCGCGACCCTGCTCTACGTCGGCGTGGCGTACGCCCTCTTCCTCACCCCCGGCTGGCCCGCCCGGCACGGCGACACCCTGAGCGACTTCCTCAGCCTGGTCGTCCCCATCGGAGTCCTCGCGGCCGGCGTCGGCATCGCCGCCTACCGGCAGGACCTCGTCCGCGCCCTGGAGGTCCAGCGCCGCGACGCCGCCGCCCGGCAGGCCGTCCAGGAGGAGCGGATCTCCGTCGGCCGGGACGTCCACGACCTCGTCGGCCGCGAGCTCACCGTCCTCGCCGTCCGGGCCGAGGTCCTCTCCGTGCGCTCCCGGGGCGAGGCGTACCGGAAGGACTTCGAGGAGCTCGCGGACACCGCCCGGCGCGCCCACCTCATGCTCAACGAGACGATCGTGCGCCGCGCCGACCGGGACGCCGCCACCCCCGGCCTCGAAGGGCTCTCCGCGCTCGCCGTGGAGAGCGGACGGATGGGCAGTACCGTCACCCTCACGGTCGCCGAGGAGGCCAAGGCGCTGTCGCCGCTCCGCCAGGCGGCCGTCCACCGCGTCGTCCGGGAGTGCCTGACCAACGCCGCCAAGCACGCGCCCGGCCTGCCCGTGACCGTCTCCATCACGGTCGAGGGCCGCGACCTGCGCATCGAGGTGCGCAACACGCTGCCCGCGACCCCGCCCGACCCCGCCCCCGTCTCCACCGGCACCGGACTGCTCTCCATGGAGGAGCGGGTCACCAGCATGGGCGGCACGCTCACCGCCCGCCGGGAACGCGGGGCCTACGTGGTGACGGCCCTGCTCCCGACCGGCCTGGACCGCTGACGGAGCCCCCGGGCCTCCACCCCCCCCGCTCAGCGGACCGTCTCCGCCTTCCCCAGCAGCCTGTGGAGGCCGTCGAAGTCCTCCACGCACCGTCCCGAGCCCAGTGCCACGCAGTGCAGCGGCCGGTCGGCGACGAAGACCGGGATGCCGGTCGCGGAGGTCATCCGGAGGTCGAGCCCCGGCAGCAGCGCCCCGCCTCCGGTGAGGACGATGCCGTGCTCCATCACGTCGCCGGACAGCTCCGGCGGGCACTCCTCCAGGGTTCCCCGCACGGCCGCGATGACGGCCTCGACCGGTTCGTCCAGCGCCGCCCGCACCTCGGGCACCGTCAGCTCCACCGTCCGGGGGAGTCCGCCGACTCGCTCCCTGCCGCGCGCGGTGAACGTCCGCCGCTCCTGCTCCTCGCCCCCGGGCACCGGCCACGCCGAGCCGATCGCGACCTTGACGTCCTCGGCGGTCCGCTCGCCGATGAGCAGCGAGTGCTCCTTGCGCACATGGTCGGTGATCGCCGCGTCCAGGCGGTCGCCGCCCACCCGCAGCGAGCGGGCGGTGACGATCCCGCCGAGCGAGATCACCGCCACCTCCGTCGTCCCGCCGCCGATGTCGACCACCATCGAGCCGCGCGCGTCGGCGACCGGCAGCCCGGCGCCGATCGCCGCCGCCATCGGCTCCTCGATCAGGTGCACCGCGCGGGCACCCGCCGACAGCGAGGCGTGCACGATCGCCCGCCGCTCGACCGGGGTCACGCCGCTGGGCACGCAGACCACCATCCGGGTCCGGGGCCGACGGCGCCCCGGCACCGCCTTGCGGACGAAGTGCCGGATCATCTCCTCGGCGGCCTCGTAGTCGCCGATCACACCCGAGCGCAGGGGCCGGATCGCGGTGATCGAGCCGGGTGTGCGGCCGATGGTCTCCTTCGCCTCCGTGCCCACCGCGAGGGCGGTCCTGGAGCCCTCCCGGACCGCCACCACGGACGGCTCGTCGAGCACGATGCCCTGGCCGCGTGCGTACAGGAGCGTGTTGGCCGTGCCGAGGTCGATCCCTATGTCCATGATCGCCAAGTTTGCCCCGCGGCCCCGGCGGACGGCGGACCGAAAGTCCCGAAAGGGGTGGGTCCATGGTCCTGTCGGCACCGCTCCGTAGACTGGGGCCCGTGAGTGAGCCGAGGGACCCGAATGACCGGTTCGACGACATCGTCGACAACGAGACAGACCGCGACCCCGACCTGGCGGTGATCGAGGCCGGCAGCCGTACGCTGCGCACGCAGGGAGGCCCGCCCCAGGGCGACCCCGTGCCCGCGCGTCCCGAGGACCCGGAGCTGGACAAGGCGCTCCGCGAGGTCGAGACGGAGCTGTCCACCCGCTGGGGCGAGACGAAGCTGGAGCCCTCGGTCAAGCGGATCGCGGCCCTGATGGACGTCCTCGGCGAGCCGCAGCGCGCGTACCCCTCGATCCACATCACCGGCACCAACGGCAAGACGTCGACGGCCCGCATGATCGAGGCCCTGCTCGGCGCCTTCGAGCTGCGCACCGGTCGGTACACCTCGCCGCACGTGCAGACCATCACCGAGCGGATCAGCCTGGACGGCGCCCCGATCTCCGCCGAGCGGTTCATCGAGACGTACCAGGACATCAAGCCGTACGTGGAGCTGGTCGACGCCCGCGAGGAGTACCGGCTCTCCTTCTTCGAGGTCCTCACCGCGATGGCGTACGCGGCCTTCGCGGACGCCCCGGTCGACGTGGCCGTCGTCGAGGTCGGCATGGGCGGCACCTGGGACGCGACGAACGTCCTGGACGGCTCGGTCGCCGTCGTCACCCCGATCGACCTGGACCACACCGACCGGCTCGGCGGGACGACCGGCGAGATCGCCGGGGAGAAGTCCGGGATCATCAAGCAGGACGCGACCGTGATCCTGGCCCAGCAGCCGGTCGACGCGGCCCAGGTCCTGCTGAAGAAGGCCGTCGAGGCCGACGCCACCGTGGCCCGCGAGGGCATGGAGTTCGGCATCGTCTCCCGCGAGGTCGCGGTCGGCGGCCAGCTCCTCACCCTGCGCGGCCTGGGCGGCGAGTACGACAACCTCTTCCTGCCGCTGCACGGCGCCTACCAGGCGCACAACGCCGCCGTGGCGCTCGCCGCGGTCGAGGCGTTCTTCGGGATCGGCGCCGAGCACGCCCGGACGCTGGACGTGGACACCGTCCGCCGCGCCTTCGCCCAGGTGTCCTCGCCCGGTCGCCTGGAGATCGTCCGCTCCTCCCCGACGGTGATCCTGGACGCCGCGCACAACCCGCACGGCGCCCGCGCGACGGCGGAGGGCATCAGCGAGGCGTTCGGCTTCTCGCGGCTCATCGGCGTGGTCTCCACGAGCGGCGACAAGGACGCCAGGGGCCTCCTGGAGGCGTTCGAGCCGATCTTCGCGGAGGTCGTGATCACGGCCAACTCCACCCCGCGGGCCACCGACGTGGACGCGCTCGCCGCGGTCGCCGTCGAGGTCTTCGGCGAGGACCGGGTGGTCGTCGAGCCGCGGCTCGACGACGCCATCGAGGCCGCCATCACCCTGGCGGAGGAAGAGGCCGAGTACGGCGGTGCGGGCGTCCTCGTCACCGGTTCGATCTTCACGGTCGGCGACGCCCGGCTGCTGCTGCGGAGGGGCTGAGTCCGATGCGCACGCTCTGTTCCTCGACGCTCATCGGCGAGTTCTTCGTCATCGGCTTCGCCGGTCTCGTCGCGATGAAGGACGACAGCCTCGCCCTGTCCACCGTGTGGTGGGTCTGCGGCGTCGCGATGCTCTTCTCCGTGCTGCTGTGCGGGATGGTCACCCGGCCCGGCGGGGTGCAGCTCGGCTGGGCCCTGCAGATCGGCCTGGTCCTCAGCGGCTTCGTCGTCCCGACCATGTTCTTCCTCGGCGCGGTCTTCGCCGGCCTGTGGTGGGCCTCGGTGCACTACGGACGGCGGATCGACGAGGTGAAGGCCCGCTGGGCCGCCGCGGAGGCCGCCCAGGGCTCGGCAGGGCCTGACGCTGCGTAATCGGGGCACGTGCGGGACCTGTAGCCTCGGAGGTCCCGCACACCGCTTTTCCGAAGGAGTTCCCCCGTGAGCCAGCGCACGCTCGTCCTGCTCAAGCCCGACGCCGTCCGCCGTGGCCTGGTCGGCGAGATCATCGGCCGTATCGAGCGCAAGGCCGGCTGGACCCTGGCGGCCCTGGAACTGCGCGAGCTGGACCAGGAGACGCTGGAGCAGCACTACGGCGAGCACAAGGGCAAGCCCTTCTACGAGCCGCTGATGGGCTTCATGTCCTCCGGCCCCGTCGTCGCGCTCGTCGTCGAGGGCGAGCGGGTTATCGAGGGCGTCCGGCAGCTCGCCGGCCCGACCGACCCGATCGCCGCCGCGCCCGGCTCCATCCGCGGCGACTTCGGCACGATCGTCCGCGAGAACCTGATCCACGCCTCGGACTCGGAGGAGTCGGCCCTCCGCGAGCTGAAGATCTTCTTCCCGGGCCTCGTCTGATCCGACGGCCCGACGCTGACTGCCTGTCAGCCGATCGGCACAACTCTGTGGGGCGACCGAAGGAATTCGGCCGCCCCCAGGCATATGAACACCAATCCCGGGAACGGATCGCCGCGTCCTGCCGTCACCTGTACAGAGATGGGCCACCGCGCGCTATTCACGCGGGCGGCACTACGATGGAAAACTCCATCGCCGCACCACTCTCAGCCATGGGAAATCAAGGGGAACTCAATGTCGTTCATCGGCCGTGACATGGCTGTCGACCTCGGGACCGCCAACACGCTGGTGTACGTCAGGGGTCGAGGCATCGTTCTGAACGAGCCGTCCGTCGTCGCGATCAACACCAACACCGGCGGCATCCTCGCGGTCGGCGCCGAGGCGAAGAAGATGATCGGGCGGACGCCCGGCAACATCGTCGCGGTCCGCCCGCTCAAGGACGGCGTGATCGCCGACTTCGAGATCACCGAGCGGATGCTCCGCTACTTCATCCTCAAGATCCACAAGCGTCGCTACCTGGCCCGCCCCCGCGTCGTGGTCTGCGTGCCCTCCGGCATCACCGGAGTGGAGCGCCGCGCCGTCATCGAGGCGTCGACGCAGGCCGGTGCCCGCCAGGTGCACATCATCGAGGAGCCCATGGCCGCCGCCATCGGTTCCGGCCTCCCCGTCCACGAGGCCACCGGCAACATGGTCGTCGACATCGGCGGCGGCACCACCGAGGTGGCCGTCATCTCCCTCGGCGGAATCGTCACGGCACAGTCGATCCGGGTCGCCGGCGACGAGCTGGACAACGCGATCATCCAGCACATCAAGAAGGAGTACTCGCTCCTCCTCGGTGAGCGGACCGCCGAGCAGATCAAGATCACCATCGGTTCCGCCTACGACCTCGACAAGGACGAGCACACCGAGATCCGCGGCCGCGACCTCGTCTCCGGCCTGCCCAAGACCGTCGTCATCTCCGCCGCCGAGGTCCGCAAGGCCATCGAGGAGCCGGTCAACGCCATCGTCGACGCGGTGAAGACCACCCTCGACAAGTGCCCGCCCGAGCTCTCCGGTGACGTCATGGACCGCGGCATCGTTCTCACCGGTGGAGGCGCCCTCCTGCGCGGCCTCGACGAGCGGCTCCGCCGCGAGACCGGCATGCCGATCCACATCGCCGAGGACCCGCTGGACTCGGTGGCGCTCGGTGCCGGCAAGTGCGTCGAGGAGTTCGAGGCCCTCCAGCAGGTCCTGGACGCCCAGCCGCGCCGCTAGGCACCACGCGCCGCCCCGGGCACCCGTACCCGCCCACAAGAGCACGACCGCACAGCCGAACAACCGAACCACGAGGAAAGGCACGGCCGCCGCACGTGAGGGACACACGAGAGAGCCGGCTGCTCCTGGTGCTGCTGATCGCCATCGCGTTCGCACTGATCACGGTGGACATCCGCGGCGGCCAGGAGTCACCCGTCGACGGTGCCCGGCAGGCCGCAGCGGCGGTCTTCGGGCCCGTCGAGAACGGCGTGGCGGCCGCCGTCGATCCGATCGGCAACGCCATAGGCGCGGTCCGGGACTCCGGGGAGCGGCACACCCGGATCGCCGCCCTGGAGAAGGAGAACGCCGAACTCAAGGCGGAGCTCGGCAGCGACGACCGCAACCGCAACCGGCTGCGCGAGCTCGACACCATGCTCAAGACCGCCGGCGCCGGCCAGTACGGCATCAAGGGCGCCCAGGTCATCGCCATAGGAGCGGCCCAGGGATTCTCCTGGACCGTCACCATCGACGTGGGCGCCCGCGACGGCATCACGCGCGACATGACCGTGCTCAACGGCTCCGGACTCGTCGGCCGCGTCACCACCGTCGGCCCCTCCACCTCCACGGTCCTCCTCGCCAACGACCCCGACTTCACCGTCGGCACCCGCATGGAGAAGTCCGACGAACTCGGCTTCGCCACCGGCCAGGGCGACAGCCCGCTTCTCGTCCAGCTCCTCAACGGCAAGGCCAAGGTCAAGCCCGGCGACCGGCTCGTCACCTTCGGCTCGCGCGCCGACAAGCCCTTCGTGCCCGGCGTGCCGGTGGGCGAGGTCGTCCGCGTCGACCCGGCCGGCGGCGGCCTGACCCGCAACATCTACGTCCGCCCGTACGTCGGCTTCACCAAGCTCGACATCGTCGGCGTCGTCGTCCAGGCACCCCGCTCGGACCCGCGCGACATGGTCCTGCCGCAGAAGCCGAAGCCGGCGCCGACCGTCACCGTCACGGTCACACCGCCGCCACCGGACGGACAGCAGGCCGCCGACGGCACCCGGCAGGGCACCAAGCCGGACACGAACCAGCAGGCACCGCAGGACCAGGGGGACGCGACACCGTGAAGTTCAACCGCATCCTCCTCTCCGCGACCCTGATCGTGGTCGCCCTCGTCGTCCAGGTCTCCGTCCTGGCCCGCCTGCAACTCCCCGGCGCGGTCCCCGACCTCGTCCTGCTCACCGTCGTCGGCCTCGCCCTGGTCTACGGCCCGGTCAGCGGCTCCCTCATCGGCTTCACCGCGGGCCTGCTCGCCGACCTGGCGCCGCCCGCCGACCACGCCGCCGGCCGCTACGCCCTGGTGCTCTGCGTCATCGGCTACCTGGTCGGCCTCGCCCGCCCCGACAACGGCCGGCTGACCTCGGCGACCGGCCCGATGGCCGTCGTCGTCGCCGCGGCCGTCGGCTCCACCCTGCTCTACGCGGGCGTCGGCGCGCTCGTCGGAGACACCGCCGCCCGCCATGTCGGCCTCGGCTTCCTGCTGTTCACCGCGGCCGTGTACGACCTGCTCCTCGCACCGTTCACCGTGCCGCTCATCATGGCCCTGGCCCGGCGGGCCGAGAACGATCCCCTGGCCGACGCCGGCGGGGGCAGCGGCTCCGACGTCGCGTCGGGCTGGCTCTCCTCCGGCACCGGCCTGCGGATCGGCAACCAGCGCGGCGGCCTGCGCGTGAAGGCCGCCCGGAGCCGCGCCTCACGGGCCGGACGCATCAAGGGAGTCAAGCGACTGTGACCGAGGGGGCACCGGCGGTATGAGCAACATCCCCGAGACCGGGCGGACCCCGCGGGTCCAGATCCGGCTCGTCGTCATCCAGATCCTCGTCTTCTCGCTGCTGCTGACCCTGGGGGGCCGTCTCTGGTACCTCCAGATCCGCAACGGCAAGGAGTACACCGACGAGGCGAAGAACAACCACGTCCAGCAGGTCGTCCAGCCGGCCGTCCGCGGCTCGCTCCTCGACGCCCGCGGCGTCCCGCTCGCCGACAACGAGACCCGGCTCGTGGTCTCCGCGTCCCGCACCGAGCTGATGAAGATGAAGGACCGGGGCAAGGCCGTCCTGACCCGGCTCGCCGGCGTCCTCGACATGAAGCCCGACGAGGTCATCAACAAGATCCGGCTCTGCGACTCCGAGACCCCCAAGCCCTGCTGGAACGGTTCGCCCTACCAGCCGATCCCGGTCACCGACGAGGCCACCACCCAGCAGGCCCTGCAGATCCGCGAGCGTGCCGAGGACTTCCCCGGCATCACCGCGGAGCCCACCGCCGTCCGGCGCTACCCGGCCCCCGGCAAGTCCCGCACCTCGCAGGTCCTCGGCTACCTCTCGCCCGTCACCGACGCCGAGATCGAGAAGGCCAAGGACAGCGACTCGCCGTTCCTCCGCTCCGACCAGGTCGGCCGCTCCGGCCTGGAGCGCACCTACGACAAGGAGCTCCGGGGCAAGGCCGGCGTGACCCGCTACGAGGTCGACAACCTCGGCCGCGTCATCGGCCAGGCCAAGAGCGACCCCGCGGTCCCCGGCTCCAACGTCGTCACCTCCATCGACGCCCGCGTCCAGGCGGTCGCCGAGTGGGAGCTGCACAACGCGATGGTCGAGGCCCGCAAGACGTACGACAAGAACACCAGCGAGAACTACAAGGCCGACGCCGGAGCCGTCGTCGTCATGGAGACGAAGACCGGCCGGATCGTCGCCATGGCCTCGCAGCCCGACTACGACCCCAACGCCTGGGTCGGCGGCATCTCCGCCAAGGACTACGCGGCCCTCACCGGCAAGGACTCCAACTTCCCGCTGCTCAACCGGGCCATCCAGGGACAGGCGGCCCCCGGCTCGATCTTCAAGGTCATCCCGACGACCGCCGCCGTCAACGCCGGGTACGAGTTCAACGGGCGCTACCCCTGCCCCTCCTCGTACGCCATCGGCGGGCAGGTCTTCAAGAACTTCGAGTCCCAGGGCCACGGCTCCATCACCCTCGGCCAGGCCCTCGAGGTCTCCTGCGACACCGTCTACTACGCGCTCTCCCACCAGCAGTGGCTGAACGACGGCGGCATGAAGCCGAAGAAGGACGCCAAGGACTGGTTCTACAAGACCGCCCACCAGTTCGGCCTCGGCGCCGAGACCGGCATCGACCTCCCCAACGAGGTCACCGGCCGCGTCCCCGACCGGAAGTGGAAGCAGGACTTCTGGGCGGCCAACAAGGACTACTGGTGCAAGATCGGCAAGCGCGGCGGAACCTACGTGCAGCAGCTCTCCTACGAGAACTGCCTCGAAGGCAACCTCATGCGCGCCGGTGACTCCGTCAACTACTCCATCGGGCAGGGCGACACCCTCGTCACCCCCATCCAGATGGCCACCATCTACGCCGCCATCGCCAACGGCGGCACCCTCTGGAACCCGACCGTCGGCAAGGCCGTCGTCAGCCCCGACGGCAAGAAGGTCACCGAGATCAAGCCCAAGTCCCACGGCAAGCTGCCCATGGACACCAAGACGCAGGCGTTGATAGAGGAGGCGCTCGCGGGTGTCGCCACCCGCGGTACCGCCGCCTGGCGCTTCGGCGGCTGGCCGCAGGACAAGATCCCGATGCACGCCAAGACGGGTACGGCCGAGGTCTACGGCAAGCAGACGACCTCGTGGTTCGCCACGTACACCAAGGAATACGCGATCGTCATGACGATCTCCCAGGGTGGTACCGGCTCCGGCGCCTCCGGCCCCGCCGTGCGCAACATCTACGACGCGCTCTACGGACTCGACGACGCCGGCAACCAGGACCTCAAGAGGGCCCTGCTGCCGCAGCCGCAGAAGACCCTGCCGAAGATCGAGGCCGACGGCTCCATCGACGCCCCGAAGATCGGGGCGTACGACCCCGAGGCCCAGAAGGTCGACCCCGACGCGCCCGCGAAGCAGGACGGCGCCACCCCGGCCGGCAAGCCGGACGACGACGACCAGGCACTCGCGGGCCCGCCCGCCGGCCGGACGAGGGACTGAGCCCATGACCGCACCCCACGGCTTCTCCGTCTCCCGGTACGCCCCCGAACGCGGCACCCTCGCCAAACTGGCCGCCCGCGACTCCGTGGTCCGCCGGCTCGACTGGCCGATCCTGCTGTCGGCGCTCGCGCTCTCCGGCGTCGGCGCCCTGCTCGTCTGGTCCGCCACCCGAGGCCGCACCGAGCTCAACAACGGCGACCCGTACTACTTCCTCCTGCGCCACCTGCTCAACACCGGCATCGGCGTCGCCCTGATGGTCGGCACGATCTGGCTCGGGCACCGCACCCTGCGCGGCGCGGTGCCGATCCTCTACGGCCTCTCGATCGTCCTGATCCTCGCCGTCCTCACCCCGCTCGGCGCCACCATCAACGGCGCCCACGCGTGGATCGTGGTCGGCGGCGGCTTCTCGCTGCAGCCCAGCGAGTTCGTCAAGATCACGATCATCCTGGTCATGGCGATGCTGCTGGCCGCCAAGGTCGACGCCGGCGACCAGCTCCACCCCGACCACCGCACCGTCGCCAAGGCCCTCGCCCTGGCCGCCCTCCCCATGGGCATCGTCATGCTGATGCCGGACCTCGGCTCGGTCATGGTCATGGCCGTCATCGTGCTCGGCGTCCTGCTCGCGTCCGGCGCGTCCAACCGGTGGGTCCTCGGCCTCATCGGCGCGGGCGTCCTCGGCGCGGTCCTCGTCACCGCGCTCGGCATGCTCGACGAGTACCAGATCAACCGCTTCGCGGCCTTCGCCAACCCCGACCTCGACCCGGCCGGCGTCGGCTACAACACCAACCAGGCCCGCATCGCGATCGGCTCCGGCGGCCTGCTCGGCGCCGGACTCTTCAAGGGCTCCCAGACCACCGGCCAGTTCGTCCCCGAACAGCAGACCGACTTCGTCTTCACGGTCGCGGGGGAGGAGCTCGGCTTCGTCGGCGCCGGACTGATCCTCGTCCTCCTCGGCGTCATCCTCTGGCGCGCCTGCCGGATCGCCCGCGAGACCACCGAGCTCTACGGCACGGTCGTCGCCGCCGGCATCATCGCCTGGTTCGCCTTCCAGTCCTTCGAGAACATCGGCATGACGCTCGGCATCATGCCCGTCGCCGGCCTGCCGCTGCCGTTCGTCTCCTACGGCGGCTCGTCCATGTTCGCCGTGTGGGTCGCGATCGGCCTCCTCCAGTCGATTCGCGTACAACGCCCGATGACGGCGTGACGGCGGTTAGATTCGAGGTATGGCCGAGACGAAGCGCGAGATCGAGCGGAAGTACGAAGCCACCGGGGAGACTCCGCTGCCGGACCTCACCAAGGTCCGCGGAGTCGCCGAGGTCGCGGACCGGGGCGTCATGGAACTGGACGCCGTCTACTACGACACCCCCGACCTCCGGCTGGCCGCCGACGCGCTGACCCTCCGCCGCCGCACCGGCGGCAGCGACGCCGGATGGCACGTGAAGTTCCCCGTCGCCGCGGGAGTGCGCGACGAGATCAGGGCCCCGCTGACCGACACCCTTCCGGGTGAGCTGGCGGGGCTCCTGCGTTCCCGGGTCCGCGGCGGCACCGTCGTCCCCGTCGTCCGCCTCCGCTCCGCGCGCGACGTCCGCCACCTGCGCACCGCGGACGGCACCCTCCTCGCCGAACTCTCCGTCGACACCGTCCACGCCGAACGGCTCCCCGGCGGCACCGTCGCCACCTGGACCGAGATCGAGGTGGAACTCGCCGACGGCATCGACGACCCGGCCCTCCTCGACGCCGTCGGCAGGCGCCTCGGCAAGGCCGGCATCCGCCCCTCCGCCTCCCCGTCCAAGCTCGCCCGCGCCCTCGCCGAGACGGGCCCGGGACCCGAACCGGCCCCCGCTCCAGGGAAGCCCGGCACCGCCGGGGCGGCCGTCCTCGCCTACGTACGCGAACAGGCCGACGCCATCGTCGCGCTCGACCCCGCCGTCCGGCGCGACCTGCCCGACGCCGTCCACCGGATGCGGGTCGCCTGCCGCCGGCTGCGCGGCGCCTTCAGGACCTACCGCCGGGTCCTGGACCGCGCGGCCACCGACCCCGTCGGCGTCGAGCTGAAGTGGCTCGCCGGCGAACTCGGCGTCGCCCGCGACCAGGAGGTCCTCGACGCGCGGCTGAGCGCCCGCGTCGAGGAACTGACGCCCGCCCTCACCCTCGGCCCCGTCCAGGCCCGGCTGCGGCGGCGGGACGCCGCCCTCGCCAGGAACGCCCGTCAGCAGGCCCTCACCGCCCTCGACTCCGACCGCTACCTCGCCCTCCTCGACAGCCTCGCGGTGCTCCTCGCCGACCCGCCGCTGCGCAAGGACGCCCGCCGCGACGCCCGCAAGGTCCTCGCCCGCGCCGTCCGCGAGGACCACGACCGCCTCGGCCGCCGGATCGGCCACGCCCTCGCCCTCGCCCCGGGCCACGAACGCGACCTCGCCCTCCACGAGGCCCGCAAGGCCGCCAAGCGCGCCCGCTACGCCGCCGACGCGGCCCGCCCCGCGCTCGGCAGACCCGCCAAGCGGCTCGCGAAGCGCGTCAAGGCCGTGCAGACGCTCCTCGGCGAACACCAGGACGCCGTCGTCGCCCGCGCCGCCCTCCGCGAGTTCGGGATCATGGCCCACGGGGTCGGCGAATCGGCTTTCACCTGGGGACTTCTCTACGGCCGCGAGGAAGCCGCGGCCGCCGCGGCCGAGCGGGAGCTGCCCCGGGTCTGGGCCCGCGCGTCCGCCCCGGATCTCAGGGCGGCGCTGACGCGCTGAGCACCGGGGTACGCTTGAGAGTCGCCCCCCTGCCAGCTCACGAAGGTTCGAGATGTCTGCTGCCGAGTCTGTCTTCCCGCAGCTCGAAGCTCTGCTCCCGCACGTGCAGAAGCCGATTCAGTACGTCGGTGGAGAGCTGAACTCCACGGTCAAGCCGTGGGAGTCCGCCGACGTCCGCTGGGCGCTGATGTACCCGGACGCGTACGAGGTCGGCCTGCCCAACCAGGGCGTCATGATCCTCTACGAGGTGCTCAACGAGCGCGAGGGCGTCCTCGCCGAGCGCACGTACAGCGTGTGGCCGGACCTCGAGGAGCTGATGCGGGAGCACAAGGTCCCGCAGTTCACCGTCGACTCGCACCGCCCCGTGAGCGCCTTCGACGTCTTCGGCCTCAGCTTCTCCACGGAGCTGGGCTACACGAACATGCTCACCGCCCTCGACCTCGCCGGCATCCCGCTGGAGGCGAAGGACCGGACGGTCGACCACCCGATCGTGCTCGCCGGCGGCCACGCCGCCTTCAACCCCGAGCCGATCGCGGACTTCATCGACGCGGCGATCATCGGCGACGGCGAGCAGGCCGTCCTCGACATGACCGAGATCATCCGCGCGTGGAAGGCGGAGGGCCGGCCGGGCGGCCGCGAGGAGGTCCTCTTCCGCCTCGCGAAGACGGGCTCGGTCTACATCCCGGGCTTCTACGACGTCGAGTACCTGCCGGACGGCCGCATCGGCCGTGTCGTGCCGAACAAGTCCGGCGTGCCGTGGCGCGTCTCCAAGCACACCGTCATGGACCTCGACGAGTGGCCGTACCCGAAGCAGCCCCTCGTGCCGCTTGCGGAGACCGTCCACGAGCGCATGTCCGTCGAGATCTTCCGCGGGTGCACCCGCGGCTGCCGCTTCTGCCAGGCCGGCATGATCACGCGCCCCGTGCGGGAGCGAAGCATCACCGGCATCGGCGAGATGGTCGAGAAGGGCCTCAAGGCGACCGGCTTCGAGGAGGTCGGCCTCCTCTCCCTCTCCTCCGCCGACCACACCGAGATCGGCGAGATCGCCAAGGGCCTGGCCGACCGCTACACGGACGACAAGGTGGGCCTCTCCCTGCCGTCGACCCGCGTGGACGCCTTCAACGTCGACCTCGCCAACGAGTTGACCCGGAACGGCCGCCGCTCCGGTCTCACCTTCGCCCCCGAGGGCGGCTCCGAGCGCATGCGCAAGGTCATCAACAAGATGGTCTCGGAGGAGGACCTCATCCGGACCGTCTCCACCGCGTACGGCAACGGCTGGCGCCAGGTGAAGCTGTACTTCATGTGCGGCCTGCCGACGGAGACCGACGAGGACGTCCTCCAGATCGCCGACATGGCGATGAACGTGATCGCCGAGGGCCGCAAGGTCTCCGGCCAGAACGACATCCGCTGCACCGTCTCGATCGGCGGCTTCGTCCCCAAGCCGCACACCCCCTTCCAGTGGGCCCCGCAGCTCTCCGCCGAGGAGACCGACGAGCGTCTGCGCAAGCTCCGCGACAAGATCCGCGGCGACAAGAAGTACGGCCGCTCCATCGGCTTCCGCTACCACGACGGCAAGCCCGGCATCGTCGAGGGCCTCCTCTCGCGCGGCGACCGCCGCATCGGCGCCGTCATCCGCGCGGTCTACGAGGACGGCGGCCGCTTCGACGGCTGGCGCGAGCACTTCTCGTACGACCGCTGGATGGCCTGCGCCGAGAAGACGCTGCCCGACGTCGGCGTGGACGTCGCCTGGTACACGACCCGCGAGCGCACCTACGAGGAGGTCCTGCCCTGGGACCACCTCGACTCGGGTCTCGACAAGGACTGGCTGTGGGAGGACTGGCAGGACTCCCTCGACGAGACCGAGGTCGAGGACTGCCGCTGGACCCCGTGCTTCGACTGCGGCGTCTGTCCGCAGATGGACACCCACATCCAGATCGGCCCCACCGGCAAGACGCTGCTGCCGCTGACGGTCGTCAATCGGTAACGCTTGGATGACGGCCCGGCGGAGGGGAAACCCTTCGCCGGGCCGTCGCGTCATTCCCGGCATGAACACGGAGAACGCCAGGTCACAGACGTCGAGCGAGCCCGCGGGCTGCCTCACCGGGGTGGCGCGGGCCATCGCGCTGGTGATCGTGCTGCCCGTGCGGCTGGTCTGGGACGCCCTCGCCTACTGCCTGAAGCAGCTGTGGCGCTGGGTCCTCGCCCCGATCGGACGCGTCCTCGCCTGGCTGATCCACCACCTGCTCGTGATCCCCCTGCGGTTCCTCTGGGAGTGGGTGATCGCCCCGGTCGGCCGAGCCCTCTGGTGGCTGGTCGACCTGCTGGTCGTCACCCCCCTGAGGTGGCTGGGGCGATGGGTCCTCCTTCCCGTGGCCAAGGCCGTCTGGTGGCTGGTCGACCTCCTGCTCGTCACTCCGCTGACCTGGCTCTGGCGCCATGTGCTCGCCCCCGTCGGCCGGGCGGCCGGCGCCGCGGTCGCCTGGGCCTGGCACATCGGCGGCCTGATCTCCGGGGCGCTCGGGCGGGCCGTCGCCTGGCTGCTGTGGAACACGGTCGGACGCCCCCTCGCCTGGGTGTACCGGGTGATCCTCACCCCCGTCGGCCACTGGCTCCGCACCTGGGTGTGGGCCCCCGTCGCCGCCGTCACCCGGGCCGTCCGCGCCGCCGCCCGGGAGGTGCGCGTCGCGCTCTTCGGCGGACCCCGCTGACCCGGCCCGGGGAACCGGAGGTGGCCCGGGCGCGTACTCTGGGTAGTACAACGAACGTCCCCGGCGCGGCGCCCGCCCCCGAGATCTCCCCGCGACAGCGGGGGTGAACCGGGCGGGACCCCCGGGGCAACCCGTACATCTCGTGGACGGCGCCACCCGCGCCGCCCCGCACCGAGGAGAAGAACCACTGGGCAAGCGACAGCCCGAAGGCCCGCCGCCCGCACCGGCGGTGCAGCGCATCCGACTGCGCTACACCAAGCGCGGCCGCCTCCGGTTCACCAGCCACCGTGACTTCCAGCGCGCTTTCGAGCGTGCGCTCCGCCGCGCCGAGGTGCCGATGGCGTACTCGGCCGGTTTCACCCCGCACCCCAAGGTCTCGTACGCCAACGCCGCGCCGACGGGCACCGGCTCCGAGGCCGAGTACCTGGAGATCGCGCTGACCCGGACGCGCGACCCCGAGACGCTGCGGGCGCTGCTCGACGAGTCCCTGCCGGCCGGACTCGACATCACCGACGCCGTCGAGGCCCGGACCTCCGGGCTCGCCGACCGGCTCACCGCCTCCGTGTGGGAGCTGCGGCTCGAAGGCGTCACGGTCGAGGACGCGGAGAAGGCCGTCGCGGCGTTTCTCGCGGCCGAGACGGTGGAAGTACAGCGCAAGACCAAGAACGGCGTCCGCACCTTCGACGCACGCTCCGCGGTCACCGAGCTGACGGCGGCCCGCCCCCAGGGTGATCCCCAGGGTGATAGGCCGCTCGACAGCGCCTGTGCGATACTGCGCCTGGTTGTTCGGCACGTGACACCTGCCGTACGACCCGACGACGTCCTGTCCGGTCTCCGAGCTGTGGCCGACCTGGCGCCGCCGGTCCCCGCTGCGGTGACCAGGCTGGCGCAGGGGCTCTTCGACGAGGAGTCCGGCACGGTGACCGACCCGCTCGCGCCCGACCGCGAGGCAGTCACGGCCGCTCCTACCACGGCCGCCGCGACCGCCTCTGCGACGGCGCCGGGTGCAGGTACCGCGTAGGGAGCGGTCGTCGTAGCGCCGCCCTGGCACTCGGGAGCCACCTGGGTCGGGCAGCGCACTGACCAGGAGACTTTCGCCAGGCCGTCCGCACAGGGCGTACGGAACCGGCGAGCCAGACACAGAGCTCCCGTGCGGCGCCCGCGCCCCGGGCGGCGGCACCGCGCCACAGGCGCGACCGTGCCGCCGCACCGGAACAAGGCGCGGCGCCCGGGAGCGTGACGGGAGAAACCCCGCATGCTCGAGTCCAACGAAGACACCAACGCCCCCGGTGACAAGCTGCCGCCGCGCCGCAGGCGCCGCGCCGCTTCCCGCCCCGCCGGCCCGCCGGTGACGGGCGCGACCGCCGAGACCGCCCCGGTCGCCGAGGCCCCGGCCGTCGAGGCCGCCCCGGCCGTCGAGGAGGCCGCGCCGCCGGCCCGTACCCGCCGCCGCGCGACCCGCAAGGCCACCGCCCCGGCCGCCGACACCGCGGCCGAGACCGCCGCTCCGGCCGTCGAAGCCGTGGTCGAGGCGCCCGCCGAGACCCCCGCCCCGGCCGCCGAAGAGGCGCCCGAGGCCGCTCCGGCGCGCCCCGCGCGCCGCCGCGCCACCCGCAAGGCCACCTCGCCCGTGACCTCCACGGCCGCCGTCGAGGAGCCCGCCGAGACCGCCCCGGTCGCCGAGGCCCCCGCCGTCGAGGCCGCCCCGGTCGCCGAGGAGGCCGCGCCGCCGGCCCGTACCCGCCGCCGCGCGACCCGCAAGGCCACCGCCCCGGCCGGCGCTCCCGCCGTCGCCGAGGAGCCCGCAGCCGAGGCGTCCGCCACCGAGCCGGTCGTGGAGACCGCCCCGGCCGTCGAGACCGCCACCCCGGCCGTCGAGGAGGCCGCGCCGCCGGCCCGTACCCGCCGCCGCGCCACCCGCAAGGCCACCTCGCCCGAGGCCGCCGCCGAGCCGACCGTCACCGGCGAGTCGCTGCCCCAGGCCGCCGTCGAGCAGATCACCGCCGACGACGCCGAGGTCACCGCCGCCGAGACCGCCGCCACCCGCGGCCGCGGCCGCCGCCGCGCCACCTCGCCGCAGTTCACCTCCGAGCCGGCCCCGACCCGGGAGTCGCGCCGCGCCGCGCGCCCCTCCGTCGCCGTCTTCCAGGCCCCGGTCTTCACCGAGCCGATGTTCCAGACCCCGGAGTCCGCCGCCGCGGCCGCCGCCGCCGTCGCGGTGGAGCCCGAGGAGGAGGAAGAGACGGTCGAGACCGTCGAGGCGCCCGAGACCGTGGAGGCCGCCGAGCCCGCCGAGCGCGCCGAGGCCGGCTCCCGCCGTCGCCGCCGTCGCCGCGGCGAGCCCGTCGCCGTCGAGCCCGTCCCGGCCACCGTCGCCGACGAGCCCGAGGTCGAGGCCGCCGCCGACGAGGCCGACGAGTCCGAGGACGGCGACGAGTACGAGGACCGCCCGTCCCGCCGTCGTCGTCGCGGTGGCCGCCGCCGCCGCCGCGGTGAGCTCACCGAGGTCGAGGAGACCGAGGAGGGCGAGGAGCCGCACGCCGAGGACGAGGACGAGGACGGCGAGGAGGAGTCGGACGAGGCCGAGGGCTACTCCGGCGGCTCCAGCAGCTCCCGTCGCCGCCGTCGCCGTCGCCGCCGCAGCGGGGACGCCTCCGCCGACGCCGAGGGCGCCGACGACGAGGGCGTCCGCACGGTCGTCAAGGTCCGCGAGCCCCGTCCGGCCCGTGAGAAGGCCGAGCCCGGCACCGGCAGCGACGAGGTCCAGTCCATCAAGGGCTCGACCCGCCTGGAGGCCAAGAAGCAGCGCCGCCGCGAAGGCCGCGAGCAGGGCCGCCGCCGCGTCCCGATCATCACCGAGGCCGAGTTCCTCGCCCGCCGCGAGGCCGTCGAGCGCGTCATGGTCGTCCGCCAGAACGGCGAGCGCACCCAGATCGGCGTCCTGGAAGACAACGTGCTCGTCGAGCACTACGTCAACAAGGAGCAGGCCACCTCGTACGTCGGCAACGTCTACCTGGGCAAGGTCCAGAACGTGCTGCCGTCCATGGAGGCCGCGTTCGTCGACATCGGCAAGGGCCGCAACGCCGTCCTGTACGCCGGTGAGGTCAACTTCGAGGCGCTCGGCATGGGCCACGGCCCGCGCCGCATCGAGACCGCCCTCAAGTCCGGCCAGTCGGTCCTCGTGCAGGTCACCAAGGACCCGATCGGCCACAAGGGCGCCCGTCTGACCAGCCAGGTCTCCCTGCCCGGCCGCTACCTCGTGTACGTGCCCGAGGGCTCGATGACCGGCATCAGCCGCAAGCTCCCGGACACCGAGCGCAGCCGCCTGAAGACCATCCTCAAGAAGATCGTCCCCGAGGACGCGGGCGTCATCGTGCGCACCGCCGCCGAGGGCGCGAGCGAGGACGAGCTGCGCCGCGACGTCGAGCGCCTGCAGGCGCAGTGGGCCGACATCCAGAAGAAGGCCGCCCAGATCTCGACGTCCGCGCCGAGCCTGCTCTACGGCGAGCCGGACATGACCGTCCGGGTCGTCCGCGACATCTTCAACGAGGACTTCTCCAAGGTCATCGTCAGCGGCGACGACGCGTGGGAGACCATCCACGGCTACGTCTCGCACGTCGCGCCCGACCTGGCCGACCGCCTGTCCAAGTGGACGAGCGAGGTCGACGTCTTCGCGACCTACCGGATCGACGAGCAGCTCATGAAGGCGCTGGACCGCAAGGTCTGGCTGCCGTCCGGCGGCTCGCTGGTGATCGACAAGACCGAGGCGATGATCGTCGTCGACGTCAACACCGGCAAGTTCACCGGTCAGGGCGGCAACCTCGAGGAGACCGTGACGAGGAACAACCTCGAAGCGGCCGAGGAGATCGTCCGGCAGCTGCGCCTGCGCGACCTCGGCGGCATCGTCGTCATCGACTTCATCGACATGGTCCTGGAGTCCAACCGCGACCTGGTGCTGCGGCGCCTCCTGGAGTGCCTGGGCCGGGACCGGACCAAGCACCAGGTGGCCGAGGTCACCTCGCTCGGCCTGGTGCAGATGACCCGCAAGCGGGTCGGCCAGGGCCTCCTGGAGTCCTTCTCCGAGACCTGCGTCCACTGCAACGGCCGCGGTGTCATCGTGCACATGGAGCAGCCGGCGACCGCCGGCGGCGGTGGCGGCGGCAAGCGCTCGAAGAAGCGCGGCCGCGGCGGCGCCGAGCACGTCCACGAGCACGACCACGACCAGGTGGAGACCGCGGAGGCCGAGACCGAGACCGAGGCCGAGGTCGCGGCGGAGCTCGCCGCACCGGTCGCGCTGCCGGAGCCGATCGCCGCGGACGAGGAGCTGTACGGCTCCGCCGCCGAGGCCGAGGCCGCCGCCACGCGCGGTCGCGGTCGTCGTCGGGCGACCCGCCGGGTCTCCGCCCCGACCGCCCCGGCGCCGGTCGTGGAGACCGACACCGTCGTGTACGAGCCGGCGCCCGCCGCCGCGCCGGAGCCGGTCGCGGAGCCCGCGCCCGTCGCCGAGGCGCCGGCCGTCGTCGAGCCCGCTCCCGTCGTCGAGCCGCCGGCCGAGGAGGCCGCCCCGGCCCCGCGCGCCCGTCGCCGTGCGACCCGCCGGGTGACCTCCCCGGTCGTCTCCACCACGGAGACGGTCGCCGAGGTCGTCGAGCCGGTCGTCGTCGCCGAGCCGGTCGTCGAGTCGACTCCGGAGCCCGTCGCCGAGCCGGTGGCCGAGCCCGTCGTCGAGGAGGCCCCCGTGGCCGCCGCGCCGCGCGCCCGCCGCCGGGTGGTCCGCAAGGCCACCGCTCCGGCCGGCGCCCCCGCGGGCGCCGAGGAGGCGGCCGTGGTCGTGGTCGCCGCGGCTCCCGCCGAGGACGCCCCGGCCGAGGCCGGGGCGGAGGCCGCGCCGGCCAAGAAGACGGCGGCGCGCAAGACCGCGAAGAAGGCCACGGCCAAGAAGGCCGCCACCAAGAAGACGGCGGCGACCAAGAAGACCGTGGCGAAGAAGACCACCGCCAAGAAGGCCCCGGCCAAGAAGGCGGCGGAGAAGACCGCGGCTCCGGCCCAGGACTGACTCCACCGGGTGCGGGCCGTCCCTCCACGGGGCGGCCCGCACCCGCTCGGGCGAATTTGACCCCTTGTGGCAGCCGCCCGTAACCTAGACCGTCGGCGTGTCTAATCGGCACGTCGCGCCTCTGAGCACCTCCCTCCCGCTCGCCGGGAGAGGCCGCTCGTCCGATTCCGGAACGCCGCGGGCCCCCGGGCCCGTGTGAGCGGCTGGCTTCAGAGGTTCCATCCCGAGTGAGAGAGAGATCCGCGTGTACGCCATCGTGCGCAGCGGTGGTCGCCAGCACAAGGTTGCTGTCGGCGACATCGTTGAGGTTGACAAGATTTCCACTGCCAAGGTCGGCGACACGGTCGAGCTCTCGACCCTGCTCGTGGTCGACGGCGACGCCGTGACCAGCGACCCGTGGGTCCTGGCCGGCATCAAGGTCACGGCCGAGGTCGTGGACCACCACAAGGGCGCCAAGATCGACATCCTGCGCTACAAGAACAAGACCGGCTACCGCCGTCGCCAGGGTCACCGCCAGCAGTACACGGCGATCAAGGTCACCGGTATCCCCGCGGCTGCGAAGTAAGAGGGACTGAGACATGGCACACAAGAAGGGCGCATCGTCCACCCGGAACGGGCGCGACTCGAATGCCCAGCGGCTCGGCGTGAAGCGCTTCGGCGGTCAGGCCGTCAACGCGGGTGAGATCCTGGTCCGCCAGCGCGGCACCCACTTCCACCCGGGCGCGGGCGTCGGCCGTGGCGGCGACGACACGCTGTTCGCCCTGCAGGCCGGCGCGGTGCAGTTCGGCACCCACCGTGGCCGCAAGGTCGTGAACATCGTTCCGGTCGCCTGATCGGTTCATTTGCGGAGGCGGACCTCACTTCCCGGATCGGGAAGCGGGTCCGCCTTTCGCGTGTTACTAGATAGACATTCCGCACGTAAGTAACTCTCTGGAGGCACCAACCATGACCACCTTCGTGGACCGCGTCGAGCTGCACGTCGCCGCGGGTAACGGAGGCCACGGCTGTGCCTCCGTCCACCGGGAGAAGTTCAAGCCCCTCGGCGGCCCCGACGGCGGCAACGGCGGCCGTGGCGGCGACGTGATCCTGGTCGTCGACCAGGCGGTCACCACCCTGCTCGAGTACCACCACTCGCCGCACCGCAAGGCCACCAACGGCCAGCCCGGCGCCGGCGACAACCGCTCCGGCAAGGACGGCCAGGACCTCGTCCTGCCCGTGCCGGACGGCACCGTCGTCCTCGACAAGCAGGGCAACGTCCTGGCCGACCTCGTCGGACAGGGCACCACCTTCGTCGCGGGCCAGGGCGGCCGCGGCGGCCTCGGCAACGCCGCGCTCGCGTCGGCCCGCCGCAAGGCCCCCGGCTTCGCGCTCCTCGGCGAGCCCGGCGAGGCCGGCGACGTCGTCCTGGAGCTCAAGACCGTCGCCGACGTGGCGCTCGTCGGCTACCCGAGCGCGGGCAAGTCCTCGCTCATCTCGGTCCTCTCGGCCGCCAAGCCGAAGATCGCCGACTACCCCTTCACGACCCTCGTCCCCAACCTGGGCGTGGTCACCGCCGGCTCGACCGTCTACACGATCGCCGACGTCCCCGGCCTCATCCCCGGCGCCAGCCAGGGCCGCGGCCTGGGCCTGGAGTTCCTGCGTCACGTGGAGCGCTGCTCGGTCCTCGTGCACGTCCTGGACACGGCGACGCTGGAGTCGGACCGCGACCCGGTCTCCGACCTCGACATCATCGAGGAGGAGCTGAAGCAGTACGGCGGCCTCGAGGACCGTCCCCGGATCGTCGTCCTCAACAAGATCGACATCCCGGACGGCCAGGACCTGGCGGACATGATCCGCCCGGAGCTCGAAGAGCGCGGCTACCAGGTGTACGAGGTCTCCGCCGTCGCCCGTACGGGCCTCAAGGAGCTCTCCTTCGCCCTCGCCGGCATCGTCGGCGAGGCGCGCGCGGCCAAGCCCGTGGAGGAGGCGACCCGGATCGTCATCCGCCCGAAGGCCGTCGACGACGCGGGCTTCACCGTCACCTACGACGAGGCCGAGGACGTCTACCGGGTGCGCGGCGAGAAGCCCGAGCGCTGGGTCCGCCAGACCGACTTCAACAACGACGAGGCCGTCGGCTACCTCGCCGACCGCCTCAACCGCCTCGGCGTCGAGGACCGGCTGATGAAGGCCGGTGCCCGCGCCGGCGACGGTGTCGCCATCGGCGCCGAGGACAACGCCGTCGTCTTCGACTGGGAGCCGACCATGATGGCCGGCGCCGAGATGCTCGGCCGCCGCGGTGAGGACCACCGCCTGGAGGCCCCGCGTCCCGCCGCCCAGCGTCGTCGCGACCGCGACGCGGAGCGCGACGACGCCCAGCGCGAGTTCGACGAGTTCGACGCGTTCTAGCGGGTCCGGGAGCTCCTCGGCCCTCGTCAGGGGGGTCGGGGAGCTCCCGTAGGATCCTGGGGTGAGTACCGTTTCGCTGCCGAAGACCGTCGGCAAGCTCAGTGTCGTCGTCATCGCCTACAACGACGAGGCGTTGGTGGGTGAGGCCATCAGGTCGGCGCTCGACCAGGGCCCCGTGGTGGCGGAGGTCGTCGCGGTCGACGACCGCTCGAGCGACGGCACGGCGCGGGTACTCGACGAGCTGGCGGCCCGGCACCCCCGGGTGCGCGTGGTGCACCGCACCGAGAACAGCGGCGGCTGCGGCACTCCCCGCAACGACGGCATCGAGGCCGCCACCGCCCCGTACGTGATGTTCCTGGACAGCGACGACGTGCTGCCCGAGGGCGCCGCCGAGGCCCTGGTGGCCGCCGCGGAGCGGCACCGCACACCGGTCGCGGTCGGCGTCTGCGTACGACGCGAGCTGCCCGAGGGCAGGGACGTCCGCTGGCAGCCCGGGCTCTACCGCGAGCCGGCCCTGCTGGAGACTCCGGAGGAGCTGCGTCCGCTGCTCCACGACACGCTCTGCGTCAACAAGGTCTACGCCCGCGCCTTCCTCGACGAGCACGGCATCCGCTTCCCCGACGGCCGGTTCGTCTACGAGGACTTCCTCTTCACCGCCCGGGTGTACGCCGCCGCCCCCCGCATCGCGGTGATCCCGGACACCGTCTACGTGTGGCACGTGCGCCGGGCCGCCGCCCAGCTGTCGATCTCGCTCGACCGCGGTGGCGTCTCCAACTGGCAGGCCCGGATCGCCGCCCACCGCGCGGCCGTCGAGACCTTCGCGGAGGCGGGACGCGCGGAGCTCGCCGCCGCCTGCCGCACCAAGTTCCTCGAACACGACCTGCGGATGTACGCCCGTGACGTGCGGCTGCGCGACGCCGGCCACCGTGCCGACTGGTGGGCGGCCACCCGCGACCACCTGGCCGGCTTCGGGGAGGCGGAGATCGCCGCGGCGGTCGCCCCGGCCCGCTGGATCGCCCGGTTCCTGCTGGCCGCCGAGGAGCCGCGCGACCTGCTGAGGCTGTCCCGGCTCGCCGCCAACCCGGCGCGGCTGCTGCCGCCGTACGCGGGCACCCGTACCGCCGCCGTCTGGGCCGACGACCTGCCGCAGGCGCGTCTCGACGGAATGGACACGCTGCCGCTCGACGAGCTCCCGCTCGTCGTGGACGCCGTCCTGCGCACCGGTGGCGGCGAGCTGCACCTCACGGTCCGCGACCTGTACGGACGGCTCGCCGACGCGGCCCCCCGCAGCGCCGAACTGTCGTTCCTGCCGCGCGGCGACGACGAGCCGGCCCGTACCGAACGGGTCGAACTGCGGGCCGAGACGGACACCGACGGGGCCGTCGCCGGCTGGTCGGGCCGGGCCCCCGTCCGGTTCACCGGACTCGCCGACACCGGCCGCCGGCGCGGCCGTCAGGGCGTCCAGCTGTGGGACGTCGTCGCCACGGTCACGTGCGCGGACGGTGAGTCGTTCACCACCTCGCTGCGCCCGCCGGACGGCTCCCAGCGGCGCTCGGTGCTTCCGAGCAGCCGGTACGGTGTACTCCTGGTGCAGCAGTACGCCACGGCGAACGGCTCGCTCGCGGTGCGGATCGCACCCGGTGCCCGCGACGGGTTCCGGGCGGTCGGAGCCCGGCTCCGTCGGCTTGCCCGCAGTTCTCAGTGAAAGGGTTTGGGGCACTATGACTTATCTGATCACCGGCGGCGCCGGATACATCGGCTCTCACGTGGTCCGCGCGATGACGCAGGCCGGCGAGCGGGTCGTCGTCCTCGACGACCTGTCCACGGGTGACGTGAAGCGGGTGCCCGAAGGCGTGCCCCTGGTGGTCGGCTCCACCCTCGACCGCGAGGTACTGGACCGGACGATCGCCGAGCACGGCGTGACCGGTGTCGTCCACCTCGCCGCGAAGAAGCAGGTCGGCGAGTCCGTCGAGCTGCCGATGCACTACTACCGCGAGAACGTCACCGGCCTCACGGTCCTCCTGGAGGCGGTCGCCGCCGCGGGCGTGCGCAACTTCCTCTTCTCCTCCTCGGCCGCCGTCTACGGCATGCCGGACGTCGTCCTCGTCACCGAGGAGACCCCGTGCCTGCCCCTCAGCCCGTACGGCGAGACGAAGCTCGCGGGCGAGTGGCTGGTGCGCGCCGCCGGCCGGGCGCACGGCATCTCGACGGCCTGCCTGCGCTACTTCAACGTGGCGGGCGCGGCGACCCCCGAGCTCGCCGACACCGGTGTCTACAACCTGGTCCCGATGGTCTTCGAGCGCCTCGACGCGGGCGAGTCCCCGCGCATCTTCGGCGACGACTACGACACGCCCGACGGCACCTGCATCCGCGACTACATCCACGTCGAGGACCTCGCCGAGGCGCACCTCGTCGCGGCCCGGAAGCTCGCGGAGTGGGCCGAGGCGGGCGAGCCGCGTGATCTGACGGTCAACATCGGCCGCGGCGAGGGCGTCTCCGTGACGGAGATGGTCGGGCTGATCAACGAGATCACCGGCCACTCCGCCGAACCCCTGGTCACCCCGCGCCGCCCCGGCGACCCCGCCCGGGTCGTCGCCGCGGCCGACCGCATCGAGTCGGAGCTGGGCTGGAAGGCCCGCCACGACGTCCGCTCGATGATCTCCTCGGCCTGGGAGGGCTGGGTCGCCCACCGGGGCGTCGCCGCCGGCCGCTGACCGGCACCGCACACACGGACGCGAACGCTCGGCCGGGTCCTCCCGGCCGAGCGTTCGCGTCCGTGCTTCCGCTGACCCCGGGTCAGCGGTTGAGCAGGGTGAAGAGGTTCTCCCAGCGGTTCATGATCTCGTCGGTCGAGTAGCGCTGGATGTCGACGCGGGCGCGCTCGCCCATGCGGTCGCGCAGCTCCTTGTCGGAGATGAGCTCGTCGAGCCGGCGGGCGAACTCGGTGGTGTTGCCCGGGGCCACGACCATGCCGTTCTCGCCGTCCGTGATGATCTCGCGGACACCGGGAGCGACGTCGAAGGCGACACACGGCACGGCCGTGGCCATGGCCTCCATGAGCGCGAGCGGGAAGCCCTCGCCGCGCGAGGAGAGCGCGAAGAGCGAGCTCTCCCGCAGCACTCCGGGCACGTCGTTGGTGCGGCCCATCCACTCGACCGAGCCGCTGAGGCCCAGCTCCTCGGCCTGCCGCTTGAGCGCCTGCTCCTCCTCGCCGGAGCCGTAGACGCGCAGCGTCCAGTCGGGGTGCCGGGGGGCGACCTCGGACCAGGCGTCGAGCAGCATGTCGACGCCCTTCTCCTCGTGCAGTCGTCCGATGCTGACCACCTGCTTGGCGGTCCGGCGCGACGGCTCCTCGGGGAAGAAGGGGAGCGGGTTCGGCATGGACGCCACGTTGTCGAAGCGCTGCCGGATCCACAGGTCGGCGTCCTCGCGGGTCAGCGCGAGCATCCGGTCGACGTCCTTGTAGTACTTCTTGACCCGCTGGAAGCGCGAGGACGCGCGGCAGGTCTGGAAGGACTCGTGGCTCATGCCGACGACCCGCAGCCCGGAGGTGTCCGCGAGCGCGACCCACTCCATGGCCCAGACCTGCGTCACGATGACGACGGCGCCGGGCCGGGCGGCCCGGAACATCCGGGTGAGCTTCGCCGCCTGCTCGGCCATGCCGGACTCACGGGCGGCCCGGCGCCGGCGCTCGGCCAGGTCGAGCTTGCCCTTGAGGCCGCGCAGCGCCTTCAGGCTCGGCGGGTGGACGTCGTACAGCGTGGTCGTCGTGTACGGCAGGTCGTCGCCGAGGTCGGCGCGCCGGCCCTCGGGGGCCGGGACGACACCGACGACGTGCACGGTGTGACCGCGCTCCGCGAACAGCCGGGCGACCTGGTGGGACCAGCTGGTGATGCCGCCCAGTTCGTCGACGCTGTTGGAGACGAGGAAGACGTCCCGCGCGACGGTGGTGTTCCGTTCGGTCCCGGGCTCGGTCGTCAGGGTGCTGGTCGGCTTGGTCATCAACGGCTCCACCGGGACGAGAAGAACTGATCGACGATGCTCTTGGCGGCGGTGCCCTGGTCGTACTCGCCGAACTCGGCGACGAAGCACTTGCGGACGTCGGCGTACTGCCGGTCCTGCGCGTCCAGGTTCCGCAGCTCCTCGCGGAACTCGTCCTCCGTGCGGAAGACGGGGCCGGGGGCCTTCTCCAGCAGGTCGAAGTAGGTGCCGCGGCCCTCGTGGACGTAGTTCTCGTAGTCGTACGTGAAGAACAGCATCGGCCTGTCGAGCAGCGCGTAGTCGAACATCACGGAGGAGTAGTCCGTGACGAGGGCGTCGGCGAGCTCCATGAACGGCATGACGTCGTGGTGCTTGGAGACGTCGATGACCTTGCCCTCGACGCTCGGCGGCAGCACCACGTGGTTGAGGTAGTGCGCGCGCACCAGGAGGACGTAGCGGTCGCCGAACTCCTCGGCGAACGCCTCCACGTCGAACGGCAGCTCGAAGTGGCTCGCCTTGGCGCCCGACGTGCGGAACGTGGGGGCGTACAGCAGGACCTTCTTGTCCGCGGGGATGCCCAGCTCCGCGGCGAGCGGGCCGCGTGCGCGCTCGCCGGTCTCCTCCTCGCGCAGGCGCGCCTGGACGAGCGAGTCGTTGCGCGGGTAGCCGGAGCGCAGCAGCACCCGGTCCTGCAGGTTGAACGCCTTGGCCAGCGTCCGCACGTCGTGCTCGGTGCGGACCAGGAAGTGGTCGAAGCGGTCCAGGTACTTCTGGTCCGCCGCCTGCTGCTGGCGGGTCTTGGCCTTCAGGGAGGGCTGGTCGAAGCCCATCTTCTTCAGCGCGGAGCCGTGCCAGGTCTGGATGTACGTCGTCTCGGCACGCTTGTCGAGACGGAGCGGGTAGCTCTGGTTGTCCACCCAGAACTCGGCCCGGGCCAGCGCCTTCAGGTACGGCAGCGACCAGCGGCGGACCAGCTCGACACCCTTGGGGAAGCCGGTCGGCGTGCCCGTGTACGACCAGATCGCCTCGAAGTCGAGGCCCTGGCGGACCATCTCCTCGTAGATCGCGCGGGGGCTGTCGCTGTACTGCTTGCCCAGGTGGCTCTCGAAGACGACGGTGCGCTTCTTCACGGGCAGCCGGCTGTACACCTCGTGGTACAGGCGCAGCTTGGTGTCGTCGGACTTGAGCGTCTTGCGCAGCGCCTTGGCCTTGCGGTAGCCGGACTTGGCCAGCTTGCCGGGCGTGCCGCGCACACCGCGCTGGATCAGCTCCTCGATGCGCTCGCTGTTCTGCCGGGTGGACAGCAGACGGAACGCCAGGTGGCCCTTGGCGGTGGCGTGGGGCTCTATGCGGTCGGCCACCAGCCGGGTCAGCCGCGGCTTGATCGGGAAGGCCCCGCCCTCGAGGTCGGGCTCCCCGGTGGTCAGCCGGGTCCGGGTGCGCTTGCCGTCGACGTCGAGGTCGAGCCGGACGTCCCAGACGGAGTCGATGATGCCGAGGGGGCGCAGCTTGGCGCTCAGGTCGACCTGGGCCTCCCAGTGGACGGTGTCCCCGTCGTGGCGGACCGTCTGGACGGGGAAGACGAAGGTCTGCAGGCTGCGCCGGCGGGCGCGGAACTCCAGCTTGGCGCCGAGCTTCGCCCCGGGCGTGATCACGCCGAGCGGGTTGGTGATCCGGCCGGCGAGCCGGACGGTGCCGCCGGACTCCTCGTACGCGGTCAGCTCGTTGCGCAGGAAGAGCTTGTTGATCGGCTTGTCCTGGTAGCCGAGGTCCGTGACGTCGAGGACCTCGCGGCCGAACTCGTCGTCGAGGTGCTCCTCGCACCAGTAGACCCGGCCGTCGCGCTCGAAGAGCGGCGTGGAGACCTTGTCGCGGTGGAGCAGGGTGTCGACGGCGGGCAGCAGGTTGTCCCAGTCGCCCTTCTCCAGCAGGTAGGCGCAGATCGACTGGATCTTCTGCGCCTTCGCGTACGCGTCGCGGTCCAGGCCCTGGAGGTAGTCGCGGGAGAGCTCGGCGAACTCCTCACGGAAGGACTGGTCGCGGAAGGGCAGGTCGCGCAGGTGGAGGACGAGGTCGTGCTTGAGGAACTTGACGTCCTTCGCCTGCCGGAGCTCGGTCAGGCCGTGCTCGTCGAGCAGGGCGTCGATCCGGCGGTGGATCTCCAGCCGGTGGATGTAGTTCGTCATCTCGTGCCGGCGGTTGGTCACCGACTTGACCTGGGCGTTCTGGTGGACGTGCCAGAAGTACACCTGGTTCGGGATGAGGGTGATCTTCTTCGCCGCGAGGTACGCCTCGGCGATGAACATCAGGTCCTCGTAGAACATGCCCTTCGGGAAGCGGAGGTCGTTCTCGACGAGGAACTCACGCCGGTAGCACTTGTTGGTCGAGAGCGTGTCCCAGACGAAGAGGTCGGGCAGCTCGGCGACCGAGTCGAGGGTGCGCGTCTGGCGGTAGATCCAGGAGTACCACTCGTCGCGCTTCTGGTTGGCGGTGTCCTTGTGGAGGCGCACGCAGAGCCCGGAGACCATGTCGGCCTGGGTCTCGTCCGCGGCCGAGACCATGTTGAGGCAGGCGTTGAGCTCCAGGACGTCGTCGCTGTCGAGGAACATGACGTAGCGGCCCCGCGCGTGGCCGATGCCGACGTTGCGGGGCTCGCCGCCCGCGCCGCTGTTCTCGGGCAGCTGGTACGCACGGATCAGGTCGGGCTGCGCAGCTGCCAGAGCCTGTGCGACCGCGAAGGTGTCGTCGCTGCTGCAGTCGTCGACGATCACCACTTCGACGCTCTTCAGGGTTTGGTCCAGTACGGACTGGACTGCCGCCGGAAGACGCTCCGCGTCGTTGTAGGCGATGACGATCACTGAGACGTCAGGCACTGGCACCTCGATCCACTTTTCATTCCTTCAGACACACCCAAGCTACCTGGTGTTCGCAACTCGTTCGGCCGAGCCTCCGGCCGCCCCGGAGGGCCCTGTTTCCCTATCGTTACTGGTTCGGAAGGGAATTCCCTGCAACCCACGGTGCGGGTGAGAAGTCGCCCATGCGGGCGTGATGGCACGGATGGCGGGACATCCGCCCAGAATTTACCGCAGACCCTCACAAACTCCTTCGTGCGGGGTGATCAGGAACACACCCGAGCGGGGGACTCCTCCGGACGCGGCCTACGGACGTTCGATCCGCTCCACGTCGTAGTAACGGGAGACGCACTGGGCCACCCAGTCCCGGGAGTACGCGGGGGTGAAGAACGGCTCGGCCAGGTAGCCGATGTGCAGGGGCTCGTACGTCACCTTCCGGCCGCCGGCCGCGACCTCGGAGCGGATGCGGGCGTTCTGCGCGTCCCAGGCGAGGCTCCGCGCCACGGTCGTGGTCGTCAGGGAGCGCACGGCGGGCACCAGGGCGGCGGTGGCGGCGACGGCCACCGCGCCCGCGACGGCCACCGCCCCGATCCGGGCGGCGGTCGGACCGGCGAGGCGGCGGCCGGCCAGCAGGCCGAGCCAGGTGCCGTACGCGCAGAGCGCCGCCAGCAGCGGGACGAGGAAGCTCATCCAGGTGCGGGCGTAGGTCCAGCCGGTCACGCCGTACCCGCTGCGCAGGCCGTAGACCACGGCCAGGCTCGCGAGGGCGATCAGCGGCACCGGCAGGCAGGCCGCGACCACGGCCGTCCGGGAGCGGGGGCGGGGGAGCGGTCCGGGGCCGCGGACGGGCGTCCGGGTGCGGGCGGCCGCCAGGCCGAGCCCCAGCAGGACGCCGACGGCGAGGGCACCCGCGTACGCCCACTGGCCGCCGACGGTCTGCCAGACGCGCCACCAGTCGTGGAACGTCTCGCCGACCTCGTCCGCCGTCAGCGGGGCCTGCGGGTGCTGGGCGCGCCGCCACCGGGCGCCGGGCGACGTGTACAGCAGGGTGAGGCCGACGGCGAGCCCCAGGCAGGCCGCCGCGCACCACGTCGACACGAACCGGTCCCTCGCCCAGCCGAACCGGGGGAGGCAGAGGAGGCCGACGGCGACCGCGAACACGCCGGCGACCAGGGTGAAGGGTTCGCTGAGCATGCCGAGCGCCACGCCGGCCAGGAGCGCGCCCGCCAACGCGGCCGTCCTGGCCCACCGCCGCGTGCTGCGCGCGGCCCGGACGGCGCCGAGCACCACCCAGAGCCCGATCAGGCTCGGCAGCGTGTGCGAGATGGTCGCCGGCGCCCAGAGCAGTACCTGATAGGGGCGGGTGCCCGCGAAGAACAGCAGCGCGGCCAGGACCGCGGCCACCGCCCCGAGCAGGGCGACCGGTGGCCGGGGCAGCCGCAGCGCGCGCAGGGCCGCGCGGCCGAGCAGGAAGAGCGCGGCGCCGAGCGCGACCACCAGGGCGGCCGGCAGCAGCTTCGGGCCCCGCATGTCGTCCGTATAGAGGACGCCGGTCGCCAGGGCGTTGGTGACCCGCCCGTTCTGCGTCCGGTAGAAGTCCGAGGCGATCCCCAGGGCCCCCATGTCCCGCGTCTTCCACAGGGCGCACCAGTCGTCCGACGTGGGGCGGACGTAGACGCCGAGGAAGGCGCCGACGGAGAGCAGGGCCGCGGCGCCCGCGCCGACGGCGAGCCCCGTCCACGACAGGGCCCGCCGGAGCGCGCCCGTCCCGTCGCGGCGGCCGTCCGCGCTCCTGCCTCCGCCGGGGTCGCCGCCCTCTCCGCCGTCCCGCATCCGTGCGTCACCGTGCTCCGAGATGGTCGTCCTACTCACCGGTCATCGCTCCAGCTGGCCAGGGTCCGTGGCATGTCGTCCCAATGGGTGACGAATGGGTAAAAATGCCACGTATATCACTACCCTCCCCGCATGCTTTGCTGCATGGACGACATGCCGACCGGGCCCGGTCACTCGGGCGACGCCCGGCGGCCACCACCGCTCCGTACCGTGGCCGAGCCGCCCGGAGGAGAGTCCGGTGGCGGTCCTTCAGGACGTACTCTCGACCATCCCTCTGGAGTGACCGTTCCATGACCAGGCTTTCCGTCGTCGTCCCCTGCTTCAACGAGGAGGACGTCGTCGAGCGCTTCGACGCGCGCATGCGTCAGGTCCTCGACGGCCTCCCGGTCGGCTACGAGATCTGTTACGTGGACGACGGCAGCTCCGACGGAACGCTCGGCAAGCTGCGCGAGATCGCCGCGCGGCACCCCAACCGCACCCAGTACGCCTCCTTCAGCCGCAACTTCGGCAAGGAGGCGGCCATGCTCGCGGGCCTCCGCAAGTCCACCGGCGACGCGGTGGTCATCATGGACGCCGACCTCCAGCACCCGCCCGAGCTGCTCGCCCGCATGCTCGACCTCTACCACCAGGGCCACGACCAGGTCATGGCACGGCGCACCCGCGAGGGCGACAAGAAGCTTCGATCGGCGCTCAGCCGCGTGTACTACCGGGCGGTCAACCGCTGGGTCGACGTGGAGCTCACCGACGGCGTCGGCGACTTCCGGCTGCTCTCCCGCCCCGCCGTCGACGCGCTGCTCTCGCTGCCCGAGTACAACCGCTTCTCCAAGGGTCTCTTCTCCTGGATCGGCTTCGACACCGTCACCTTCGACTACCAGAACGCCGCACGCGAGGGCGGCGAGACGAAGTGGAAGTTCAGCTCCCTGCTCAACTACGGCATGGACGGGCTGATCTCCTTCAACAACCGCCCCCTGCGCATCGCCCTCTGGCTCGGGATGACGCTCAGCGGCCTCGCCGTCCTCTACGCGGTCTGGGTGACCGCGGCCGCCCTCACCCAGGGCGTCACCGCGCCCGGCTACGTCACCCTGGTCGCGATCATCGTCGGCCTCGGCGGCGTGCAGATGGTGATGCTGGGTCTGATCGGCGAGTACATCGGCCGCATCTACTACGAGACCAAGCGCCGGCCGCACTTCCTCGTCAAGGAGACCCACCGCTCCTTCGGCCGGGCGGCCGCCGAGCGCGCCGCCGCCGAGCGCATCCGCGTCGTCACCGCCGACCGGGAGCGCTGATGGCGCGCGAGGGGGGCGGCGCGGGATCCCACCCGGCGGGGACCGGGGGCGACGGCGGAGGGCCACGCCCGGCACCGGCCGCCGCGGGCGGCTCCGGGGCCCACCCGGCGGCCTCCGACGCGTCCGCCGCGGGAGCGCCCCCGACGGCGGCAGACGGGCCCGGCTCCGGGGTCGACGGGCCCGGCTCCGGGCCCTCGCGGCGGGACCGGCTCGCGCAGATACTCCGCTTCGCCCTGGTCGGCGGCGTCAACACCGGCACGTTCTTCGGGTGCTACCTCCTGCTCCACCCGTGGATGCCGTACTTCGCCGCGTACTCCCTGGCCTTCCTCCTCAGCATGGTCGGCTCCTTCTTCCTCAACACCTACTTCACCTACCGCACCCGCCCCACCTGGAAGAAGTTCGCCCTCTTCCCCCTCACCAACGTCACCAACTACCTGGTGCAGAGCGTCGGGCTCTACGCGCTCGTCAGCTGGGCCGGGATGGACGACCGGATCGCGCCACTCGTCGCCGCCGTCGTCGCGATCCCCTTCACCTACCTCGTCTCCCGGCGGATCCTGGTGCCCCGCGGCGCCGGACAGGGCCCCTCGGCGGCCGGTCCAGGGAGCGAAACGGACGAGCGGCAGCCCTCCCGGCTCGCGTAGATTGCCTGGCAGCCGCGGGCGGGGAGCGCGCGGCGGAGGGACAGCCGGGTGAGGCCGCGAGGCCGAGTGAGGACGACGCAGTGGCGACGCAGGTGACGGGACAGACGGACGTGTCGAGGCAGTACGTGACGGAGGCCCGCAGGATCGTCGTCAAGGTCGGCTCCTCCTCGCTCACCACCGCCTCCGGAGGACTCGACGCCGATCGCGTCGACGCCCTCGTCGACGTGCTCGCCAAGGTCCGCAGCGGCGGTGAGAAGGAGATCGTCCTCGTCTCCTCCGGGGCCATCGCCGCGGGCCTCGCCCCCCTCGGCCTCACCCGCCGCCCCAAGGACCTCGCCCGCCAGCAGGCCGCCGCCAGCGTCGGCCAGGGTCTCCTCGTCGCCCGCTACACCGCCTCCTTCGCCCGCTACGGCGTCCGTGTCGGCCAGGTCCTCCTCACCACCGACGACACCAGCCGCCGCGCCCACTACCGCAACGCCTACCGGACCCTCGACCAGCTCCTCGCGATGGGCGCGCTGCCCGTCGTCAACGAGAACGACACCGTCGCCACGGACGAGATCCGCTTCGGCGACAACGACCGGCTCGCCGCGCTCGTCGCCCACCTCGTCCGCGCCGACCTGCTCGTCCTCCTCTCCGACGTCGACGGGCTCTACGACGGGGACCCGTCCAAGCCCGGCACGTCGAGGATCGCCGAGGTCACCGGCCCCGAGTCGATCGCCCACGTCGAGATCGGCTCGGCGGGCAAGGCGGGCGTCGGGACCGGCGGCATGGTCACCAAGGTCGAGGCCGCCCGCATCGCCGCCGCCGCCGGCATCCCCGTCGTCCTCACCTCCGCGAGCCGCGCCGCCGACGCCCTCTCCGGCCGCGACACCGGCACCTACTTCCACCGCACCGGCCGCCGCTCGGCCGACCGGCTCCTCTGGCTGGCCCACGCCTCCACCCCGCAGGGCTCCCTGACCCTGGACGACGGAGCCGTACGCGCCGTGGTCGAGGGCAAGAAGTCCCTGCTCGCCGCCGGTGTCGCCGGCGTCGAGGGCGACTTCGTCGCCGGGGACCCCGTCGAGCTGCGCGACACCGCCGGCCGGGCCGTCGCCCGCGGCCTCGTCAACTTCGACGCCAAGGAACTGCCCCGGATGCTCGGCCGCTCCACCCACGAACTGGCCGGGGAGCTCGGACCCGAGTACGAGCGCGAGGTCGTCCACCGCGACGATCTGGTCGTCATCGGCTGACCGCTCCACGACCGGGTGACCGCCCCCGCCGAAACGGCTGAAAGTCTGGCCATCCGGAAGGGACGTTTACCAAAACCGCCCCATGTACGGCCTCGGACTGGTCAACTTTGTCTCGGGGTTATGACAGGGCGGGGTACAGCACCACACGCATCACACAGGAGGCCGCCGGTGAGACGAGCGCGCCCAGGGGCACCGCCCCGCGGGACTGCCGAACGCGCCCTGACCAGTGTCGAGGCCGGAGCCGACTTCGACGAGGCACAGGACAGGTCAACGGACAGGAAGACCGAGACCACCGCCGAGACACGTGAGGCACGCGAGACGCGTGAGGCACGCGGCAAGGAACAGCCCGAGTCCAAGCTCTGGCACATCACCCTCAGCGTGTCGGGGGTGGAGTCGCCGCTGAAGGAGGTCCGGCGCGGGCTCGAACAGCTGGCCCACGACCACCCCTTCCTGCTGACCAGCCGCTACGCCAACGACCACGCCGAGATCCGGTACTGGGAGGAGGCCCGCGACCTGCACGACGCCGCGGCCGTCGCCCTGCGCCTCTGGGGCGAGCACCGGCAGACCGCCAAGCTGCCGCCCTGGGAGATCGTCGGACTCGAGGTCATCGACCGCGAGACCTACCACCAGCGGATCGCGGAGGGCTACGGCCCGCCGCCGGCCGCCCCCGTCGGCGTCCACCCCTACTGAGCGACGCCGGGAGAGCCCGGGGAGCCGGCGTGGAACCGCGGCGGGGTACGTCTCGGAGTGCGGGATACGTGAGGGATGTCCGCAGGGGTGCCAGTACCCTGCGGACATGACCTCGCTCACGCCCCTCGACAACCTCTCGCCGGTCGCCCGGGCGGCCTACCGTGCCCGTGGTGCCGCCGCCGAAATCGCGCCACTCCCGCGCGCGGCCAAGGACGACGCCCTGCTGGCGATCGCGGACGCCCTCGAAGTCCGCACCGCCGAGATCGTCGAGGCCAACGCCGAGGACATCGCCAAGGCCCGCGCGGCCGGGACCAGCGAGGCCATCGTCGACCGGCTCACCCTCACCCCCGAGCGCGTCCGCGCCATCGCCGCCGACGTCCGCGACGTCGCGGCGCTGCCGGACCCCGTCGGCGAGGTCGTCCGCGGCTCGACCCTCCCCAACGGCATCGACCTGCGCCAGGTCCGCGTGCCGCTGGGCGTCGTCGGCATCATCTACGAGGCCCGCCCCAACGTCACGGTCGACGCCGCCGCCCTCTGCCTCAAGTCCGGCAACGCCGTCCTGCTCCGCGGCTCCTCCTCCGCCTACGCCTCCAACACGGCCCTGGTCACCGTCCTGCGCGACGCCGTCGGCGGCGCCGGCCTGCCCGCCGACGCCATCCAGCTCGTCCCCGGCGAGTCCCGCGAATCGGTCCGCGAGCTGATGCGCGCCCGCGGCCTCGTCGACGTGCTCATCCCGCGCGGCGGCGCCTCCCTCATCCGGACGGTCGTCGAGGAGTCGACCGTCCCGGTCATCGAGACCGGCACCGGCAACTGCCACGTCTACGTCGACGCCCACACCGACCTCGACATGGCCGTCGACATCCTGATCAACTCCAAGGCGTCCCGGGTCAGCGTCTGCAACGCCGCCGAGACCCTCCTGGTCCACCAGGACGTCGCCGCCGCCTTCCTGCCCAAGGCGCTCGCCGCCCTCGCCGAGGCCGGCGTCACCGTCCACGCCGACGAGCGCGTCCTCGCCCTCTCCGAGGGCTCCAAGGCCACCGTCGTACCGGCCACCCCCGAGGACTGGGAGACCGAGTACCTCTCGTACGACATCGCCGCCGCCGTCGTCGACTCCCTCGACAAGGCCGTGGAGCACATCCGCATGTGGTCCTCCGGCCACACCGAGGCGATCGTCACCACCTCGCAGGCCGCGGCCCGCCGCTTCACCCAGCTGGTCGACTCGACCACCGTCGCCGTGAACGCCTCCACCCGCTTCACGGACGGGGGACAGTTCGGCTTCGGCGCCGAGATCGGCATCTCCACGCAGAAGCTCCACGCCCGTGGCCCCATGGGCCTTCCCGAGCTGACCTCGACGAAGTACATCGTCACCGGCGACGGCCACGTGCGCTAACACCTCCTTTCGGTACGGGCGGGGAGGCTTCGCACTCTCCCTGCCCAAAACCCCCTCGCGGGTCTACTCTGAATCCGTGCCGGACGACGTGGGGGGCCAGCCGTTCCAGGACGGCGGGGACCCCGAGGACCGTGTCGACCGCGGAGGCGCCGACGAGGTCTACGCCGACGTGGTGTTCGACGAGGACTTCGTGCGGGCCGCGACCATCCACGAGCCCACGGCCGTGGAGCGGCTCCTGGCCGCCGCGCAGGCCCGTGCCGAGGCCGAGGCGGCCCGCGCACGCGCCGGTGTCGGAGCGGGCGACGACGACCCCTACGAGGACGGCCACGACCCCGTCGGCCTCACCTACGAGCCCGACGACGTCGGCGACGACGCCAGCCCCTACGGGCGCCACGGAGGCGCCCTGCGGCCCTACCGGGGCAGCGCCCGCTGGCACCGGCCGGTGGCCTGGATCCTCGCCCTCGTGATGGGCATCGGCATGGTCGCCCTCGCCTTCAGCGCGGTCTACCGGGGCGCCGCGGCCAACCGCGACGACCAGATCCCGCCGCCGGCCACCACCGGCGTCGACACGCCGAAACCCCTCCCGGCCCCTCCCGCGGCCCTCACGCCCGTGGCCCGTTCGGCCGCCGCCGAATAGGGCCGAGGCCCCGCCGCGGACCGCTCCGCCGGCCCCGTACGCCCCGACGGCGGAATTCTTGCGAACTTGTCGTTTCCCCGGGCGTTTACCGAAGGTCCCGCGGACCTACCCTGAAGGTATGGCAGGCCGTGGCGACCCGCCTGAGGGGACGCCCGAGGGGTTCCCCGGCGGTGGTGAGGACGAGTACCGATCCGTCGTCTTCGACGAGGCGTTCATCCGTGCTGCCCGCCTCCAGGAGTTCTCGGCCCAGGAGCGGATGGGCGAGCACGCCCGTGCCGTCCGGAGCCGCCCCTCGCCCTGGGAGAGCCGCGGCGGCTCCCGCCAGGCGGTCCTGCTGGTCCTGCTGATCCTCCTCGCCTTCGGAACCGCCATCTACCTGGGCGTCCGCAACCCCTACCAGCCGCCCGTCGACCAGCGGGCCGAGCCGCTGCGGACCACGGTGGTCCCGCTCGCCCCCCGTGGCACCGTCCCCGGCGGGACGCCCGCCCGGCTCTTCGCCCACAGCCCGGCCGCGCAGTACCGGACCGGGGCCGCCGGTATCAACCTGCCCGTCACCGGGCGCACCTCCCACTTCGCCGAGAGCCAGGTCGTCACCGCCCTCGGCATCGCCAAGGAGTACCTGGTGGCCTCCTCGCTGGAGCCCGACGTGCTGGCCGGGGCGACCGTCCGGCCCGCGCGGCTGCTGCTCGACCCGGACCAGCTGGAGCAGTTCGACCGGAGCGTCGAGTCACCCGCCGACGACGGCCGGCACGCCCTCACGGGCTGGCTCGTCCGCTTCGATCCCCGGCAGGTCGTCCTCGCCGACCCCGGCACCCGCGTGCAGGGCACCCTCCGCTTCGAGGAGACGGACCCCGACACGCTGGAGGTCACCGCGGACCACACGTACACCTACGCCCTGCGCCCGGCCGCCCACGGCGCGGGACCGGTCGCCGCGGCCTCGCTCTTCACCGTCCACCGACAGGTGCACTTCCGCTTCGACCGCGACGACCTGCGCATGCACCGGACCGAGCTGCTGACCAGCACGGTGGAGGCCGGCCCGCAGGCATGCGGCGCCGACACCACCGGCTCCCTGAGGCCGCTCCTGGCCGGGGCGCGGGTCCCCGCCGCGGACGGCGGGCCGGCGGTCACCGACCCGTACGCCACGGCCCGGCCCGCCGCTCCGGCGCTCTGCGGAGCGCTCGCGCCGAGCGCTCAGCCCTCGCTCTGACCGCCCCCGGCGCCGTGCTTGCCGCCGTCACCGGCGTCCGGTCCGGCGTCCGGGCCCGCATCCGGCTTCCCCGCCCCCTGGCCGCCCGCCCCGAAGCGGTTGCGCAGCCGGCCGCCCAGGTCGCCCGCCAGGTCCCCGGCGCCGCCGGCTATGTCCCCGACGAGCTTCATCAGCGGATCCTTGCTGGTCCGCACCGTCTCGGCGTAGTGCCCGGCCGACTCCCGGAAGGAGTCCGTGACCGAGGTGTCCTTGTCCTCCGAGCGCTTCGGGTAGTGGCCGTCCATGATCCGCTGGAAGTCGCGGCTCTCCGACCACTTCTTCAGCTCCGCCGCCCGGACGGTGGTGAAGGGGTGCGTGCGCGGCAGCACGTTGAGGATCTTCAGGACCGAGTCCCGCAGGTCCCCGGCCTTCTCGTACTCGTCGGCCTGGGCGAGGAACGCGTCCACGTTCATCTCGTGCAGGTGGTTGCCGCCGGCGATCTTCATCAGACCGCGCATCGACGCCTGCACGTCCTGCCCGGCGAGCAGGCCGGCCCGGTCGGCGGACAGCTCGGACTTGCGGAACCACTCGCGCAGCGCCGTCACGATCGCCATGATCGCGACGTTGCCCAGCGGGATCCAGGCGACCTTCAGCGCCAGCCCGGTGAGGAAGAGCAGGATCGTGCGGTACACCGAGTGCCCCGAGAGGGCGTGTCCGACCTCGTGGCCGATGACCGCCCGCATCTCCTCCTCGTCGAGGAGCTCCACCAGGCCGGTGGTGAGCACGATGATCGGCTCGTCGAGGCCGATGCACATCGCGTTCGGCTTCGGGTCCTGCGCCACGTACATCGGCGGGACCTTCTCCAGGTCCAGGACGTAACAGGCGTCCCGCAGCATGTCGTTGAGGTGGCTGAACTGCGCGTCGCTCACCCGGACGGAGTCCGAGAGGAAGAGGAGCCTGAGACTGCGCTCGGGCAGCAGCGCGCTGAGCGCCTTGAAGACGGTGTCGAAACCGCTGAGCTTCCGCAGGGCCACCAGGGCCGAGCGGTCCGCCGGATGTTCGTAGGCCCGCGAGGAGATGCCGGGGAACCGCTTGCGCTGCCTGCTCGGCACGTTCCCCTGGTCGTTCTCGGTCATGGATGCCCCCTGTTCGTACGAGTCGGTGCTCGTCCCCCTGACCGCACCCACCCTAGGCGCTGGCGTTACCGTGTGCCGGGGCCTGTGGATAACTCGGGCACCGAGGACGACCTAGGAGCACGACCGACATGCCGGACACCGCAGACGCCCTGCTCGCCGCAGCCGCCGCCGAAGGGCCGGGCGACACGCTCCGGATCGTGCTGCTCGTGTCGATCGTGGGCGGCGCGCTGCTCGCCTGGTTCCTGCTGCGCGGCTACCGCACCGACGACGGCGACACCGCCGACGGCGCCGGTCGGGGTACGAGCGGCGACACGGACCGTGACGCCAACGCCTGAGTCGGCGTGAGACGGTCCGGACGGCCCGCATACGATGTGCGCGAAGTCTCCGCTCCCATCCCCGATCGATAGGTCTGCTGAAGATGAGCCTCCACAGCACCGCCGCCAACCTGGTCACTCTCGCCGAGGGCGCCGAGCACGGCGGCAACCACGACAGCCTCAGCCCCTACCTCACCGGCTTCGGCGCCTTCGGTGCCCTGCTCCTGCTGCTGTGGATCACCACCCGCTTCAACCGCGACCGCTGATCCGGCGACCACCGATCCGGCGTCCGCCGACGTGCCAGTAGGCTCTGCACGCATGGGAGAGCAGGAAGTGCCTACTGGCACGCGCGCGAAGCGCCGAGTCGGCGTGATGGGCGGAACCTTCGACCCGATCCACCACGGACACCTGGTGGCGGCGAGCGAGGTGGCCGCCCTGTTCCACCTGGACGAGGTGGTGTTCGTGCCGACCGGGGAGCCGTGGCAGAAGAGCCACAAGGTCGTCTCGGCCGCCGAGGACCGCTACCTGATGACGGTCATCGCCACCGCGTCCAACCCGCAGTTCTCGGTCAGCCGCATCGACATCGACCGCGGCGGCGCGACGTACACCATCGACACCCTGCGGGACCTGCGCTCCCTCAACAGCGACTCGGACCTCTTCTTCATCACCGGCGCCGACGCGCTGGCACAGATCCTCACCTGGCGCGACGCCGAGGAGCTCTTCTCGCTCGCCCACTTCATCGGCGTCACCCGGCCGGGCCACGACCTCACCGACGACGGACTGCCCAAGGGCGGGGTCTCGCTGGTCGAGGTTCCCGCGCTCGCCATCTCGTCCACTGACTGTCGGGCGAGGGTCGCGCAGGGCGATCCCGTCTGGTACCTGGTGCCGGACGGCGTGGTGCGCTACATCGACAAGCGCCAGTTGTACCGCGGCGAGTGAGCCTCGGGGAGGGGCACCGGTGAACGACCAGCAGCACCCGTACGACCCGTACTATCCGCAGCCGCAGATCATCGGCTACGACGAGTACGGGCAGCCGGTGTACCAGCAGCCCGCGCAGCACTACGACCCTTACGCCGGCGGGCAGCAGCCCCAGCAGCCCCAGCAGGCGTACGGCTACGACCCCTACGCCCAGCAGGGGCAGCCGCAGCAGCCACCGGCGCAGCAGCCGCAGCAGTCGCCGTACGAGCCGCAGCACGACCCGTACGGGCAGCAGGGCTACGCCTACCCGACCTACGACACCGGGCAGCAGTGGGCCGCCCAGGCCGAACCCGCCCCGGCACCCGCGCCGGCCCAGGCCGCGCCCGCGGCCCCCGCGCCGCCTGCCGCTCCCGTGGCCGCCCCGGCCGGCGTCCCCGGCCAGCGCCCCGCCCCCGAGCGCCCCGCGATGCCGCGGCAGGGCGACGGTGACCGGGAGTACCGCACCGAGCAGTTCTCGTTCATCGAGGAGCCCGACGAGGACTCCGAGGACGTCATCGACTGGCTCAAGTTCACCGAGAGCCGCTCGGAGCGGCGCGAGGAGGCCAGGCGCCGCGGCCGCAACAGGATCGTCGCGCTCGTCGTCGTCCTCGTGCTCGCCGTCGTCGGCGGAGTCGGCTACCTCTGGTCCGCGGGCAAGCTGCCGGGCACCTCCGCCCCGGAGCAGAAGGGCGGCACCGCGACCGGCCCGCAGAAGCGCGACACGATCGTCGTCCACCTCCACGACCTCAAGAGCGGCGGCACCTCCACGGCGCTGCTGGTGGACAACACGACCACCCGCCAGGGCACCACGATCCTGATCCCCAACGCGCTCGTGGTCGCCGACGACGAAGGAGCCGCGACCACCCTCGCCAAGTCGGTCGAGGAGGACGGCTCCGGCGGTACCAGGGAGGCGATCGACAACCTCCTCGGCACGAAGATCACCGGCACCTGGCGGCTGGACACTCCGTTCCTGGAGAACCTCGTCGAGGCCGTCAGCAGCATCGAGGCGGACACCGACACGGACGTGCCCGACACCAGGAAGGGTGCCGAGCCGCTCGTCAGGAAGGGCGAGAAGCAGACCCTGAACGGCCGCGCCGCCGTCGCCTACGCCACCTACCGGGCGCCCGGCGAGGCCGAGGCCAAGCAGCTCCAGCGCTTCGGCCAGGTCATGTACGGGGTCCTGCGCAAGATCTCCTCCGACCCGGAGGTCGCCACGGTCACGGTCGAGACGCTCCAGCAGATCCTCGACCCCTCCCTCCCGGAGAAGGACCTCGCCGCCTCCCTGGCCAAGCTCGCCGAGCACGCCAAGATCGGCGACTACAAGACGGCCGTGCTCCCCGTCGGGCAGGACGGATCGCTCTCCGAGAGCGCCAGCGCCAGTGTGGTGAAGGACATCCTCGGCGGAAAGGTCACCGCCCCCGAGGCGGGCGACGTCCCCCGGGTCTCGGTGCGGGACGGTTCCGGCAAGGACGCCACGGAGGCCGCCCGGGTCGTCCTGATCAACGGCGGCTACGCCTTCGTGGGCGGCGCCACGGCCCCCGCCCAGGAGAAGTCGCAGGTCGTCTACGGTGACGACGCCCAGAAGCCCACGGCGGTCGAGGTGGCCAAGACGCTGGGCCTGCCCGTCGGCTCGGTCACCAAGGGCCGGCTGGTCGGAGGCGCCTCGGTCACCGTGATCCTGGGCCGGGACTACAAGGTGCCGGGAGCCTCGTAGCGACGCCCGGGAATTCGCTGGCGGGGTCGTCGGCGGTCCGTGAGACCCTGGAGGGGTACCTGACCGCCGACGAAAGCCTGCTTGTGACCGCCACGGACCGTTCCATCGAGCTCGTCAACACTGCCGCCCAGGCGGCCGCAGACCGGCTCGCGCACGACATCATCGCGTACGACGTCAGCGACGTGCTGTCGATCACCGACGCCTTCCTGCTCGCCTCCGCGCCCAACGACCGCCAGGTCAAGTCGATCGTCGACGAGATCGAGGAGCGTCTCAACAAGGAGCTCGGCGCCAAGCCGGTCCGCCGTGAGGGCGACCGCGACGCGCGCTGGATCCTGCTGGACTACGTCGACATCGTCGTCCACGTCCAGCACAGCGAGGAGCGCGTCTTCTACGCCCTGGAGCGCCTCTGGAAGGACTGCCCCGAGCTGGCCCTGCCCGAGGACGCGCAGAAGACCCGCGGCAAGGGCGCCGAGCACGCCGCCCTGACCGGCGTCGACATGTCCGACCACGCCGCCGGGCTGCCCGACGAGGTGGACGGTGAGCTGAGCTGAGCACGACCAAGGGCGGCAGCGGCCGCCGCATCGTCCTCTGGCGTCACGGCCAGACCTCCTGGAACCTGGAGCGCCGCTTCCAGGGCTCGACCGACATCGAGCTGACGGAGACCGGCGTCGGACAGGCGCGCCGCGCCGCCCGGCTGCTCGCCGCGCTGAAGCCGGACGCCATCGTGGCCTCCGACCTGAAGCGGGCGGCGGCCACCGCCGCCGAGCTCGCCGAGCTCACCGGCCACACCGTCGTCCACGACTCCGCGCTGCGCGAGACGTACGCGGGGGAGTGGCAGGGGCTGACCCACGACGAGATCGTCGCGCGGTACGGCGAGGAGTACGCCGCGTGGAAGCGCGGCGAGCCCGTGCGCCGCGGCGGCGGCGAGCTGGAGACCGAGGTGGCCGACCGGGCCGCTCCGGTGGTCCTCGGTCACGCGGACAAGCTGCCCGAGGACGGCACTCTCGTCGTGGTGAGCCACGGCGGCACGATCCGCACCACCATCGGCCGGCTGCTCGGTCTGGAGGCGCGGCACTGGGAAAGTCTGGGCGGCCTCTCCAACTGCTGCTGGTCGGTCCTCGGCGAGGGCGCGCGCGGCTGGCGTCTCATGGAGCACAACGCCGGCACGCTGCCCGAGCCGGTCCTCGGCGACGACGACTGATGCCGACGGCCTGCCTGTCGGACCCGGATTTCACTTTCCGGCAGGTCACAGGCTAGAGTTCTTCTTGTTCGCAGCGCAGAGCGCAGGGAACGGAAGAACACGAGGGGCTATAGCTCAGTTGGTAGAGCGCCTGCATGGCATGCAGGAGGTCAGGAGTTCAATTCTCCTTAGCTCCACAATCACAGGATCCCGTCCTCATCAGAGGGCGGGATTCGTCGTCATGCGCCGTCGCGCAGGGACTGGATCCCGATACGGCTCTCCTCGTCGTTCGGCGTGTAGGCCACGATCCGGCACTCCGGCATCCCGTTGACCGAGAGGGAGACCGAGGTCAACCGGACCTCGCCCACCCGCTCGTGACGGAAGGTCTTCACCCGGGTGCCCGGCGGGACCACGTCGCCGCTCCGCCAGAGCCGGGCGAACTCGCCGCTGGCCTCCGCGAGGCGCCGTACGAACTCCTCCCAGGCGGGCTCGCCCACATGGCGCCCGTACGCGCCCCGCAGCTGGGCCACCATCAGCGGCAGCTCCCGCTTGCGGTCGACCACGGGGCACTTGGGGCCGGGCACGGTGAAGAGGGCCCACAGGACGTTGCGTATGCCGAACGGGCCGGTGTCCAGGCCCTGTCCGTCCTGCATCAGCAGCCGCTCGTACATGGTGTTGGTCGCGAGCACGTCGTACCGCGCGTTGTAGAGCACCGCGGGATGGGGGTCCAGGGCGTCGAGGATCCCCTGGATCTCCGGGCTGACCACCTCGGCGTCCGCGGCGGCCCGGTCCGGCGCGTAGGGCACCTCGGCGAGGTGGTAGAGGTGCTCGCGCTCGGGGCGGTCGAGCCGGAGCGTGCGGGCCACCGCGTCGAGCACCTGCGCGGAGGCGTTGATCGGGCGGCCCTGTTCCAGCCAGGTGTACCAGGTGACACCGACCCCGGAGAGCTGGGCGACCTCCTCGCGGCGGAGCCCCGGTGTGCGGCGGCGGAGGCCCGGCGGCATGCCCACGTCCTCCGGCGTCACCCTGGCCCGGCGGCTGCGCAGGAACGCGGCCAGTTCCGGCCGTCGGCGCCGCTGCGTCGGTACTCCTGCCACCATCGTCACACCCCCATGGTCGAGTCCCCTTGCCGCCGTTGCCAGGTGCTGTCAGTACCAGCATCAGCGGGCTCTCGTTACCCGTATCGGATCGCCGCCACGCTCGACGCATGACCTCGACCACGACACGTCCCGCACCCAGTAAAGACCGAGGCACCGACAACCGCCCCGGAGTACTGCTCGGCGTGGTGCTCGCCGCCCAGTTCATGGCACTCCTCGACGTCTTCATCGTCAACGTCGCCGCCCCCACCATCCGCGCCGAACTCGCCGCCTCCGGAGCCGAACTCCAGCTGGTCATCGCCGGATACACCATCGCCTACGCGGTGTTGCTGATCACGGGAGCCCGCCTCGGCGACCGGCTCGGCCACCGCCGGATGTACCTCGCCGGCCTCGCCCTCTTCACCGCCGCCTCGCTCGCCTGCGGACTCGCCGCCGGAACGGGCCAGTTGATCGCCTTCCGGCTCGTGCAGGGCGCCGGATCCGCCCTGATGATCCCGCAGGTGCTCAGCCTCATCCAGCGCAACTTCACCGGCGAGCGCCGGGTGCGGGCCCTCAGCGCCTACGCGGCGGTCCTGGCCACCGGCGCCGCCGCCGGCCAGGTCGTCGGCGGCGTCCTGGTGAGCGCCGACCTCCTCGGCACGGGCTGGCGGCCGGTCTTCCTCGTCAACGTCCCGATCGGGCTCGTCCTGCTCGTCCTCGGCGCCCGGGTCCTGCCCCGCGACGCCCACGGCACGCCCACGCGGGCGCGTGCCCTCGACCTGCCGGGCCTGCTGCTGCTCGCGGCCGCCGTGTCCCTGCTGACCGTCCCCCTGGTCCTCGGACAGGAGCAGGACTGGCCGCTGTGGTCCTGGCTCTCCCTGGGCGGGTCCCTGGTGTTCCTCGCGGTCTTCGGCGGGTACGAGTCGGGCCTCGCCCGCCGGGGCGGCGCGCCGCTCATCGCCCCGCGGGTCCTGCGCATCCCCGGCATGGGGCGGGCCGTCCTGTGGATCACCGTGGCCATGGGCGTCAACGCGGGCTTCCTGTTCACCCTCACCCTGCACCTGCAGGGCGGGCTCGGCCACAGCGCCCTGCGCGCGGGACTCACCTTCGGGCCCGCCGCCGTGGTCTTCGGCGCCGTCGGACTGACCTGGCGGCGCTGCCCGCCCCGGCTGCGGCGGGCGCTCGTCCCGGGCGGATTCCTCCTCGCGGCCGTGTCCGCGCTCGCCGTCGGCGGGCTGCTCCACGACGGAACCGCGGGCGGCTGGGGCCTCTACCCGGCCCTGGGCGCCCTCGGTGCGGGGATCTCGCTGGCCTTCAGCCCGGCCCTGACGGGCGCGCTGGCCACCGTACGGGCCGAGGACGCGGCCGACGCCAGCGGACTGCTGGCCACCGTCACCCAGCTCGGCCAGCTCATCGGCGTCGCCACGTTCGGCACCCTCTTCCTGGGGCGGCTCGACGGTCCCGGAGCACGGAGTTCCGCCGACGCGCTGTGGGTGACCGTCCTCGCCCTGGCCGCCGCCTCGGTGCTCGGCGCGGCCTCCGCGGGGCTGCCTCGCCGAGCACGCTGACCCTCTTGCGGGGCCATGGCAGAATCGGGACGGCCGGAGGGGGACGAGGCTCCGGACGGGAGGGTGTGACCCAAATGCTCGGCGGCAACGGCGGGGTGTCCTATGGGTGCACGGCCTGCGGCCACGTCTGGAGCTGATCGAGTGGGTGCACACAGGCGGAAGTGCGACTGGTGCGGCAGCGGCACGCCCATCGTGCGGGACATGGACCCCGTCAACACCGGGTTCCAGTACTGGTGCGAGGAGTGCGCGCGGGCGCTGATCATAAAAGGCGACCCGATCGAGACCTACCGCGAGCTGGAGGGCGAGCCGATCTACGGCCGGCTCCTGGACGAGCACTGCACCCTCAAGCGGTTCTACTCCTTCGCCACCGCCTGACGCCGCAGCGTCAGCGCGTAACCCACCAGCAGCGCCGTCGCCGTCAGCGGGTAGACGGCGGAGAGCAGCATCTGGCCCGCGTTCTGGTCCAGTTCGGGACGGCCCGGGTCGTGCGGGACCCACCACAGCGCGAACGAGACGAAGACCAGGGCGACCCCTCCGGTCACCTGCCACACGCGCGTGGCGCGGTCCGCCAGGAGGATCAGCAACGGCACGCACCAGACCCAGTGGTGGGACCACGAGATCGGGCTGATCATCAGGGCCGTGAACGCGCAGACGAGCACGGCCACCGCCTTGTCGCCCCGCACCGCGGCCCGCACCGCGAGGACCATGGCTGCGCCGCCCAGGACGGCCGCCGTCACGGCCCACCACATACCCGGGTCGTCGGTGTGCATCAGCCGGGCCAGGACGCCGCGGATGGACTGGTTGGCGGTCTCCTCGGCGAAGCCGACCCGCCCCGTCTCGAACAGCGTCTCCGTCCAGAACCGCTTCGAGTCCGCCGGCAGGGCCACCGCCACGGCCAGTGTGGTGCCCAGGAAGACCCCGGTCGCCGTCACCGCCGTGCGCAGCCACCGGTTCCAGCTCCGGTCCCGGCGCCACAGCAGCAGGCCGGCGGCGAGCAGCAGGACCACGAAGAGACCCGGTGTGAGCTTCACCGCGGTCGCCAGACCGATGCCCAGACCCGCCCAGCGGCTCCCCTCCCGGCGGGTGAGGTCCCAGAGCACCGCCACCGCTATCAGCAGGTTGATCTGGCCGTAGCGCAGCGTCGTCCACACCGGCTCGCACCAGACCACGGCCGCCGCGACCCACAGGGTCGTGCGCCACAGGTCCGCACGGGACAGCGACGGCCGCACCAGCTGGAGCGACAGCTGGACCAGGGCGACGACCAGGAGAAGGTTGCCCGCGGTGCTCAGCGTGCGCATCAGCGGGACGCTCACCAGGGTCAGCGGCACGAAGACCAGCGCCGCGAAGGGCGGATAGGTCATGCCCAGGTTGGCGGACGTGGCGCGCATCGCGTACAGGTCGCCGCCCGCCCGCACGGTCTCGCCCTCGGCCCGGTAGACCATCACGTCGAGCATGTTCACGTGGGCGAGGCGTTGCGCCACCCAGAAGGCGGCGAACGAGAGGAGACAGACCGCCGCGGCGGTGACCAGGGGCCAGGGCCGGGCGCGGGTTCGGGAGAGCACGGAGACGGACACAGTCGGCGACCCTACCCGGCAGGTCGGAGGGGTCCGATGAATGGATTTGGAGATCTGGCCGGGAGCCGGTTAATGTTCTGTCTGTCGCCGCGAGGGAAACCGAAACGGAGACGGAAAACAGCAAGGGGCTATAGCTCAGTTGGTAGAGCGCCTGCATGGCATGCAGGAGGTCAGGAGTTCAATTCTCCTTAGCTCCACAGAAAAGAAAGCGGGCCACCCGAATCGGGTGGCCCGCTTCTTCGTTACCCTCCCGCGTCCGCCCTTGGAACGCCGGTGCGGCCCCCGCGGCCCCTGCGGTACCCTGGCGCCATGCGTGCCGTACGCCTCCTGCTTATCGAGCCGCGCTGACCAGTCCCGACGGGTGACGGACATCCTGTCGGAGTCGGCGCGGCATCCCCTCCTGTGCGAGGGGATTTTTCATTTCGCCAGTAAGTGGCCGTGGGCAGAGACGATCGATGGAGCTTCAAGGACCATGACCGAGATCAATACGGCCGCCGAGACGGCGGCCCCGCATCGCTACACGGCAGCCATGGCCGCCGACATCGAGGCACGCTGGCAGGACTTCTGGGACGCCGAGGGCACCTACGAGGCGCCGAACCCCACCGGTGACCTGGCGGGCGACGCCGCGGTCGCCGCGCAGCCCAAGAAGTTCATCATGGACATGTTCCCGTACCCCTCGGGTGCGGGCCTGCACGTCGGCCACCCGCTGGGCTACATCGCGACGGACGTCTTCGCCCGCCACGCGCGCATGACCGGCCACAACGTGCTGCACACCCTGGGCTTCGACGCCTTCGGCCTGCCGGCCGAGCAGTACGCCGTGCAGACGGGCACGCACCCGCGCGTGTCCACCGAGGCCAACATGGAGAACATGAAGGTCCAGCTGCGCCGGCTGGGCCTGGGCCACGACAAGCGCCGGTCGTTCGCCACGATCGACCCCGAGTACTACAAGTGGACCCAGTGGATCTTCCTGCAGATCTTCAACTCCTGGTACGACGACGAGGCCCGCAAGGCCCGTCCGATCGCCGAGCTGATCGAGCAGTTCGAGAACGGCACGCGTGAGATCCCCGGCTCCACGCGCGCGTGGAGCGAGCTGACCGCCTCCGAGCGCTCCGACATCCTGGGCGAGTACCGCCTGGCGTACGCCTCCGAGGCGCCCGTCAACTGGTGCCCCGGCCTGGGCACGGTCCTGGCCAACGAGGAGGTCACCGCCGACGGACGCTCCGAGCGCGGCAACTTCCCCGTCTTCAAGTCCAAGCTGCGCCAGTGGAACATGCGGATCACCGCCTACGCGGACCGCCTGCTGGACGACCTGGACGGGCTGGACTGGCCCGAGGCCATCAAGCTGCAGCAGCGGAACTGGATCGGCCGCTCCGAGGGCGCCCGCGTCGACTTCCAGGTCGGCGAGACCGGTGCGATCACCGTCTTCACCACCCGCCAGGACACCCTGTTCGGCGCCACCTACATGGTCCTGGCCCCCGAGCACGACCTGGTCGAGAAGATCGTCCCGGCCGCCTGGCCCGAGGGCACCCACGACGTGTGGACCGGCGGACACGCCACCCCGTCCGAGGCCGTCGACGCCTACCGCAAGCAGGCCGCCTCCAAGTCCGACGTCGAGCGCCAGGCCGAGGCCAAGGACAAGACCGGCGTCTTCACCGGCGCCTACGCGACCAACCCGGTCAGCGGCGAGCAGGTCCCCGTCTTCATCGCCGACTACGTCCTGATGGGCTACGGCACCGGGGCCATCATGGCCGTCCCGGCGCACGACACCCGCGACTTCGCCTTCGCGCGCGCCTTCGAGCTGCCGATGCGCTGCGTCGTGGAGCCCTCCGACGACCGCGGCACCGACCCGGCCGCGTGGGACGACGCCTTCGCCTCCTACGAGGCGAAGCTGGTCAACTCCGCCAACGACGAGATCTCCCTGGACGGCCTGGGCGTCGTCGACGCCAAGGCGAAGATCACCGCCTGGCTGGCCGACCGCGGCATCGGCGAGGGCACCGTCAACTTCCGACTGCGCGACTGGCTGTTCAGCCGCCAGCGGTACTGGGGCGAGCCCTTCCCGATCGTCTACGACGAGGACGGCGTCGCCCACTCGCTGCCCGAGTCGATGCTGCCGCTGGAGCTGCCCGAGGTCGAGGACTACTCGCCGCGCACCTTCGACCCGGACGACGCCGACACCCGGCCCGAGACCCCGCTGTCCCGCAACGAGGACTGGGTCAACGTCACCCTGGACCTGGGCGACGGCGCCGGCCCGCGCCGCTACCGCCGCGAGACCAACACCATGCCCAACTGGGCCGGCTCCTGCTGGTACGAGCTGCGCTACCTGGACCCGCACAACTCCGAGCAGCTGGTCGACCCGGCCGTCGAGCAGTACTGGATGGGCCCGCGCGAGGGCATGCCGACCGGTGGCGTCGACCTGTACGTCGGCGGCGCCGAGCACGCCGTGCTGCACCTGCTGTACGCGCGCTTCTGGTCCAAGATGCTGTTCGACCTGGGCCACATCTCCTCGGCCGAGCCGTTCCACAAGCTGTACAACCAGGGCATGATCCAGGCGTTCGTCTACCGGGACGCGCGCGGGATCGCCGTGCCGGCGGCCGAGGTCGAGGAGCGCGACGGCGGCTTCTGGTACCAGGGCGAGAAGGTCAGCCGCGTCCTGGGCAAGATGGGCAAGTCCCTGAAGAACGCGGTGACGCCCGACGAGATCTGCGCCGAGTACGGCGCCGACACGCTGCGCCTGTACGAGATGGCGATGGGCCCGCTGGACGTCTCCCGCCCCTGGGACACGCGCGCGGTCATCGGCCAGTACCGCCTGCTGCAGCGCCTGTGGCGCAACATCGTCGACGAGGCGACCGGCGAGGTCACCGTCGTCGACGCCGCGCCCGACGAGGACACCCTGCGCGCCCTGCACAAGGCGATCGACGGCGTCTCGCAGGACATGGCGGCCATGCGCTTCAACACCGCCATCGCCAAGATCACCGAGCTGAACAACCACCTGACCAAGGTCGGCGGAGCGATCTCCCGGCCGGTCGCCGAGCAGCTGGTCCTGCTGGTCGCCCCGCTGGCCCCGCACATCTCCGAGGAGCTGTGGCGCCGACTGGGCCACACCGAGTCGGTCGTCCACCAGGACTTCCCGGTCGCCGACCCGGCGTACGTCGTCGACGAGACCGTGACCTGCGTCGTGCAGATCAAGGGCAAGGTCAGGGCCCGCCTGGAGGTCTCCCCGGCGATCACCGACGCCGAGCTGGAGACGCTGGCGCTGGCCGACCCGCACGTGGTCGCGGCGCTGGGCGGCGCACAGATCCGCAAGGTGATCGTGCGCGCGCCGAAGCTGGTCAACATCGTCGCCGGCTGACGCACATAGGGGTTTCCCCTACGGGCAGGTTGGGGGTTCCGATGGAACCCCCGGCCTGCCTGTTCCGTTTACCGTGGAAGAACCACAGTCGTGGGGATGACGACGGACGCCGGAGGGGCGCACATGGAAGCCACGATTATCACGATCATGGCGCTGCTCTTCTTCGCCTTCGTGGCGCTCGGGGTGTACGCCACGGTGAAGGTCGCGAAGGCCGCCAAGCGCGGAGTGGACCGCACCCTCGACCAGGCCCGGCGCACGGTCGAGGACACCACGCTGCGGGCCAAGAGCTTCGGCCAGGCCGGGGTCGCGAGCGAACTCGCGCGGCTGCGGCTCACCCTGCGCACCTCGATGCGCGCCACCCAGGAGGCGCTGCAGGCGGGCGCCGTCGAGGACGCCTCGCTGAAGGAGTCCCTCGACCTCTTCCACCGGCTCAGCGCACACGGTCTCGAACTGGACGGGGACCTCAAGCGGCTGGAGCGGGAGCCCGACCGGGCCTGGGTCGCCGGGCAGCTCCCCGAGGTCGCCGCCCGGACCGAGCGGATCACCGGCTCCGCCGACGCGCTGCGCCGCGCGGCCCGCGACCGGGCCGTCCGGTTCGCCGAGGACGACCTGTCCACGCTCAGCGCCCAGATCGACGTCGAGGCGGGAGCCCTGCGCCACTGGACCGTGCCGGACTCCGCGGCGCCGGGTACCCAGGGCTCCGCCCCCGGTGCCCCGCGGCACGGAGAGGCCGCCGCTCACGGGACGACGACCGGAGGCGACCAGCCCGCGATCACGGCGCCCGATCCCCGGCGGACCGCCTACCCCTGGGAGAAGACCGCCCGGCCCGAGACGACCACCTGACACGGCGACCCGAGCGGCGAGGGGGGCCGGGCTGCCGCGCGGCGGCAGCTGCGGGTAACCTCCCGCTCATGTCCCGGCATGTCGCGATCGTCACCGATTCCACGGCCTACCTGCCACGCCAGACGAGAGAGCGGCACGCGATCACCACGGTCCCGCTGACCGTCGTCATCGGCGACCGCGCCCTCGAAGAAGGCACCGAGGTCTCGGCCGTGGCCCTCGCCGAGGCCCTGCAGAAGCGGCGGCCCGTCACCACCTCGCGCCCCAACCCCGAAGTGTTCGCCGCCGCGTTCCGCGCGGCGGCCGAGGCCGGGGCGACGGGCGTCGTCTCGCTCCATCTCTCCGCCGAGGTCTCCGGGACCTACGACGCCGCCGTCCTGGCGGCGAAGGACGCACCGCTGCCCGTGCGGGTGGTCGACACCCGCATGATGGGCATGGCGCTGGGTTTCTGCGCCCTCGCGGCGGCGGAGGTCGCCGAGGCCGGCGGTTCGCTCGACGAGGCGGTCGCCGCGGCCGAGAAACGCGCCGCCGGCACCTCCGCCTACTTCTACGTCGACACCCTCGACTATCTGCGCCGCGGCGGACGCATCGGCACCGCGCAGGCCCTGCTCGGCTCCGCGCTCGCGGTCAAGCCGCTCCTCGAACTCGAGGGCGGGCGCATCGAGCTGCGGGAGAAGGTGCGCACCGCCTCGAAGGCCATCGCCCGGCTGGAGGAGATCGCCGTGGAGCGCGCCGGCTCCGGCGCCGTCGACATCGCCGTCCACCACCTCTCCGCGCCCGAGCGCGCCGCCGCACTGGCCGACCGACTCAGGGAGCGCGTGCCGGGAGTCGAGGAACTCCAGGTCAGCGAGGTGGGTGCGGTCATCGGCGCCCACACGGGCCCCGGGCTCCTCGCGGTGGTCGTCTCGCCTCGCTGAGCCTGCCCGTCCCCCGGGAGGGTGACGGAATTGTCCACAGCTCGTGCCCCGTCCACGGAACACGAGTGATCCCGGCACGGCCCGGTCGTGACTCCTACCGTCACGATCATGACTCTTCGTACAGGTATCGCATCGACCGCCGTCGGGACCGCCGCCCGCCCCGGCCCGCCGGCCGGTGGCCCCGGCAGGCCGCCCGGCTCGGACGGCCGGAGCCGCTCCAGGACGCGCGGCACGGGCCCTGGCCGGGCCAGGAGGCGCTTCCGGGTCGGGAGGGCCGCTGCGGCCCCCGGGGCCGGGGTACGGCGGCGTGGGGAGGCCCTGTTCCCTGCGACGGCACCGCCGGGCGCGGTCCCGCAGACCGCGGAGGCGTCCACCGCGGAGGCGTCTTCTCCGCAGCCGTTCCTCCCGCCGGCCGGGCCTGCGCCACGGCTGGTGTGGGCGCCGTCGGAGGAGCCGGAGGAACCGTCGGCGACGGAGCGGGGGTCGCCGCCCGGGGCGCCGGTGTGGACGCGGGCGTGGAAGCTGGGTGCGGCGGTCGTCCGTGAGCGGACGCCGGTGTGGGTGCAGACGAGGTGCGGGCTCGAACCGAGGACCCTGGCCGCGCTGACGGTGCTTCTCGTCGTGGCCGTGGGGCTGGCGGGCGGCTACTTCTGGATGGGGAGGCCGGAGCCGGTGCGGGCCCCGGAGCTCGTCCGCGCCGGTGCGGGGGATCGGGTCCGGACGGCCGGTGTGGGTGCGGAGGCGGGGCTGTCCGGCGGTGCCGGGTCGACCGGGTCCGCCGGACGCGCTGTTGTCGCCGGGCGGGCCGCTCCTGGGGAAGGGACCGGTCAGGGACCGGCCGCCGCATCCGCCGCGGGGGCCGGGGCGAAGGTGGTCGTCGACGTGGGCGGCAAGGTGCTCAGGCCGGGGGTGCTGACCCTCCCGGCCGGCTCGCGGGTGGCGGACGCCCTGGAGGCGGCGGGCGGCGCCCGCCCCGGCGCCGATCTCACGGCGCTCAACCGGGCCCGCGTCCTCTTCGACGGGGAGCAGGTGCTCGTCGGTCTGCCCGGAGCGCCGCCCGGCGGTGCCGCTGCCGGGGCCGGAGCGAGTGGAGGAGCCGGTGGCGGGGGCGGGCCGGGCGTGCCGCTGAGTCTCAACACGGCGACCGTCGAACAGCTCGACACGCTGCCCGGGGTCGGGCCCGTCCTCGCCCAGCACATCGTCGATCATCGCGTCGAGCACGGGGGATTCCGGTCCGTCGCGGAGCTGCGCGAGGTCAACGGCATCGGTGAGCGCCGGTTCGCCGAGCTCGAACCGCTGGTGCGGCCATGAGGCCCGCCCCGGGGCCGGGGGAGGGCGAAGGCCCGCTTGATCTCCGGCTCGTCCCCCTCGCGGGCGCGGCCTGGGCGGCCGCCGCCTGGGCCGTGGGAGCCACGGGATGGTCGACGGTGGCGGGCGTGACGGTCTGCCTGATGGGCGCCGCGGCCGTGTGGGCGTCGGTATCGGCGGCGGCGCGGCGGGCCGGTGGAGCGCCCGAGGAGGGTGCGGATGGCTGTGCGGGTAGCGGCGCAGACTCAGGCTCCGGTACGAGTCCGGGCACGGCCGCGGCCGCCGGCCGGAGGGTGTGGCGCTCGCCGGGGTGGCGGCTGCGGGGGACGGCGTGCGCCGGGGTCCTGCTGTGTGCGGCGGCCGGGGGCACGTCGGCGGGGCTGCACGCGGCGGACCTGAGGCGCGGGCCCGTGCCGGTGCTGGCGGCGGAGTACGCGCGGGCACAGGCCGAGGTGACGGTGACCTCCGATCCGCGGCTGACGAGACCTCGGGTGCGGGGCAACGCGATGGCGCCCGTCTCGGTCGTCCTGGACGGGGAGGTGACCCGCGTCGAGCGGTCGGACGGCACGGTCCACCGGACCAGGGCGCCGGTCCTGCTGATCGTGCCCCCGGGGGAGGGGCGGGAGGAGTGGCTGCGGTTGCTTCCCTCGACCCGGCTGCGGGTCGGGGCTCGGCTCGCGCCGCCGCTGCGGCCGGGAGAGCCGTTCGCCGCCGTACTCAAGGTCGACCGGGCGGGACCTCCGCGGATCGTCGGAGCGCCGAGCGCGTCGCAGCGGACGGCGGGGGAGCTGCGGGCCGGGCTGCGGAGGGCCACCGAGGGGCTCGACCCGGACGCGCGGGCCCTGCTGCCCGGTCTCGTGGTCGGGGACACCTCCCGGATCGGCCCCGACCTGAGGGACGCCTTCGAAGCCGTCGACCTCACCCACCTGCTCGCGGTGTCCGGCAGCAACCTCTCGATCGTCCTGCTGCTGCTCATCGGGCGTCCGGGACGGGCGCACCATGTGGAGCGGAAGGGGCTCGCGCCCCGGCTCGGCATGTCGCTGCGGCTCACCGCGCTGGCCGGGGGCGCGCTGACGATCGCCTTCGTGGTCGTCTGCCGGCCCGATCCCAGCGTGCTGCGGGCAGCTGCCTGCGGAGGCGTGGCGCTGCTGGCGATCGGAACCGGCCGGCGCAGGTCGCTGATCCCCGCCTTGGCGGCCGCGGTCCTTCTGCTGGTGCTCTACGACCCTTGGCTGGCACGGAGTTACGGCTTCCTGCTGTCCGTCCTCGCCACCGGCTCCCTGCTGACGGTCGCCCCGCGATGGAGCGATGTGCTGAGGGAGCGCCGGGTGCCCGGTCGGCTCGCCGAGGCCCTGGGGGCGGCGCTGGCCGCGCAGGCGGTCTGTGCGCCGGTCGTGGTGGTGTTCGCGGCCCGGGTGAGCCTGGTCGCGATCCCGGCGAACCTGTTCGCCGAGCCGGCGGTCGCGCCCGCGACGCTGCTCGGATTCGCCACGCTCGCCCTGGCTCCGGTGTGGGCGACGGGCGCGGAGGCGCTGGCGTGGGCGGCCGGGTGGCCTGTCGGGTGGATCGCGAGGGTGGCCCGTGGCGGGGCGGCGCTGCCGGGTGCCGAACTGGCCTGGCCCGGCGGCTGGTGGGGCGGCCTCGTCTTCGCGCTGCTCACGGCGCTCGTGGTGGTCGGGGCGCGCAGGCTGCCGTACCGGGGGCCGGTCGGCGTGGTCCTCGCGGCACTGATCCTGGTCACGGTGGTGCGGCCGGCGCCGTTGGCCCGGTGGGTCACCGGGTGGCCGCCGCCCGGGTGGGTGTTCGCGATGTGTCAGGTGGGGCAGGGGGATGCGACGGTCCTCGCGGCGGGTGGGGACGCCGCGGTGGTGGTGGACGCGGGGCCCGACCCCGCGTCGGTCGACCGCTGTCTGCGGGAACTCGGCGTGGCACGGGTGCCGTTGCTGCTGCTCACCCATTTCCACGCGGATCACGTGGCCGGGCTGCCGGGCGTGCTGCGGGGCCGCGCGGTGGGGGCGATCCAGACGACGGGCCTCGAAGAGCCGCCGGCGCAGGCGGCGTTCGTACGGCGGACGGCGGCGGCAGCGGGGGTTCCCCTGGTCAGGGCGGGGCCGGGGGAGGAGCGGCGGGTCGGGGCCCTGGAGTGGCGCGTGCTCTGGCCTCCGGCGGATGCCCGGGCGGCCGTGGCCGGTGGGGCGCTCGCCGGGCCCAACGACGCCAGCGTCGCACTGCTCGTCAGGGCCCGCGGCGGGGTGAGTCTGCTGCTCCTCGGCGACCTGGAGCCGCCGTCGCAACGGGAGCTGCTGCGCGCGCACCCCGGCCTTCAGCCGGTGGACGTCCTCAAGGTCGCGCACCACGGGTCCGCCCATCAGGACCCGGCGCTGATGGGTGCGGCGCGGCCGCGGTTCGCCCTGGTCTCGGCGGGGCGGGACAACCCGTACGGCCATCCCTCCCCCCGGACGGTCGCGGCACTGCGGGCGGGCGGCGCGAGGGTCCTGCGGACGGACCGGGACGGGGCGATCGCGGTGGTGGGCTCGGGGCGGGGCCTCGTGGCGGTGCCGAGGGGGAGGTGACGGGGGTGGGGCTGGTGGGGTGGGACTGGGCCGGCCGGGGAGAGGGCCGTGGGGGGTCGGGCGGGGCGGGGGCTGGGGGAGGTGTGAGCGGGTCGTGGAAGATGCTGGTGGAGTGCTTGTAAAGGAGTCTTTCTAAAGATATCTTTTCAACATGCCGGAGATCAGCGATTCCGAGGGCGAGCAGCCCCGCAGCATCCGACTGACCGACCCCCGCGCGCTGCGGGCCTATGCCCATCCCCTGCGGATGACCCTGGTGGGGCTGCTGCGCGGCAGCGGGCCCTTCACCGCCACCAGGGCGGCCGAGCTGACCGGGGAGTCCGTGGCCAGCTGCTCGTACCACCTGCGGATACTCGCCAAGTACGGACTCGTGGAGGAGGCGCCGGGCGGGCGGGGGCGGGAGAAGCCCTGGAGGGCCACGGCGCGGTACACGGAGTGGCCCGAGTACAGCGAGGACGCGACGGTCGCGGAGGCCGCCGACGCGCTGAGCGCGGCGGTCATCGAGCGCTACTTCGAGCGGGTCACCCGGGCCATGGAGAACCGGCACCGGCTGCCGAGGGAGTGGCGGGAGGCCGAGGAGTTCGGCGACACCCTGCTCTACCTCACCCCCGAGGAGCTGACCGGCCTCGGGGAGCGGATCGACGCACTCCTCCGGCCCTACGAGGAGCGACGGTCCGACCCGTCCCTCAGGCCCGAGGGCGCACGGCAGGTCAGCATCCTGCGGATCGCCCACCTGGACCAGGAAGTCCCCGAGAGCGAAGAGGAGTGAAGGAGATGTCCCTCAGGGAACGCGTACCGGCCCTGCTCCGCGAGCGGACCTTCCGCCGCTACTGGACCGGCCAGACGGTGTCCCTCGCCGGGGACCAGATCTCGCTCATCGCCATCCCGCTCGCCGCCGTCCTGATCCTCGGCGCCGACGCGGCCGCGATGGGCTGGCTCAAGACGGCCGAACTGCTGCCCGCCCTCCTGCTCAACCTGCCGATCGGCGCCTGGGCCGACCGCCAGGCCCACCGCAGACGCGCCATGATCGCCGCCGACGTCGGCCGGGCGGCGCTGGTCCTGACGCTTCCCGTGGCCTACGCCCTGGACGCGCTGACGCTCGGCCAGCTGTACGCGGTGGCCTTCGGCGTCGGGGCGCTCACCGTCCTCTTCGAGGTCTGCAACGCCACCCTTCTCGTGGCGATGGTCCCCACCGAGGAGTACGTGCAGGCGAACGCGCTGGTCAACGGCAGCCGTTCGATGGCGTGGCTGGCGGGTCCCGGGATCGGCGGTGTCCTCGTGCAGGTGCTCACCGCCCCGTTCGCCCTGGTCGCGGACGCGCTCACCTACCTGGTGTCCGCCGGGTACCTGGCCCGGATCAGGCCCGTCGAGCCCCCGCCGGCCCCCGTGGCCAAGGGGCACTTCACCGAGGGGCTGCGCTGGGTGGTGAGGGAGCCCTCGATGCGCGCGCTGTTCGCGGCGTCCGGCACCATCCAGTTCTTCAACTACATGTTCCACACCCTCTTCGTGCTCTACGCGACCACCGAACTCGGCATCGGCGCCGGGCTGCTCGGCCTGATCCTCGGGGCCGGGGCCGTGGGCGGCCTCCTCGGCGCGGCCTGCGGCGGGGCGGTCGTCCGCAGGATCGGCGTCGGGGCCTCGATCGTCGTCGGCTTCCTCGGATTCACGCTGCCGCTGCTCCTGATACCCCTGGCCGACGGACCGCTTCCGCTGGTGGTGGCCGTCATGTTCGTCGCCGAGTTCCTCTCCTGCGTCGGGGTGATGCTCGCCGACATCTCCGCCGGGTCCCTGCAGATGGCGCTGATTCCGGACGCCGTGCGGGCGCGGGTCATGGGTGCGTACCGGACGCTCAACCACGGATTCCGTCCGCTGGGCGCGCTCGTCGGCGGCCTGCTCGGCACCGCGATCGGGCTGCGCCCGACGTTGTGGATCGCCACCGCCGGAGCGGTTCTCTCCGTCCTGTGGCTGCTGCCCTCGCCGTTGCCGAGGATGCGGGAACTTCCCGTCGCGGAAGGGAAAACGATGCCCGCCGAAGAGGAGCCGACCGGCAGACTGCCGGTATGACGACCGCACCGACGCCTTCGACGCCACCAACGCCTTCGACGCCACAGACGCCGCCCACCGCGCCGACGCCTCCGACCGTATCCGCGCCCTCGGAGGCGTCGACGGCGGCGGCGCGTGCTGTTCCCGCGGAGCCCTACGTTCCCCGGCCGTCCGAAGTGGACGCCTACCTGCGGCGTATCGGGGCGGAGCGGCCGGAGCGGGCGGACGCCGCCGCGCTGCGGGAGCTGCATCGACGGCACCTGCTGCGTGTGCCGTTCGAGAACCTGTCGATCCACCTCGGCGAGGACATCGTCCTGGACGAGAAGGTCCTGCTCGACAAGGTGGTGGGCGCGGGCAGGGGTGGCTTCTGCTACGAGGTCAACACCACCTTCGCGCTCCTGCTCCGGGGGCTCGGCTACCGGGTGTCGCTGCTGCAGGCACGGGTCATCGGCCCGGAGGGGCGGCCCGGCATCCCGTACGACCACATGGCGTCGCTGGTGGAGACCGCCGACGGGGAAAGGTGGCTGGCGGACGTCGGGTTCGGCGACCACAGCCACTTCCCGCTCGCCTTCGACTCGCGTGACGACCAGGAGGACCCGGGAGGTGTCTTCCGGATCACGGAGACCGCCGACGGCGACCTGGACGTGCTGAGGGACGCCAAGCCGCAGTACCGGCTGGAGTCCAGGCCGCGCGAGCTCGCCGACTTCACGGCCGGGGCCTGGTACCACCGGACCTCGCCCGACTCCCACTTCCCGCGCTCGCTCATCTGCTCCCTGTTGACCGAGGACGGCCGGGTCACCCTCAGCGACCGGAAGCTGATCACCCGCGCCCACGGCGAGCGCACGGAGCGCGAGCTGGGGAGCGAGGCGGAGGTGCGGGACGCGTACCGGGACCTGTTCGGGATCGTGCTGGACGCGCTCCCGGTCGTACGGGAGGGATCGGGGAAAAGCGGAACGCATAATTCGGACCCTCGGTAACACTTGGCTCGTTTGCCTCGAACCCCCCATCGATGATCGAATGCAACTTCGTTGCATGATGAACGAGTCGCACGGGGGTGCGTGAAGAATGTTGGACCGTCTCTTCGGGAAGCGCGCGGCGGGCGCCGCGCGCGGCGGGCCGTTCGCCGGTATCGCCGTCCCGCCCTCGGCCGGCGTGCTGAGCTGCCGGGTGCTCGACCCGGTGCACGAGCCCGTCCGCCAGGCCGAGTTCGTCGTCAGCGACGCCGCGGGCCGCAAGGTCCTGGCGGGCGAGACCGACCCGTACGGCACCGCGCTCGCGACCGTGCCCGCGGGCGAGTACCGGCTCGCGGTCACCGCCGAGGGGTACACGCCGCACCACGGTTCCGCCGTCGTCGCCGAGGGCGGCCACACCGGTCTCGGCGACGTCCTGCTCCAGGTCGCCCCGCAGCCCCAGCTGCCGGAGCCGGGCGACTGGGAGATCGACCCCGCGCACTCCCAGATCGGTTTCACCGCCCGTCACATCGGACTCGCGCGGATCCACGGCCGGTTCAACGGCTTCGCCGGAGCGGTGCGGATCGCCGACCGCATGGAACGGTCGGCCATGCACGTCGTCATCGACGCGGCCTCCATCGACACCGGCGTCCAGATGCGCGACGACCACCTGCGTTCGGGCGACTTCCTCGACGTCGGCGTCCATCCGACGCTGGAGTTCTTCAGCGAGCGGTTCACCCACCGCGGCGGCAACCGCTGGGCCGTCACCGGCGCCCTCACCCTGCACGGCGTGAGCCGCACGGTCACGCTGGACACCCGATACCTGGGCCTCGGCAACGGCCTGGAGGGCGAGACGCGGGGCGCCTGCCGCGCCACCACCGAACTGCACCGCGAGGACTTCACCCTCACCTGGCAGACGCTGCTCGCGCGCGGCATCGCGGCCGTCGGGTCGAGCATCAGCATCGACCTCGACATCCAGATCGTCCCCAAGAAGGCGCAGGGCTGAGGAGGCCCCGGCGCCTCGCCTCGGCGGGAGCCCCCGCGTCCGTCGCCGCCGGCGGTCGCCTCGTCCGCCGGTCCCGCTACGGGGCCTCCAGCCACCCCTCGTACTCGGCGGCCAGCGCGTCCAGCGCCGCCGGGTCGAGCCGGCCCTCCGGGTCCTCGACGACCACCAGCCACTGGGCGTCCTCGGCGTCGTCCTCCCCGGCCAGGGCGTCCCGGATGAGCTGCGGCTCCTCGGGTACGCCGAACCGGTCGGGGAGCTCGCCCGCGACCTCCTCGGCGGTGTCGCGGTCGGGGAGCACCAGTACGTGTCGTTCGGTCACCCCGCCATTCTCGGGCATGGCTGTCAGTGCCCCGTGGGATGCTGGAGCGCGATGGCCACCAGAAAGACTTCCCCCGACGACCTCCTCGGCCCCGTGACGCTCGCGGTGGGGCAGGAGGACCTGCTCCTCGACCGTGTCGTCCAGGAGGTGGTCGCCGCCGCCCGGGCCGCCGACGCCGACACGGACGTGCGCGACCTCACCTCCGACCAGCTCCAGCCCGGGACGCTGATCGAGCTCACCAGCCCCTCGCTCTTCGCCGAGCGCAAGGTGCTGATCGTCCGGAACGCGCAGGACCTCTCCGCCGACTCCGTCAAGGACGTCAAGGCATACCTCGGCGACCCCGTCGAGGACATCTCCCTCGTCCTCCTCCACGCGGGCGGCGCCAAGGGCAAGGGCCTGCTCGACGCCGCGCGCAAGGCCGGCGCGCGGGAGGTCGCCTGCCCCAAGACGACGAAGCCCGCGGAACGGCTCACGTTCGTCCGCCAGGAGTTCCGGACGCTCGGGCGCTCCGCCACGCCCGAGGCGTGCCAGGCCCTCGTCGACTCCATCGGCAGCGACCTGCGGGAGCTCGCCTCCGCCGTCGCCCAGCTGACGTCCGACGTCGACGGCACCATCGACGAGGCGGTCGTCGGGCGGTACTACACGGGCCGCGCCGAAGCCTCCTCCTTCAACGTCGCCGACCGCGCCGTCGAGGGCCGTGCCGCCGAGGCCCTGGAGGCCCTGCGCTGGTCCCTCTCCACCGGGGTCGCGCCCGTGCTCATCACCAGCGCGCTGGCCCAGGGCGTACGCGCCATCGGCAAGCTCTCCTCCGCCCGCGGCGGCCGCCCCGCCGACCTCGCGCGCGAGCTCGGCATGCCGCCCTGGAAGATCGACCGCGTCCGCCAGCAGATGCGCGGCTGGACCCCCGACGGCGTCTCCCTCGCCCTGCGCGCGATCGCCGAGGCGGACGCCGGGGTCAAGGGCGGCGGCGACGATCCCGAGTACGCCCTCGAGAAGGCGGTCGTGGCCGTCGCGCGAGCGGCCCGGCTGCGGCGGTCCTAGCAGGACCCGGGCCTAGCAGGACCCGGGCCGGGTAGGACCCGGGCCGGGTCGTCCCGGTCGTCAGGTCGGCAGGCCCCTGCCTCGCCCCTTCCCGAAGCCCTGCCCGGGGCATGTCGTCGGGCCGCTCGTGGCCGCTCGTGCCCGCTCGTGAGGTGCGGGAAGGGGGCGCGTGCAGAGGGCGGGTGCGGCGAAGGCCCCGGCGCCTCCTGGGGAGGAGGTGCCGGGGCCTTCGACGTGAAGATGGTGGGCTCGCACCCGCGTGGCGAACGCGTCCGCGTGCGAGTCCGGGTGGTCGGGCGGGAGCGGGAGAGAGGGCCCGCTGGGTCCCGTGCGACCGTGAGATCAGAGCTCAGCCCTGGAGGGAGGCAACCTTGATCGCCAGCGCCGACTTCTTGTTGGCGGCGGCGTTCTTGTGGATGACACCCTTCGAGACAGCCTTGTCGAGCTGACGCGAGGCGGCGCGAGAGGCGACGGTGGCCTTCTCGAGGTCGCCGGCGGCGACAGCCTCACGGGCCTTGCGGATCGCGGTCTTGAGCGACGACTTGACGGCCTTGTTGCGCAGGCGCGCCTTCTCGTTGGTCTTGTTCCGCTTGATCTGGGACTTGATGTTCGCCACTGAAAGAGCCTTTACAGGTTCGATGTTCCTTCTGGATGTGATCTCGCAGGCTGAGAGGGCACACGAGACACAGCCGTCCACGTTACCAGTCACCCTCGGGGCCGCCCAAACCGGGCGCCGGGCGACGGGCATGGGACCATGGAGCCTACGTATCGATCCGACATCGCCCCGAGACGAGACCCTGCGTGCCCGCGACTCCTACCCACGTGCCCGAGCCGAGCCGTACCGACCCGGCTCTGATCCGCAATTTCTGCATCATCGCGCACATCGACCACGGCAAGTCCACGCTCGCCGACCGGATGCTCCAGCTGACCGGCGTGGTCGACCAGCGGCAGATGCGTGCCCAGTACCTCGACCGGATGGACATCGAGCGGGAGCGGGGCATCACGATCAAGTCCCAGGCGGTCCGGCTGCCCTGGGCGCCGACCGACGGGCAGGGTGAGGGCAGGACGCACATCCTGAACATGATCGACACGCCCGGGCACGTCGACTTCACCTACGAGGTCTCCCGGTCGCTGGCGGCCTGTGAGGGCACGATCCTGCTGGTCGACGCGGCGCAGGGCATCGAGGCGCAGACCCTCGCCAACCTGTACCTGGCGATGGAGAACGACCTCACCATCGTCCCGGTGCTGAACAAGATCGACCTGCCGGCGGCCCAGCCGGAGAAGTTCTCCGAGGAGCTGGCGAACCTCATCGGCTGCCAGCCGGAGGACGTCCTGAAGGTCTCCGCGAAGACCGGCATGGGCGTCGAGGCGCTGCTCGACCGGGTGGTCAGGGACGTTCCGGCCCCGGTCGGTGTCGCCGACGCCCCCGCCCGCGCGATGATCTTCGACTCCGTGTACGACTCGTACCGGGGCGTCGTGACGTACGTCCGTGTCGTCGACGGCCAGCTCAACAAGCGCGAGCGCATCAAGATGATGTCGACCGGCGCCACCCACGAGCTGCTGGAGATCGGCGTCTCGTCGCCGGAGATGACGGCGTCCGACGGTCTCGGCGTCGGCGAGGTCGGCTACCTGATCACCGGTGTGAAGGACGTCCGCCAGTCCAAGGTCGGTGACACGATCACCTCCCTGAACAAGGGCGCCACCGAGGCACTGGGCGGATACAAGGACCCCAAGCCGATGGTGTTCTCGGGTCTGTACCCGCTGGACGGCTCGGAGTACCCGGACCTCCGTGAGGCGCTCGACAAGCTCCAGCTGAACGACGCCGCGCTGGTCTACGAGCCGGAGACCTCCGCCGCGCTCGGCTTCGGCTTCCGCGTCGGCTTCCTCGGCCTGCTCCACCTCGACGTGATCCGCGAGCGGCTGGAGCGCGAGTTCGGCCTCGACCTGATCGCCACCGCCCCCAACGTGGTCTACCGCGTGGTCATGGAGGACGGCAGCGAGCACACGGTCACGAACCCGAGCGAGTTCCCCGAGGGCAAGATCGACGACGTGTTCGAGCCCGTCGTGCGCGCGACGATCCTCGCCCCCAGCGAGTTCATCGGCGCGATCATGGAGCTGTGCCAGACCCGTCGCGGCACGCTGATCGGCATGGACTACCTCTCCGAGGACCGGGTGGAGATCCGCTACACCCTGCCGCTCGCCGAGATCGTCTTCGACTTCTTCGACCAGCTGAAGTCCAAGACGCGCGGTTACGCGTCCCTCGACTACGAGCCCACCGGCGAGCAGGCGTCCAGCCTGGTCAAGGTCGACATCCTGCTGCACGGCGACAAGGTGGACGCGTTCTCCGCCGTCACCCACAAGGACGCCGCGTACGCCTACGGTGTGCGGCTCGTCGCCAAGCTGCGCGAGCTCATCCCGCGGCAGGCGTTCGAGGTGCCGATCCAGGCCGCGATCGGCTCCCGGGTGATCGCCCGCGAGACCATCCGCGCCATCCGCAAGGACGTCCTCGCCAAGTGCTACGGCGGTGACATCTCCCGTAAGCGGAAGCTGCTGGAGAAGCAGAAGGAAGGCAAGAAGCGCATGAAGATGGTCGGCTCGGTGGAGGTGCCGCAGGAGGCGTTCATCGCCGTCCTGTCGAGCGACGAGTCCTCCGGCAAGAAGAAGTAGCGGGGCGGGCGGCGGATAGCTGCCCCGTGCATCGAACGGGTCCACGCGCAGGCGGCGCGTGGACCCGTTCGTTATGAAGCGACGCCCTGCTAGCCCTTACGCACCGGTCCCCGGCCCTTTACTCTGAACCCGACTCGAAGGTTACTCACCAGTTAGTTACGCAGTCACCCACAGTTTTGGTTTCGTAGTACGCACCGCCAGAAGGCACCGCCGCCGCCCGGAGGACGTCGTGAGCGACACACAGACCCTGATCGAGAACCGGCCGCCCTCCGTGGCGGCGCTCTTCCTTGAGCGCGTCGGGCGGACTCCGGACGCGGAGGCGTACCGCTATCCCGTGGCCGCCGCCTCCGGCACCGGTCCCGACGAGTGGAAGTCGCTCAGCTGGGGCCAGGCCGCCGAGCGCGTCTTCGCGATCGCCGCCGGCCTCGTCGACCTCGGCGTCCAGCCCGAGGAGCGGGTCGCCCTCGCCTCCTCCACCCGCGTCGAGTGGATCCTCGCCGACCTCGGCGTGATGTGCGCGGGCGCCGCGACCACCACGGTCTACCCGCAGACCAACGCCGAGGAGTCGGCGTTCATCCTCGCGGACTCCGAGTCCCGGGTCCTCATCGCCGAGGACGCCGCGCAGCTCGCCAAGGCGGTCGAGCGCCGCGCGGAGCTCCCGAACCTGCACCACGTGGTCGTCGTCGACGCCACCGGCGTGGAGAGCGACGGCGACTGGGTCCTGACCCTCGCCGAACTGGAGGCCCGCGGCCGCGCCTACCTGGAGGGCCACCCCGAGGCGGTCAAGGAGCGGGTCGGGGCGATCACCGCCACCCAGCTCGCCACCGTCATCTACACCTCGGGCACCACCGGCCGTCCCAAGGGCGTCCGCCTCCCGCACGACAACTGGTCGTACATGGCCAAGGCCATCGCCTCGACCGGGCTCGTCACCCAGGACGACGTCCAGTACCTCTGGCTGCCCCTCGCCCACGTCTTCGGCAAGGTCCTCACCTCGGGCCAGATCGAGGTCGGGCACGTCACCGCCGTCGACGGCCGCGTCGACAAGATCATCGAGAACCTGCCAGTGGTCCAGCCGACCTACATGGCCGCCGTCCCGCGCATCTTCGAGAAGGTCTACAACGGGGTCGCCGCCAAGGCCCGGGCCGGCGGCGGAGCCAAGTACAAGATCTTCCAGTGGGCCGCCGAGGTCGCCCGCACGTACGCCAAGACCACCCAGGACAACTTCCGCCGCACCGGCACCGCCTCCGCGCCCTTCGGCCTCACGGCCAAGCATAAGGTCGCCGACGCGCTCGTCTACGGCAAGATCCGCGAGGCGTTCGGCGGCAACCTCCGCGCCTGCATCTCCGGCTCCGCCGCGCTCGCCCCCGACATCGGCTACTTCTTCGCCGGCGCCGGCATCCACATCCTGGAGGGGTACGGCCTCACCGAGTCCTCCGCCGCCTCCTTCGTCAACCCCGGCGAGGCGTACCGCACCGGCACGGTCGGCAAGCCGCTCCCCGGCACCGAGGTCCGCATCGCCGACGACGGCGAGATCCTGCTGCGCGGCCCCGGCATCATGGAGGGCTACCACGGCCTGCCGGAGAAGACCGCCGAGGTCCTGGAGTCCGACGGCTGGTTCCACACCGGTGACATCGGCGAACTGTCCGCCGACGGCTACCTCCGGATCACCGACCGCAAGAAGGACCTGATCAAGACGTCCGGCGGCAAGTACATCGCGCCCGCCGAGGTCGAGGGCCAGTTCAAGGCCGTCTGCCCGTTCGTCTCGAACATCCTCGTCCACGGCGCCGACCGGAACTTCTGCACCGCCCTGATCGCCCTCGACGAGCCCGCCCTCCTCGGCTGGGCCGCCGAGCACGACCTCGCCGGCAGGACGTACGCCGAGGTCGTCGCCGACCAGCGGACCCAGAAGCTGATCCAGGGCTACGTGGACCGGCTCAACGAGGGCCTCCAGCGCTGGCAGACGATCAAGAAGTTCCGTCTGCTGCCCCGCGACCTCGACATCGAGCACGGCGAGCTCACCCCGTCGCTGAAGCTGAAGCGCCCGGTCGTCGAGCGCGAGTACAAGGACCTCATCGAGGAGATGTACGCCGGCTCGCGCGAGTCCTGACCCGCCCGCCCGGCCGCACCCCGGCCGGGCACCACGGGCAGTACGGGACAATGGACCCATGCCTTCCGTACTGCCCGATGGTGAGCCCGTGCCCGACGACGGGGCGCTGCCCCCGCACGCCCTGGAAGGGGCGGGGGAGCGGCCGCTCGGGTTCTACCTGCACGTGCCGTACTGCGCCACGCGGTGCGGCTACTGCGACTTCAACACGTACACGGCGAGCGAGCTCCGCGGCACCGGCGGCGTACTCGCCTCCCGGGACAACTACGCCGAGCAGGTCGTCGACGAGATCCGGCTCGCCCGCAAGGTCCTCGGCGACGACCCGCGGCCCGTCCGGACCGTGTTCGTCGGCGGCGGCACGCCCACGCTGCTCGCCGCCGGCGACCTCGTACGGATGCTCGCGGCGATCCGTGACGAGTTCGGTCTCGCGGACGACGCCGAGATCACCACGGAGGCCAACCCCGAGTCCGTGAACCCGGCCTACCTGGCCGAGCTCCGCGAAGGCGGCTTCAACCGGATCTCCTTCGGCATGCAGAGCGCCCGGCAGCACGTCCTGAAGATCCTCGACCGGACCCACACCCCCGGCCGCCCCGAGGCGTGCGTCGCCGAAGCGCGGGCCGCCGGGTTCGACCACGTCAACCTCGACCTCATCTACGGCACGCCCGGCGAGTCCGACGACGACTGGCGGGCCTCGCTGGACGCGGCGATCGGGGCCGGCCCCGACCATGTGAGTGCCTACGCCCTCATCGTCGAGGAGGGGACGCAGCTCGCCCGGCGCATCCGCCGCGGCGAGGTGCCCATGACCGACGACGACGTGCACGCCGACCGGTACCTCATCGCCGACGACGCCTTCGAGAAGGCCGGATTCACCTGGTACGAGGTCTCCAACTGGGCCACCTCCGAGGCCGGGCGCTGCCTCCACAACGAGCTGTACTGGCGCGGCGCCGACTGGTGGGGCGCCGGGCCCGGAGCGCACTCGCACGTCGGGGGCGTGCGGTGGTGGAACGTCAAGCACCCCGGCTCCTACGCCGCCGCGCTCGCCTCGGGCCGGTCGCCGGGGGCCGGGCGCGAGCTGCTCTCCGACGAGGACCGGCGCGTCGAGCGGATCCTCCTCGAACTGCGGCTCCGCGAGGGGTGCCCCCTCGCGCTCCTGCGGCCTGCCGGGCTGGCCGCGGCCGAGCGGGCGCTTGCGGACGGGCTTCTCGCGGAGGGGGCCTTCGGGGAGGGGCGGGCGGTTCTGACGCTTCGGGGTCGTCTCCTCGCCGACGCGGTCGTCCGAGACCTGGTGGACTGACAACCCGCGCGTGCCCGGTCTCCGCGCGTTCGGGCCTGTGCCCCCTGCAGGCCCTGTTGTGGGCAACTGTTCCGCGGGGCGATGGGGGTCCCCCCTGCTCGAGCGAAGCCGAGAGCTTGGGGGAGGGTGGGCACAACGGAACAGCGCCCCTTGCCGGGCCTAGGCTTCCGTGCCCCGGGGCCCGCACCCCGTGCGCGTTGCTTTGACGGTGCGGGTCCAGGCGCAACGGGGCGGAGGCGCGGCCAGGCGCGCCGTCCCGTGTGCCCACCCGTCCCGCCCCAGCGGGACGACTGCCCACACGGGGGTGGGCCTCGGCCCGGACCCGGCAGAGCCGCGCGACACCGCCGTCGCGTTGCTCACGCACGCGGGGTGGGCCACCCAGGCCCTGTCCCGCACGGCGGGGTGGGCGACGCGGCCCGTTCCACGTGTTGCCGCCGTCGCGCGGGCTTGCGGGGAGGGTGGTTAGGGGGCGGTGACGAAGTCGATGAGTTCTTCTACGCGGCCGAGGAGGGTGGGTTCGAGGTCCTTGTAGGAGTGGACGCGGCGGAGGATGGCCTGCCAGACGGCGCCGGTGTTGTCGGAGGGCCAGCCGAGGGCGCGGCAGACGCCGGTCTTCCAGTCCTGGCCGCGGGGGACGGAGGGCCAGGCGGGGATGGAGAGGGAGGAGGGTTTCACGGCCTCCCAGATGTCGATGTAGGGGTGGCCGACGACGAGGACGTCGGGGGAGGCCACCTGGGCGGCGATGCGGGACTCCTTGGAGCCGGGGACCAGGTGGTCGACGAGGACGCCGAGGCGGGCGTCGGGGCCGGGGCCGAACTCGGCGACGATGGCGGGGAGGTGGTCGACGCCCTCCAGGTACTCGACGACGACGCCCTCGATGCGCAGGTCGTCGCCCCAGACGCGTTCGACGAGCTCGGCGTCGTGGCGGCCCTCGACGTAGATCCGGCCGGCCCGGGCGACGCGGGCGCGGGCGCCGGGCACGGCGACGGAGCCGGAGGCCGTACGGGTGGGGCGGGCCGGGGCGGCGGCGGAGGGGCGGACGAGGGTGACGACGCGGCCCTCCAGGAGGAAGCCGCGCGGTTCCAGGGGGAAGACCCGGTGCTTGCCGAAGCGGTCCTCCAGGGTGACCGTGCCGGCCTCGCAGCGGATGACCGCCCCGCAGAAGCCGGTGGTGACCTCCTCGACGACGAGGTCGGGGTCGGCCGGGATCTCGGGGACGGCCTTCGGCTTCTTCCAGGAAGGCGTCAGGTCCGGGTCGTAGCTCCGCATTCGGGCGACGTTATGACACCTCGAAGCGCTGTGCCAGTTCCTCCCGCTGGCGTCGTACGAACGCGGCGTCGACGACCGCTCCGTGCCCGGGGACGTACAGCGCGTCGGGGCCGCCGAGGCGGAGCAGCCGGTCGAGGGCGTCCGGCCAGCGGGCCGTGATCGCGTCCGGGCCGGCCTGGGGTTCGCCCGACTCCTCGACCAGGTCCCCGCAGAAGACGACCTCGCGGTCGCCGGGGACGCACAGGGCCAGGTCGTGGCCGCTGTGGCCGGGCCCGACGTTCGCGAGGAGGACCTGGCGTCCGCCCAGGTCGAGCGTCCACTCGCCGGAGACGACGTGCCGGGGGGCCACCAGGACGTCCACCGCCTCCGCGGCCGCCGCCGCGTCGAGTCCCTGCTGCACCGCGTCCCGCCGCAGCGCCTCCCGCTCGCGGTCCTGGGCGAGGAGGTCGTCCGAGCCGACCGCGCCGAAGACCTCCGCGCCGGCGAAGGCCGCCGTGCCGAGCACGTGGTCGAAGTGCGGATGGCTCAGTGCGATGTGTGTCACTCTGCGGCCGCCGGTCAGGTCCGCGATCTGACCTCGCAGCTCCGCGCCCTCGGCGAGCGAGGAGCCGGTGTCGTACAGCAGGACCCCCGGTTCTCCCAGTACCAGTCCGACCGTGGCGTCCCAGCCGGGCAGCCGGCGTCGGCCCACCCCGTCCGCGAGCCGCTGCCATCCGTGCGCTTCCCAATCCACGTCCATGCGGCGACGCTAACCGGTGGGGGCGCCGCCTCCTTGCCAGGAGCGATGTGCGCCGCCGTACACTGACCGGGGATCGCTGGCACTCGGACCGGGTGAGTGCCAAAAGCGGAGCAAACCGGAACGACGACGACAGCTGGAGGTGCGCACGATGCTCAGCGAACGCAGACTCGAGGTGCTGCGCGCCATCGTCCAGGACTACGTCGGGACGGAGGAGCCCGTCGGCTCCAAGGCGCTCACCGAGCGGCACAAGCTCGGCGTCTCGCCCGCCACCGTGCGCAACGACATGGCGGTCCTGGAGGAGGAGGGCTACATCGCCCAGCCTCACACCAGCGCGGGCCGCATCCCGACCGACAAGGGCTACCGGCTCTTCGTCGACCGGCTGGCCGGCGTCAAGCCGCTGTCGACGCCGGAGCGGCGCGCCATCCACAACTTCCTCGACGGCGCGGTCGACCTCGACGACGTCGTCGGGCGTACGGTCCGGCTGCTCGCCCAGTTGACGCGTCAGGTCGCGGTCGTCCAGTACCCCTCGCTGACGCGTTCGACCGTCCGGCACGTGGAGCTGCTCTCGCTGGCCCCCGCCCGCCTGATGCTCGTCCTCATCACGGACACCGGCCGGGTGGAGCAGCGCGTCGTGGACTGCCCGGCGCCGTTCGGCGAGACCTCGCTGGCCGACCTGCGGGCCCGGCTGAACAGCCGGGTCGTCGGGCGCCGGTTCGCGGACGTGCCGCAGCTGGTGCAGGACCTTCCCGAGTCCTTCGAGGAGATCGAGGACCGCGCCACGGTGTCCACCGTTCTCGCGACCCTCCTGGAGACCCTCGTCGAGGAGCACGAGGAGCGGCTGATGATCGGCGGCACCGCCAATCTCACCCGCTTCGGACCCGACTTTCCCCTGATGATCAGGCCCGTCCTGGAAGCCCTGGAGGAGCAGGTCGTGCTCCTCAAGCTGCTCGGCGAGGCCAAGGAATCGGGCATGACCGTACGCATCGGGCACGAGAACGCCCACGAGGGGCTGAGCTCCACGTCCGTCGTCTCGGTCGGCTACGGTTCGGGCGGCGAGGCAGTCGCCAAACTCGGCGTGGTCGGACCGACCCGCATGGACTACCCCGGAACGATGGGAGCGGTACGCGCAGTGGCACGTTACGTCGGACAGATCCTGGCGGAGTCGTAAGTGGCCACGGACTACTACGCCGTACTCGGCGTGCGCCGCGACGCGTCCCAGGACGAGATCAAGAAGGCATTCCGGAGGCTCGCGCGCGAGCTGCACCCGGATGTGAATCCCGATCCGAAGACGCAGGAACGCTTCAAGGAGATCAACGCCGCCTACGAGGTCCTGTCGGACCCGCAGAAGAAGCAGGTCTACGACCTGGGCGGCGACCCCCTCTCGGCCTCCGGCGGGGGCGGGGCGGGCGGCTTCGGCGCCGGTGGCTTCGGCAACTTCTCCGACATCATGGACGCCTTCTTCGGCACGGCCTCGCAGCGCGGACCGCGCTCGCGGACCCGCCGGGGCCAGGACGCCATGATCCGTCTGGAGATCGACCTCAACGAGGCGGCCTTCGGCACCACCAAGGACATCCAGGTCGACACGGCGGTCGTCTGCACGACCTGCTCGGGCGAGGGCGCCGCTCCCGGCACCTCCGCGCAGACCTGTGACATGTGCCGCGGCCGCGGCGAGGTCTCGCAGGTCACCCGGTCCTTCCTGGGCCAGGTCATGACCTCGCGCCCCTGCCCGCAGTGCCAGGGCTTCGGCACGGTCGTCCCGACGCCGTGCCCCGAGTGCGCGGGCGACGGCCGTGTCCGGTCCCGCCGCACCCTCACGGTCAAGATCCCGGCCGGTGTCGACAACGGCACCCGCATCCAGCTCGCGGGCGAGGGCGAGGTCGGCCCCGGCGGCGGCCCCGCCGGCGACCTGTACGTCGAGATCCACGAGACCCCGCACGACACGTTCCAGCGGCGCGGCGACGACCTGCACTGCACGGTCACGATCCCGATGACGGCGGCCGCGCTCGGCACCAAGGTGCAGCTGCAGACGCTGGACGGCCTGGAGGAGATCGACATCCGGCCGGGCACGCAGTCCGGCCAGTCGATCCCGCTGCACGGGCGGGGCGTCACGCACCTGCGGGGCAACGGCCGGGGCGACCTGATCGTGCACGTCGAGGTGCAGACCCCGGGCAAGCTCGACGCGGAGCAGGAGCGGCTGCTGCGCGAACTGGCGAAGCTGCGCGGCGAGGAGCGGCCGACCGGCCAGTTCCAGCCGGGCCAGCAGGGGCTGTTCTCGCGGCTGAAGGACGCCTTCAACGGGCGGACCTGACCGCGGCCGGCGACGGACGGAGGGGGCGGGGCGGCGGTGAGCCGCCCCGCCCCCTCCGGCCTTCCCAGGGGCGCCGGAATGAACGGCTCCGGGACCTGACGTACCGATTCGGCCCGGAAGCAGGGGCATGACACGATGCCCATATGTCCACCACCGCGCTGAACGATCTCTCTCGGTTCCCGATCGTGCAGGCCCCCATGGCGGGTGGCGCCTCCTGTCCCGAGCTCGTCGGAGCCGTCTGCGAGGCCGGCGCGCTCGGCTTCCTGGCCGGCGGGTACAAGACGGCCGGTGGGCTGTACCAGGAGATCAAGCAGGTGCGCGGGCTCACCGCACGCCCCTTCGGCGTCAACCTCTTCATGCCGCACAGCGGGCGGCCCGCCGACCCCGCCGCCGTCGAGGTCTACCGCCACCAGCTCGCCGGCGAGGCCACCTGGTACGAGACCCCGCTCGGCGAGGCGGACGACAGCCGCGACGACGCCTACGAGGCCAAGCTGGCGATCCTCCGGGAGGACCCGGTCCGCGTCGTCTCCTTCACGTTCGGCTGCCCGGAGCCCGAGGCGCTCGCCTCCTTCGCCCGGGTCGGGACGTACACGATCGTCACCGTCACCTCCGCCGAGGAGGCGGCCGCCGCCGAGGAGGCCGGCGCCGACGCCGTCTGCGTCCAGGGCGTCGAGGCCGGCGGACACCAGGGCACCTACCGCGACGACCCCGCCGACGAGGGCTCCCCGGGGACCGGCCTGCTCACCCTCGTCACCCAGGTCCGCGAGCGCGTCGGACTGCCGGTCGTCGCCGCCGGCGGGATCATGCGCGGCGCGCAGATCGCCGCGGTCCTGGCCGCCGGGGCCGACGCGGCCCAGCTCGGCACCGCCTTCCTCGGCTGCCCGGAATCCGGCGCCCACCCGCTCCACAAGCGGGCCCTGACCGACCCGCTGTTCACCCGGACCGCCCTCACCCGGGCCTTCTCCGGACGCCCGGCCCGCGGCCTCGTCAACCGCTTCATGCGCGAGCACGGGCCGTACGCCCCCGCCGCCTACCCCGAGATCCACCACCTCACCGCCCCGATCCGCAAGGCCGCCGCCGCCGCGGGCGACGCCCAGGGCATGGCCCTGTGGGCCGGCCAGGGTCACCGGCTCGCCCGCGAACTCCCCGCCGGGCAGCTGGTCGAGGTGCTGGCCGCCGAACTCGACACCGTCCTCTCCGAGCTGGCCCACAGGAGCGCCCCATGACCGCACCCGTCTTCGTCGTCGACACCCTCCCCGACACCAGGCAGTTCGTCCTGGACGGGTCCGAGGGCCGGCACGCCGTCTCCGTGAAGCGGCTGGAGCCGGGGGAGGCCGTCGTCCTCACCGACGGCCGGGGCCGCTGGGCCGACTGCGTGGTGACGGCCGTGGAGGGCAAGGACCGGCTGACGGTGGAGTCCTCGTCCGTGCACGAGGACGCGCCGGAGGAGCCGCGGATCACCGTCGTCCAGGCGCTTCCCAAGGGCGACCGGGGCGAGCTGGCGGTCGAGACGATGACCGAGACCGGCGTCGACGCGATCGTGCCGTGGGCGGCCTCCCGCTGCATCACCCAGTGGAAGGGCGACCGCGGCCTCAAGGCCCTCGGCAAGTGGCGTTCCACCGCGCGCGAGGCCGGCAAGCAGTCGCGCCGCACCCGCTTCCCCGAGGTCGCCGACCTGATGAGCACCAAGCAGGTCGCCGCGCTCCTCGCGGCCGCCGACTTCGCGGCCGTCCTGCACGAGGACCGCGACCACCCCAGCGGGGCGCTCGCCACCGCCGCCCTCCCGGAGAAGGGGTCGATCGTGCTGGTCGTCGGTCCCGAGGGCGGTGTCTCCCCGGACGAGCTCGCCGTGTTCGAGGCCGCCGGGGCGAAGCCGTACCGGCTCGGCCGCAGCGTGCTGCGCACCTCCACGGCCGGCACGGCGGCCACGTCCCTGGTCCTCGGCCGCACCGGCCGCTGGAGTTAGGCCCCGCAGCCCCGCAGCCCCGCAGCCCCGCAGCCCCGCAGCCCCGCAGCCCCGCAGCCCCGCAGCCCCGCAGCCCCGCAGCCCCGCAGCCCCGCGGGCCCCTCAGGCGTCCCGGTTCCCGGCCGTAGCCGTCAGGGTGTCGTAGAGGGGCCAGGCGTCCTCCTCGTGGACGCCGTGGACGCCGTGGACGCCGTGGGCGGCGGGGAGGAGGCCGCGGGCGCCGGCCTCGTCGAGGAACCGGCGGACGACGCCCGGCTCGTTCAGGTTGAGGATCGCGCCGTCGGCCGAGGCCACGTCGCCCGTTCCGAAGGGGTATCCGGCCACGATGCGGCCCGGGCCCTCCCGGAAGACCAGCCGCAGCTGCGCGTGGGGGAGCTCCGCGCGGCGCAGCGAGAGCACCGTCCGGCAGTCGGGGTGGCGGTGCCGGACGTTCCAGAGCCACACGGTGCCGTCCGCGGTCAGTCTGCGCGGTGCGCCTTCCCGTCTCATGCCGCGCACCCTACGCGCCGCCGTCCGCCGCACCCGGTGGACAGCGGCCCCCGGGGGCTCCTTAGGCTGACCGCATGGCCGACGAGTCCCCTCTGATCCGCAGTCTGCGCGCCGCCGTGGCCGCCGCCCCCGGCGACGTGCCCCTGCGTCTCCACTTCGCCGAACTCCTCCTCGCCGAGGGGCGGAACGACGAGGCCGTCGCGGAGGCGGCGGTCGCGCTCCAGCACGCGCCGGGGGACGCGGCCGCGCGGACGCTGATGATGCGGGCGATGGGGGCGCCGCCCGTGCAACCCCCGGCGCCCGCCCCCGCCACCGCGCCCACCCCCGCGCCCGTCGTGGAGCCCCCGGCCCCCGCTTCGCCCGCCCCGACCGCCGCCCCGGAGCAGACCGGCCCCGAGCAGACCGCCCCGCGCGACCCCGGGCAGGCGGACGCCTCCCCGGAGGACGCGACCGGGCCGTCCGGGGCCGCTCACGACGCCTTCGACTGGGCCGCCGCCGAGCAGCAGGTGCAGGACCTCGTCGGGCCCCGCTTCCTGGAGGAGCCTCAGGCCGCCGGCGGCGACGGGCCGGCGGGGGACGCCGCCGCCTGGGACGTCGACGCGCCGGGCGCCGTGCGGCTCGCCGACGTCGGCGGCATGGAGGAGGTCAAGGACCGCCTGGAGGCCGCCTTCCTCGCGCCGATGCGCAACCCCGAACTCCGCAGGCTGTACGGCAAGTCGCTCCGCGGCGGCCTGCTGCTCTACGGCCCGCCCGGCTGCGGCAAGACCTTCATCGCGCGGGCCGTCGCGGGCGAGCTGGGCGCGAACTTCCTCACCGTCTCGCTCTCCGACGTCCTCGACATGTGGATCGGGGCCTCCGAGAAGAACATCCACGACATCTTCGAGACCGCCCGCCGCCAGGCCCCCTGCGTCGTCTTCCTCGACGAGCTGGACGCGCTCGGCGCCAAGCGCTCGCGCACCCACCACGGCGGCCTGCGCAACGTCGTCAACCAGCTCCTCACCGAGCTCGACGGCATGGCGAGCGGCGCCGGCAACGAGGGCGTCTTCGTCCTCGCCGCCACCAACGTGCCCTGGGACGTGGACATCGCGCTGCGCCGCCCCGGCCGCCTCGACCGCACCCTGCTCGTCCTGCCGCCCGACGCCCACGCCCGGGAGGCGATCCTCCGCTACCACCTGCGCGAGCGCCCGATCGAGGCCGTCGACCTCGGCAAGCTCGTCAAGGCCACCGAGGACTTCTCCGGCGCCGACCTGGCCCACCTGTGCGAGACGGCCGCCGAGGCCGCGCTCCTCGACTCGGCCCGCACCGGCTCCGTACGGCTGATCACCACCAAGGACCTGCTCGGCGCGGCCAAGCAGATCAGGCCGTCGACGGAACCGTGGTTCGCCGCCGCCAAGAACGTGGCCATGTTCGCCAACGAGGGCGGCCTGTACGACGACCTCCTCGCCCACCTCAAGCGGAAGCGCAAGCTGTGACCACCCCGACCGCGCTGCTGCGCGCCGAGGCGCTCTACGACACCGGGCGGTACGCGCAGGCCGGAGCCCTGGTCGCCCAGCACCTCGCGACCGAACCGGAGGACGCCGAGGCCCTGGTGCTGCTGGCCCGCTGCCACCACCGCAGCGGCGAGGGCCCCGCCGCGCTGGCCGCCGTCGACCAGGCGCTGCGGGCCCAGCCGGAGCTGCTCGGCGGGTGGCTGATGCGGGTCCACATCCTCCTCGCGGCCAAGCGGTACCCGGAGGCGGAGGCGTCCGCCCGGCACGCCGTCGAACTCGCCCCGCAGTACTGGGGAACCCACTACGCGCTCGGCACCGCCCTCGCCGAGCACGGCGAGCACGCCCGCACGCCCGGCCGGACCGTCGAGGCGTACGAGGCGGCCCGGGCAGCCGTCGCCCTCGCCCCCGAGGAGGACGCGGCCCACTTCCTGGTGGGGCTGACCGCCCAGCGCCGGGGCGACCGGGTCACCGCGCAGCGGGCGTACGAGGCGACGCTGCGGCTCAACCCGCAGAGCAGCGAGGCCCACAACAACCTGTCGCTGCTGCGGCTGCGGCGCCGCTGGTTCCGGCGGGGCGCGTGGACCCAGGCAGCCGAGGGCTTCGTCGCCTCCGCCGCGCTCGACCTCCAGGACCGCAAGGCCCGCTACAACCTGGAGGCCATGGCCTGGAACACCGTCGCCGGTTCCCGCTGGGTGGCCCTGCTCGGCTTCATCGCCTCGGCCGTCGCCCTCGCCTGGGTCCCCGACGGGGCGGGCTGGGCCGACGCGGCCGTCCCGCTCCTGGCCGGCGGGGCGGTGGTCGTCGGCTCGTGGACCGGGTGGGCGGTGTGGATGGCCCGCCGGGTCCCGCCCCGGCTGCGGCGGCCCCTGCTCCTCGTGGCGCGCAACTGCCGGCCCGTGCTGTTCATGGCCGGGGCCGTCGGGCTCCTCGGCCTCTACTCGCTCGCGGCCCTGGCCCTGTGGTCCTTCGACTCGGGCGTGGTGAGCGGACTGGGAACACCCCTGTTCTGGGCCGTGATCATCACCTACTGGGTGAGCCGCTCGGCCCTGAACCGGCGCGCGCCGAAGGACTGACCGGGGGGCGCGGCGGAGCCGGGGGCGGCCGATAGCATGCGCGTATACCGACCGACAGAGGCGAGGAGGCCCGGGCCATGGCCGGAGAGCCGCAGAGCGACTGCCTGTTCTGCAAGATCGTGGCGGGGGAGGTGCCGGCGACGATCGTCCGCGAGACCGAGACGACCGTCGCCTTCCGCGACATCAACCCGCAGGCGCCGACCCACGTCCTCGTGATCCCGCGCCTCCACTACCCGGACGCCGCGTCGCTGGCCGCCGCCGCGCCTGCGGTGGCCGCCGACATACTGCGCGAGGCCGGCGAGGTCGCCGCCCAGGAGAAGGTCGACGGCCACGGCTTCCGCATCGTCTTCAACACCGGCGCGGGCGCGGGCCAGACCGTCTTCCACGCCCACGCGCACGTGCTGGGCGGCCGCGGCCTCAACTGGCCCCCCGGATAAGCCGTGTCCGTACGCGAACTGGTCGTCCTCGGCACCGCGAGCCAGGTCCCGACCCGGCACCGGAACCACAACGGCTACCTGCTGCGCTGGGACGGCCAGGGCATCCTGTTCGACCCCGGCGAGGGGACCCAGCGCCAGATGCTGCGGGCCGGGGTCGCCGCGCACGACCTCGACCGGATCTGCGTGACGCACTTCCACGGCGACCACTCGCTGGGCCTGGCCGGGGTGATCCAGCGGATCAACCTCGACCAGGTCCCGCACCCGGTCACCGCCCACTACCCGGCGAGCGGGCAGCACTTCTTCGAGCGCCTGCGGTACGCCACGGCCTACCGCGAGACGGTGCAGCTGACCGAGGCGCCCGTCTCCGCCGACGGCCCGCTGGCCGTCACCGAGGCGTACACCCTCGACGCGCGCCTGCTCTCGCACCCGGTGGAGTCGTACGGCTACCGCCTCACCGAACCCGACGGGCGCCGGATCCTGCCCGAGCGGCTCGCCGCGCACGGCATCAAGGGGCCGGACGTGGGCCGGATCCAGCGCGACGGGGTGCTCGGCGGCGTCACGCTCGACGAGGTGAGCGAGGTCCGGCGAGGACAGCGGTTCGCCTTCGTCATGGACACCCGCCTCTGCGACGGGGTGCACGCCCTCGCCGAGGGCGCCGACATGCTCGTCATCGAGTCGACCTTCCTCGACGAGGACGTCCGGCTCGCCACCGACCACGGCCACCTGACGGCCGGACAGGCCGCGGCGGTCGCCCGGGACGCGGGGGTGCGGCACCTCGTCCTCACCCACTTCTCGCAGCGCTACTCCGACCCCGCCGCGTTCGAACGGCAGGCGCGGGCGGCCGGGTTCGACGGCGAGCTGAGCATTGCCCAGGACCTCATGAGGGTCCCCGTACCGAAGAGATAGAGCACCACCCATGCACCTCCCCGCGCCTCTCCCCAAGGCCGAACTGCACCTCCACATCGAAGGCACCCTCGAACCCGAGCTGGCCTTCGCCCTCGCCGCCCGCAACGGCGTCACCCTGCCGTACGCGGACACCGCCGCCCTGCGCGAGGCGTACCGCTTCAGCGACCTCCAGTCGTTCCTGGACCTCTACTACGGCCTGATGGCGGTCCTGCGCACCGCCGAGGACTTCACCGAGCTCGCGGACGCCTATCTGGAGCGGGCCGCGGCCCAGGGCGTCCGGCACGCCGAGATCTTCTTCGACCCGCAGGCGCACACCGCCCGGGGCGTCCCGATCGGCACCGTCATCGAGGGCCTCGCCGCCTCCCTGGACCGCGCCGAGGAGCGGTTCGGGATCTCGACGCGGCTCATCCTGTGCTTCCTGCGCGACGAGTCCGCCGCGTCGGCCCTCGCGACCCTGGAGGCCGCGAAGCCGTACCTGGACCGGATCACCGGCGTCGGCCTGGACTCGGCCGAGGTCGGCCACCCGCCGGCCAAGTTCCGCGAGGTGTACGAGGAGGCCGCCCGGCTCGGCCTGCGCCGCGTCGCCCACGCGGGCGAGGAGGGGCCCGCCGCCTACGTCCGCGAGGCCCTGGACGTGCTGGGCGTGGAGCGGATCGACCACGGGCTGCGCTGCATGGAGGACCCGGAGCTCGTCGACCGGCTGGCCCGCGAGCGGGTCCCGCTCACCCTCTGCCCGCTGTCGAACGTCCGGCTCCGCGTCATCGACACCCTCGCCGACCACCCGCTGCGCACGATGATGGCCGCGGGCCTCCTCGTCACGGTCAACTCCGACGACCCCGCGTACTTCGGCGGCTACGCCGGCGACAACTTCGACGGGGTCCGCGACGCACTCGGCCTCTCCGACGACCAGCTCCGCGACCTCGCCCGCAACTCCTTCACGGCCTCCTTCCTGGAGGACGACGAGCCCCGCCGCGCCCGCTACCTCGCCGAGGTGGAGGCGTACGACTTCCCGCGGCGCTGATCCGCCGTCCCCGCCCCCACCCGGCCGACCGACAGGCGGCGGCCCGGCCCCGGTCCGGCCGGCCCCGGTCCGACCGGCCCGGGTCCGGCTAGCCCCGGTCCGGCTAGCCCCGGTCCGAGGGCCGGGCGAGGCGGAAGGCGGACTTGGCGGGGCGGCGGCGGCCGGCGGTGGCGGGGACGGGGATGGCGGCGACCGGCTGCTCCGGGGCGCCCATCTGCGGGACGAGGGCGGGGGTAGCGGAGGCCGTGCCGGCGAGGACGGCGGCCGGGGCGCCGCCGCGGCGGCGGACGGAGCCGGGGACCAGGGGGCGGCCCGAGGCGTGGCGCGCCACCGCCGTCATCGGGACGGCGACGAGGACGAGCAGGGCGCAGAGGACGGCGCCCATGCCCGGGTAGCCGGCGCGCTCGGAGAGCAGGCTGCCGGTCACGGGTCCGCAGGCCACTCCGAGGGAGGAGGCGGAGCCGACCAGGACGGCCCAGCGGCCGCGCGGGTCCAGGGAGGCGGCCAGGCCCAGGAGGTAGGACAGGACGACGGGGTAGACGGCGTTCCAGAGGATCTCGCCGGTCGCGAAGGAGGCCAGGCTCCCTGCGGCCGAACTCAGCAGCACGCACGCCGCGATGAGGACGGTGCCCACGCCGATCGGCACCGCGCGGCCCAGGCGCGAGCCGAGCGCCCCGGCCGCCGTGACCCCGGCGAGCCCGGCGCCGAGCGCCGCCGCGAAGACAGCGCCGACCGTGACCTCGGAGAGCCCGGCCTGGGTGAGCCCGATGCGGCCGCTGACGCCCCACAGGGCGTTCTGCGCGAGGGACCAGCACAGGATGCCGCCGGCGAGGACGGCGCCGGCCCAGCGGTAGGGCAGCGGGCCGGCCGGCGCGGTCGTGCGCCCGGTCCGTCCGTCCCGCGCGGACGCGGTGGCCGCGAGCCGGCCGGTGAGCGGCCACACCAGGGCCGCGGCGCAGGCGATGGCGAGCAGCGGGGCCGCGTGGCCGCCGCCCAGGTGCGGAAGGGTCAGGTAGAGGGCGCCCGCCGCGGCCGAGACCGTCAGGAGGCCCAGCGTGGAGGCCCGGTGCGGGTCGCGCTGCCCGGCGATGCCGGCCGCCGCCACCGCCGTCGCCGTGCCCGAGCCGACGCCGCCGAGGACCGCGCCGGCGACGACCAGCGGCACGATGCCGGTCGCGGCGGCGGAGCCGTAGCCGACGGCCATCGCCAGCAGGCCCGCGCGGGCCGCCGTGCGCGGGGCGATCCGGTCCCCGCGGGCGGCCAGCGTGAAGCCGGCCGAGGAGGAGCCGAGGAGCAGCACGGAGCCGGCCAGACCGGCTTGCGCGGGGGTGAGGCCGAGTCCGGCGGAGAGCCGGCCGACGACGGTCGGCAGCAGGTACGGGGCGAGGTAGCCGGCGGTGAAGAGGGCGACGAGGGCGACGAGCGCCGCCGGGCCGCGGGTCCGCGAGGACATGGGCGTTCCCAGGTACGGAAAGGGGCGGGGAGAGCGCCCGGTGGTGCGGGGAACACGGGGTCGCGGAACCATGTGTATCAAGCAGGTGAGTGACGGGAGAAGGTGGTATCCGCCGATTCGCCATGTGATCCGGGTCACAGTCTGTTTGGCTCGCGGGTTTGCGGGTAGAGGGCTGCTTTCTCGCTGCGTCCCACCCGTCACGCGTACCCCATCGGGCACACTGGCCTGAACCGCACCAGCGCAGGGAGCCAGCCGTGACCACAGCAAGGGGAGACCAGCCGCAACACGACGCCGGGGTCGACCCGTTGGTCTGCCTGCGCGAACCCACCGACCCCGCCTGCGACGTCTTCCTGACGGGCACGGTCTTCCTCGACATCATCTTCACCGGCCTCGACAGCGCCCCCGTCCGCGGCACCGAGTCCTGGGCCCGCGGCATGGGCTCCAGCCCCGGCGGCGTCGCCAACATGGCCACCGCCCTCGCCCGCCTCGGCCTGCGCACCTCGCTCGCCGCCGCCTTCGGTGACGACCACTACGGCGAGTACTGCTGGGACGCCCTGGAGCAGGGCGAGGGCATCGACCTCGCGCTCTCCCGCACCGTCCCCGGCTGGCACTCCCCGGTCACCGTCTCGATGGCCTACGAGGGCGAACGCACGATGGTCTCCCACGGCCACGAGGCCCCGCCGCTGGACGGCGCCCTGCCCGCCTACCCGCCGCACGCCCGCGCCGCCGTCGCCTCCCTCGTCCCGGGCCGGAGCGAGGAGTGGGTCGCGCAGGCCGCCCGCGGCGGCGCCAAGGTCTTCGCCGACGTCGGCTGGGACGACACCGGCCGCTGGGACCTGGCCGGGCTCACCGACCTGGAGCACTGCGAGGCGTTCCTGCCCAACGCCGCCGAGGCGATGCGCTACACCCGCACCGAGTGCCCCCGGGCCGCCGCCCGCGCCCTCGCCGACAAGGTCCGCTACGCCGTCGTCACCCTCGGCGCCGAGGGGGCCTACGCCGTCGACGGCGCCACCGGCGAGACCGCCGAGGTCCCCGCCATCCAGGTCGACGCCCTCGACCCCACCGGCGCCGGGGACGTCTTCGTCGCCGGCTTCGTCACCGGCACCCTCGCCGACTGGCCGCTCGCCGACCGACTCGCCTTCGCCGGCCTCACCGCCGCCCTCTCCGTCCAGGAGTTCGGCGGCTCCCTCTCCGCCCCCACCTGGGGCGAGATCGCCGCCTGGTGGCAGCACGTCCAGGGCCACGCCCGGCAGGACCCCGAGGCGCTGCGCGACCGCTACGCCTTCCTGGAGCGCCTGCTGCCCGCCCCCGCCCGCCCCTGGCCGCTGCGCCGGGCGGTGCCCACGATCGGATTCCGCGCCGCCGCCCCGTGAGCCGCGGCGGGTCGCCGTCCGCGCACGGGCCGTAAACCGCTACGGGCTTGTCGGCACCAAGTCGTAGGCTGGGAGGCCGAGAGGTTGTCGAGCAGCGAGAACCCTGCAACGGGAGGTATGCGCAGGCCACAGTGCCGGCCCATGACTCAGACACCCACAGCCCACGACGGCGCGCCGCAGGACGGCGCCCCCGGTCAGGCCCACGCCCGGTTCACGGTCCCCGCCAAGCACCCGATGGTGAGTCTGCTCGGGTCCGGTGACGCGCTGCTGCGCGTCATCGAGCGGTCGTTCCCGGACTCGGACATCCACGTCCGGGGCAATCAGGTCAGCGCGGTCGGCGACCCGGCGGAAGTCGCTCTGATCCAGCGCCTGTTCGACGAGATGATGCTGGTGCTCCGCACCGGTCAGCCGATGACGGAGGACGCAGTGGAACGCTCGATCGCCATGCTCAGGGCGAGCGGGAACGGTTCGGCGGAGGGCGGCGAGGAGACTCCCGCCGAGGTGCTCACCCAGAACATCCTCTCCAGCCGGGGACGCACGATCCGCCCCAAGACGCTCAACCAGAAGCGGTACGTCGACGCGATCGACAAGCACACGATCGTCTTCGGCATCGGCCCCGCCGGTACCGGCAAGACCTATCTCGCCATGGCCAAGGCGGTCCAGGCCCTGCAGTCCAAGCAGGTCAACCGGATCATCCTGACCCGGCCCGCCGTCGAGGCGGGCGAGCGGCTCGGCTTCCTGCCCGGCACGCTCTACGAGAAGATCGACCCCTACCTGCGCCCGCTCTACGACGCCCTGCACGACATGCTCGACCCCGACTCGATCCCCAAGCTGATGGCCGCGGGAACGATCGAGGTCGCGCCCCTGGCGTACATGCGCGGACGCACCCTGAACGACGCGTTCATCATCCTCGACGAGGCGCAGAACACGAACCCCGAGCAGATGAAGATGTTCCTCACCCGCCTCGGCTTCGACTCGAAGATCGTCATCACCGGTGACATCACCCAGGTCGACCTGCCGAACGGGACGAAGAGCGGTCTGCGACAGGTCCGCGACATCCTGGACGGCGTCCAGGACGTCCACTTCTCGACGCTCACGTCGCAGGATGTCGTCCGGCACAAGCTCGTCGGCCGTATCGTCGACGCGTACGAGCAGTACGACAGCCGCAACGGGCTGCGCCATTAGACGAGAGAAGTACACAGGCACCATGTCGATCGACGTCAACAACGAGTCCGGTACCGAGGTCGACGAGCAGGCGATCCTCGACATCGCCCGCTACGCGCTGGCGCGCATGCGCATCCACCCGCTCTCCGAGCTCTCGGTGATCGTCGTGGACGCCGAGGCGATGGAGCAGCTCCACATCCAGTGGATGGACCTGCCGGGACCGACGGACGTCATGTCCTTCCCGATGGACGAGCTGCGCCCGCCGGCGAAGGACGACCAGGAGCCCCCGCAGGGGCTCCTGGGCGACATCGTGCTCTGCCCCGAGGTCGCCACGCAGCAGGGCAAGGACGCGCCGACCGAGCACTCCATGGACGAGGAGCTCCAGCTGCTCACCGTCCACGGGGTGCTGCACCTCCTCGGTTACGACCACGAGGAGCCGGACGAGAAGGCCGAGATGTTCGGCCTCCAGGCGGCGATCGTCGACGGCTGGCGCGCGGAGAAGGGCCTCACCGGCCCGTCCCCGGCGCCGACCGTGTCCTGACCCCGATGGACGTCTCGCTGATCCTCGGCGCCGTCGCGCTGGTCGTCGTCGCCTGGCTCGCCGCCTGCGCCGAGGCCGGTCTCGCCCGCGTCACCACGTTCCGCGCCGCCGAGGCCGTACGGTCCGGCCGGCGCGGGGCGGAGAAGCTGGCCCAGATCGCCGCCGACCCGACCCGCTACCTCAACGTGGCGCTGCTCGTCCGCGTCTCCTGCGAGATGGCGGCCGGCGTCCTCGTCACCTACGCCTGCCTGGAGGCGTTCCCGGAGACCTGGGAGGCGCTGCTCGTCGCCATCGCGGTGATGGTCCTCGTCTCGTACGTGGCCGTCGGCGTCTCGCCGCGCACGATCGGCCGCCAGCACCCGCTGAACACGGCGACCGCCGCCGCCTACGTGCTGCTGCCGCTGGCCCGGATCATGGGTCCGATCCCGCAGCTGCTCATCCTCATCGGCAACGCGCTGACCCCGGGCAAGGGCTTCCGCAAGGGCCCCTTCGCCTCCGAGGCCGAGCTGCGGGCCATGGTCGACCTCGCCGAGCAGGAGTCGCTGATCGAGGACGAGGAGCGCCGCATGGTGCACTCGGTCTTCGAGCTGGGCGACACCCTGGTGCGCGAGGTGATGGTGCCGCGGACCGATCTGATCTGCATCGAGCGGTACAAGACGATCCGGCAGGCCCTCACCCTCGCGCTGCGCTCCGGCTTCTCCCGGATCCCGGTCACCGGCGAGAACGAGGACGACATCGTCGGCATCGTGTACCTCAAGGACCTGGTCCGCAAGACGCACATCAACCGGGACTCCGAGGCGGACGTCGTGTCGACCGCGATGCGGCCCGCCGCCTTCGTGCCGGACACCAAGAACGCCGGCGACCTGCTGCGCGAGATGCAGCAGGAGCGCAACCACGTCGCCGTCGTCATCGACGAGTACGGCGGCACGGCCGGCATCGTCACCATCGAGGACATCCTCGAGGAGATCGTCGGCGAGATCACCGACGAGTACGACCGGGAGCTGCCGCCGGTCCAGGAGCTCGGCGAGGGACGCCACCGGGTCACCGCCCGGCTCGACATCGGGGACCTGGGCGAGCTGTACGGCTTCGGACCCGACGAGTACGACGACGAGGACGTGGAGACCGTCGGCGGGCTGCTCGCCAAGGCGCTCGGCAGGGTCCCGATCGCGGGCGCGAAGGCGGTGGTGGAGCTGCCGGACGGCCGTTCGCTGCGGCTGACCGCCGAGGCCCCGGCCGGTCGCAGGAACAAGATCGTGACCGTTCTCGTGGAGCCCCTGGAACCGGAGGAGGACCCGGCGTGACCCCCGAGGAACTGCGCGCCTTCTGCCTGGACTTCAACGACGCGACGGAGGAGTTCCCCTTCAGCCCGGAGGTCTCCGTCTTCAAGGTCGCCGGGAAGATGTTCGCGCTGTCGTGGCTCGACGCCGACCCGCTGAGGGTCAACCTCAAGTGCGACCCGGACGAGGCGGTGCGGCTCCGCGAGGAGCACCCCGCGATCGCCCCGGGCTACCACATGAACAAGCGGCACTGGAACACCGTGAGCGTCGCGGAGCTCCCGGACCGGATGGTCCGGGAGCTCGTCGAGGACTCGTACGACCTCGTGGTCGCGGGTCTGCCGAAGGCGGTACGGCTCCGCCTCGACCGGCCGTAGCTCAGGACCGGCGCCGCAGTCCGAGGCCCACGAGGACCGCGGTGCCGACCACGATCGCCGCGTCCAGGGCGAGGACCGTGCGGACCCCTCCGTACAGGTCCCCGCCCGTGGTCGCGAGGACGCCGAGCAGCGGGATGCCGACGGTGAGGCCGATCTGCTGGGTGGTGGTGACCAGGCCGGTCGCCAGGCCCTGCTCCTCGTCGGGGACGCCGGAGGTGACGGTCAGCCCGTACGAGATGATCGCGCCCAGGTGGAACATGCAGGCCAGCGAGGCCGCGACGGTCGCCAGGACCACACCCGACTCCCGGCCCACGCCGAGGATCGCGGCGGTCAGCAGCCCCTGTCCGGCGAGCGAGCCGACCAGGACCCGGCGGGTGCCGAGCCGGCCGATGACCTTCGGCGCGAGCGTGCCGGCCAGGATCGCCGCCAGGCCCTGCACGCCGAAGACGAGACCGGTGGCGAAGGCCGACAGTTCCAGGGTCTCCTGGAGGTACAGGGTCAGGACGAAGACGACGGTCGACATCATCGAGAAGGTGATCAGACCGGCCAGGTTGCCGAAGGCCACCGTCCGCCGGCGCAGCATCGGCAGCGAGACCAGCGGCGACGCGTGCCGGGACTCGACCCGCACGAAGACCGCGAGGAGCACCACGCCCGCCACCAGGGTGACCAGCACGTCCGCGCCGCCGAAGCCGCGCTGGGCCGCCGTCGACAGGGCGTAGATCAGGGCGAGCAGGCCGCCGGTGACGGTCACCGCGCCGGGGAGGTCGAGCCGGGGCCGCTCCGGGGTGCGGGACTCGGGCAGCAGGCCCGGCGCCAGCGGCAGCACGATCACGGTGAACAGGGCGAGCAGACCCATGGTGGAGCGCCAGCCGAGGGTGTCGGTCATGACGCCGCCGAGCACCATGCCGACGGTGAAGCCGAGCGAGAGCAGCGTGCCGGAGATGCCGAGTGCCCGGTCGCGCAGCGGGCCCTCCGGGAAGGTGGTGGTCAGCAGGGACATGCCGGTGGGGACGATCGCCGCGGCGCCCAGGCCCTGGAGGGCGCGGCCGGTGAGGAAGGCGGCCGGGTTCCAGGCGAAGGTGGCGAGCAGCGAGGCGGCGCCGAAGAGCACGAGGCCGGCGAGGAAGAGCTTCTTGCGGCCGAAGAGGTCGCCGACCCGTCCGAAGAGGAGCAGGAAGCCGCCGGACGGCAGGGCGAAGGCGGTGACGGCCCACTGGAGGGCGGACTGGCCGAGGCCCAGGTCGGCGCCGAGGACGGGCAGGGCCACGTTCAGGACGGAGAAGTCGAGCGCCACCATGAACTGGGCGGCGCAGAGCACGAAGAGGATGAGCCGGGTGCGGCCGGTGAGCGCCGGGGGAGCCGCGGGGGCGGTGGGTGAGGCCGGGGGAGAGGTCGTCGTTGCCATGGGCCCACCTTGGGCGGACGGGAACAACGGTGGGGAGCGGGAACTTATCCTGTTGGTCGCACCACCAGGCATCCACCATGCGTCCAGGGGGAGGAAGCACACGTGGCCACCGCTCTTGAGAGCACCAGCGCGAAACAGCGGCGACTCGGGGAGCTGCGCGAGTTCCTGATGAGCCGTCGGGCCCGGATCACCCCGTCGGAGGCGGGGCTCCCGGACGGCGGAGCGCGCCGCCGCACCCCGGGGCTGCGCCGGGAGGAGGTCGCGGTCCTCGCCGGCGTCGGCGTCTCCTGGTACCAGTGGCTGGAGCAGGGCCGGGACATCACGGTCTCGCCGCAGGTCCTCGACTCGGTGGCGCGGGTGCTGCGGCTGAGCCCGGCGGAGCGGCGCCATCTGTACGTCCTGGCGGCGCTGAACCCGCCGGCGCTGGAGGCGGCCCCGGAGGACCGGGACATGTGCGACGGGCTGCGGCGTCTGATCGACGCGTGGATGCCGTTCCCGGCGCACATCATGGACCGGTACTGGAACACGGTCATGTACAACGAGGCGGCGGCGATCGTGCTCGGGATGCGGCCGGAGATCTCGCAGAACTGCCTGATCGACTTCTTCACCGACCCGCTGTACCGCTCGCGGGTGGGGCACTGGGAGGAGATCGCTCCGAAGGTGGTCGCGCAGTTCCGCTCGGCGTGCTCGGAGTGCGACGACGACGAGGGTTTCCAGGCGGTGATCGCCGAGCTCAAGGAGCGCAGCGAGGAGTTCACCGAGCTGTGGGAGCGGCGGGACATCCTGCCGGGCGGCCAGAACCGCAAGGAGCTGGAGCACCCGCTGGTCGGCACGCTGGTCGTGGAGGCGACCCAGCTGAGAGTGCCGGCCCGCCCGGACCTGGTGATCGTCATGCACACCCCGCTCCCGGAGGCGGACACGGCCGAGAAGCTGGAGTGGCTGGTGTCGCCCGAGGGGCGCCGCGGGGCGATGTACCCGGTGGCCGGCTGAGGGGCGTCGGGGGCGATGCTCCCGGTGGCGGGCTGAGGGTCCGCCGGTGCCTGGACCGGGGGGCTCCGTCGGCCGGGAGCTGGTCACGGGTCGAGACGGAGCGGCCGAGGGCTGAGACGCCGTCCGGGCGTCCGCGGCCCCCGACCTATGCTCGGGGCATGACACTCAGCAGCGAGCACGGCGACCTCGGCGCCGAGGACCTCAAGATCATCACCCTGGCGCGCAGCGCCCGCGCCCGCAACGGCGTGCCCGAGGGCGCGGCCGTGCGCGACGAGACGGGCCGGACCTACGTCGCCGGCACCGTGGAGCTGGAGTCGCTCAAGCTGAGCGCGCTGCGGACCGCGGTCGCGATGGCGGTGGCCAGCGGCGCCCGGTCCCTGGAGGCGGCGGCCGTCGTGTCGAACGCCGAGGCGGCGTCGGACGAGGACCGCGCGGCCGTGCGCGACCTCGGCGGCCCCGGGACCCCGGTCCTGCTGGCGGGTCCCGACGGGCAGCTGCGGACGGCGGTCACGGCCGGCTGATCCGGACGGCGGCGACGCGACATCGAGGGCCCGGCGCCGCGCCGGGCCCTTTGCGCGTTTGTGAAGTGGCGCCGCATCTTCTCTTGCCTTCCCCGGTCGTCTGCGCATCAATGGCATCGGTTCGCCCGACGGACCGTCAGATGTTCATCGTCCACGCAGTGTCCGCACCCCCTGCGTTCGTCATCGGAAGGGGTACGAACCCGCCATGAGAAGCAGAAGCACCTTAGGAACCGTCGCGGTACTCACCGGAGCGCTCGCAGCCGCCGGGCTCGCCTTCGCTCCCACGGCCGGCGCCGTCTCGCCGGGCACCGCCACGGCGACGTACGACTGCGGCAGCTGGGGCGGCGGCGGCGCCACCCTCACGGCCACGCAGAGCGGCACCGCCGCGACCGTCACCGTCACCTCGGCCGTCACGACGCCGATCGCGGTGGGCGCCAACACGATCAACGCCACCCTGACGATGGCCAAGGGCGGCGGCGGCACCCGGGTCTTCACCGGCAAGAAGAATCCGGCGCTCGCTGCCGGCCAGTCCGTCGTCATCGGCCCGCTGAGCGGGACGGTGGCCTCGGGCGACAGTCTCAACTCGTACTTCGCGGGGGTCGCCCTCAAGATGGTGATCTTCGGGGTCACGGTGAACTGCGACGCGCTGACGTCACAGTCGCCGGGTCCGTTCGTCTTCAGCTGAGCCGCTCAGTCCCGGACCGGTGTCGCCCTCGGCGGCACCGGTCTCTGTCGTGTCCGTGCGGCTGTGACCTGCGAAAACGCTCCTCTTTCGTCGATCTTGACATGACCTGATGGGCCATCAGTCGATGTGTTTCGCTTCCCTTGACTTCTCTCCGCCCGCGGCCGTCAATGGCGCCCATCCAACCCTCAGGAGGGGCACCCATGGCACTCAACCGATCCCGGGCGGCGGCCCGAAGACGGCGCTGGACCGCCGTCCTCGGCGCCACCGCCCTCGCGGTCGCCGGCGGCGCGCTCGCGGCCCCGGCCGGCGCGTCCGCGGCCTCGCAGCCGGTGGAATTCCAGACCCGCTGCGTCCCGCCGCCGATCGCCGGCATCCCGCCGATCACGGGCACCACGACCGCCGAGATCACGGTCGACAAGCCCAGCCCCAAGGTCGGCGAGACGGTGACCGTCACCTACACGATCACCAAGCCCGCCGCGTCCAACCCGGTCGACCTCGCGCTCCCGGCCGACATCATGACGCCCACCGGCAAGGTCGTCCTCGGCGGCGCCCAGAGCGGCCAGGTCACCGTCACCGGCCCCCGGAAGAACCCGCCGGTCCCCGGCAAGGGCTCCTTCCCGGCCTTCTCCATGACGGGCACCTTCACGGCCACCGAGGCGGGCTCGATCACCCTCTCGCCCGGCGACTACAACATCCACACCAGCTACCTCATGGAGCTCGACACCCCCTGTACGGTGCTGACCCCGCCGGCCCCGGTCTCCGAGACCGTCGTGGTGAGCCCCGCGACCAACCCCAACACCCGCGCGCTCCAGCTCGACAACGCCTCCGGAGACCCCGGCGTCCGCGTCACCGTCACCGGAAGCCGCTTCACGCCGCTCACCGAGGTCACCGTCGTCGGCCGGGCCGGAGCGGCCGAGACCGCCGACCGGATGACGGTCACGACCGACAGCGAGGGCGGGTTCGCCGCGCGGCTGAAGGTCAACGACGCGGCGACCACCGGGATCGTGGCGTACGAGGGCGCGGCCTGGGACCCCGACAAGGGCGCCGGACCCGTCGCCTACAAGGTCGTCGTGCCGGCCCCGCCGAACAGCCAGACGATCACCGCGGCCGTCACGGCGGGCGAGCTGTCCATGACCCAGGCGGGGGACGCGGTCCAGCTGTCCTCCGTCGACTTCGGTCAGGGCGGCGCGGCCACCGGCGCGCTGCAGACGGTGACGGTCAAGGACTTCCGCGGCGGACCCGCGGGCTGGTCCCTGACCGGCAAGGTCACCGACTTCGCCGGACCCGGCGGGGCGATCGGCGCCGGGAACCTCAGCTGGACGCCCGCCTGCGCCGCCAGGGCCGGCAGCCCCAGCACCTGTGCGGCGGGCTCGTCCGGACCGGTCGGCAGCGGCGGCGCGACCCTCGCCTCCACGCCGAACGGCACCCTGACGGGCGGCGAGTTCACCGTCGACGCGCAGCTCTCCCTCGACGTCCCGGCGTTCACCGCGCCCGGCGCGTACGCGGGCGTGCTGACGCTGACGCTCTCCTGACCACCCGCGGGCCGGGCGCGCACCCGGTCGGCCCGCACCGTCTCCGCACCCCGGGGGGTTCCGCACCGTGCGCAAGCTGTACGTACTCCTCCTGAGCGTCCTCGTCGCGCTGCTGGCCCCCGCGCCGGACGCGCGGGCCGCCGAGAACGGCGAGTGGGCCGTCTACCCGGCCGCCGCCACCCTGGGCAGCCGCCCGTACTTCTTCCTCACCGCCGCCCCCGGCACGACCCTCACCGACCGGGTCACCGTCGCCAACAAGACCGCCGCCCCGCTCACCTTCCGGCTGTACGGCGCCGACGCCTACAACACCGACCGGGACGGCGGCTTCGCCGTCCGCACCCGGCAGGAGCGGCAGACCGGCGCCGGGGCCTGGATCACGCCCGAGCGGACCCGGATCACCGTCCCGCCCCGCTCCGCCGTCACCGTGGCCTACACCCTGACCGTGCCGGCCGACGCCGACCCCGGCGACCACCCCGGCGCCCTCGTCGCGCTCGACGAGCGGATCAGCCCCGGCGGGAAGGGGAGCGTCGCCGTCGGCGTGCAGCGCGCCGTCGCCGCCCGCCTCTACCTCCGGGTCGGCGGGCCGACGCTCGCGGCGCTCGGCGTCGAGGACGTCACCCTCGTCCAGGACCGGCCGCTCGTCCCCGGCACCCGCACGAGCAGTGCCGTGGTCTCGTACACCCTGCACAACCGGGGCAACGTCACGCTCAACCCGAAGGTCGCCCTGAAGGCCCGGGGGCTCTTCGGCCGCACCCTCCTCGACCGCGACCTGACCGGGGTCCCGTCCGAGCTGCTGCCCCGCCAGAAGATCCGGCTCACCGAGCGCTGGACCGGCTCCCCGCAGCTCGACTGGGGCGACGTCACCCTCACGGCCACCGCGAAGGACGTGCGGGAGACCGGCCGGGTCTCCTTCCTCGCCCTGCCCTGGCTCGCGGCCGCGGTCCTCGCCACGGGCGGCGCGGCCGGCATGTTCGGCCTGCGGATACGGCGCCGTCGGGCACTGGGTGCGTGAGGAGGGCGCTCATCGGGGACAATGGCCCCCATGAGCGCTCGCAACCAAGAATCCGAAGCCGTCCACCGGGCCGGCTTCGCCTGCTTCGTCGGCCGCCCCAACGCGGGCAAGTCCACCCTCACGAACGCTCTGGTCGGTCAGAAGGTGGCCATCACCTCCAACCGGCCGCAGACCACCCGGCACACCGTCCGCGGCATCGTGCACCGCCCGGACGCCCAGCTGATCCTGGTCGACACCCCCGGCCTCCACAAGCCGCGCACCCTGCTGGGCGAGCGGCTCAACGACGTCGTGCGCACCACCTGGGCCGAGGTCGACGTGATCGGCTTCTGCCTGCCCGCCGACCAGAAGCTCGGCCCCGGCGACCGCTTCATCGCCAAGGAGCTCGCCGGGATCAAGAAGACCCCCAAGGTCGCGATCATCACCAAGACCGACCTGGTCGACTCCAAGACCCTCGCCGAGCAGCTGATCGCCATCGACCAGCTCGCCAAGGAGCTGGGCTTCGAGTGGACGGAGATCGTCCCGGTCTCGGCCGTCGGCGACAAGCAGGTCCAGCTCGTCGCCGACCTCCTCATCCCGCTCCTCCCGGAGTCCCCGCCGCTCTACCCGGAGGGCGACCTCACGGACGAGCCGGAGCAGGTCATGGTCGCCGAGCTGATCCGCGAGGCCGCCCTCGAAGGAGTCCGCGACGAGCTGCCGCACTCCATCGCGGTCGTCGTCGAGGAGATGATCCCGCGCGAGAACCGCCCCGCGGACCGGCCGCTGCTCGACATCCACGCCAACGTCTACATCGAGCGCCCCAGCCAGAAGGGCATCATCATCGGCCCGAAGGGCAGCCGCCTCAAGGAGGTCGGCATGAAGTCCCGCAAGCACATCGAGGCCCTGCTCGGCACCCCCGTCTTCCTCGACCTCCACGTCAAGGTCGCGAAGGACTGGCAGCGCGACCCCAAGCAGCTGCGCAAGCTCGGCTTCTGAGAAGTCCGTCAAGAAGTCCGTCTCCTGGGCAGGGTCCCCGGCCGCGTGTCAGCATGACGCGGTGACAAAGATCGTCAAGGGGGGAAACCTGCCGGTCCCCGGGCAGGTGTGGCGGATCGCGGTCGTCCGGCGGGCGGCGGGTGAGGGAGTGCCGGCGGTCGACGCCTCCGCGCTCCTGCTCGACGCCGCGGGCCGCGTCAGGAACGACGGCGACCTGGTCTTCTACAACCAGCCCGAGCACGCGTCCGGTGCGGTGCGCCTGCTGGGGCAGGTGCGGGACGAGGAGCAGCGGGTCGCCGACTGGCTGGAGATCGACACCGCGCGCGTCGAGCCCGGCGTCCGGCGCATCGTGATCACCGCCTCCAGCGAGGACGGCACCTTCGGCCAGGTGCCCGGGCTGCACATACGGACGATCGGTGCCGCCACCGGCGAGCAGCTCGCGCTGTACGAGGTCGACGACGCGAGCACCGAGACGGCGTTCCTGCTCGGCGAGTTCTACCTGCGGGACGGGGCGTGGAAGTTCCGCGCGCTCGGCCAGGGGTACGACTCCGGCCTCGTCGGCCTCGCCGAGGACTTCGGCATCGTGGGCAGGGACCCGGAGCCCGCCCCCGACGACGACGCCGCGCACGACGCCGCGCACGACGGCGGGCCCGACCCGGCCGACGAGCCCGGCCCCGTCGGCGCCGCTCCGGAGGCCATCCCCGAGGAGCTCCTCGCCAAGGTCCGGGAGGCCGAGGCCGAGGCGGCCCTCGTCCCCGCACCGCCGCGGGTCCCCTCACCGCGCACCCCGCGGACCGGACCGCGGTCGGACGCCGCGCTGTTCGGCGGGGAGTTCCCGGAGTTCTTCCGCAGCGGCGAGGGCAAGGCCGACATCACCGTCGACGTGCCCCTCCCCGCCGGCTACGTCGTCGTCGAGTCGACCCGGAAGGGCGACGGCTACTTCGCCGTGCACAGCATCGACGAGAAGGGCGAGAGCGACGCGCTGCTCGCGAACACGCTGCTGAAGGACCAGGGGGCCCGTCGGCTCCTGCGGTACGACGGCACGACGCCGCTGCGCCTGCGCGTGAGCGACTACGGTGAGGGGTGGACGGTCGCCGTCCGTCCGGTGAGCACCGTGGAGGTCCTCGACGGCACGGCCGAGGGGCGGGGCTCCGACGTGCTGCTGTACACGGGCCCGGCCGGGCTGCTCTCCTCCCGGCTCCGCACGAGGTTCGAATTCGAGTGGTTCAACGTGCACGGCTACGAGCCGGACGGCCGCGATCACCTGCTCGCCAACGACGCGAGCAGGTTCCCCCGGGAGACGCGTCCCCTGCCGGAGGGCCCCCTGCTCGTGCAGCTCGTCAGCGCCGACGGCGACTGGACCCTGAAGGTCCGGCCGCCCAAGGAGAACAGGTTCTGGCGCCGCGGCTAGGGGTCCTACGCGCCTTCCTTGAGGACCCTCGTGACGAGGGCCCGCTGGGCGTCGGTGAGGCGGGGGTCGCGGCAGCGGACGGTGGTGCCGTCAACGGTGATCTCGTAGGAGAAACCGTCGGGGACGCCCCGGGCGTCGCCGTCGCCGTCGGCGAGGACGGTGGCGGCCAGGGACTCCAGTCCGGGGTCCGCGACCACCACCTCCGCCGACCGCTCGATGCCCGCGAAGCCGCCCGTGCGCCGCACTCGAATCCGCATGGGCCCTGTCTACCAGTCCGTCAGTCGGTGGGCACCCCCACCGCCGACCACGCCTTCAGGACGGCCTGGATCTCCTCGCCGTCGCCGTACCGGGCCCGGGCCGCCGCGACGGTCGCCGCGGCGAACTCCGAGAAGCGGGTCTCGGGGGTGAGGGTGCCGCCGGTCATGACGTCGTACCAGATGCGTCCCGGGCGCTCCCAGGCGTTGCCGCCCAGCTCGGTGGCGAGCAGGTAGAAGGCGTGGTTGGGGATGCCGGAGTTGATGTGCACCCCGCCGTTGTCGCGGCCCGTGCGGACGTAGTCGTCCATGTGCCCGGGCTGCGGGTCCTTGCCGAGGACGTCGTCGTCGTACGCGGTGCCCGGGGCCTTCATGGAGCGCAGGGCCGTCCCCTGCACGTTCGGGTGGAAGAGGCCCTCGCCGATCAGCCAGTCGGCCTCCCGCGCGCTCTGGCCGCGGGCGTACTGCTTCACGAGGGAGCCGAAGACGTCGGAGACGGACTCGTTGAGGGCGCCGGACTGGCTGAAGTACTCCAGGTTCGCCGTGTACTGGGTGAAGCCGTGGGCGAGCTCGTGGCCGATGACGTCCACCGGGAGGGTGAAGTCGAGGAAGATCTCGTCGTCGCCGTCGCCGAACACCATCTGCTCGCCGTTCCAGAAGGCGTTGCCGTAGTGCTCGTCGTAGTGGACGGAGGCGATCAGGGGCAGCCCCGAGCCGTCGATCGAGTCGTGGCCGAAGGCGTGGAGGAAGAGGTCGAAGGTGGCGCCGAGGCCCGCGTAGGCCCGGTTGACGGTGGCGTCGGCGACCGCCTCGTCGCCCTCGCCCCGGACCCTGGTGCCCGGCAGGTCGGTGCCGCGCTCGCAGTCGTGGACGGTCCGGTGGGGGCGGCCGGCGTCGCCGGGGGCGAGCGTGGGCACCGCGCCCGGCAGCGGCAGCACCCGGAAGGTGCGGGCGGCGGCGTCGGCGACGAGGGTGCGGCGCGCGGTGGCGGCGACGGCCGCGTTGGAGGAGCGGGCCAGGTGCTCCAGGAGGTGGGGCGGGACGATCGAGCAGAAGACGGACGTCTGGGGAGTCATCCCTGCAATGTGGCACTGAGTGATGCGACTGTCACGAGGAGAGACGAGGATTGGCGAAATGGAGTGATGCGTCACTGTTCGGGCTTGACGTGACAGCCGTCCCGCATACTGAAACAGGACGTCCGCCCTCCACGGACTGGGCTATGGTGACGCACATCATGCGTTTCGGGCTGCTTCTCCTTAGCTGCCGCGGCGAGGGCCTGTAGTCGTAGGCCGACCCCCTCCCCGCGGGTACTGGCGTTGCGTTCGACAGTCGGCCGTCCCTCCGTTGGACCCCCGAGGAGCCCTACGCAATGTCCCAGTCGCCTTTCGTCAGCCGCCCGACGCCCGTCACCAACGCGACCCACACGCAGCGCCCGTCCGGGATGCCGATCCACAAGTACGGCCGGTACGAGGCCGTGGCCATCCCCGACCGCACCTGGCCCGAGCAGCGGATCACCAAGGCGCCGCGCTGGCTCTCCACCGACCTGCGCGACGGCAACCAGGCGCTGATCGACCCGATGTCGCCGGCCCGCAAGCGCGAGATGTTCGACCTGCTGGTCCGCATGGGCTACAAGGAGATCGAGGTCGGCTTCCCGTCCTCGGGCGAGACCGACTTCGCGTTCGTGCGCTCGATCATCGAGGACGGCGCGATCCCGGACGACGTGACGATCTCCGTACTGACCCAGGCCCGCGAGGACCTGATCGAGCGGACCGTGGAGTCGCTGGTCGGCGCGAAGCGCGCCACCGTCCACCTGTACAACGCCACCGCCCCCACCTTCCGCCGGGTCGTCTTCCGCGGCTCGAAGGAGCAGATCAAGCAGATCGCCGTGGACGGCACGCGGCTGGTGATGGAGTACGCGGAGAAGCTGCTGGGCCCGGAGACGGCCTTCGGCTACCAGTACAGCCCGGAGATCTTCACCGACACCGAGCTGGACTTCGCCCTGGAGGTCTGCGAGGCGGTCTGCGACGTCTGGCAGCCCGGCCCGGGCCGCGAGATCATCCTCAACCTGCCCGCCACCGTGGAGCGTTCGACGCCGTCCACGCACGCGGACCGGTTCGAGTGGATGTCCCGGAACCTGACCCGCCGCGAGCACGTCTGCCTGTCCGTCCACCCGCACAACGACCGAGGCACGGCGGTCGCCGCGGCCGAGCTGGCCGTCATGGCCGGCGCGGACCGCATCGAGGGCTGCCTGTTCGGGCAGGGCGAGCGCACCGGCAACGTCGACCTGGTGACCCTGGGCATGAACCTGTTCAGCCAGGGAGTCGACCCGCAGATCGACTTCTCGCAGATCGACGAGATCCGCCGCACGTCCGAGTACTGCAACCAGATGGAGGTCCACCCGCGCCACCCCTACGCGGGCGACCTGGTCTACACCGCCTTCTCCGGCTCCCACCAGGACGCCATCAAGAAGGGCTTCGACGCGATGGAGGCCGACGCGGCCGCTGCGGGGAAGACCGTCGACGAGATCGAGTGGGCGGTGCCGTACCTGCCGATCGACCCGAAGGACGTCGGCCGCTCCTACGAGGCCGTCATCCGGGTCAACTCGCAGTCCGGCAAGGGCGGTATCGCGTACGTCCTGAAGAACGACCACAAGCTGGACCTGCCCCGCCGGATGCAGATCGAGTTCTCGAAGATCATCCAGCAGAAGACCGACACCGAGGGCGGCGAGGTCACGCCGGCCGCGATCTGGTCCGTCTTCCAGGACGAGTACCTGCCCAACCCGGACAACGCCTGGGGCCGCATCCAGCTGCGCTCCGGACAGAGCACCTCCGACACCGACGGCACGGACACGCTGACCGTCGAGGCGGTCGTGGACGGCGCCGAGACCGTGCTGTCCGGCTCCGGCAACGGCCCGATCTCGGCCTTCTTCGCCGCGCTGCAGTCGATCGGCGTGGACGCCCGCCTGCTGGACTACCAGGAGCACACCATGAGCGAGGGCGCCTCCGCACAGGCCGCCTCGTACATCGAGTGCGCCATCGACGGCCAGGTCCTGTGGGGCATCGGCATCGACGCCAACACGACCCGCGCCTCCCTGAAGGCGGTCGTCTCGGCGGTCAACCGCTCCGCCCGCTGACCGCCCACCGGCTCCGCTCCCGCCCCGCGTCCTCCCTTCCCGGAGGGCGCGGGGCGCCGTCGGCCACCCCGGAGGGTGATCTCGCGACGACCGGTTCGGCCATCGACCCCGCGGCGATCGGCCCCACCGCGGCCGCCCGGGCGGCCGGCGGAGGCTTCCTGGCCTTCGGAAAGCGTCGCCGTCGCTCCTCCCGAACGCCCCGGACGGGTGGCGTGTCTCGGCCAAGTCCGCGGTGAACTCCTGACGGGGTGCTGACGTCGCATCAAGGATGTGGCTAACATCACGCCAACGCCGGCAGTGCAGCCGGGCCGTTGAGGAGGTGCGTGTGCGGTCTGCCCGGAAATCACGTGGTGGGAAAGTGGGCGTCTGCGGAATCCGCACCTCCTGGAACACGGTCGGGGACGGCGAGTTCTTCTGCGAGGAGTGCGGGGGCGACCGGAACTACCGGCGGCGCACCGGCCGCCGCAGGTTCGCCGTCCTGGGGGTCCCGGTCCTGCCCCGCGGCTGTACGGGCCCCGTCGTCGAGTGCGCGGCCTGTCACACGCACTTCGGCACGGAGGTCCTCGACCACCCGACGACCAGCCGCTTCTCGGCGATGCTGCGCGACGGCGTGCACACCGTCGCCCTCGCCGTGCTCGCGGCCGGCGGCACCGACTCCCGGGCCGTCCTCGACCGGGCCGTGAGCGCGGTCCGGTCCGCCGGCTTCGCCGAGTGCACGGCCGTCCAGCTCGTCGACCTCGTCGAGGCGCTGGAGGCCGACACCGGCCGCTTCATGCCCGAGGTGAACCCCGAGGGGACGCTCCTCGCGATCGAGCTCCACGAGGCCCTGGAGCCGCTCACCCCGCACCTGGCGCCCTCCGGGCGGGAGTCGATCCTGCTCCAGGCGGCGCGGATCGCGCTCGCCGACGGGGCGTACCGCCCGGCCGAGATGGAGGTCCTCGGGACCGTCGGGAACGCCCTCGCGTTCGCCCCCGACGACACCGTCCGGCTCCTCGCCTCGGCCCGGACGGTGCCGTAGCGGACGGCTCCGCCGCGCTCAGGGCACGATGTTCTGGTTGAGCCGGAACACGTTGCCCGGGTCGTACCGGCGCTTGACCTCGCGCAGCCGGTCGTAGTTCTGCCGGTAGTTCACCCGCACGCGGTCCTGGTCGTCGGCGTCCATGAAGTTCACGTAGCCGCCCTCCTGGGTGTGCGGCCGCAGCTCCCGGTCGTAGGCGCGCGTCCAGGCGATGTTGCGCTCGGAGTCCGCCGGGTCGGTCCAGGTGCCGCCGAAGGAGTGCGAGAAGTCCGCGTCCCGGTAGGCGAAGGCGGTCTCCTCCGGTCCCACCTCGTGGCAGGCCCCGTCGATCGGGAAGATGGCGGTGTCCGACTCCAGCGACGGCATCGTCTCGCCGTACGCCATGTGGGCCGCGATGGCCCCGTCGGAGAGGCCGCGGCTGAAGTTCCCCTTCCAGTAGTGGTAGAGCCCCGGCGGCAGCTGCTCGTCGAAGAGGGTGTTGATCACCGGGTACGGCATCCGGTCCATGAACCGGCCGACGACCGGGCCGAGCCCGTCCAGCCGGGCCAGCACCTTCCCGTCCTCCGCCGGCGGGCCGGTGAAGCAGGTGAAGGCGGCGCAGATCGGGCGGCCGTGCCAGCGCTCGGGCAGGAACGGCTCCTGCGGGCCGAGCGCGATCACGAAGATCGAGTTCAGCTCCACCGGCGCGTCCGTGTTCATCGACCGCCAGGCGCGGGCCACGTCTCCGTCCAGCGGGTAGCAGGTGATCCCGCCGAAGACGAGGTCGACCGGGTGCAGCCGGTAGGCGAGCGAGGTGACGACGCCGAAGTTGCCGCCGCCGCCGCGCAGCGCCCAGAACAGGTCCGCGTTCCGCTCGGCGTCGCAGGACAGCAGCCGGCCCTCGGCGGTCACCACGTCCGCCGCGACGAGGTTGTCGCAGCTCAGCCCGTAACGGCGGGCGAGGTGCCCCATGCCGCCGCCGAGCGTGAGGCCGCCGACGCCGGTCGTGGAGACCACCCCGCCGGTGGTCGCGAGCCCGAAGGCGTGGGTGGCGTGGTTGAAGTCGCCCCAGGTGGCGCCGCCCTCGGCCCGGGCCGTCCGGGCCCCGGGGTCGACGCGGACGCCGCGCATCCGGGACAGGTCGACGACGAGGCCGTCGTCGACGGTGCCGAAGCCGGCGACCGCGTGGGAGCCGCCGCGCACGGCCAGCGGGAGGCCGTGCTCGCGGGCGTGCAGGACGGCCGCGATCACGTCGCCGGCGTCCACGGCGTGGACGACGACGGCCGGTCGGCGGTCGTGCAGGGCGTTGTAGACCCGGCGGGAGGCGTCGTACGACGGGTCGCCGCGGGTGACGACGGTGCCGCGCACGGCACCGCGGAGCGTGTCCAGGGATGCGGTCGTGGTGGTCATGGTTCCGGTGTAGCCCCGCGGGCGGCGGGGCCGCATCGCCCGAACCGCCCATGGACGGCACGGGCCGGGGATGGGCCGGACGGCCCACGGCCGGTTCAGGCCAGGCCGTGCGCGTAGGCGTAGGCCGTGGCGGCGGCGCGCGAGCCGACGCCCAGCTTGGCGAAGATGTTGTTCAGGTGCCGGGCGACGGTGTGCTCGCTGATCACCAGCGCGTGGGCGATGTCGCGGTTCGTGCCGCCGGCCGCGACCAGCCGCAGCACCTCGGCCTCCCGGGCGGTCAGCCCGCCCGGCAGCCGCCGCCGCGCGCCGCCGGAGAGCAGCGCCGCCGCGCGCCGGGCGTCCGGGACGGCCCCGAGCCGCTCGAACGCGGCGCGCGCGGCGGCCAGCTCCAGCCGGGCCGCCTCCTCGTCGCCCGCCGCCCGGCAGGCCGCGGCGAGCAGCATCCGCACCTGCGCCGCTTCGTACGGCACCCGCAGCTCCAGCCACCCGCCGAGCGCCCGGCGCAGGTGCGGCAGCGCGGCCCGGCCGGCGGAGAGGGCGACCGCGCCCTCCGCCGTGTCGGCCATCGCCCGCAGGAGGGGTACGTCCCCGGCGAGGGAGGCCAGCTGCTCCGCCGCCTCCGCGGCCCCCGGCGCGTCCCGGACGGCGAGGGCCACCTCCGTACGGGCGGCGAGGAGCCGGGCCCGGCCCAGGAGGTCGTGGCGCGGGTCGCTCTGGCAGGCGAGGGCGAGGGCGACGCCCGCGACCGCGGCGTCGGACCGGCCCTGGGCGAGGCGCAGCAGCGCGAGCCCCGGCTGCGGGATCCGCCCCAGTTCGTGCGCGTGGGCGTACGACTCCGCCGCCGCGTCGAGCCGCCCCTGCCGCCGCTGCACGTCCCCGGCGGCGTAGTACGCGGCCGCGGCCGACTCCAGGCAGTCCACCGGTACCTCCCGGCACGCGAGCCGGGCCTCCTCCTCCGCGAGCTCCCAGAGACCGAGCAGGTCGAGCACCTGGACGCGGTGGGCCCGGCACACGCCCCGGAAGGGGTTCTCGCCGGAGGGGACGGTCATGGGCAGGGTGCCGGCGGCGCCGGCCGCGTCGGGGGCGGCCGGGGGACGGCCGGACCAGGGCGGCGCACACCACTCCATGGCCGCGTCGGTCCACTCCACGGCGCGGCCGAAGTCGGCCGCCTCCATGCACTGGGTGAGGGCGAGGCAGTAGAGCCATCCCGTGAACATGCCGGTGAGCTCGCCGGCGCCGACCGCGCACATGGCGTCGTCGAGGAGGGCGAGGGCATCGGCGCGGCGGCCCTGGGCGAGGAGGACGGCGGACTCGGCCTGGCGGCTGAGGGCGAGCAGGTCGGGGCTGCCGGAGCGGAGCGCGAGCCGGGTCATGCGGTGGGTGGCGGCGAGGGCCGCCGCCGGGTCGCCGTGCTGCTCGGCCTCCTCGGCGTCGGTCCAGGCGAGGAAGCACTGTTCGGGGCAGGGGGGCAGGTCGGCGAGGTGGTGCCGGGCGCGGTGGAGCCAGCCGGAGGCGGCTGCGGGGCGCCCCAGGCCCCGGTACTCGTAGTGCAGCCACCAGGAGGCGAGCCCGGCGCCCCGGTGGTCGCCGGCCGCGAGGTATCCGGCGTGGGCGCGGAGCCGGGCGGTGACGGACTCGTCGACGTGCCCCGACCACCAGGCGGCGTCGGCGAGCACGGAGAGGTCGTCGGCGGTCAGGGCCGGGGAGGGATGCCGGTCGTGGGCGCGGAGCAGCGCGTACGCCTCCGGCCAGGACTCCCGGGCCGCGGCGTCCCGGGCCCGCTCGACCGCGTCGACCCCGGCGGTCCCGGCGGGGGTGCGGAGCGTGGGTGCGGACATGGGGCCTCACCTCATTCCCGGTCCTTTCAGGGTAGGACCGGGAACGGGCGAGGGCCCCGCGACCGGACGGTCGCGGGGCCCTCGCCCGTTCCGCTAGCCGATCGCGCCGCTGGCGCGCAGCATGTCCTCGCGCTCGACGAGCTTGACGCGCTCGCGGCCCTGCGGCTCGCCGAGGGCCTTCTCGGCGGCGTCCAGGGCGTACCAGCCCTCCCACGTCGTGTACGTGAGGCCCTTCTCCTCCAGGAAGGACACGACGGCGTCCTCCTGCGGGGTGGCGGGGGTGAGCAGGCGGCCGTGCGCGAAGTCGTCCAGGAGGTTCGCCACGGTCTCGTTGGCGTCGCCCTTGGTGTGGCCGATGAGGCCGACGGGGCCGCGGCGGATCCAGCCGGTGCAGTACGTGGAGGCCATGTGCTCGCCGGTCTCCTCGATCACCCGGCCGCCCTGGTCGGGCACGGTGCCGCTGGCGGTGTCCCAGGGGAGCTTGGGCAGCTCGTCGGAGAGGTAGCCGACGGCGCGGTAGACGGCCGTGACGTCCCAGTCGGTGGTGGTGCCGGTGCTCTTGACGTTGCCGGTGCCGTCGAGCTCGGTGCGCTCGGTGCGCAGGCCGACGACCTTGCCGTCCTCGCCGAGTATCTCGACGGGCGACTCGAAGAAGTGCAGGAAGAGCTTGTGCGGGCGCTCGCCGACGTCGCGGATCGCCCAGTTCTCCAGGGTCTTGGCGACCATGTCGGTCTGCTTGTTCTTGCGCCGCTCCGCGATCGAGCCCTCGTCGTAGTCGATGTCCTCGGGGTTGACGATGACCTCGATGGTGGGGGAGTGGTCCAGCTCGCGCAGCTCCATGGGGCTGAACTTGGCCTGGGCGGGGCCGCGGCGGCCGAAGACGTGGATCTCGACGGCCTTGTTGGCCTGGAGGCCCTCGTGGACGTTCGGCGGGATCTCGGTCGGCAGCAGCTCCTCGGCGGTCTTGGCGAGGATGCGGGCGACGTCGAGGGCGACGTTGCCGACGCCGAGGACGGCGACCTTCTCGGCGTGGAGCGGCCAGGTGCGCGGCACGTCGGGGTGGCCGTCGTACCAGGAGGCGAAGTCGGCGGCGCCGTAGCAGCCGTCGAGCTCGACGCCGGGGATGCGGAGCTCGCGGTCGGCCATGGCGCCGGTCGAGAAGACCACGGCGTCGTAGAAGGCGCGCAGGTCGTCGAGGTGGATGTCGGTGCCGTAGTCGACGTTGCCGAAGAGGCGGACCTGCGGCTTGTCGAGGACCTGGTGGAGGGCATTGATGATGCCCTTGATGCGCGGGTGGTCGGGGGCGACGCCGTAGCGGATGAGGCCGAAGGGGGCGGGCATCCGCTCGAAGAGGTCGATGGACACACCCGGCTCGGCGGCGGCGTCGGACTTCAGCAGCGCATCGGCGGCGTAGATTCCGGCGGGGCCGGCGCCGACGATCGCGACCCGGAGGGGGCGGGGCATGTCAGGTTCCCTTCGCAAGCGACGTGGCGGCGAAGCCGCCGACACTTAGGTCACCCTAAATAATGCCGCCCGCGAAGTGGTACCCGGCCCCGGTCTATGAGCTCATAAGGCGCACTTATGACTTCCATAAGCGCGCCTGTGTGCATTACGGCAGGGTGTCGAAACTGCCGAAGAAGAAGGCAGCGATCACCGCCCCGACGGCCACCGCGGTGAGTCCGAACCCGACGACGAGGAGGGACAGCACCCCGGCGGAGTTCCGGATCCGCCGGGCCCGCGCCCGCAGCGGAACGACCCGCCCGGGGTCCCGCGGATCATAGGCCGCCTGGATGTCCCACGTCCGCACGGGGGCCCGCACGGTGCGGACCACGCCGCCGGGATCCGCGTACGCGTAGAGGTTGCCCTCGCCCTGGAGCCGTACGGCGGAGGTCCGGACCCCGTGCCTCCGCAGGTACCGCTCCTCGTACGGCTCGAACGCCAGCAGCGCCCCGAGCGCGAGGACGGGCAGTCCGATGAAGGCGAACGGAATCATGACGATGAGGGCGGCCGGGTATCCCGCGACGCCCACGAGCACGCACAGGGCGACGAACGCCAGCGTCGCGAGCAGGGAGCCCCGCTTCACCCCGCGCAGCCAGTTCCGGTAGCTCGGCTGGTACAGCCGCTCGCCCGTGACGAGGTCCGCCCCGTCGACCGCGTCCGCCCGCTCCGGCAGCGCCGCGTTCACCGCCTCCGCGAAGGCCGCGGCCGCCGCCTCGTCCACCACGTCCCACACCCGGTGGACGTGGGTCCGCTCCGCCCCGGGCGCGGAGGTCAGCTCGATCGTGACCGTCCGCCCCTCGACGAGCACCCGGCCGACTGCCCGCAGCGGGATGAGCGTCTGCTCGTGCGGCCGGCGCACGAGCAGCGCCTCGCCCTCGGGCCGCACGACGGTGTCCTTGGCTGCGTGGAGGACGGGTATGGACGCGGTGATCGACATGTGCGTGATCGTAGGGGCGGGCGGAGGCGCATCGGAAGGGATTTCGCCGGTACGCGCCCGGTGCGCCCGCCCCCTGCCGACACCACGCCCGGGCGGGGCGGGGTCCGTCGGCGCGGTCGTCATCTCGCGATACCGGCGACGAATACCGACCACGCGGCGGCGGCCACGACGACGACGGGCCCGCCGGCGACCTTGCTGTCCCGCACGGGGACGACGCCGGGGATGTCATGGGAGACCTCGACGCAGTTGCCGCCGTCGCCGTCACTGTAGGAGCTCTTGAGCCAGCGGGCGTTGTTCAGGTCCTGCGCGCGCATCGTCTGTGGTCCTCCGCCGCCGACTCGATCAGGGGCAGGGACGCTTCCGGCGACAGAGCGGCGGCCCTGAGCAGATCGTAGGTCGCCTGTGCTCGCTTCACCACCGCCGGATCATCGAGGAGGTTGCCCGAATACACCGCCTCTGTATAGGCCGTTGGAGGAGCGTCCTCGAACTCCATCAGCTTCAGCGGTTTGCCCATCTGGGGGTAGGCGCCGGCGGCGAACGGGAGCACCTGGATCAGAGCCACGCGCCTGCGCGCCTGCGCCAGGAGGTGGTCCAGCTGCTCGGCCATGACGGCGGCTCCACCCACGGGGATGCGCAACGCGGTCTCGTGCAGGATCACCCAGTACATGGGCCGGGCGGCGTCCTCCAGGATCGCGGAGCGGTCCAGTCGGCCCCTGACCGTGTCCTCGACGTACTCGTCCGTGGCGAGCGGATTGCTCGCGCGCACGACCGACCGTGCGTAGGCGGGCGTCTGGAGCAGTCCCGGTACGGCCGTCGACTCGAACTCGCAGATCTTCGTGGCCATGTCCTCCAGTTCGGCGGCGGCCTGGAAATAAGACGCGTACGGCGAGTTGTTGATGAGTTTCCGCCACGTGCGTTCGAAAATACCACCGGTTTGTAGGACGTCGTCGATTCGCTGCGCCACATCCAGCTGGGGCTTTCGAATTCCCTGCTCGAACAGGCCGATGTACGCACCGGATACGAACACGCGTCTGCCCAGTTCGCCCTGGGAGATGCGGGCGCCCTCGCGGCGCTCCTTGAGGACCTCGCCGAAGAACTCCCAGGCATCCTGCTGCTTGCTTCTGGCCATGGATTAACTCCCCAACCCTACGCCGCAGTTGTCGGAGGCGGGCGTCTGCCGATTCTACGGATGTGCCGTCAGCCTGGAGAGGCGAAGCGGGAAATGGATTCAGAAAGGCATACGTTGGTGAAGGAAGACATCACGAAGACGACCACGGGGGCGGTCGGAGCGGCACAAGAGGCGGTGACGGAATTGCGGGAGGCGCTTGCGAGGGCGGGAATCAGGCTCCCTTCGCTGGGGCTCGACGTCGTCACGCTCGCGGCCGAGCCTCCGCGGCCGCTCGTGGAATTGGGATGCTGCACGGTGGAAACGGCCCGGCTCCTCGCCGCCGCCGTACTGCCGAGGGAGGAGAGTCGCTCATGACGCTGCCCATCGGGTCGTACGTCGTCGAGATCCGCACGGGACGGGTCGGGAGAGTGATGGGGCACGAGGGGCCCTATGTGCAGGTGCGCCCGCTGGGGGGCGGGCGCGAGTGGGACGTGGAGCCGGACGGGGTGCGGGAGGCGACGTCGTCGGAGCGGCTGAGCGCGGCGACGGCGCACGTGAACGCGCGGAGCAGGGGCGAGGTGCCCTGAGGGCGGCCGCGGGCCGGCGCGGCGGGAGGGGCGGCGCCGGCCCGTGAGGGCGGTCAGCGGGCCTGCCGGCGGGCCTCCTTGAGTTCGCGGTTGAGGGCCCAGGCGTCGGCGACGGGGCCGAGGTGGCCGAGCTTGTCGGGGTTGGTGACGGCGCGGATGGTCTGGACGCGGCCGTCGAGGACGTCGAGGGCGAGGGCCTGGAGGATCCGGCCGTCGCGGTCGCGGTAGAGGGCGCCGGGCTGGCCGTTGACGTCGCACGGCTCGCAGGTGACGTCGATGCGGGCCAGCCAGGGGAGCAGCGAGGTGAGGAGGCGGGCGACGTTCTCCGCGCCGACGACGGCGCGGGAGAGCTGCGGGGACTTGCCGCCGCCGTCGCCGACGAGCCGGACGTCGGCGGAGAGGAGGTCCTGGAGGCCGCCCAGGTCGCCGTTCTCCAGGGCGCCGAAGAAGCGGGCGGCGAGCTCCCGGCGCTCCTCGCGGTCGGCGGCGAAGCGGGGGCGGCCGTCGTGCATGTGGCGCCGGGCGCGGACGAGGAGCTGGCGGCAGGCGGCCTCCGAGCGGCCGACGGCCTCGGCGATGTCCTCGTAGTCGAAGGCGAAGACCTCGCGGAGCAGGAAGACGGCGCGTTCGAGGGGGCTGAGGCGTTCGAGGAGGAGCAGCGCCGCCATGGAGACGGAGTCGGCGAGCTCGGCCGACCGCGCCGGGTCCTGGTAGGGGTCGCTGAGGAGCGGTTCGGGGAACCAGGGGCCGACGTACTCCTCGCGGCGGACCCGGGCGGAGCGCAGGACGTCGATCGAGAGGCGGGTGATCGTCGTCGACAGGAACGCCTTGGTGGAGGCGGGGCGGGTCGGCGAGGCGTCGAAGCGGAGCCAGGTCTCCTGGACGGCGTCCTCGGCCTCGCCGACGCTGCCGAGGATGCGGTAGGCGATGGAGAAGAGCAGCGGGCGCAGCTCCTCGAACTCCTCGACCTTGCTCATGACGGCTTCCTTCCCGTGGATGTGCGTCGCTCGGATCAGTGGAACTGACCGGGAACGTAGTCGCCGGCGGGCTGCCGGGTGATCACGTTCAGCCGGTTGGCCAGGTTCATGAACCCGATGTGCAGGACGAGGGCGGTCAGCTGCTCCTCGTCGAAGTGCCGGGCGGCCCGCTCCCAGACCTCGTCGGAGACCCCGCCGGCGGCGTCGGCGGTCCGGGTGCCCTCCTCGGCGAGTTCCAGCGCGGCGCGCTCGGCCTCGGTGAAGACCGTGGCCTCCCGCCAGGCCACCACGAGGTTGAGCCGGACCGGGGTCTCGCCGGCGAGGACCGCCTCCTTGGTGTGCATGTCGATGCAGGCGGCGCAGCCGTTGATCTGGCTGACCCGCAGCGCCACCAGCTCCTGGACGGCGGCCGGCACCGACGACTCCTTGACGAGCCGGCCCGCGGCCATCAGGTGCTTGAACGCCTTGCCGGCGACGGGGGCTGCGAAGAGGTTCAGACGCGCGTCCATGGGGTGCTCCTTCGTGGGTGTCGCTCGCTGGGGTACACCCTGGAGACGAGACGGCCCCGGCCCCTGTGACACGGCCGGATGTGACCTGGGTCTCCCCGGGCCGCACGGTCCCGGGGGCGCCCTGCCGACCCGGGCCCGGCTGTCCGTGCCGTACGCGAGAATGGGGCGCATGAGTCTGTTCCGCGACGACGGCATCGTGCTGCGCACCCAGAAGCTGGGTGAAGCGGACCGCATCATCACCCTCCTCACACGGGGTCACGGCCGCGTACGCGCCGTGGCGCGCGGCGTGCGCCGGACGAAGTCGAAGTTCGGGGCGCGCCTCGAACCCTTCTCCCACGTGGACGTGCAGTTCTTCGCGCGGGGGAGCGAGCTGGTCGGACGCGGCCTGCCGCTCTGCACCCAGAGCGAGACCATCGCCGCGTACGGCAGCGGCATCGTCACCGACTACGCCCGCTACACGGCCGGCACGGCCATGCTGGAGACGGCGGAGCGCTTCACCGACCACGAGGGCGAGCCCGCCGTCCAGCAGTACCTGCTGCTCGTCGGCGGCCTGCGGACGCTCGCCCGCGGCGAGCACGCCCCCCATCTGATCCTCGACGCCTTCCTCCTTCGCTCCCTCGCCGTCAACGGCTACGCGCCGAGCTTCGAGGACTGCGCCAAATGCGGCATCCACGGCCCGAACCGGTTCTTCTCGGTCGCGGCCGGCGGCGTCATCTGCGGCGACTGCCGCGTCCCCGGAAGCGTCGTACCCTCTGCGGAGGCCATCGGCCTGCTCAGCGCGCTCCTCACCGGCGACTGGGCGACGGCGGACGCGTGCGAGCCGCGTCACGTCAGGGAGGGCAGCGGACTCGTGTCCGCCTATCTGCACTGGCACCTGGAGCGCGGCCTGCGCTCCCTGCGGTACGTAGAGAAGAACTAGGAGATCCATCGCCATGGCCATCGCACGACTGCTCGGGCGCCAGCGCCGGGAGTACCGGACCCCCGAACCGCACCCGTCGGGCGCACGTCCGCCGAAGCTCCAGTCGGAGCTCGTCCCCGAGCACGTCGCGATCGTCATGGACGGCAACGGCCGGTGGGCCAAGGAGCGCGGGCTGCCGCGCACCGAGGGCCACAAGGTCGGCGCCGAGCAGGTGCTCGACGTGCTGCAGGGCGCGGTCGAGATGGGGGTGGGGGCCATCTCGCTGTACGCCTTCTCCACCGAGAACTGGAAGCGGTCGCCCGAGGAGGTGCGCTTCCTCATGAACTTCAACCGCGACTTCATCCGCAAGACGCGCGACCAGCTCGACGAGCTCGGCATCCGGGTCCGCTGGGTGGGCCGGATGCCGAAGCTGTGGAAGTCGGTGGCCAAGGAGCTCCAGATCGCGCAGGAGCAGACCAAGGACAACACGAAGCTCACGCTGTACTTCTGCATGAACTACGGCGGCCGCGCGGAGCTGACGGACGCGGCGCAGGCGCTGGCCGAGGACGTGAAGGCGGGACGGCTCGACCCGGCGAAGATCACCGAGAAGACCATCCAGAAGTACCTGTACTACCCGGACATGCCGGACGTCGACCTCTTCCTGCGGCCCAGCGGCGAGCAGCGCACCTCCAACTACCTGATCTGGCAGAGCGCGTACGCCGAGATGGTCTTCCAGGACGTGCTGTGGCCCGACTTCGACCGCCGCGACCTGTGGCGCGCCTGCATCGAGTACGCCCAGCGCGACCGCCGCTTCGGCGGCGTCGACCCGGCCGACCTCGCCGTCCTCGACAAGGGCTGACGCGCCCGTGGGGGAGGGGGTGGAGCTCGTCTACTCGGCCGAGTTCGACGAGGTGAACGAGGCGGTACGGGTCCGGCTGGGGGCCACCCGCTGGTGGCGGGCGCTGCGCTGGGCCGCACGCGGGGCGTGCGCCCTGGCCCTCCTGGTCGGGCTCCTGGCGCTGCTCTCCGGCGACGTGGCGGTGGGGGCGCAGCTGCTGGTCCTCGGCCCGGTGGCCGTCGGCGCCGTCGAGCTGGTGCCGTGGGCGTCGGCCCGCAGTGTCTTCCGGCTGATCCGGGCGCAGGGCGAGGCCCGGGCGTTCGTGGACGAGGCCGGCGGGCGGTGGACCTCGCGGGACACCGACGTGACGATCCGCTGGGCGCTGCTGACCCGGTACGCGGAGACGCCCCGGCTCTTCGTCCTGTTCACCGACCGCGAGGCCGGTACCGGTCTCGCCTACCTGCCCAAGCGCGGGCTCGCGGCACCGGCCGAGGCGGACCGGCTGCGGGCGGTCCTGGACCGGCACGCCGCCCGGGTGTGAGGACACGACGAGCGGGCCCGCACCGGAATTCCCCGGTGCGGGCCCGCTCGTATGTCAGGTCACTTGACCGCGCACTCCGCGCAGGTGCCGAAGATCTCGACGGTGTGGGCCACGTTCACGAAGCCGTGCTCGCTGGCGATCGTCTCGGCCCACTGCTCCACCATGGGGCCCTCCACCTCCACCGCCTTGCCGCAGACGCGGCAGACGAGGTGGTGGTGGTGGTCGCCGGTCGAGCAGCGGCGGTAGACCGTCTCGCCCTCGCTGGTGCGCAGCGCGTCGACCTCGCCCGCGTCCGCCAGGGACTGGAGCGTGCGGTAGACGGTGGTGAGGCCGACGGAGTCGCCGCGGTGCTTGAGCATGTCGTGCAGCTCCTGGGCGCTGCGGAACTCGTCCACCTCGTTCAGCGCCGCCGAGACGGCGGCCCGCTGCTTGGTCGAGCGGCCGCGTACGGGGGGTCCTGCCGTCACCACGGGGGCCTCCTTGAATGCTTGTCTGCCCCGCCATTCTGCCAGCCCCCCACGCCCCCGCGGTCAGACCGGGATCAGACCTTCACGTCGTCGGCCGGCCGCCGGGTGGCCGGGACCGGTGCGTCGCAGTGCGCGGCGCCCGCCTCGGCGGCGCGGGCCCGCCGCTTCGCGAGCGGGGCGGCGAGCAGGGTCAGCAGGACGAAGACGCCGATCGCGTACAGGACGATCGTCGCCCCGGGCGGCACGTCCTGGTAGTACGAGGTGACCGTGCCGGCGACGGTGACCGTGATGCCGGTCGCCACCGCGAGGACGAAGGTCGCGCGGAAGGACTTCGACAGCTGCTGGGCGGCCGCGACGGGCACCACCATGAGGGCGCTGACCAGGAGCAGGCCGACGACCCGCATGGCGACCGTGACGGTGACGGCGGCGGTGACCGCGATCAGGAGGTTCAGGGCGCGCACCGGCAGGCCGGTGACGCGGGCGAACTCCTCGTCCTGGCTGACGGCGAAGAGCTGCTTGCGCAGGCCGACGGTGACGAGGACCACGAAGGCGGCGAGGACGCTGATCGCCGTGACGTCCGAGGCCGAGACCGTGGAGAGCGAGCCGAAGAGGTAGGAGCTGAGGTTGGCGTTGGAGCCGGTCGGCGAGAGGTTGATCAGCAGGACGCCGCCGGCCATGCCGCCGTAGAAGAGCAGGGCGAGCGCGAGGTCGCCGCGGGTCTTGCCGTACGCCCTGATCAGTTCCATGGCGACGGAGCCGGCGACGGCGACGAGGGTCGCCATCCAGACCGGGCTGGAGTTCAGGAGGAAGCCGAGGCCGACGCCGGTCATGGCGACGTGGCCGATGCCGTCGCCCATCAGCGCCTGGCGGCGCTGCACGAGGTAGATGCCGACGGCGGGGGCGGTGATGCCGACGAGGACGGCCGCGAGGAGTGCCCGCTGCATGAAGGGGAGCTGGAGGATTTCCATGTCAGGTCGGCTTCCTCAGGTCAGCAGACCCGTACGGAGCGGCTCGCCGGCCGCGTGCGGATGGACGTGGTCGTGGCCGGGCAGCGCGTGCTGGCCCAGGGCCTCGGGCGGCGGGCCGTCGTGGACGACACAGCCGTCGCGCAGGACGACCGCCCGGTCGATCAGCGGCTCCAGCGGGCCCAGCTCGTGCAGGACGAGGAGGACGGAGGTGCCGCCCGCGACCTGCTCGCGCAGGGTGGCGGCGAGGATCTCCTGGCTGGCGAGGTCGACGCCCGCCATCGGCTCGTCCATGATCAGCAGTTCGGGCTGGGAGGCGAGCGCGCGGGCGATCAGGACGCGCTGGTGCTGGCCGCCGGAGAGCGCGGAGACGGAGTCCTCGGCGCGGTCGGCGAGGCCGACGAGGTCGATGGCCCGGGCGACGGCTGCCCTGTCGGTCCTGGTGGTCCAGCCGAACTTCCGGCGGGAGAGCCGGCCGGAGGCGACGACCTCACGGATGGTGGCGGGGACGCCGCTGGCGGCCGTGGTGCGCTGGGGCACGTAGCCGACGCGGGCCCAGTCGCGGAACCGCCGTCGCTCGGTGCCGAACAGCTCGATCGTGCCGCCGGTCAGCGGCACCTGGCCGATGACGGCGCGGACGGCGGTGGACTTGCCCGAGCCGTTGGCGCCGAGCAGGGCGACGACCTCGCCCCGCCCGACGGTGAGGTCCACGCCCCGCAGGACGGGCCGGGCGCCGAGGGCCGCGGTGGCTCCGCGGACGGAGATGACGGGATCCGGGGCTGCCATGGCGCGTACCTCCTGCTGTGCTGTGGTCACTTGGCGCCGAGGGCCTTCTGCAGCGCGGCGAGGTTCGACCGCATGACCTCGATGTAGTCATCGCCCTTGGACTTGTCCGTGATTCCCTCGAGCGGGTCGAGCACGTCCGTCTTCAGGCCGGTGTCGCCGGCGAGGGTCTTCGCCGTCTTGTCGCTGGCGAGGGTCTCGAAGAAGACGGTCGAGACCTTGTCCTTGGCGGCGATGTCCTGGAGCTCCTTGATGCGGGCGGGGCTCGGCTCGGACTCGGGGTCGATGCCGGTGATGCCCTCCTGCTCCAGGTGGTAGCGCTCGGCGAGGTAGCCGAAGGCGGAGTGGGTGGTGATGAAGGTCCGGGTGGCGGTGGTCTTCAGGCCGTTCTCGAACGCGGTGTCCAGGTCGGCGAGCTTCTTCACCAGGGCGTCGGTGTTCTTCGCGTAGTCCGCGGCGTGGGCCGGGTCGGCCTTCTGCAGCGCGGTGCCGACGCCCTTGGCGACCTCGGCGTACTTCACGGGGTCGAGCCAGATGTGGGGGTCGGCACCCGCCTCGGAGCCGTGGTCGTGGCCGTGCTCCTCCTCGGCGGCGTGGTCGTGGCCGACCTCGGCGCCGTGCTCCTCGAGCGTGGTGAGGGTGGCGGCGTCGACGGTGTTCGCGACGCCGGCCTGGGCGATCGCCTCGTCGACGGCGGGCTGGACGCCCTTGAGGTAGAGGATGACGTCGGCCTCGCCGAGCGCGCCGATCTGCTTCGGCTTGAGCTCCAGGTCGTGGGGTTCGACGCCGGGCTTCGTCAGGGTGTCGACGGCGACGTGGGCGCCGCCGATCTGCTCGGCCAGGTACTGCATCGGGTAGAACGACGCCACCACGTCCAGCTTGCCGCCGCTGCCCTTGCCGGCCGCGTCGGAGGTGCCGGCGCAGGCGGAGAGGGTGACGAGGCCGAGCGCGACGGCTCCGGCGAGGGCGGTGCTGGGTATGAGGCGACGTACGTTCATGACACTCATTTTCAACAAAAGTGGAAACGGTTGTCAATTGCCTTCCGGGTGGCCCCCCTCACGGGACCCGCCCGGAGTCCTCGCGCACCCCGGCCACCGAACCGATTTGATACGGGGGGTGCGGGCGCCGGTAACCTGAGGCATTCGCACTTCGTCGTCGTAATGAAGAGAGCACCGTGGCCGCCGACAAGATCGACACCATCGTCAGCCTGAGCAAGCGCCGTGGCTTCGTCTACCCGTGCAGCGAGATCTACGGCGGTCAGCGTGCCGCCTGGGACTACGGGCCGCTGGGTGTCGAGCTGAAGGAGAACATCAAGCGCCAGTGGTGGCGTTACATGGTCACCTCGCGCGAGGACGTCGTCGGCATCGACTCGTCGGTCATCCTGGCTCCCGAGGTCTGGGAGGCGTCCGGTCACGTCGCCACCTTCACGGACCCGCTGACCGAGTGCACCTCCTGCCACAAGCGCTACCGCGCGGACCACCTGGAGGAGGCGTACGAGGCGAAGCACGGCCGTCTCCCCGAGAACGGCCTCACCGACCTCAACTGCCCCAACTGCGGCAACAAGGGCACCTTCACCGAGCCCAAGCAGTTCTCGGGCATGCTCTCCACGCACCTCGGCCCGACCCAGGACTCCGGCTCCGTCGCCTACCTGCGCCCCGAGACCGCCCAGGGCATCTTCACCAACTTCGCCCAGGTGCAGCTGACCTCGCGCAAGAAGCCGCCGTTCGGCATCGCGCAGATGGGCAAGTCCTTCCGGAACGAGATCACTCCGGGCAACTTCATCTTCCGCACCCGCGAGTTCGAGCAGATGGAGATGGAGTTCTTCGTCAAGCCGGGTGAGGACGAGGAGTGGCAGGAGTACTGGATGCAGCAGCGCTGGAACTGGTACACCGGCCTGGGTCTCCGTGAGGAGAACATGCGCTGGTTCGAGCACCCGAAGGAGAAGCTCTCCCACTACTCGAAGCGCACCGCCGACATCGAGTACCGCTTCTCCTTCGGCGGCAGCGAGTGGGGCGAGCTCGAGGGCGTCGCCAACCGCACCGACTACGACCTGAAGGCGCACTCCCAGGCGTCCGGCACCGACCTGACGTTCTTCGACCAGGAGGCCGGCGAGCGCTGGACGCCGTACGTCATCGAGCCCGCGGCCGGCCTCGGCCGTACGCTCCTGGCGTTCCTGCTCGACGCGTACATCGAGGACGAGGCCCCCAACGCCAAGGGCGTCATGGAGAAGCGCACCGTGCTGCGCCTCGACCCGCGCCTGTCGCCGGTCAAGGTCGCCGTCCTGCCGCTCTCGCGCAACGCACAGCTCTCCCCGAAGGCCAAGGGCCTCGCGGCCGACCTGCGCCAGAACTGGAACATCGAGTTCGACGACGCCGGCGCCATCGGCCGCCGCTACCGTCGCCAGGACGAGATCGGCACCCCGTTCTGCGTCACCGTCGACTTCGACACCCTCGACGACAACGCGGTGACCGTGCGCGAGCGCGACACCATGAAGCAGGAGCGCGTCTCCCTCGACCAGATCCAGGGCTACCTGGGCAGCCGCCTCCTCGGCTGCTAGTCGCCGCGCCTTCACGCGAAAGCCCCCGGTTCCGACGCGGAACCGGGGGCTTTCCCGTGTCGTCAGGCGGCCGCGGCCGCGGCCGCGGCGTCGGCCTCCGCCTGGCGCCGGGCGCCCTCGGCGGCGCGGCGCTTGCCGAACCAGGCCGTCCAGACGCCGAGGACGCCCAGGACGCCGTAGATCATGACCGGGCTCAGGGTGACCATGGTCTTCGTGGGCAGGACGTAGGCCAGCCCGATCCGGACCAGCGCCTCGGTCACGTACGCCACGCCCCAGACCAGCGTCATCGTGCGCATCGTGGAACGGAAGCCCTCGAACTCCCACATACCGTTCCACCACGCCGTGCTCGCCGGGGTCCCGTCGGTCGCGAACTTCCGGCCGAAGTAGAACATCAGCGGGCGCGGCGCCAGCAGGGTGGCGAGGCAGAGCAGGCCGAACAGGCCCGTCACGCACGAGTCCTTGACCAGGAGCGCGCGGGCGGTGTGCGCGCCGACGAGCGAGACCACGGCCGTGATCACCAGGAAGACCAGGGTGACCAGCGCGAACTCGTCCACCTTGCGGCGCCAGGCGACCATGACCGCGGTGTCGAGCACCGGCCAGGCGCTGCTGAGGAGCAGGGCGGAGAACTCGGACCAGCCGTGGTCCTCGGTCAGCGTGTTGTACGTGAGGATCGGCGCGACGACGTTGAGGCCGATGGTGAGGACCCAGCCGATCGCGGAGGCGGCGCCTGATCGGGCCGGTGGCCTGGCGGGTGCGGACATGGTTCCCCCTGGGAGTTCCTACGGTCGAGGTGCGGGGGAACGCTAGTCACGCACCGGACAGGGAAGGGGAAACTCCGGGCCAAATGATCTTCAAGGGGGGCGGGGAGCCGGGGGCGTCGCGCCCTCCGCCGCTCAGGCCCGCAGCGCCCGCTGCACCAGGGAGACGACCGAGGCGAACGCGTCCTCCGCGCCCGGCTCCGACCAGTCGGCGGCGTGCGCGGGGTTGTGGAAGCGGTCCGTGGCGTCGAAGACCGCGCGGGCCGTCGCCGTCGCGTCCTTCTCCGGCTCGGCGAACCGGCCCTCGCGGCGGCCGTCCTCCAGGATCCGGGCGATCTGCTCCACGAGGTGCTCCTCGTGCCGGTCGACCACCGCGCTGTTCTCGCCGATGAGGACCTGGAAGGTGGCCATCAGCTCAGGGTCGCCGCCGGCCTTCCTCCGCTTGAGGGAGAAGAGGGCCGTGAGCCAGCCGGTGAGGCGCTCGTCCGCCGGGTCCCCGGCCTCCACGTACGGCTCCAGCGCGACGATCGTCCGCTCCAGCCACCGCTCGGTGACCGCCTCGCGCAGCGCCGCCTTCGTGCGGAAGTGGCGGTAGACGCTGCCGTGGCTGACGCCCAGGACCCTCGCCACGTCCACCACCGTCGCCTTCGCGGGACCGTAGCGTCGCAGCACCTCCTCGGTGGCTTCGAGGATGCGCTCTGCGGTCAGGGTCTCGGTGGCGGCCATGGAAGGACAGTACCCGTCAGTGCTCGCTGTCCAGGTGGGCCATCTGCGCCGCCGGGTAGCGGTCGCCGGCCGCCGCGCCCGCCGGGACGGCCTCCTCGATCGCGGCCAGGTCGGCGGCGTCGAGCGTGACGTCCAGGGCGCCGAGCGCCTCCGCGAGCCGCTCGCGGCTCCTGGCCCCGACCAGCGGGACGATGTCCACGCCCTGCCGCTCGCGCTGGGCGAGCACCCAGGCGATCGCGGTCTGGGCGACGGACACGCCCTTCGCCGCGGCGAGCGTCCGCAGCCGGTCCACCAGGTCCAGGTTCCGCTGGAGGTTCTCGCCCTGGAAACGCGGGCTCATGCCCCGGAAGTCGCCCGGGGCCAGCTCCCGGTCCCGGCCGAAGTGGCCGCTGATCAGACCGCGCGACAGGACGCCGTACGCCGTGACGCCGATGCCCAGCTCGCGGGCGGCGGGGAGGATCTTCTCCTCGATGGAGCGGGAGATCAGCGAGTACTCGATCTGGAGGTCGGCGATCGGGGCGACGGCCGCAGCCCGGCGCAGGGTGTCCGCGCCGACCTCCGAGAGGCCGATGTGCCGGACGTGGCCCGCCTCGACCAGCTCGGCGATGGCGCCCACGGTCTCCTCGATCGGCACGTCGGGGTCGACGCGGGCGATCCGGTAGATGTCGATGTGGTCCGTGCCCAGGCGCTGGAGCGAGTACGCCGCGAAGTTCTTCACGGCCGCCGGCCGGCCGTCGTAGCCGGTGAAGCCGCCTTCGACGGTGCGCAGCGCGCCGAACTTCACGCTGGTCAGCGCCTGCTCGCGGGCGGTGGCCGGGGCGCCGCGCAATGCCTCCGCGATCAGCAGCTCGTTGTGGCCCATGCCGTAGAAGTCGCCCGTGTCGAGCAGCGTCACGCCCGCGTCCAGGGCGGCGTGGATCGTCGCGATCGACTCCGCGCGGTCGCTCTCGCCGTACAGCGCGGACATGCCCATGCAGCCGAGGCCCAGGGCGGAGACGGCGGGGCCGGTGGTGCCGAGCGAGCGGGTGGGGACGGGGTTCTGTGTCGTGGTCATGGAACAACCATGACATGTGCGATGACAGATTTCAATATCTGTCATTCGATGGAAGGTGTGTCGGGGGAGCGGGCTGCCCCCCCGGGGCGGGCGAGGGTGAACGAAAACCGGATGCCCGCGGCACGGGCCCCGGGTAGCGTCACCGGCATGTCCTCTTCGTTCTTCCAGATCTACGAGTGAGCGCGCCGAGCAGGCAGGCGACCGACCACCGCACACCCCACTGACGGGAGAACCCATGGCCAAGCGCAACAACCTCCTCGGCGTCGGCGGACAGCGCAGGAAGCTGTCCCGCACCGACCGGCAGGGCACCGCCCAGGGCGGCTCCGCCGGCCGCGGCGCGGCCGACGACCGCAAGCAGGAGCTGCTGGACCGGATGCGCGCCCGCACGCAGGGCACCGGCGCGGACACCGGCTCCGCCGACGCGTGACACCACCCGCACCACGGAGGGGCCCGGGGCGATCGCCGCCCCGGGCCCCTTCGCGTGCGCGACGCCCCCCCGGGCCGCGCACCCGGCACGCACGGCCGGACGCCCCCTACGCCGCCGGCCGGGGCAGGCGGACCGACAGCACCGCCGTCACCGCGATCATGACCAGCTGGACCAGGAGGGTCGCCACCAGAGGGGTCGCCGAGCCGGCGGGGGCGGACTCCGAGAGGCCGAGGTAGAGGGAGCCCAGCGTCACGACGCCGAGGACCAGCGAGGACTGCTGCGTGGTCACCATGACGCCGCTGCCGACCCCCGCCCGTTCGGCCGGGACCTCGGAGAGGATCACCCGGAAGATCACCGGCAGCTGGAGGCCCTGCCCGAGCCCCGCCACCGCCATCCCCGGCAGCAGGAGCCCCACCGACAGGTCCGGCCAGGAGTGCCGGACCGTCAGCGCCAGCAGACCGATCCCGAGGCCCTGCGCGAGCGCGCCCGCCGTCACCACCCGCATGCCCCAGCGCCCCACCAGCCGGGGACCCGCCAGGGACGCCGCGAAGAAGGCCAGCGCCATCGGGACCAGGGCGAGGCCCGAGGCCACCGCGCCCAGCCCCAGCCCCTGCTGGAGCGCGACCGCGATCACGAACATGAAGCCGCCGAAGCCCATGCAGAGCGGCAGCAGCAGGACCAGGCCGCGCCGCAGCGAGACCAGGGCCAGCAGGCCCGGCGGGACCAGCGGCACCTCACCCCGGCGGTCCGCCCGCCGCTCCGCGCGCCAGAACGCCGCCGCCACGAACGGGAACACGCCCAGCGAGACCCACGTCCACACCGGCCACCCCGCCGCCCGTCCCTCGGTCAGCGGCGCGAGCAGCGTGACCAGCGCCAGGGCGAGCAGCAGGGTCCCCGGCACGTCCACCGGTGCCGGACGGTCCGAGCGGGTCTCCGGGACGCTCCGCCCCGCGAGCAGCAGGCCCACGGCGGCGATCGGGACGTTCACCAGGAACACCGCCCGCCAGCCCGTGCCCGCGACGTCCGCCGCCACGAGCACCCCGCCCAGGATCTGGCCGCCCGCCATCGAGAGGCCGGCGGTCGCGCCGTAGAGGCTCAGCGCCCTGGCCCGGCGCGGGCCCTCCGTCGAGGCGTGGATCGTCGCGAGCACCTGCGGCAGCATCAGCGCCGCCGCGGCGCCCTGTGCCACCCGCGCGCCCACCAGCGTCCAGGCGTCCGGGGCGAGACCGCAGGCCAGCGAGGTCAGGCCGAAGGCGGCCATGCCCACCAGGAAGAGCCGCCGCCGGCCGAAGAGGTCGCCGAGCCGGCCGCCGAGGACGAGCAGGACGGCGTACGGCAGGGCGTAGCCGGCGACGACCAGCTCCAGCAGGACCGGTCCGGCGCCGAGGTCGCGGTCGATCGCGGGCAGGGCGACGTTGACGATGAAGAAGTCGATCAGCGGCAGCGAGGCGCCGAGGAGGACCGTGAAGAGCCCCGCCGTGCCGAGCGCGGCCGGGCCGCCGCCCGGCGGGGCCTTCGTACGGGCGGAGGCGGAGGCGCCGCGGGCGGAGGCGCCGCCGGGGGCGGGGGTGCGGCCGGGAGTCGGTGTCGTCGTCACGGGTCAGACGATCCGCCGTCGCTCAGCCTGGTACCAGAGTCTTCTTATCCTGGTACAACGAGTACCTGGCAACGGGCTGACGGGCCCGGCACCCTGGGAGCGTGACGACAGCGATGACCGCGGCACCCGACACCCGGCGGCACGAGCTCGCCGCCTTCCTGCGCAGCCGGCGCGAGCGCATCGCCCCCGAGCAGGTGGGCCTGCCCCGGGGCCGGCGCCGCCGCACCCCCGGCCTGCGCCGCGAGGAGGTCGCCCATCTCTCCGCCGTCGGCGTCACCTGGTACACCTGGCTCGAACAGGCCAGGGACATCCAGGTCTCCCCGCAGGTGCTGGACGCCCTCGCGGACGCCCTCCTGCTGGATCCGACCGAGCGCAGCCACCTCTTCGCCCTCGCGGGCCAGAGCGACCCGCACCCCGGCGCCTCCTGCCCGGCCGTCACGCCCACGCTGCGGGCGCTCCTGGAACAGCTGGAGCCCGTCCCCGCCGCCGTGCAGAACAGCCGCTTCGACTTCCTCGCCTACAACCGGACCTTCGGTCGCCTCTTCTGCGACCTGGACGCCCGGCCCCGGGAGGACCGCAACTCCCTCTGGCTGGCCTTCACCGACGAGGACTTCCGGGCCGCGGCCACCGATCTGCCCGACCTCCTGCCCATCCTCGCCGGGAAGTTCCGGGCCTCGATGGCCGAGCACCTGGCCGAGCCCGCCTGGAAGGCGCTGGTCCAGCGGCTGGAGGCGGCCTCGCCCGCGTTCCGGGAGATCTGGGCCCGGCACGACGTGGTCGCCCCGGGCGGCCGCACCAAGGTCATCCACAACGCCCACGTCGGCCTGCTCAGGTTCGAGCACACCAACCTGTGGCTGGGCCCGAACGCGGGTCCCCACCTCGTCACCTACGTCCCCGTCGACGCCGAGACCCGGGCCGGGGTGGAGCGGCTCCTCGACGTGGTGGTCCGCGAGCAGGCGGCCCCCGCGGCTGTGAGCTCGGCCATGGCGGGCGGCACGGCCGCCTGAGGCTCCCGGCGGTGCGCGACAATGGGGCGCATGACCGCGTTCACCCCTCTCGCCATCGGGCCGCACATCGTGCAGCCGCCGGTGGTGCTCGCCCCCATGGCCGGTATCACCAACGCCCCCTTCCGTACCCTCTGCCGCGAGTTCAGCGGCGGCAAGGGGCTGTTCGTGAGCGAGATGATCACGACGCGCGCGCTGGTCGAGCGCAACGAGAAGACGATGCAGCTCATCCGCTTCGACGAGACCGAGAAGCCGCGCTCGATCCAGCTCTACGGGGTGGACCCCGTGACGGTCGGCAAGGCCGTGCGGATGATCGTCGACGAGGACCTCGCCGACCACATCGACCTGAACTTCGGCTGCCCGGTGCCCAAGGTGACGCGCAAGGGCGGCGGCTCCGCCCTTCCGTACAAGCGGCCGCTGCTGCGGGCGATCCTGCACGAGGCCGTGACCAACGCGGGCGACCTGCCGGTCACGATGAAGATGCGCAAGGGCATCGACGACGACCACATCACCTTCCTCGACGCGGGACGGATCGCGGTCGAGGAGGGCGTCACCGCGATCGCCCTGCACGGGCGGACGGCGGCCCAGCACTACGGCGGCACGGCGGACTGGGACGCGATCGCGCGGCTCAAGGAGCACGTGCCGGAGATCCCGGTCCTCGGCAACGGCGACATCTGGTCGGCCGACGACGCCCTGCGGATGATGCGGGAGACGGGCTGCGACGGCGTGGTCGTCGGGCGCGGCTGCCTGGGCCGACCGTGGCTCTTCGCCGACCTGGTGGCGGGCTTCGAGGGCACCGGGGCCTACGCGCAGCCGGGCCTGCGGGAGGTCGCGGACGCGATGGTGAAGCACGCGCGGCTGCTCGGCGAGTGGCTGGGCGACGAGGCACGCGGTGTCATCGACTTCCGCAAGCACGTGGCCTGGTACCTGAAGGGCTTCGCGGTCGGTTCCGAGATGCGCAAGAAGCTGGCGATCACCTCGTCCCTGGACGAGTTGCGCGCTCAGTTGAGCGAGCTCGACCTGGACCAGTCGTGGCCGGTGGGTGCCGACGGCCCCCGAGGCCGTACGTCCGGAAACAACCGGGTTGTCCTGCCGGACGGCTGGCTGAAGGACCCGTACGACTGCGCGGGAGTGAGCGAGGACGCCGAGCTGGACACGTCCGGCGGCTGAGATCCGGCCTATCCTGGGGAGTGATCCTCGCCACCCCTGAGGGGGGTGCCGCTCACATGAGCAGGTTACGACCGGCTGCACCGCCTGAAGGGGTGGCACTGGGTGCCACCCCTTTTGTGTTCAAGAGTTGAACACACTTGCTCGAATGGCTGCTCAAACGAGCGTCATCTCGCTGTTTCGAGCCAGGGAGCCTTCGGGCCGTGAAAGCGGAAGCTTCCGGTCGGTAACTTTCGAAGTGCTGGCGGACGGGTGGTTAAGACCGAGTGTCCGGTAGGCGTACCTCCCCAGAAGCCTTCGATCTGGGTATGTTCCTCGCCGTCAGGGCAGCCAACCGAGTCATCGAGGAGTCGGGACCCGTGTCGGAAAACAATGATCAGAAGTTCGTGTACGACTTCACCGAGGGCAACAGGGACCTGAAGGACCTGCTCGGTGGCAAGGGCGCGAACCTCGCCGAGATGACCAACCTCGGTCTTCCGGTCCCTCCCGGCTTCACGATCACCACCGAGGCGTGCAAGGTCTACCTCGAGAGCGGCTCGGAGCCGGTCGAGCTCCGCGACGAGGTCAGCGCGCACCTCGACGCCCTCGAGCGCCGGATGGGCAAGAAGCTCGGCCAGGCCGACGACCCGCTGCTCGTCTCCGTCCGCTCCGGAGCCAAGTTCTCCATGCCGGGCATGATGGACACGGTCCTCAACATCGGCCTCTCCGACGAGTCCGTCGTCGGACTCGCCCGCCAGGCCGACAACGAGCGCTTCGCGTGGGACTCCTACCGCCGCCTCATCCAGATGTTCGGCAAGACCGTCCTCGACGTCGACGGCGAGCTCTTCGAGGACGCCCTCGACGAGGCCAAGGCCGCGAAGAAGGTCGCCAGCGACACCGACCTGGACGCCGCCGACCTCAAGAAGGTCGTCAAGCACTTCAAGAAGATCGTGAAGGCCCAGACCGGCCGCGACTTCCCCCAGGACGCGCGCGAGCAGATGGACCTCGCCATCGAGGCCGTCTTCAACTCCTGGAACACCGACCGCGCCAAGCTGTACCGCCGCCAGGAGCGCATCCCGGGCGACCTCGGCACCGCCGTCAACGTCTGCTCGATGGTCTTCGGCAACCTCGGCCCCGACTCCGGCACCGGCGTCGCCTTCACCCGCGACCCCGCCTCCGGCCACGCCGGCGTCTACGGCGACTACCTGCAGAACGCGCAGGGCGAGGACGTCGTCGCCGGTATCCGCAACACCGTGCCGCTGGCCGACCTCGAGTCGATCGACAAGAAGTCGTACGACCAGCTCATGCACATCATGGAGACGCTGGAGACCCACTACAAGGATCTCTGCGACATCGAGTTCACCATCGAGCGCGGCCAGCTCTGGATGCTCCAGACCCGCGTCGGCAAGCGCACCGCCGGTGCCGCCTTCCGCATCGCCACGCAGCTCGTGGACCAGGGCCTGATCGACGAGGCCGAGGCGCTCCAGCGCGTCAACGGCGCCCAGCTCGCCCAGCTGATGTTCCCCAAGTTCGACGAGAACGCCAAGGTCGAGCAGATCGGCCGCGGCATCGCCGCCTCCCCGGGCGCCGCCGTCGGCAAGGCCGTCTTCGACTCCTACACCGCGGTCAAGTGGTCCCGCTCGGGCGAGAAGGTCATCCTGATCCGCCGCGAGACCAACCCGGACGACCTGGACGGCATGATCGCCGCCGAGGGCATCCTCACCTCCCGCGGCGGCAAGACCTCGCACGCCGCCGTCGTCGCCCGCGGCATGGGCAAGACCTGTGTCTGCGGCGCCGAGGAGCTCGAGGTCGACACCAAGCGCCGCCGGATGACCACCTCCGACGGCCAGGTCGTCGAGGAGGGCGACGTCGTCTCCATCGACGGCTCCACCGGCAAGGTGTACCTCGGCGAGGTCCCCGTCGTGCCGTCCCCGGTCGTCGAGTACTTCGAGGGCCGCATGCACGCCGGCGCCGACGACGCCGACGAGCTGGTCGCCGCCGTGCACCGGATCATGGCCTACGCGGACCGCGTCCGCCGGCTCCGCGTCCGCGCCAACGCCGACAACGCCGAGGACGCGCTGCGCGCCCGCCGCTTCGGCGCCCAGGGCATCGGCCTGTGCCGCACCGAGCACATGTTCCTCGGCGAGCGCCGCCAGTACGTCGAGCGCCTCATCCTCGCCGACACGGACGAGGAGCGCGAGGCGTCGCTGAAGGCCCTCCTGCCGCTGCAGAAGCAGGACTTCATCGAGCTCTTCGAGGCCATGGACGGGCTCCCCGTCACGGTCCGGCTGCTCGACCCGCCGCTGCACGAGTTCCTGCCCGACATCACCGAGCTGTCGGTCCGCGTCGCCCTCGCCGAGTCCCGCAAGGAGCCGCACGAGAACGACCTGCGCCTGCTCCAGGCCGTGCACCGGCTGCACGAGCAGAACCCGATGCTGGGTCTGCGCGGTGTCCGCCTCGGTCTGGTCATCCCCGGCCTGTTCACCATGCAGGTCCGGGCGATCGCCGAGGCCGCGGCCCAGCGCATCGACGCCAAGGGCGACCCGCGTGCGGAGATCATGATCCCGCTCGTCGGCACCGTGCAGGAGCTGGAGATCGTCCGCGAGGAGGCCGAGCAGGTCATCGCCGAGGTCCAGGCGCAGACCGGCGTCGAGCTGAAGCTCGCGCTCGGCACCATGATCGAGCTGCCGCGCGCCGCCGTGACCGCCGGCCAGATCGCCGAGGCCGCGGAGTTCTTCTCCTTCGGCACCAACGACCTGACCCAGACGGTCTGGGGCTTCTCCCGCGACGACGTGGAGGCCAGCTTCTTCACCGCGTACCTGGAGAAGGGCATCTTCGGCGTCAGCCCCTTCGAGACCATCGACAAGGACGGCGTCGGCGCCCTCGTGCGCAGCGCCGTGCAGGCCGGCCGGGCCACCCGCCCCGACATCAAGCTCGGTGTCTGCGGCGAGCACGGCGGCGACCCGGAGTCGGTGCACTTCTTCCACGAGGTGGGCCTCGACTACGTCTCCTGCTCGCCCTTCCGGATCCCGGTGGCGCGCCTGGAGGCCGGCCGCGCGGCGGCCGAGTCGAAGGGCAGCGACAGCCGCTGAGCCGCGCTGAACGACGGTTCAGCAGCGGCCCTCGAGTCCTGCTGAACCGGGGGTCAGGAGCGGCGGTCGGGCCCTCCTGACCCCCGGTTCAGCAGCGGGACCACGGGACCACCGGGGCCGCCGCCGGTCACCTTTCGACCCTCACCGGCGGGCGGCGGCCCCGGAATCACAGAGACGGGACGGACACCTTTGTGCAGAGGTGTCCGTCCCGTCGCCTTTCGTCCCGCTGATTTCGCGCGGCCGTCGATCGGATGTGAGTTCCTGTTCAATTGCGGCCGATTGAATTATTGGCTATTGAACTTTTCTGTTCCGCGCCGCAAAGAACGGGACGGGCGCGACCCCCGGATCCCCACCCGGAGGCCGCGCCCTTTACCGATGCCGGGCAGGTGAGCCGCAACCTCGCCGACCGCCGCCAGACGCGCAAAGCCCCCCACGGTCTTCGACACGTCACCTCGGTCCTGAAGGTTTCCTGCCCGACCCGCACAGCTTTTCGTTTCCGCCCCGATTGCCGCGATGCCTTTCAACTGTGGCTGAAACACCCTGGTAACGTGCAGTGATGCTGTGCATACTCGTTGTCGGGGGTGGTTGCGAGTGCACAGGTGGGGACGTCATGCTGCGGATTCATTTCACCGGAAACGACTTGGCGGGGGTGCGGACCGCCGCCCGGCCGGATGTTCTGTGGGAAACGATTCTCAGCTTTCACCGTTTAAGGGACCGGCGCGGACCCGTGGTCTACGGGGAATGGCGCTCGGATACGCGGATGAGGCTCGGCGGTGAGACCCGGCTGCTCGCCGCGCTGGTGCCGAGCCGCGGCTATTTTCCCGACTTCCTGACGCCCGCGGAGGGGGTCAACGGCCTCGACGACGGGCTCCAGGCGATCCGCGCGACCGGCACGGAACGGCTCCGCGACGAGCTCTCCCTGCTCGCCGCCGACCGCTCCGGCGGTCGTACCGTGCCCCACTCGCTGCGGGCCCTCGCCGACGGCGGAGCGGAGCCCTTCGACCGCCTCGTGGGGGCCCTGCGCGGATACCACCGGGCCGCCGTCGAGCCGTACTGGCCGCACATCCGGGCCCAGGTCGAGGCCGACCGGGCCCGGCGCGGACGCGCCCTGCTCGACGGCGGGGCCGACGAACTCCTGGCCTCGCTGCCGCCGATGCTGCGCTGGCGCGCGCCCGTCCTGGAGGCCGACTACCCGGTCGACCGGGACGTCCACCTCGACGGGCGGGGACTGCTGCTCCAGCCCTCGTACTTCTGCCGGGGGACCCCGGTCGTGCTGCGCGACCCCGAGCTGCCGCCGGTCCTGGTCTACCCCGTCACCCACGGCGAGGCGCCGACCGTCCGCTCCCCGGGCGGCTCCTCGCTGGCCAAACTGGTCGGCCAGACCCGCTCCGCCGTCCTGCACGCCATCGGCGACGGCGGGACGACGAGCGAGCTCGCCCGCCGGGCCGGGGTCTCCCTCGCCTCGGCGAGCCAGCACGCCGGCGTCCTGCGGGAGGCCGGGCTCATCGCGACCCTCCGCAACGGCAACGCGGTCCTGCACACCCTGACGCCGTTGGGCGCCGCCCTGCTCGGCGGCGCCCAACGGACCGTGGACCTGCGCTGCTACACGGGCGACTACGCCCGGAACGGGCCGGTCACCTCGTAGGTGATGCCGCCCGAGGAGCTGCCGCTCGTGCCGCGCTGGCTGGAGAAGTACAGTCGTGAGCCGTCCGGGGAGAAGGCCGGGCCGGTGATCTCGGAGGAGGACTGGCCCGTGATCCGCAGGAACGGGGCGACGACGTCGTCCGGGGTGATCACGCAGATCTCCATGCTGCCGCCGTCCTCCGCGACGAACAGGTCGCCCGAGGAGGTGCCCGTGATGTTGTCGACCCCGGTCAGCGGGGCGCCGCCGCCGGAGACCAGCGAGTCGTCGTAGGCCAGCTCGTACGTCCCGGCCGCCAGGTTCACCTGCCAGACCCGGTTGTCGCCCTTGGTGGTGAACCAGACCGTGTCGTCCGCGTAGTAGCAGCCCTCGCCGCCGTTGAAGCGCTTGGCGCCCGAGACCTGGTTGCGGGTGACGGTCGGCGAGCCGTCCGGGTCGGGGACGTTCTGCCAGGTGAAGGTGCCGGAGGTGGCGGTGGACGCCTTGAAGACCTGGAGGGTGCCGGAGGAGAGGTTGCCCCAGGTGGTGGGGAGGAAGCGGTAGAAGCAGCCGTCCGTCTCGTCCTCGGTCAGGTAGACCGCCTTGCGCACCGGGTCGGCCGCCGCCGCCTCGTGCTTGAACCGGCCCATCGCGTCGCGGCGGGTCGCGGTGCCGCCCCACGGGTTCGTCTCGTAGACGTAGCCGAGGGAGACCTCCTCGCAGGACAGCCAGGTGTTCCACGGCGTCTTGCCGCCGGCGCAGTTCTGCCGGGTGCCGGAGAGGATGCGGTACGCGCCGGTGATCGTGCCCGCCGCGTCGAACCGCACCGCGCTCGCGCCGCCGCTCGGGTTGATCTCCGAGTTCGACACGTAGATCCAGCCGGTGCCGTCGACGAAGCAGGCCCCGCCGTCGGGCGCGCTGTGCCAGGCGTACGAGGTGCCGGTCACCGTCTGGCCCGACCGGGCGATCACCCGGCTGGTGAACCCGGCCGGAAGCTGGATGCCGTTCGCGTCCGCCGCGCCGAGCGCCCCGTAGGGGCCGGCTCCGGGCTGTGCCGGGGCGGCGAAGGCCGCTCCGTGCCACAGGCTGCCGCCGAAGGCGGCGACCGACGTGCCGATGACCGCTCCACGCAGGAAACTGCGTCGCTCCACGTCTCACTCCTGAGAAGGGTGGTGAACCGCCCCGCCATGCCGGTCGGCGACGGGGTCGCGCGCTTCCGGAACCTAGGAGCCCGGCGTTGACAGGGCATCAACAAGCGGTGAAGCGGAGGCGGCGGGAGCCGGGACCTTCGGCACTGGGGGGAGCCGCGGTGGGCGGTGCACACTGGACGGCATGAACGCCCCCCGACCCCCCGGCGACCACGGCGACCTCCGCGCGCGCGGGGACATCGGCGGCCGCGACGACCTCGACGTGCTGCTGCGCCGCTTCTACGGCGCCGCGTTCGCCGACCCGCTCATCTGGCCCTTCTTCACCGAGATCGCCGGGACCGACCTGGAGGTCCACCTGCCCCGCATCGCGGACTTCTGGGAGCGCGCCCTCTTCCGCACCGCCGCCTACGGGCGGGACGCGTTCGCCCCGCACGCCGCTCTCCACACCGCCCGGCCGCTGACGGCCGCGCACTTCGGCCGCTGGGTGCAGCTCTGGCACGCGAGCGTCGACGGGCTGCACCGGGGGCCGCTGGCCGAGCGGGCCAAGGCGCAGGGGGAGCGGATCGCGCTGGCGATGCTGCGGCGGCTGGCCGGGCCCGCGGCCACGACCGGCGGCGGGGGAGGCGGCTTCGTACCGCTGGCCGCCCTCGAACTGCGCTCGGTCGCCTGAGCGAAAAGAATTTCTCCCGAGAGCGATGAGTTCCGAGAGGCCGGCCCGTCCTACCTCTCGACAGCACCGCACGAGGGAAGAGAGCGCACCATGGCCCCGCAGATGATCTTCGTGAACCTGCCCGTCAAGGACGTCGATGCCAGCAAGGCGTTCTTCGAGAAGCTCGGCTACTCGTCCAACCCGCAGTTCAGCGACGACACCACCGCCTGTGTGGTCTTCAGCGACACGATCTTCGCGATGCTGCTGGAGGAGCCGAAGTTCGGCTCGTTCATGGCGCCCGGCAAGGAGATCGCCGACGCCACCCGGACCACCGAGGTGCTGGTCACGCTGAGCGCCGAGAGCCGCGCCGAGGTCGACCGGCTGGCCGACGCCGCCCTCGCCGCCGGCGGCGGCCCGGCGAAGGACCCGATGGACCTCGGCCACATGTACGGCCGGTCCTTCACCGACCTGGACGGCCACCACTGGGAGGTCTTCTGGATGGACCCGGCGGCGGTCGCCCAGGGCTGACGGCCGGGCAGGCTCAGGCCGACACACCGCCGTCGATCACCAGGTCGGTGCCGACGGCGGAGGCCGCGTCGTCCGAGGCGAGGTACAGCACCGCCGCCGCCACCTCGGCGGCCGACGAGATGCGGCCGAGCGGGGACTGCTCCTTCATGCGGACCTCCCGCTCGGCCTCGGACTCGCCGGGCAGCAGCGACATCGCGGACTCCGAGGCGCCGGGGCTGACCGCGTTGATCCGGACCCCGTCGGCGATGTGGTCCAGGGCCGCCGCCCGGGTCAGGGCCGAGACGGCCGCCTTGGAGACCTGGTAGCCGAAGACGCCCGGGACGCGGACGTGGGGGCCCAGGTTGGACGCGATGTTCACGATGGACCCTCCGCCGTGCGCCCGCATGTGCGCCACCTCGGCCTGGAGGGCGTGCAGCACCCCGGTCACGTTGACGTCGAGCAGCGTCCGCCAGTCCTCCAGCGGGAAGTCGGCGGCGCTGTGACCGCCCCGGAAGACCCCGGCGTTGTTCACGGCCACGTCGAGGCCGCCGTAGAGCGCGACCGTGCTGCGGACCAGCTCCCGGGTCGACTCGGCGCTCGCCACGTCGGCCGTGACGGCTGCCGCGGTCCCGCCCGCGGCCTCGATCAGCGCCACGGTCGCGGCGAGCGGTTCGGCGGTACGGCCGGCGACGACGACCCGGGCGCCCTCGGCGGCGAAGGCGAGCGCGATGGCCCGGCCGAGGCCGGAGCCGGCGCCGGTGACGAGGACGGTGCGGCCGGTGAAACGAGCGGACATGAGTGGCTCCCCTGTGGCGGTGTGGGCGACGCCGTCGGTCGGTCGACGCGGTCGGTCGTCGTGAGGGTCGGTCGGTGCGGTCGGTGCGGTCGGTGCGGTGGATGCCGGCAGAGGCAGCGGCAGTCGGAGCGGGAGCGGTCGGAGTGTCCGGTGCCGTCCCGTCGGGGTGGTCGGCCCGGGCCGTCGGCCGGCGCGGGCCGTCGCGACGGCGAGGGCGGCGAAGAGGACGGCCGCGACCGCCAGCGACACCGCGTCGCCGCCGAGGGTGAGCAGGGCGGCGAAGAGCACGGTCGGTCCGAGCTCCATCGCCGTGTTCAGGACGCCGCCCGCCAGCCCCGCGCGGTGTGCCGGGACGCCGTCGGTGGCGAGGACCGCGGCGCCGGCGAAGGAGAGCGCGCCGCCGGCCGGCAGCAGGAGCAGGCCGGGCAGGAGGCCGTACGCGTACGGCACGGAGGCCGCGAACCCGGTCGCGGCCAGCAGCCCGAGCCCGGCGGCGGCCGTGCCGAGCCCGGCGGCGGTCACCCGCCCGGGGCCGTGGCGCCCGATCAGCGGGCCCGCGAGCCGGCCCGCGCCGAGCAGCGCGACCGCGAAGGGGACGAAGGCGGCCGACGTGCCCAGGGCCGACCAGCCGCGCTGCTGCTGGAGGGCGAGGGAGAGCAGGACGAAGACCGTGGCCGTGCCGGCCGCCGTGAGCCCGATCGCCGTGAGGCCGAGGGCGCGGCGGCCGTCGCGCAGGAAGTCCGGCGGCAGCAGAGGGTCGGCGGCCCGTCGTTCGACGGCGGCGAAGCCGGCGAGCAGGGCGAGCCCGGCGAGGAGCGGCACCAGGACCGGGGCCGACCCCCAGGGGTGGGCGTCGGTGACGACGAGTCCGAAGCTGGCGAGCGTGATCCCGGTGGTGGCGAGCAGCGCGCCGGGCAGGTCCAGGGACCGGCCCGCGCCCGGCGGGCCGGCGGGCGGCAGCCGGGGCGCGAGGAGGAGGGCGGCGAGGGCGACGGCGACCGGCACCGCGAAGGTGCCGCGCCAGGACGTCGCGGCCGAGATCACCCCGGAGAGCAGGTTCCCGGCGGTCGCGCCGAGCACGGAGAGGCCGCCCCAGGTGGCCATCGCCCGTGCGTAGGAGGCCGGTTCGGGGAAGAGGGCCCTGAGCACCGCCATCGCGGCCGGGGCGACCAGTGCCGCGCCGGCGCCCTGGCCGAAGCGGGCGGCGAGCAGCGCCTCGTAACCCGGGGCGAGCGGGGCGGCGGCGGACGCGGCGCCGAAGACCAGCAGGCCGGCGGTGAGGGTCCGGCGTCCGCCCAGGCGGTCGGCGAGCCGCCCGCCGAGCAGGAGCAGTCCGGCGAAGGTCAGCCCGTAGGCGGCGCTGAGCAGGATCAGTTCGGCGCGGTCGAGCCGGAACTCGGCGCCGATGCGGGGGAGGGGCACGGCGAGGGAGGCGAGGGTGAGGATGAGTGTCGTCTGGACGCAGCCGAGCAGCACGAAGCCGGAGCGGGCGGGCCCGCGGGGTGCTGCCCCCCGGCCCCGCCGTTCCTCCACCGTCGCCGTCATATCCGTCTCCCCCTCGATCTGAACTTGACCGTACGTTCCATAATGAGCGCCGAGAAAGGGGCGCCCCGGTGGGCGCCCGTTCCTCGGTCCGGCAGTCTCAGTGGTCCAGCAGTCTCAGTGCCTGTTCCGCCGCGTCCCCGACCCGGCCCGGGTCGCTCGACGCCTTGCCGACCACCCGGATGCCCTGCATCAGGACGAGCAGCATCCGGGCCAGGGCCCGCGGCTCCCGGTCGGCCGGCAGCTCGCCCCCGGCGCGGGCCCGGGTGAGCGCCGCGTACAGCAGGGTCTCGATCTGCTCCCAGCTGAGCTCCACCCGGCGGGCGACCGCCGGGTCGTGCGGGCCCAGCTCCGCCGCCGAGTTGGTGACGAAGCAGCCGTTCAGCCGTTCCCCCTCGGTGGCTGCCTCGGCGGCGAAGCGTCGGACCAGCGCCCGGACGGCCGGCAGGGCCGGGCCCGGTGCGGACAGCTCCTCGACGATTCGAGGGTCCCGCGTCTCCAGATAGCGGTCCATCGCCCTCAGGTAGAGCTCGTGCTTGCTCCCGAAGGTCGCGTAGACGCTCGCGCGGCCGATCCCCAGGTGCTCCACCAGGTCCGCCATCGTCGTCGCCTCGTAGCCGCGCGCCCAGAACAGTTCGAGGGCTGCCTGGAGCGCGGCGTCCGGATCGAATTCCTTGGTCCTGGCCACACCGTGACCGTACGGCTATCTGGAACGATCGGTCAAGTCATCTCGTGCGGACCGGATAGACCGCCACCGCGACCTCGTCGTCGTCCAGGCAGCGGCCCGTCTCCAGGTCGAAACGCTGCTTCAGGAGCGGCGAGGCCACGAACGGCCGTCCGTCCGCCGAGCCCACGAGCCCCCGGGCCAGCACCTGCGCCCCGGTGAACGGGTCGCGGTTGTCGATCGCGTACACCCGCCCCGACCGGGCGCGGAAGACCGCGGCCTGCCGGCCGTCCGGCAGCAGCGCCGCCATGCCCCGGCCCGGGGTCAGCCGGGCCTCCTCGCAGACCGCCATCCACGCGTCGGCGGAGGGGGAGAGTTCGAGCAGGGCCGCGGCGCGTTCGGTGAGAGTCGTCATCGGGAGGAAGCCCCTTCCAGCGTGCTGATCGTCGGTCCGAGGGTCAGGACCGTGAGGTCCGGCTTGATCTGGTCGCGCTCCGGCACGAACCGGACCGACGGGTCCGGCGCGTCCGGGGCGTTCACGAAGGAGACGAAGCGCCGCAGCCGGTCGGGGTCGTCCAGGGTCTGCGCCCACTCGTCCTGGTAGCCCTCGACGTGGGCCGCCATCAGCGCCTCCAGCTCGTCGCAGAGCCCGAGCGAGTCGTGCACCACCACGTCCTTGAGGTGGTCGAGACCGCCGCCCAGCCGCTCCAGCCAGGTCGACGTCCGCTCCAGGCGGTCCGCCGTCCGGATGTAGAACATCAGGAACCGGTCGATGAGCCGGACCAGTTCGGCGTCCGAAAGGTCCTGGGCGAGCAGGTCCGCGTGGCGCGGGGTCGCGCCGCCGTTCCCGCCGACGTACAGGTTCCAGCCGTTCGCCGTCGCGATGATCCCGAAGTCCTTCGACTGGGCCTCCGCGCACTCGCGGGCGCAGCCCGAGACCGCCGACTTCAGCTTGTGCGGGGCGCGCAGGCCCCGGTAGCGCAGCTCCAGCCCGATCGCCATCCGCACCGAGTCCTGGACGCCGTAGCGGCACCAGGTCTGCCCGACGCAGGACTTCACCGTGCGCAGCGACTTGCCGTACGCGTGCCCCGACTCGAAGCCCGCGTCCACCAGCCGGGTCCAGATCGAGGGCAGCTGGTCCACCCGGGCGCCGAAGAGGTCGATCCGCTGACCGCCGGTGATCTTCGTGTAGAGCCCGAAGTCCCGCGCCACCTCGCCGATCACGATCAGCTTCTCCGGGGTGATCTCGCCGCCCGGGATGCGCGGCACCACCGAATAGGAGCCGTTGCGCTGCATGTTGGCGAGGAAGTGGTCGTTGGTGTCCTGGAGGGACGCCTGCTCGCCGTCGAGGATGTAGCCGTTGTTGAGGGAGGCGAGGATCGAGCCGACGGTCGGCTTGCAGACCTCGCAGCCCTCCCCGCCCTTCGCCGCGTCCCGGCCGTGCGAGTCGAGCAGCTCCGCGAAGGAGGTGACCCGCAGGGTGCGGGCGATCTCGTACAGCTCGCTCCGGGTGTACGAGAAGCAGCCGCACAGTCCCTTGTCCTCGGCGGCCGGCAGCAGCTTCTCGATCACCTTGACGCAACTGCCGCAGCCCGTGCCCGCCTTGGTGCACTTCTTCACCTCGGGCAGCGAGGAGCACTGGCCGATCGCGTGCTTCGTGACGTTGTGGCAGGAGCAGATCACCGCGTCGTCCGGCAGCGCCGACGGCCCGAGCGCCACCGGCGCCCCCGCGCCCGCCGGGAGCACCAGCTGCTCCGGCGAGACGGGCGGCACGGTGCCGGTGAGCGGGCGGAGCAGCCCGTACTGCTCGGCGTCGCCGACCAGGACACCGCCGAGCAGCACCCCGTCGCCGGAGATCACCAGCTTCTTGTAGACGCCCGAGCGGGAGTCCGAGTAGACGACGTCGAGGCAGCCCTCGGCCGTGCCGTGCGCGTCGCCGAAGGAGGCCACGTCCACACCGAGCAGCTTCAGCTTGGTCGACATGTCGGCGCCGCTGAACCCGTCGCCGGCCTCCTCGGCCAGGACCGCGGCCGCCGTCTGCGCCATCTCGTACCCCGGCGCCACCAGGCCGTAGACCCGCCCGTCGGAGGCGAGCGCGCACTCGCCGATCGCGAAGACCGCGGGGTCGGAGGTGCGGCAGTGCTCGTCGACCGCGATGCCGCCGCGCTCGCCGACCGTGAGGCCGCAGTCGCGGGCCAGCTGGTCGCGGGGGCGGACACCCGCCGAGAACACCACCATGTCGGTGGCGAGTTCGGAGCCGTCCGACAGCCTCATCCCCGTCACGGCGCCGTCGGCGGTCACGACCTCCTGCGTGCCCGTCCCGGTGTGGACGCTCAGGCCCATCCGCTCGATCGTGCGCAGCAGGGCCGCGCCGCCGCCCTCGTCGACCTGCACCGGCATCAGCCGCGGCGCGAACTCCACCACGTGCGTGTCGAGTCCGAGCCCCTTGAGCGCGCCCGCCGCCTCCAGGCCGAGCAGACCGCCCCCGACGACCGCGCCGGTCGTCGCCGTCCTCGCGTACTCCTCGATCGCCAGCAGGTCCTCGATCGTGCGGTAGACGAAGCAGCCGCGGGCGTCCTTGCCGGGCACCGGCGGGACGAAGGGGTAGGAGCCGGTCGCCAGGACGAGCGCGTCGTAGGCGAAGACCCGCCCGGAGCGTGCGGTGACCGTGCGGGCCTCCCGGTCCACCGACTCGGCCGGGTCGCCGACGTACAGCTCGATGCCGTGCTTCTCCATGAAGCCGGCCTCGACCATCGACAGGTCCTCGGGCGTCCTGCCCGAGAAGTACGAGGTCAACTGGACCCGGTCGTAGGCCGGGCGGGGCTCCTCGCAGAGGACCACGATCCGGGCCCGCTCGGTGACGCCACGGTCGGCGAGCGCCTCCAGGAACCGCTGGCCGACCATTCCGTGGCCGACCAGGACGATCGTCGGGGTGTGCGCGGTCATGTCAGCGCTCATGTCAGGAGCCTCCGTCGTGGGTGAGCAGGTGGAGCAGGGGGGCGTCGGGAAGGGCCTCGTCGCCCTCCCACGCCTGGGCGAGCGAGCCGACCGCGGCCAGATCGCCGAGGAGGACGCCCCCGACGAGCCGGTCGCCGCGGACGACGACCTTGCGGTAGGCGCTGCGCGTGGCGTCGGTCAGCTGGACGACGTCGTCGCCCGGCCGGGCCGTGACCTCGCCGAACGCGGCGAGGTCCAGCGGCTGCGCACCGCCGAGGGTGAGCCGGGTGAGCGCCCGGGTCCCGGTGTAGCGGGCGGCGTCCGACGCCGGGGGAGCGGTGGACGCGGCCGACTCCGCCAGGAGCAGATCGGCCAGCACGTCGGCCTGTTCGAGCGCCGGCCCGGCCAGCCCGTAGCTCCGGCCGCGGTGCTCCGCGCAGTCGCCGACCGCGTGGATGTACGGGTCGGAGGTCCGCAGCTCGTCGTCGACCACGATCCCGCCGGCGACGTCGAGCCCCGCCTCCCGGGCGAGGGCCACCCGGGGGCGGACCCCGCAGGCCAGGACGACGACCTGGGCGTCGAGCACGAAGCCGTCGGCGAGTTCGACCGCCGTGACCGCCCCGTCCCGCTGCCGCAGCCCGCTCACCCGGCACTCCGTGTGGACCTCGACCCCGAGGGACTCGACGTGTTCCCGCAGGAGCGCCGAGGCGTGGGCGTCGAGCTGGCGCTCCATCAGCCGCTCGCCCTGCTGGGTGAGGACGACCTCGGCGCCGAGTGCCGCGAGTGCCCGCGCCGCCGACACGCCGAGCAGTCCGCCGCCGATGACCACCGCCCGTACACCGGGCCGGACCACGGAGCGCAGCCCCAGGCAGTCGTCGAGCGTACGGAAGGGGTGGACGCCCTCCGGCAGCGCCGCCCCGCGCAGTCCGCGCAGCGGCGGCAGCACCGGGTTGGAGCCGGTGGCCAGGACCAGCCGGTCGTAGCCCACGAGCGAGCCGTCCGCGCAGGCGACGGTCCGGGCCGCGCGGTCGATCCGCACCGCCCGCACCCCGAGCCGGGCCGGCTCGCGGACCTCGGGCAGGGCGATCACCTCGGGGGCGTACCGCCCGGCGAGGACGTCGGCGAGCAGCACCCTGTTGTACGGTGCGTGCGGCTCCTCGCCGAGGAGGGTGACGGGCAGGCGCTGGGCGAGCCGGGCGCCCGCCGTTCCGCCCCCGACCACCACGATCCGTGTACTCATACCCGGAAGAGTGCGCGGCCGGTGTTTCCCGACGGCATCCCGACTGTTTCCCGTACGGAACGCTGATCTCCGTCCCCGGCCCGGCGGGCTGTGAGGGACCCGAAGCATTAACCGGCGGTCAGCCTCGCCTCAAGCCCGCCTTAAGGATGCGGGGGACCGGACTGAGCTGCGGATTCCCGTATACGGACGGACCTAGGGTGCCGCATGTGACCACCGAGGCCAGCCACCACCCTCTCTACGTGCCCCTGCGCGCCGAGTCGTCCTCCCCGCCGGCGACCGCCCCGGCACCCGAGCCGGCGCCCCGCCCCGTCCCGGCCCTGCGGCTCGCCCCCGACCGGCTGCGGAACGCGATCGCCGCCGGGGCGGGCGCCCTCGCCCTCCTCTGGGGAGTCCAGGCCCGCCCGTCCGCCCGGATCGACGCCCTCTTCGCGACCGGCGCCCACCTCACCGGCCTCCTCGCCGGATACGGCGTCCTCGTCCTCCTGCTGCTCATGGCGCGGATACCGGCCGTCGAGCACGGCGTCGGCGCCGACCGGCTCGCCCGGTGGCACGCCCGCGGCGGACGGCACGTCCTCGGCCTCATCGTCGCCCACGCGCTCCTCGCCCTCTGCGGCTACGCCGTCCACACCGGCACCGACCTCGTCACCGCCACCGGCGGCCTCCTCTCCTACGGGGCCATCGCCGCCGCCACCGCCGGCACCGGCCTCTTCGTCGCCGTCGGCGTCACCTCCGCGCGCGCCGTCCGCGGCCGGATCCGCCACGAGACCTGGCGGGCCGTCCACCTCGGCGCCCTCCTCGCCGCCGCCCTCGGCTTCGTCCACCAGCTCGCCGGCCCCGACCTCGCCTCCAGCCTCCTCACCCGCTGGCTCTGGTCGATGGCCCACGCCACCGTCGCCGTCCTCCTCCTCTGGTACCGCCTCGTCGTCCCCGTACGGGCCGCGCTCCGCCACGACCTGCGGGTCGTCGAGGTGCGCGGCGAGGGCCCCGGTGTCTTCTCCGTCCTCGTCCGGGGCAGGGGAGTGGCCCGGCTCCAGGCCGAACCCGGCCAGTTCTTCCGCTGGCGCTTCCTGCGCCGCGGCCTCTGGGCGACCGCCCTGCCCTTCTCCCTCTCCGCGCCCGTCCGCGACGACACCCTGCGGATCACCGTCAAGGCGCTCGGCGACCACACCCGCCGCATCCGGCGGCTGCGCCCCGGCACCCGCGTCCTGGCCACCGGCCCGTTCGGCGCCCTCACCGCCCACCGCCGCACCCGCCGCAAGGTCCTGCTCCTCGCCGGCGGCGTCGGCATCACCCCGATGCGCGCCCTCTTCGAGACCCTGCCCGGCGGGCCCGGCGACATCACCCTCCTCTACCGCGCCTCCGACGAGACCGGCCTCGTCCTGCGCGCCGAACTGGAGGCCATCGCCCGCGCCCGGCAGGCCGCCCTGCACTTCCTGCTCGGCCCCTCGGACGGCGCCTTCGACCCCCTCGCACCCCGCGCCCTGCGCCACCTCGTGCCCGACATCGCCGCCCACGACGTCTACCTGTGCGGACCGCCGGCCATGGCCCGGGCCGCGACCGAATCCCTGATCCGGGCCGGCGTGCCGGCCTCCCGCGTCCACAGCGAGGACTTCGACCATGCCTAGACACGGCGCTTCCCGCGTCTCCACCCTCCAGCGGACCCGCCGCCGGCTCGCGGCCGGACTCCTCGGCGCCGGAGCGCTCGCCGCGACCTTCCTCACCGCCGCCGTCACGCCCGCGGCGCCCCCGGCGCCCGACCGGGAACCCGGCGCGGCAACCTCAGACCTAGCTCAACGATCAGGGGATTGATGGACGGGCCATCGATCTTCTCCCTAGGCTCACGGCCATGCCCGAGATATCGCTGACCACCCTTGTCCTGCTCTGCCTCGCCGCGCTCGTGGCGGGCTGGATCGACGCCGTGGTCGGCGGCGGCGGACTGCTCCTGCTGCCCGCCCTGCTCCTCGGGGTCCCGCACGTGCCCGCGTCGCACATCCTCGGCACCAACAAGGCCGTCGCCATCGTGGGTACCACCGGGGCCGCCGTCACCTACGTCCGCAAGGCGCCCGTGCAGGTGTGGACGGCGGTGCGGATCGGGCTCGCGGCGCTCGCCGGTTCCATGGGCGGCGCCTTCTTCGCGGCCGGCATCAGCAGCGAGGTGCTGCGCCCGGTGATCATGGTGGTGCTGCTGGCGGTCGCCGCGTTCGTGATGCTGCGGCCGTCCTTCGGCGCGCGGGCCGCGGGGGAGGACCGGGCGCCGCTGACCCGGGCCAGGGTCGTCACCGCGATCGTGGTCGTCGGCGGCGGCATCGGCTTCTACGACGGCCTGTTCGGCCCGGGCACCGGCACCTTCCTCGTCCTGGCGCTGACGGCGGTGCTTCACCTGGACCTGGTGACCGCCTCCGCGACCGCGAAGATCGTCAACGTCTGCACCAACGCGGGCGCGCTCGCGATGTTCGCCTACCAGGGCAGCGTCTACTGGCAGCTGGCCGCCGTCATGGCCGTCTTCAACCTGGCGGGCGGGATGGTCGGCGCGCGGATGGCGCTGAGCAAGGGCGCCGAGTTCGTCCGCGGGGTCCTGCTCGTCGTGGTCCTCTCGCTGGTCGCGAAGCTCGCCTTCGACCAGTGGGCGTGACGCCCGGGGCTACCGGACCCCGATCAGATGGCCGAAGGCGACCACGTTCCCCTGGTAGCCGTTCTTCTTCGAGAAGCCGCCGCCACAGGTGATCACCCGGATCTCGGCGCGGTCCGCCTCGTCGTACACCTTGTCGTTCGGGAAGTCGGCGTTGCCGTAGACCTCGACCGCGTCGACGGTGAAGACGGCGGTCCGGCCGTCCTGCCGGTCCACCTCGATCCGGTGGCCCTTCCTCAGCGCGCCCAGCGTGTAGAACACGGCGGGGCCGTCGGCGTTGTCGACGTGGCCCGCGACGATCGCGGTGCCCTTCGCGCCGGGCGTGGTGCCGTTCTCGTACCAGCCGGCCATGTTCCGGTTCCCGGCCGGCGGCACGTCGAGGGCGCCGTCCTCGCCGATGCCGAGCCCCATCATCGGGGTGTCGACGTCGGTCTCCGGGATGCGCAGCCGTACCGGCGACGACGGCGGCAGCGGATCGGCGGCCGCGTCGGTGTGCACGCTCGGCCCGGCGGCGAACGCCTGCGCGGCCGACGGTACGGGCGGGGTGACGTTCTCCGAGCCGTTCTGGACGAGCCAGAGTCCGACGCCGGCGGCCACGGCTATGCCCCAGCCCTTGGTCCTGTTGCTCACCTGGAATCCTTCGCAGTCCCGTGCGGCGTGCCGCGTGTGGCCCTGCCCCCGCCGAGCCGTGTTCGGGCGCTCGGCGGGGGCAGGGCGGGCGGTGCTCTCAGTGCCCCCGCGCGCCGCTCGCCCGGCGACGCAGGAGCAGGGCACCGCCCACGGCAGCCGCGGCCAGCACCGCCGCGCCCGCCGTGATCTGGGCGGTGTCGGGGCCCACACTGCCCCCGACACCGGTCTGTACGTGCCCGCTCGGGCTCCGGTGCTTGACGATCAGATCGCCCCGGGCCGTCCTGCCGTTGTCGCAGGCGACGCCGATCCAGTACGAGCCGGCCTTGACGTGCTCCGGCACCCTGAACTGCCCGACCACGACCTCCTTGTGCGTGCTCGGATTCAGCTGGAACTCGCCCGCACCGAGCGAGTTCGCGTCGCCGACCCCGTGCCCGTGCTTGCCGCACGCGAGGGTGTTGACGGTGACGGTGGTGCCGGGCGAAGCGGTCGACGGGTAGATCTCCAGGGACTCGGAGCTGTCGTTGTTCGCGTACGCTCCGGGGGCGGCGAACGCCCCGAGCGCCAGGACCGTCAGCGCGGTACCGGTGAACAGGCGGGCAGTGGTGCGCATGGGGATCCTCCGGGGCGCGCGAGCGGTCGAGCCGGGCGGTCCTCCCGGGAGGGACATCCCGGGAACGGACCTTCTGTGACCGAGATAAAGGCCGCGCCGCGCCCACCGCCTGCTGATGGGCCGTCAGGATTGCGCCGTCCGATACGGCGTGTCGACTGGAGTTCCCGCGTTTCCGCAGCTCAGGGCCGGTTTCGAGGTGTCGGCTGACACGCCGTGCCGAACGGGTGACCCCGCGGCTCCTAACCGATCCCGGTCAGGCCGCCGATCGCCTCCAGGGCCCACTGCTGCGTGCCCGCCGCCGCGCCGGACGCCACGCCCGTGGCGAGCGCGCCCCGCAGCAGGGCGAGCGCGCGCCGCAGCCTGCCCGGCTCGACGGGCTCCGGCCCGGTGATCTCCGCCAGGACCTCCTCGGCCGCCTCCCGGGCCTCCTGGCGGTCCTGCTCGGCGAGCCCGGCCTCGGGGAGCCGGCGGAGGATGTCGCCGACCCGCTCGGCGAGCTCCTCGTATCCGGGTGCGACCGTGCCGTCGTTCCGCTGGTTCTGGCTGACGGTCTCGTTGTTCCAGGCGAACTGGGAGCGGGAGACGGAGCCGTGGAAGACCGGTCCGTCGGGGCGGGGGGTGTCCTGGGGCTCGTTCATCGGGGGGAGTCGTCTCCTTCGGTCCGCAGGTGCTGGCTGACGTGGTCGTTGTCCCAGGCGAACTGGGCGTCGTGGACGTCCCCGTGGATCACCGGGCCGAGGAACCGGTTGACGATCGTCGGGGCCGGAGCGGCGGGCGGCGCCGCCCGGTGGACCACCCGGAGCCCGGAGCGCAGCGCGACCAGGTCGACGCGGCCGTTGTGCACGACCGCCGCGCCCCGCTCCCCGCTCACCGAGCACTCCGCGAGGCGCCCGCTGCTCTCCTCGTCGAAGACCGCCCCGGCGACCGCGCAGTCGGTGAAGTCGCCCCCCTCGACGTCCAGGTACGCGGAGTCCTTGGCGGAGATCCCGACCCCCTCGGAGCCGGTGACCGTGAGGTTCCGGGCGAGGAGCCTGCCGTTCCCGATCCCGCCGACCCCGCCGCCGGTCACCGCCCGGACCTCGCAGTCGTACACGAAGAGCTGGGCGTCCTCGGCCACGCCGAACCCGACCGTGCCGCGTTCGGCCGTCACACGCCGGAGGGTGACCCTGGACTGTCCGGCGGCCGTCACCGCGGGCAGCCGGAAGTCGCGGAACGTCGTGTCGGCGAGGTCGGCGGTGGTGCCGCCGTCGCCCCGGGTGTCCAGGCCGGTCGGGCAGCGCTCCACGCGCAGGTGCTCGAACACGCCCCGGGACCCGTCCCAGACCCGCAGCGCGCTGCCCGTCAGGTCCTCGACCGTGCTGTGGGCGAAGCGGCCCCGGGCGCCCCCGGTGACCGCGATGCCGACGTTCCCCCGGGCGACCCGGCAGCCGCGCACCTCCGGCGCGCCGCCGTCCGTCGCGAACACGGCGACGTTCCCCGAGTCCAGGACCTCGCAGTCCTCGAACCGGCCCCTGGCGTCGGTCTGCACGTTGATGCCGGTGTCCCGGCAGTCGGCGAGGACGCAGCCGCGCACCACCGGGTCCGCTCCGCTCGCCGCCGCGATCCCGTGCCGCGCGTCGGTGACGCGCGTGCGGTCGACGGAGCCCCGGGACTGCTCGATGAACATGACCCCCTCCGCGTGCACGGTGGTGATCACGCAGTCCGCCACCGTCAGATGGGCCCCGGTGTCCGCCATGAGGGCCGCCCGCCCGGTGCCGGTCAGCTCGCAGCCGACGACCTCCGCCTGCGCGTCGCTGACCCGCAGGCCGTGGATCCGGCTGCCCTCGATCCTGCTGTCGCCGACCCGGACGCGCGCTCCGGCGACGACGGCGATCGCGTTGTCCGCGGCGTCGGTGAAGCGGCACCGCTCGACCAGCCCCGCGGCCCCGGAGAAGAGCGTCCGGCCGTGCGCGACCACGCTGTCCCGCAGGGTGACGGAGGCGTGCGGACCGGCGTGCAGGGCGACGCCTCCCGTCGCCCGGATCTCGGTGTGCTCCAGGGTCAGGGTGCCCGCCGGGCAGGCGACGGCGTCCGCGTCGCGGCCGACCAGGGTGAGCCCGTGGACCCGGACCCGTCCGGCCGCCTCCAGAGCGGCGCCCCGGTGCCGGCCGACGACCACGGTCCCCGGGCCCTCGGCGGCGACCAGCCGCACCTCGCCCCGGACGACGAGCGTCTCCTCGTACCGCCCGGGGGCGATCTCGACCAGCGCGGGCCGGCCCCGCTGCGCCGCCGCGTGGAGGGCCGAGGAGATGTCGCGGTGGGCCCTGCGGCCCCCGTGCGGTGAGACGACGTACCTCGCGACCATGCCGATCCCCCGATCGTCCTCGTCCTACAGCGCGACCCACTCCACGGAGTCGTACGCCGAGTACACCCGTCCCATCAGCTCCTCGTCCACCGGGAAGACGACCTCGTCGATCGCCGTGACGGGCGCGAGCGAACGGGAGTTGGTGACGAGCGCGGCCCGGTAGCCCGCGAGATCGGCCAGGTGGACCGGACGCCGCACCGACGGCAGCCGGGCCGAGAGCAGGGACATGGCGATGCCCTCCAGACAGGGCGCGGACGGCCAGACCAGCGAAGTCCCGTCCCAGAAGGCGATGTTGGTGATGGCGCCCTCGGCGATCTCGCCGTCGGGAGAGGTCAGCACGGCCTCGTCGAAGCCGGCGCGCACGGCCGCCTCGCGGTGGTAGCTCTGGCCGAAGCCGCCCAGGTGCTTGATGTGCGGGGCGGGGCGCCAGTACGCGGCGGAGGCCAGCCGCTGCGGGGCGCCGGGGCCGTCCGGGGCCGGCACGGCGACGGTCACCGCGACGCGGACGCCCGGGTACACGTACACCCGCAGCGAGGCGTCCCGCTGCCCGGCCCGCTCCAGGGCCCCGGCGGCCAGGGCCCGGACCTCCTCGCCGTCGAGCCCCCGGCCGAAGAGCTCGCGGGTGGAGCGGTCGAGACGCGCCAGATGCAGGTCGAGCCCCTTCACGCGGCCGTCCCGCACCTGCATCGCCGTGAAGTGGCCGAAGCCGGTCATGACGGCGGCCAGCAGCTCCGGGTCGGCCACCGGGGCGCCGTCGATCTCGATGTGCGCGGGCGGAGTCGTCATGCCCTCACCGTACGTCCCGGGAAAGGGCCTTGGGGGAGACGCTTGACCTCAACCAAACTTGAGGTACCACGATCATCCGCATGGACCTCACGCACACCACCGCGCCCGCCGCCACGCCGGCCCCCCTGACCCTCGCCCTGATCATCGCGAGCGACCGCGAAGGCCGCTTCGGGCCCGTCGTCGCCGACTGGTTCCGCTCCCGGCTCGCCGAGCGCGAGGACTTCACCGTCACCGTCGTCGACCTCGCCGAGGCCGACCTCCCGACCTCCCTCTCCCCGAACCCCTCCCCGGAGGTCCGCGTCGCGCTCGCCGCGATCTCCCCGCGCCTGGCCGACGCCGACGCCTTCGTCGTCCTCACCCCGGAGTACAACCACTCCTTCCCCGCCGCCCTCAAGAACCTCATCGACCGCCACTACACCGAGTGGCAGGCCAAGCCCGTCGGGTTCGTCTCCTACGGCGGCATCTCCGGCGGACTGCGCGCCGTCGAGCAACTCCGCCAGGTCTTCGCCGAGATGCACGCCGTGACCGTCCGCGACACCGTCTCCTTCCACCACGCCCACGGCCAGTTCGACGACGACGGGAACCACCGGGACCCGGCCGCCGCCGACGGCGCGGCCAAGGTCCTCCTCGACCAGCTCGGCTGGTGGGGGCACGCCCTGAGGAACGCCAAGTCCGTCCGCCCGTACGGCTCGTGAGGACATCCCGTCATGCTGCTGCGGCTCCTCGTCCCCCGCCTCAGGCCCTACGGCCCCCTCCTCGCCCTGCTGATCGCCCTCCAGCTCGTCCAGACCCTCGCCTCGCTCACCCTGCCCACCCTCAACGCCGGCGTCATCGACCAGGGCGTCCTGCGCGGGGACACCGGCCGGGTCCTCTCCGGCGGCGCCGCGATGACCGCCGTCACCCTCCTCCAGGCGGTGGCGGCCGCGGCCGCCACGTACACCGGGGCCAGGATCGCCATGGGCGTCGCCCGCGACCTGCGGTCCGAGGTCTTCCGGCGGGTCCAGGAATTCTCCGCCCGGGAGCGCGGCCGCTTCGGCGCCGCCTCCCTCGTCACCCGCACCACCAACGACGTCCAGCAGATCCAGACGTTCGCCGTCCTCGCCCTGACCATGCTGGTCGCCGCACCGCTGCTCTGCGTCGGCGGGATCGCCCTGGCCCTGCGCCAGGACGTGCCGCTCGCCCTCCTCCTGGTCCTCTTCGTGCCGGTGATGGCGGGCGCGGTCGGCACCGTCGTCCTGCGCATGCGGCCGCTCTTCCGGGGCATGCAGGAGCGGATCGACCGGGCCAACCGGGTCCTGCGCGAGCAGATCACCGGCGTCCGGGTGGTGCGCGCCTTCGTCCGCGACCGGCACGAGCGGGCCCGGTTCGGCGCCGCCAACGACGATCTGCTGGCCGTCGGCCTCCGGGCCGGCCGGCTCCAGGCCCTCATGTTCCCCACGGTCCTGATCGTCTGGCAGCTCACGACCGTGGCCCTCGTGTACGCCGGCGCCCACCGCATCGACTCCGGCGCCCTCCAGCCCGGCGGGCTCTTCGCCTTCCTCGGCTACCTGCTCCAGACGTCCCTGTCCGTGATGATGGTCCTCTTCCTCCTGATGCACATGCCACGGGCCGAAGCCGGGGCCGAGCGGGTCCGCGAGGTCCTCGCCACCCGGCCCTCGGTCGCCCCGCCGGCCCACCCCGTCCGCGTCCTCCACGGCGCCGGCCGGCTGGAGGTCAGGAACGCGGACTTCCGGTACCCCGGCGCGGAGGAGCCGGTCCTGACGGACGTCGCCCTGGTCGCCCGCCCCGGCGAGACCACCGCGATCATCGGCTCCACCGGCAGCGGCAAGTCCACCCTCCTCGGACTCGTCCCCCGCCTCTTCGACGCCACCGGCGGCCAGGTCCTCGTCGACGGCGTCGACGTCCGCACCCTCGACCCCCACCTCATGGCCAGGACCGTCGGCCTCGTCCCCCAGAAGCCCTACCTCTTCTCCGGGACCGTCGCCACCAACCTCCGCTACGGCAAGCCCGACGCCACCGACGAAGAACTCTGGCACGCCCTCGACGTCGCCCAGGCGGCCGACTTCGTCCGCGGCCTCGACGACGGCCTCGACGCGCCCGTCTCCCAGGGCGGCGCCAACCTCTCCGGCGGCCAGCGGCAGCGGCTCGCCATCGCCCGCGTCCTCGTCGCCCGCCCCCGGCTCTACCTCTTCGACGACTCCTTCTCCGCCCTCGACCCCGGGACCGACGCCCGGCTCCGCGCCGCCCTGCGCCGGGAGACCGCCGACGCGACCGTCGTCATCGTCGCCCAGCGCGTCTCCACCATCCGGGACGCCGACCGGATCGTCGTCCTGGACCGGGGCCGCACCGCCGGCACCGGCACCCACACGTCCCTCCTGCGCGACAACCCCACCTACCGGGAGATCGTCCTCTCCCAGCTCACCGAGGAGGAAGCCGCATGAGCACGGCGACCGCGACCCGCGCCTCCGGGTCCGCCACCGCTCCCGCCCGCACCGGCCCGCCGCCCCCGCGCGGCCCCGGCCTCCCCGTCCCCTCCCACGAGCGCTCCCTCTCCTTCCGCGCCTCGGGTCTCCGGCTGCTGCGGACCCTCGCCCCCGACCGGGCCCGGCTGCTCGCCGTCGTCGCCGCGGGCGCCGCCGCGGTCTCCCTCTCCGTCCTCGCTCCGCTCCTCCTCGGCCGCGCCACCGACCTCGTCGTCACCGGGGCCACCGGCCCCGCCGGCGTCGACTTCGCGGCCGTCGGCCGGATCCTCGCCCTCTCCGTCGCCGTCGTCGCCGGCTCCTCCGGCCTCACCTGGATCCAGCTGCGGATCGCGACCACCGTCGTCCAGCGGGCCGGGCACCGGCTCCGCGAACGGGCCCAGCACAAGCTGGCGAGGCTGCCCCTCGCCTACCTCGACGGACAGCCGCGCGGCGAGGTCCTCTCCCGCACCACCAACGACATCGACAACATCACGCAGACCCTCCAGCAGGCCCTCAGCCAGATGACCCGCGCCCTGCTGACCTTGGCCGGCGTCCTCGTGATGATGTTCTGGATCTCCCCGGTGCTCGCCCTCGTCGGCCTCGCCACCGTGCCCCTCTCGGTCGCCGTCGCCGGCCTCGTCGGCCGCCGCGCGCAGCCGCAGTTCACGCAGCAGTGGGCGGTCACCGGCCGGCTCGGCAGCCACGTCGAGGAGATGATCACCGGGCACACCGAGGTCGTCGCCTTCGGCCGCCGCGACGAGGCCGTGCGCCGCTTCGACGAACTCGGCGAGGAGCTGTACCGGGCGAGCTTCCGCGCCCAGTTCGTCTCCGGCTTCATCCAGCCCGCCCTGACCCTCGTCGGCAACCTGAACTACGTCGCCATCGCCGTCGTCGGCGGCCTGCGGGTGGCGAGCGGCACGCTGAGCGTCGGCGACGTGCAGGCATTCGTCCAGTACTCGTACGACTTCAACGGCCCGCTCACCCAGGTCGCCGCCATGGCCAACCTCCTCCAGTCCGGAGTGGCCTCCGCCGAGCGGGTCTTCGACCTCCTCGACGCCGAGGAGGAGTCCCCGGACCCGGCCCGCCCCGACCGGCCCGCCGCCCTCCGCGGCCGCGTCTCCTTCGAGAAGGTCGCCTTCCGCTACGAGGAGGGCCGCCCGCTCATCGAGGACCTGTCGCTCACCGTCGAGCCCGGCCGGACCGTCGCCATCGTCGGCCCCACCGGCGCCGGCAAGACGACCCTGGTCAACCTGCTCCTGCGCTTCCACGAGGTGACCGGCGGCCGCATCACCCTCGACGGCGTCGACACCGCCGCCATGACCCGGGAGGAGCTGCGCTCCGCCACCGGCATGGTCCTCCAGGACACCTGGCTCTTCGGCGGCACCATCGCCGACAACATCGCCTACGGGGTACCCGGCGAGGTCTCCCGCGAGCGGATCGTCGAGGCCGCGCGGGCCGCGCACGCCGACCGCTTCGTGCGCACCCTGCCCGACGGCTACGACACCGTCCTCGACGAGGACGGCGGCGGCCTCAGCGCCGGGGAGAAGCAGCTGGTCACCCTCGCCCGCGCCTTCCTCTCCGACCCGGTGATCCTCGTCCTCGACGAGGCCACCAGCTCCGTCGACACCCGCACCGAACTCCTCGTCCAGCAGGCCATGGCCTCGCTGCGGGCCGGCCGCACCAGCTTCGTCGTCGCCCACCGGCTCTCCACGATCCGCGACGCCGACACGATCCTGGTCATGGAGGACGGATCGATCGCCGAACAGGGCGGCCACGAGGAACTCCTCGCCGCCCGGGGCGCCTACGCCCGGCTGCACGCGGCCCAGTTCGCCCGTACGGTGGAGACGTGATCGTCACCGTCACCACCACCATCGACGCGCGCGCCAAGGCCGAGGCCCTGGCGCGCGGCGCCGTCGAGGCCCGGCTCGCCGCCTGCGCGCAGGTCACGGGGCCCGTCACCTCCGTCTACCACTGGCGGAACGCGATCGAGACCGCCGAGGAGTGGCAGGTGGTGTTCAAGACCACCGAGGCCCGCTACCCCCTCCTGGAGGCGCACCTCCTCGCCGCCCACGACTACGAGACGCCCGAGATCCTCGCCACCCGGGTGACCCGGGCCGGCGAGGGGTACGCCCGCTGGGTCGAGCGGGAGACCTCGCCGGCGGCACCGGCCGAGGAGCTCGCGCACGCCGGCGACGAGCTGCCGTTCTTCGTGTACGGGACGCTGCGGCCCGGCGCGTACAACCACGACCGGTTCCTCGCCGGCCGGATCGGCAGCGAGGCGGACGCCGTGCTGCACGGGGCGGTCCTGCACGACGGACCCGGCTATCCCTACGTCGTCCCGGCGGAGCGCGGCCAGGTGGTCGGCACCCTGCTCACGCCCGCCCAGGGCGCCTACGGCGAACTCTTCGGCCTGCTCGACCGCCTCGAACTGCCCGTCGGGTACGAGCGGGTCGCGAAGGACGTCGTCCGGGTACGGGACGGGGCGCAGGTGCCCGCCTGGGTGTTCCTGGCGGCGCCGGACGCGCCCCTCGGCCCGGTCATCGAGAGCGGCGACTGGTTCAGCCGGTAGCCTCCCCGGCCCCGGCCGGCTCCACGCGCACCGCGCACACCTTGAACTCCGGCATCCGGGAGACCGGGTCCAGCGCCGGGTTCACCAGGGTGTTCGCCCGGCCCTCGCCCGCCCAGTGGAACGGCATGAAGACCGTGTCCGGCCGGATCGCCGTCGTGATCCGGGCGGGCGCGACCGCCCGCCCGCGCCGCGAGACCACCGCGAGCCGCTCGCCCTCGGCCACCCCGAGCCGCTCGGCGAGCCGCGGGTGGAGCTCCACGAAGGGGCCGGGGGCCGCCGCGTTCAGCTCGTCGACCCGCCGGGTCTGCGCCCCCGACTGGTACTGGGACACCACCCGGCCGGTGGTCAGGACCACCGGGTACTCGGCGTCCGTCTCCTCGGCCGCCGCCCGGTGCACCACCGGCACGAACCGGGCCCGCCCGTCGGGCGTCGCGAACCGGTCCAGGAAGAGCCGCGGGCTGCCCGCGTGGCCCTCGTCCGGGCAGGGCCAGAAGACCCCCTGCTCCTCCTCGATGCGGCGGTAGCTGATGCCCGCGTAGTCGGCGGGGCCGCCCGCCGAGGCGCGGCGCAGCTCCTCGAAGACCTCCTCGGCGTCGGCCGGGAAGCCCTTCTCCCAGCCGAGCAGCCCGGCCAGCGCGTGCAGCACCTCCAGGTCGCTCCTGACGCCCGCGGGAGGGGTGAGGGCGCGGCGGCGCAGCAGCACCCTGCCCTCCAGGTTCGTCATGGTGCCGGTCTCCTCCGCCCACTGGGTCACGGGCAGGACCACGTCGGCGAGCGCGGCGGTCTCGGAGAGCACCACGTCGGCGACGGCGAGGAAGTCCAGCGACCTCAGCCGCCCCTCGACGTGCCCGGCGCGCGGCGCGGAGACCACCGGGTTGGAGCCCATCAGCAGCAGCGCCTTCACCTCGCCGCCGAGCGCGTCGAGGAGTTCGTACGCGCTCCGCCCGGGGCCCGGCAGCGACTCCGGCGGGACGCCCCAGACCCCGGCGACGTGCGCGCGGGCGGCGGGGTCGTCGAGCTTGCGGTAGCCGGGGAGCTGGTCGGCCTTCTGGCCGTGCTCGCGGCCGCCCTGGCCGTTGCCCTGGCCGGTGAGGCAGCCGTAGCCGCTGAGCGGCCGGCCCGCCCGGCCGGTGGCGAGGCAGAGGTTGATCCAGGCGCCGACGGTGTCGGTGCCCTTGGACTGCTGCTCGGGGCCGCGCGCGGTCAGGACCATGGCGCTCCCGGCGTCGCAGAACATCGCGACGGCCTCGCGCAGCTGCGGCACGGACACCCCGGTGATCCGCTCGACCTGTTCGGGCCAGTGCGCCATCGCCCCGGCGCGGGCGGCGGCCCAGCCGTCGGTGCGCTCCTCGACGAACGCCTCGTCCACCCGGCCCTCGGCCACCACCAGGTGGAGCATGCCGAGGGCGAGCGCCAGGTCGGTGCCGGGGCGCGGGGCGAGGTGCAGGTCGGCCTGTTCGGCGGTGCGGGTGCGGCGCGGGTCGACGACGATCAGCCGGCCGCCGTTCTCCTTCAGCTCGGTGAGGTAGCGCAGGGCGGGCGGCATCGTCTCGGCGAGGTTGGAGCCGACGAGGATCACGCAGCCCGTCCTCGGGATGTCCTCCAGCGGGAAGGGGAGCCCCCGGTCGAGGCCGAAGGCCCGCTGGTGCGCGGCGGCCGCGGAGGACATGCAGAAGCGGCCGTTGTAGTCGATCTGCGAGGTGCCGAGGACGAGACGGGCGAACTTGCCCAGGGTGTACGCCTTCTCGTTGGTGAGACCGCCGCCGCCGAAGACCCCCACGGCATCGGGACCGTGGTCGGCGCGGGTCCGGCGCAGCCCGTCGGCGACGGCGGCGAGCGCCTCCTCCCAGGTCGCGGGCCGCAGCGCCCCCGTGTCAGGGCATCGGACCAGGGGCTCGGTGAGCCGGACCCGGGAGGAGAGTACGGAGGGGGCGGTGCGGCCCTTGCCGCACAGCGCGCCCCGGTTGACGGGGAACCCGGTCCGCTCGACCACCTCGGCGGGCAGCTCCGGGGTGCCGGTGGGGCGGAGCGACATGCCGCACTGCAGGGCGCAGTAGGGGCAGTGGGTGGGGACCGTGGTGGCGTCGGACATGCGGCCAGCCTGCGTCCGCCGTGTTACGCGGGGCGGCGCCGCGTATTACGGGCGCGGTGCTCTCCGCTCCGCTCACCGCCGGCCGGGAGGTGAGGCCGGCGCCTGGGCCCGGGCGGAGGCCAGCGCCTCCGTGACGCCCTTCTCCGTGGGGCCGAGGAAGTGCGGGTCGGGGCGCAGGCCCGCGTCGAGGGCGGCCTTGCCGGCCGCGACGAGCTCCCGGGTCGTGCCGTAGTACCAGGTGGCGTCGTGGGGTTCGGGGACCCCGACGCCGTACGCGTCGACGCCCGCCCGGCCGCAGAGCGCGACGGCCCGCTTGATGTGGAAGTCCTGGGTGACGAGGACGGCCCGGTCCACGCCGAAGACCTTCCGGGCCCGGACGCAGGAGTCCCAGGTGTCGAAGCCCGCGTAGTCGCTGACGATCCGGCCGTCCGGCACCCCGCGCGCGGTGAGGTAGGCGCGCATGGCGCTCGGCTCGTCGTATGCGGTCCTGCTGTTGTCGCCGGTGACGAGCAGCACCCGCACCTTGCCCGTCCGGTAGAGCTCGGCGGCGGCGTCGAGCCGGTGCGCGAGGTAGGGGGTGGGGCGCCCCCTCCACAGGCCGGCGCCGAAGACGACGGCGACGTCCCGGGCGGGCACGTCGGCGGTGGTACGGAGCTTCCCGGCGGCGGCGGTGTGCATCCAGGTGGCGGGCAGGAGCGCAAGGACGGCGCCCAGCATCACGGCCTGGACGGTGCGGCGGCGGGCCCGGGTGGTGCGGGGGACGAACCGGGTGAGCCGTGCCGGCATGCGGGAACCTCCGGGGGAGTGCGGTCGGTGAGGGACTGTCACCCCGTCCGACGCCGCTCGGCGGCGTTCGGTTCGCCCGGCGCCCGGTGTGTTCCGTACAACACACCGGCCAGGACCAGGCCGAGCAGCATCCCGCACAGCTGGGCGACGGCGTAGGCGGGCACCGAGGCGGGGGCGATGCCGGTGAAGGAGTCGGAGAACGCGCGGCCGAGGGTGGCCGCCGGATTGGCGAAGGAGCCGGAGGAGGTGAACCAGATCGCCGCGCCGATGTAGCCCGCGACGGCGAGCGGCGCGAGTCCCGGGCGGCCGATGTGGCGCAGGCCCTGGACGACCAGGACGAGCCCCGCCGTGGCGACCGCCTCCCCGAGGAGCAGGTGCAGGGCCGAGCGCGGCTCGGTGGCCCACGCGCCGGGCGCCCGCCCGAACATGGCCTCGGCGAGCACGGCCCCGGCGACGGCCCCGGCCAGCTGGGCGGCGATGTACGCGAGGGCCTCGCGACCGCCGCGCTCGGGGCGCCGCGACCACCACTCGGAGAGCGTCACGACGGGGTTGAAGTGGGCTCCGGAGAGCGGGCCGATCAGGGCGATGAGCAGGCCGAGGCCGAGCGCGGACGCGGCGGCGTTGGCGAGGAGCCGGACGCCGATGTCCTGGCTGAGGGAGTCGGCGCGGATGCCGGAGCCGACGACGACGGCGACGAGGGCGGCGGTGCCGATGAACTCGGCGGCGGCGCGCCGGGGGAGCGCGGGCGGGGACATTCTCATAGTGGAAAAGATATTCCGTGATTCGGAATGAAAAAAGAGGGGAGGGGGAGGAGTGCCTCCCCGTACGATCCGTCCATGATCGTCAGCGATGTCCTCGGGGAAGCCGTCCGCAACAACGCCGCGTGGTGCCAGGCCATGTGCCGCGCCCACGGCCTGCCCGGCACCTTCGGCCCCCGCGCCTGGACCAACGGCGGCCGGACCCCGCTCTACTACCCCGACGCCGTCACCCTCACCGAGGACGCCACGGCCGAGGACGTCCTCGCCGGCATCGACCGCACCACCCCCGGAGCCTCCGTCAAGGACAGCTTCGCCCGCCTCGACCTGGCCTCCGAGGGCTTCCGGCTCCTCTTCGAGGCCCAGTGGATCCACCGCCCCGCCGGACCGTCCGACCTCCCGGTCGCGGCCGGCCACCGCCCCGTCCGCACCCCGGCGGAACTCGCCGCCTGGGCCCTCGCCTGGAGCGACGGCGACGCCGAGGAGGCGGCCCTCTTCCGCCCCGAACTGCTCGACGACCCGGAGACCCTCGTCGTCGCCGGGTACGCGGTCGACGGCCGGATCCTCGGCGGCGCCGTCCTCAGCGTGGGCGAGCGCGTCACCGGCGTCTCCAACCTCTTCACCACCGGCGACACCGACCCCGCCCACGCCTGGGCGGGCGCCGTCGCCGCCGCCCCCGCCGACCGCCCCGTCGTCGGCTACGAGTCCGGCGACGACCTGACCGCCGCCCTCGCGGCCGGCTTCACCACGACCGGCCCCCTCCGGGTCTGGCTGGACGCCTGAGGCGGGTCCGGGCGCCCGGGGCGGGTCACACCGCCGCGGGCACGAACCGGTGCAGCTCGTCCGTGCCCGGCTGGACGACCCCGTAACTGTTCTCCGGCACCTCGTTCCACGCCCCGGGCAGGTCGCCGAGCGGCTCGGAGACGATGAGCCGGGTCTCCCCGGACACGTGCCGAAGGAACCCGAGGTCCGGGTGGAGCCGGCGCAGCGCCTCCACCCGGCTGCTGTAGAACAGCGAACGGGACGCGCGCGCGGTGGAGTAGCGGAAGACCCAGACGCGCTCGCCGTCGGTGAGGGCGAGCGTCATCTGGAGGGGGTGCTCCACCCCGTGCGCACGGCCGACCCGCTCCACGACGCCCGCCATCGCGGCGACGGCCGCCGGCGGATCCCGGTCGAGCCCGAAGGTGAGGGCCAGGTGGAACATCACCTCGGAGTCCGTCGTCCCCTCGATGTCCCCGTACAGCCCGGGGTCGACGAGCAGCGTGAGGTCGCGGCGCATCAGGGGGAACCCGTCGATGACGCCGTTGTGCATGAACATCCAGCGGCCGTGCCGGAACGGGTGACAGTTCGACTGCTGCACGGCCGTCCCCGTCGACGCCCTGATGTGGGCGAAGAACAGCGGGGACCGGACGTGGTCCGCCAGCTCGCGCAGGTTGCGGTTGTTCCAGGCCGGCCCGACGTCCCTCATCAGCGCGGGGGTGTCGTTCTCCGCCGAGTACCAGCCGACCCCGAACCCGTCGCCGTTGGTGGTCTCCACCCCGAGCCGGGAGTGCAGGCTCTGGTCGATCAGGGAGTGGGCCGGCCGGTACAGGATGGTGTCGAGCAGCACCGGTGTGCCCCGGTACGCGAGCCATCGGCACATGCGTGATCACCTGGGTCCCTGCCGGCTCCGCGGACGTCGACGCGCCCCGTCCGGCCCTCCCATTCTGAGTGCCCTCCCCACGGGGTGCCACACCTGCGCGGCCCGGCTGACAGGCGGCGGCCCGGCCCCGTGAGGGGGTGGCAAAGACACGTCACGCGTCCGAAACGGCGAGGCAACGCGCCCCCGGAAGGATCGGCGCATGACGGAGCCGGACAGCACGTTCGCCGACGCCGCCGGGCTGCTCGACAGGATCGCCGGCCAGCTCGCGGCCCAACTGGCCCAGGTGCGTCCGTACGCCCGTCCGCAGCGGAAGCAGGAGACACCGGGGAAACCCGGGACACCCGAGAAGCACGAGCCGCCCAGGACATCCGAGAAGCACGGGCGACCCGGGACACCCGAGAAGCACGACGAGGAGGCAGGCCCACCGATGAACGTCCCCGACCCCGTCGCACGGAGCCGCGCCCTGCCCGCCCCCGGCACCACCGCCCCGGCCGAGGCCACCCCCACCCTGGTCGCCGTCGGCCACGGCAGCCGCGACCCCCGCGCACGCGCCACGCTCACCCGCCTCCTCGACCGGGTGCGCGAGCTGCGGCCCGGACTCGACGTCCGGCTCGCCCACATCGAGCTGAACACGCCGCTGCTCGACGACACCCTCGCGCGGGTCGCGGCCGATGGACGGGAGGCGGTCCTCGTCCCGCTGCTCCTCGCCCCCGGCCACCACGTGACCCACGACCTGCCGGCCGCCGTCGCCGCCACGCCCGCCCTCCGGGCCCGGGTGGCAGAGCCGCTCGGCGCGCACCCGCTCCTGGTCGAGGCGCTGGCGGGCCGGCTCGCCGAGGCGGGCTGGGCGCCCGAGGACGGGAGCTCCGCCGCCACCGGCGTCGTCCTGGCCTCCGCCGGCTCCCGCGACCCCCGGTCGGGGGCCGAGATCCGCCGGATCGCCGCACTCCTCGGCGAGCGCCTCGGCGGCGTCCCCGTCGTCCCCGGCTACGCCTCCGCCGCCACGCCCACCGTCGCCGAGGCCGTGCGGGCCCTGACCGCCCGCGGCCGCCACCGGGTCGCCATCGCCTCCTGCTTCACCGCTCCCGGCCTCTTCGCCACCCGCGCCGCCGCCCACGCCCCCTGGATCGCCGCCGACCCGCTCGGCGCCCACCCGGCGCTCGCCCGCCTCGTCCTGCACCGCTACGACCGCGCCCGCACCTCCCGCACCACCACCCCCGCGCGGGAACTCGCCGCCATCTGAGCGCTTCTGTCGGTCCCTCCGGTTACCGTCGACGCATGGAAGGCATCACGGACACCCCAGGACAGGACACCGCCACCGACACCCCGGGCTACGACTCCGCCGCGACCGGACGCTGGGCCGCCGAGCCCGACAAACGCCCCGGCCGCACCGCCTTCCAGCGCGACCGGGCCCGCGTCCTGCACTCCGCCGCCCTCCGCAGGCTCGCCGGGAAGACCCAGGTCGTCACCCCCGGCACCCGGAGCCACGCCTGGGACGCCAGCCCCCGCACCCGGCTCACCCACTCCCTGGAGTGCGCGCAGGTCGGCCGGGAGCTGGGCGCCGCCCTCGGCTGCGACCCCGACCTCGTCGAAGCCGCCTGCCTCTCCCACGACATGGGCCACCCGCCGTTCGGGCACAACGGCGAGCAGGCGCTCAACGAGGTGGCCGAGGACTGCGGCGGCTTCGAGGGCAACGCCCAGTCGCTCCGCCTCCTCACCCGCATCGAGCCCAAGCGCTTCGTCAAGGACGCCGACGGCGAACTCGTCAGCGTCGGCCTCAACCTCACCCGCGCCGCCCTCGACGCCGCCACCAAGTACCCCTGGACGCGCGGCGGCCACCCCCAGGACCCCGGCTCGCCCAAGTTCGGCGTGTACGAGGACGACCTGCCCGTCTTCTCCTGGATCCGGCAGGACGCCCCCGCCCACCGCACCTGCTTCGAGGCCCAGGTCATGGACTGGTCCGACGACGTGGCCTACTCGGTCCACGACTTCGAGGACGGCCTGCACGCCGGCCACATCGACCCCAACCTCCTCCTCGCCGAACCCGAGCGCGCCGACGTCTTCGCGGTCGCCCTCGGCCGCTACGTCCCGGAGGACACCGACCCGGAGGAGCTCGCCGAGGCCCTCGACCGGCTCGTCGACCAGGAGTGGTGGCCGCACGGATACGACGGCTCGGCCGTCGCCCAGGCCCGCCTCAAGGACGCCACCAGCCAGCTCATCGGCCGCTTCTGCCTCGCCGCCGAGGGAGCCACCCGCGGCAGGTACGGCTCCGGCCGCCTCACCCGCTACGCCGCCGAACTCGTCGTCCCCCGCGAGGCGCGCAACGAGTGCGCCGTCCTCAAGGCCGTCGCCGACCGGTACGTGATGCAGCGCGCCGAGCAGGAGGCCCTCCGCGCCGACCAGCGCGTCGTCGTCGCCGAACTCGCCGAGGCCCTCGTCGCCCGGGCCCCCGACGGCCTCGAACCGCAGTTCCGCGCGGCCTTCGACACCGCACGCGACGACCGGGCCCGCAAACGCGTCATCATCGACCAGATCGCCAACCTGACCGACGCCGCCGCCCGCGCCCTCCACACCCGCCTGCACCGCCACGCGGCGTAGGTCCTCTTCCCTCACCCCCCTCCGTGCGGGACGCTCGCATGCACGCCCCGAGCCGGAACGGCCCGACGAACGCCCGGGGGCGTAGGTTGGAAGCGGTCGCAAAGAGGAGGAAACGACGTGGTCGACGCAGATCAGACCTTTGTCATCGTCGGCGGGGGCCTGGCAGGGGCCAAAGCGGCGGAGACCCTGCGCGCCGAGGGGTTCAACGGCCGGGTGATCCTCATCGGCGACGAACGCGACCACCCCTACGAGCGCCCACCCCTCTCCAAGGGCTACCTCACCGGCGCCAAGGAGCGCGACGGCGTCTTCGTCCACGAAGCCGCCTGGTACGCGGCGAACGACGTCGAACTGCACCTCGGCCAGTCCGTCACCGCCGTCGACCGCGAGGCCCGCACCGTGCGCCTCGGCGACGGCACCGTCATCCGCTACGACAAGCTGCTCCTCGCCACCGGCGCCGAGCCGCGCCGCCTCGACGTCCCCGGCACCGAACTCGCCGGCGTCCACCACCTGCGCCGGCTCGCCCACGCCGACCGACTGCGCCAGGTCCTCGCCGGACTCGGCCGGGACAACGGCCACCTGGTGATCGCCGGCGGCGGCTGGATCGGCCTGGAGGTCGCCGCCGCGGCCCGCGGCTACGGCGCCGAGGTCACCGTCGTCGAGGCCGACCCCACCCCGCTCCACCGGGTCCTCGGACCCGAGCTCGGACAGCTCTTCGCCGACCTGCACACCGACCACGGCGTCCGCTTCCACTTCGGGGCCCGGCTCACCGAGATCGTCGGCCAGGACGGCATGGTCCTCGCCGTCCGCACCGACGACGGCGAGGAGCACCCGGCGCACGCCGTCCTCGCCGCGATCGGCGCCGCCCCCCGCACCGTCCTCGCCGAGAACTCCGGCCTCGCCCTCGTCGACCGCGCCGACGGCGGCGGCATCGCCGTCGACGAGTCGCTGCGCACCTCGGACCCCGACATCTACGCGGCCGGGGACGTGGCCGCCGCCCTCCACCCCCGCCTGCACACCCGGCTCCGCGTCGAGCACTGGGCCAACGCCCTGAACGGCGGCCCGGCCGCCGCCCGCGCCATGCTGGGGCAGCTCGTCTCGTACGACCGCGTCCCCTACTTCTTCTCCGACCAGTACGACCTGGGCATGGAGTACTCGGGCTGGGCGCCCCCCGGCACGTACGACCAGGTCGTGGTCCGCGGCGACACCGGAAAGCGCGAGTTCATCGCCTTCTGGCTGAAGGAGGGCCGGGTCCTGGCCGGCATGAACGTGAACGTGTGGGACGTCACAGACCCGATCCAGCAGCTCATCCGGTCCCGTACGGCCGTGGACCCCGACGCCCTCGCCGACCCCTCCGTACCCCTGGAGAGCCTGATCTGATCACCTCCGCCCCCACGTAGACTTCACCCGTGGCAGGCAGGATCAACGATGACGACGTGAAGGCGGTACGGGACGCGGTCCCGATCGACGCCGTCGTGTCCGAGTACCTCCAGCTGCGCAACGCGGGCGGCGGAAACCTCAAGGGTCTCTGCCCCTTCCACGACGAGAAGTCGCCCTCCTTCCAGGTCAGCCCCGGCAAGGGACTCTTCCACTGCTTCGGCTGCCAGGAGGGCGGCGACACCATCGCCTTCGTGATGAAGATCGACCACCTCTCCTTCTCGGAGACCGTCGAGCGACTCGCCGCGAAGGCCGGCATCACCCTGCGGTACGAGGAGGGCGGCTACAACCCCGGCCACCAGCGCGGGGAACGCATCCGCCTGGTCGAGGCGCACAAGGCCGCCGCCCAGTTCTACGTCGACCAACTCGGCTCCGCCGAGGCCGAGATCGGCCGCAAGTTCCTCGCCGAGCGCGGCTTCGACCAGGCCGCCGCCGAGCACTTCGGCGTCGGGTACTCCCCGGCCGGCTGGGACCACCTCACCCGCTTCCTGCGCGGCAAGGGCTTCTCCGACAAGGAGCTGATCCTCTCCGGGCTCGCCCAGGACGGCCGACGCGGCCCCATCGACCGCTTCCGCGGCCGCCTCATGTGGCCGATCCGCGACGTCGGCGGCGAGGTCGTCGGCTTCGGCGCGCGCAAGCTCCGCGACGACGACAACGGCCCCAAGTACCTCAACACCCCCGAGACGCCGATCTACAAGAAGTCCCAGGTGCTCTACGGCATCGACCTGGCCAAGAAGGACATCGCCAAGGTCAGCCGGGCCGTCGTCGTCGAGGGCTACACCGACGTCATGGCCTGCCACCTCGCCGGCGTCACCACCGCCATCGCCACCTGCGGCACCGCCTTCGGCGGCGACCACATCAAGATCCTCCGCCGCCTCCTGATGGACAACGGCTCGGCCCGGGTGATCTTCACCTTCGACGGCGACGCCGCCGGCCAGAAGGCCGCCCTGCGCGCCTTCGAGGACGACCAGAAGTTCGCCGCCGAGACCTACATCGCCATCGCCCCCGACGGCATGGACCCCTGCGAACTGCGGCTCGCCAAGGGCGACGCGGCCGTCGCCGAACTCGTCCAGCCGCGCACCCCGCTCTTCGAGTTCGCGCTCCGCCAGATCGTGAAGCGCTACGACCTGGAGACCCCCGCCGGCCGCGCCGCCGCCCTCGACGAGGCCGCCCCCGTGGTCGCCCGGATCAAGAACATCGGCGCCCAGCACGAGGTCGCCGTCCAGCTCGCCGGCATGCTGGGCATCCTCGACACCCAGTTCGTCGTCAAGCGGGTCGCCCAGCTCGCCCGCTGGGCCCGCGACCGCGGCGGCAAGGGCCCCGCGACGCAGCCGGCCCCGCAGCGCGGCTACGACACCCCGGCCCCCTCGGCCGCCCCCTCCGGGCCCGCGCTCAACCTGCGCAGCCCCGCCCACCGCACCGAGCGCGAACTGCTCAAGCTCGCCCTCCAGCGCCCCGAACTGGTCTCCCCGGCCTTCGACGCGTACGGCATCGACGAGTTCACCGCCCCGCCGTACGCCGCCGTCCGCCAGTGCGTCCAGGACGCGGGCGGCGCCACCGGCGCACCCTCCGACTACCTCGACACCGTCCGCGAGGCCGCCCCCAACGACACCGTCCGGGCCCTCGTCACCGAACTGGCCGTCGAGACGATCTTCGCCAAGAACGTCGACGAGGCATACGCCGGCGACCAGCTCGTCACCGTCCGCCTCCGCGCCGTCGACCGCCGCATCCGCGACGTCCAGGGCACCCTGGCCCGGCTCGGCGCCCACGGCGACCCGGAACAGCTCGCCGCCGTCCAGAACGAGCTCTGGGTCCTCACCCAGTACGGGCAGTCCCTGCGGAACAACGGCGCCGCCGCACTCTGACCCTCGGTCACGGTCCGGACTCAAAAAGTCACCGCACGCCCCTCGTGGCGGCGATGTGTCGTACCCCACACTGGATGACGGTGCCGTTCCGCCCCACCTGGAGGTCGCCCGCCGTGCAGACCGAGATCCAGACCACCGAACCGGACGAGCAGGCCGACATCCCCGAGATCCCGGTCCAGCGGCGCCGGACCGACCTCGGCGGCAACGGGCCCTCGTCCGACCTCTTCCGCCAGTACCTCCGCGAGATCGGCCGCATCCCGCTGCTCAGCGCGGAGGAGGAGGTCGAGCTCGCCCGCCGCGTCGAGGCCGGGCTCTTCGCCGAGGAGAAGCTCGCCAACACCCCCGACCTGGACTCCCGGCTCGCCGGCGACCTCGACCGGATCGTCGTCCTCGGCCGGATCGCCAAGCGGAAGCTGATCGAGGCCAACCTCCGCCTCGTCGTCTCCGTCGCCAAGCGGTACATCGGCCGCGGCCTCACCATGCTCGACCTCGTCCAGGAGGGGAACCTCGGCCTCATCAGGGCCGTCGAGAAGTTCGACTACGCCCGCGGCTACAAGTTCTCCACCTACGCCACCTGGTGGATCCGCCAGGCCATGTCCCGCGCCCTCGCCGACCAGGCCCGCACCATCCGCGTCCCCGTGCACGTCGTCGAACTCATCAACCGCGTCATCCGCGTCCAGCGCCGCATGCTCCAGGAACGCGGTTACGAGCCCACCGCCGAGGAGGTCGCCGCCCAGCTCGACGTGGCCCCCGAGCGGGTCGGCGAGGTCCTCCGCCTCGCCCAGGAGCCGGTCTCCCTGCACGCCCCCGTCGGCGAGGAGGAGGACGTCGCCCTCGGCGACCTCATCGAGGACGGCGACGCCGCCTCACCCGTCGAGTCCGCGGCCTTCCTGCTGCTCCGCCGCCACCTGGAGGACGTCCTCTCCACCCTCGGCGAGCGCGAACGCAAGGTCGTCCAGCTCCGCTACGGCCTCGACGACGGCCGGCCCCGCACCCTGGAGGAGATAGGCCGCATCTTCGGGGTGACCCGCGAACGCATCCGCCAGATCGAGTCCAAGACCCTCACCAAACTCCGCGACCACGCCTACGCCGACCAACTGCGCGGCTATCTCGACTAGCCGAGCTCCCGGACCGTGAACGTCCACGGGCCCTCGGCGCGCAGGTGCAGCAGCTGCGCTCCCCCCGGGACGGGGACGGTGTGGCTCAGCGGCCCGGTCTCGTTGAGGAGCAGGTCCATGTGGGGCAGCCGCCCGCCGGTGCGTCCGTCGACCCCGTAGCCCTGGATGCCGACGTAGCCGCCGCCGCTCTCGGGACTGCCCTCGAAGTCCACCCGGAGGTCCGCCCCGCCGCCGAGGTAGACCAGTGCCTCGGGGCCGTAGCCGTGCATCGTCCCCTCCAGGCGGCGGGCCGCCGCGAGGGGCTTCACCCGCATCACCCACCGGTTGTCGGCGGCGAGCCGCATGCGCAGCGGCCGGCCCTCGGGGACCCGGGCGAAGGTGCTGCCGCGGAACTCGGGCAGGAGGTCGTTGAGGAGGTAGTCGACCTCGTCCTTGTTGCGCCGGTCGAGCGTGAAGAGGCCGACGTACCCGCGGCCCTCGTGCGCGACCTCGACCAGGACGGGCCCCGCACCGACCCGGCCGTCGAGCGTGATCACGTCGTTGCCGCACCCCTCGACCACGAAGGGTTCGAAGACCGGGCCGAACTCCCAGCCTTCGACCAGCACGTACGGCCGGTCCTCCGGCGGGAACGGCCCGGCGGGGGCCGGAGCGGGGGCCGGAGCGGGCTCGTCCGGGAGGACGCCGTCCGTGGGCGGAACCCGCCCGGGCATCTTCACCACCCCGGTGAGCGGTACGGGCCCGGCCGCCGCCGGCTCCTCGTCCGCGACCTCGACCCCGTACGAGGTGACGAGCCCGGAGAGTCCGGAGTCGTACCCCTTCCCGACCCCGCCGAACTTCCAGCCGCCCGACTCCCGGAAGAACTCCGCGAAGACGACGGCGGTGGCGCCCCCCGAACCCGTCACCCGGGAGGAGGCGACGGCCGCCCCGTCCGGGGCGACCGCCACCAGGGCGCCGCCGCTCGCGGTACCGGTGATCACGATCCGCTCGACCTCGGCCTCGACCTCGTGCAACGCCAGGACCAGCGAGGGCGGTTCGTGTCGCACCGCCCCCGACGGATGGACCGGCTGTCCGTCGAAGACCATGTCCGCGTCCCCCCGGACCCGGCCGTCCGCGCCGAGCAGCAGCGCCGCCACCTCCACGCCCTCGGCACCCACGCGCAGGGTGACCGAAGGCACCCAGGAACTCTCGGTTATGTGACCCATGCCGCACATCATGCGGCACGGGTCACCTGCCCGGTCAGTCGACTTCCGCCACCGCCTGGGCGAACTGCGCGGCGTACAGGCGGGCGTAGGCTCCCTCGGCCGCCAACAGTTCGGTGTGGGTGCCCTGTTCGACGATCGAGCCGCTCTCCATCACGAGGATGACGTCCGCGTCCCGGATCGTGGAGAGCCGGTGCGCGATGACGAACGAGGTGCGGCCGTGGGCGAGTCGGGCCATCGCCTTCTGGATGAGCACCTCGGTGCGGGTGTCGACGGAGCTGGTGGCCTCGTCGAGGACGAGGATCACCGGGTCGGAGAGGAAGGCGCGGGCGATGGTGATCAGCTGCTTCTCGCCCGCGCTGACCCCCGCCCCGTCGTCGTCGATGACCGTGTCGTAGCCGTCGGGCAGGGTGCGGACGAAGCGGTCGGCGTGCGCGGCACGTGCGGCCTCCTCGATCTCCTTCCCGGTCACCTCGCGGGTGGCGCCGTACGCGATGTTCTCCGCGATGGTGCCGCCGAAGAGCCAGGTGTCCTGGAGGACCATGCCGATCCCGGTCCGCAGCTCCTCGCGGGTCATCCGGGCGATGTCGACCCCGTCCAGGGTGATCCGGCCGCCCGTCACCTCGTAGAACCGCATGAGCAGGTTGACCAGGGTCGTCTTGCCGGCGCCGGTGGGGCCGACGATGGCGACCGTCTGGCCGGGCTCGACGGTGAGCGACAGGTCCTCGATGAGGGGCTTGTCGGCCTCGTAGCGGAAGGACACGTCCTCCAGGGCGACCTTGCCCTTGAGGTCGGCGGGCCTCGCGCTGCCCGGCAGGTCCGGAGCCTGCTCCTCGGCGTCGAGCAGCTCGAAGATCCGCTCTGCCGAGGCCACGCCCGACTGCACCAGGTTCGCCATCGACGCGACCTGGGTCAGCGGCATGGAGAACTGGCGCGAGTACTGGATGAACGCCTGGACGTCGCCGATGGAGAGCGAGCCGCTCGCCACCTTCAGGCCGCCGACGACGGCCACCAGGACGTAGTTGAGGTTGGAGACGAAGAGCATCACCGGCTGCATCACGCCGCTGTTGAACTGCGCCTTGAACCCGGCCTCGTACAGGGCCTCGTTCTGCTCGCGGAAGTCCTGCGCGGACTCCTCCTGCCGGCCGAAGACCTTCACCAGGGCGTGCCCGGTGTACATCTCCTCCACGTGCGCGTTGAGCGTGCCCGTGGACTTCCACTGCTGGACGAAGTGCGGCTGCGAGCGCTTGCCGATCCTCGCCGCGACGAAGACCGACACCGGCACCGTCACCAGCGCCACCAGGGCGAGCAGCGGCGAGATCCAGAACATCATGCCGAGCACGCCGACGATGGTGAGCAGCGAGTTGACCAGCTGGCCCATCGACTGCTGGAGCGTCTGCGAGATGTTGTCGATGTCGTTGGTCGCCCGGGACAGCACCTCGCCGCGCTTCGCCTTGTCGAAGTACGACAGGGGCAGCCGCGCGAGCTTGGTCTGGACGTCCTCCCGCATCCGGTAGACCGTCCGGTTGATCACCTTGATCGACATGCGGGTCGAGACCAGCATGAGCAGGCCCGCCGCCACGTACACCGCGAGGACGACGAGCAGCACCTCGCCCACGGCGGAGAAGTCGATGCCCCGGCCCGGCGTGAAGTCGACGCCGGACAGCATGTCCGCCATGCCGCCGTCGCCGGCGGCGCGCAGGTTCGCGATCGCCTCCGCCTTCGTCCCGCTCTCGATCTGCCGCCCGACGACGCCCGCGAAGACGAGGTCGGTCGCCTTGCCGAGGATCTTCGGGCCGACCACCGAGGCCGCCACCGACAGCACGCCGGCGAAGAGCATCACCCACAGGGCGCCGCGCTCGGGGGCCAGCTGCCGCAGCAGCCGCTTGCCCGAGCCCTTGAAGTCCATCGACCGCTGGTCGGGGCCGCCACCGGCCATCATGCGTCCACCAGGACCGGCCATCAGGCTGCCTCCGCCTCGGTCAGCTGGGAGAGCACGATCTCCCGGTACGTCTCGTTGTCCGCCATCAGCTCCCGGTGCCGTCCGGTGCCGACGACGCGGCCCTCGTCGAGGACGACGATCCGGTCGGCGTCCCGGATGGTGGAGACGCGCTGGGCGACGATCACCACGGTCGAGTCCGCCGTCTCGCGGGCCAGCGCGGCCCGGAGCAGGGCGTCCGTCTCGTAGTCGAGCGCGGAGAAGGAGTCGTCGAAGAGGTAGATCTCCGGCCGCTGCACCAGCGTCCGCGCGATCGCGAGCCGCTGCCGCTGACCGCCGGACACGTTGGTGCCGCCCTGTGCGATCGGGGCGTTCAGCCCGGCCTCCAGCTGCCGCACGAAGTCGGCCGCCTGGGCGACGTCGAGGGCGTGCCAGAGTTCTTCGTCGGTGGCGTTGGGTTTGCCGTAGCGGAGGTTGGTGGCGACGGTCCCGGAGAAGAGGTAGGGCTTCTGGGGGACGAGGCCGACGGTCCTGGCCATGAGGTGGGGGTCGAGGGTGCGGACGTCGACGCCGTCGACGAGGACTTCGCCGCCGGTGGTGTCGAAGAGGCGGGGGACGAGTCCGAGGAGGGTGGACTTGCCGCTGCCGGTGGAGCCGATGATCGCGGTGGTCTCGCCGGGGCGGGCGACCAGGGCGACGTCCGTCAGGACCGGCTCCTCCGCGCCGGGGTACCGGAAGTCCGCGTTCCTGACCTCCAGGTGGCCCCGCCGGTCGAGCTTCGTCACCGGCCGGGCCGGCGGCACGACGCTGGACTCCGTGGAGAGGACCTCCTCGATGCGCTCCGCGCACACCTCGGCCCGCGGCACCATCATGAACATGAAGGTGGCCATCATGACGGCCATCACGATCTGCATCAGATAGGCGAGGAAGGCGGTCAGCGCGCCGATCTCCATCCCGCCGCTGTCGATGCGGTGCGCGCCGAACCACACGACGGCCACGCTGGAGATGTTCACGACGGTCATCACGACGGGGAACATCAGCGCCATCAGCCGGCCGGTCGACATCGACACGTCCGTCAGCTCGGCGTTGGCCCCGCGGAACCGCTCCTCCTCGTACCCGTCCTTCACGAACGCGCGGATGACCCGGTTGCCGGTGATCTGCTCGCGCAGCACCCGGTTCACGGTGTCGAGCCGCACCTGCATGGTGCGGAAGAGGGGCCGCATCCGCCGCACGATCAGCGAGACGGAGACGGCGAGCACCGGCACCACCGCGAGCAGCACGGCGGAGAGCGGCACGTCCTGGCCGAGGGCCATCACGATGCCGCCGACGCACATGATCGGCGCGGACACCATCAGGGTGAAACCCATCAGGACCAGCATCTGGACCTGCTGCACGTCATTGGTCGTACGGGTGATCAGCGAGGGCGCGCCGAAGTGGCCGAGCTCCCGCGCGGAGAAGGACTGCACCCGGTCGAAGACCGCTCCGCGCACGTCACGGCCGAGCGCGGACGCCGTCCGGGCGCCGTGGAACACGGCCCCGATGTTGCAGACGACCTGCACCACGGAGACGCCGATCATCAGCGCGCCGAAGCGCAGGATGTAGCCGGTGTCCCCGGTCACGACACCGTTGTCGATGATGTCGGCGTTCAGGGTCGGCAGGTAGAGGCTCGCGCAGGTCTGCAGGAACTGGAGCAGGACGAGCAGCGCGATGGGTTTTCGGTAGGGCCGCAGATGGGTTCGGAGCAGTCTTATGAGCACGGCTCCTACTATCGCCCGCGGCCCCGGGGCGTTACGACTCCGTTTCGGGGTCCGCGACAAGCCCTGGGGAAGACTTTACGAACCGCCTCCGCCGGGCCTACGCGCCGAACGCACCCGGGTGGATCTGCTCCCGGGTCGCCACGTACTGCTGCCGCACCGCCTGTCCCGCCGCCAGCTCCTCGCCCGGCTCCAGGACCTGCGCGGCCGCGCCCTGCCACGCCGGGGGAGTGGCCGGCGACAGCGTGCCGCGGGCCGCCCCGAGGGCCCAGGCGGCCTGACGGGCCGCGCCGAGCGCCGCGTAGTCGGCCGGCTGGGGGACGACGACCTGGGCGCCGAACAGCGCCGGCGCCAGCGCCTGCACGGCCGGCAGCGCGCCCGCCGCGCCCAGCAGGAAGATCCGCCGCACCTCGACACCCCGCCCGCGCAGCACGTCCAGCGCGTCGCCGAGCGCGCAGATCATCCCCTCGAACGCCGCCCGCGCCAGGTGCTCGGGCTTCATCGACTCGCGCCGCAGCCCGCTGAGCGTGCCGGCGGTGTGCGGCAGGTTCGGGGTCCGCTCGCCCTCCAGATAGGGCAGCAGGACGAGACCGGAGGCGCCCGGGGTCGACTTCATGGCCAGCGCGGAGAGCTCGTCGAGGGAGTCGGTGCCCAGCATCTCGGCGGTGCCGCGCAGCGCCCGCACCGCGTTGGAGGTGTGGACCACGGGCAGGTGCATGCCGGTGGCGTCGGCGAACGAGGTGATCATGCCGCCGGGGTCGGCGAGGGCCTCGTGGTGGACGGCCATCACCGAACCGGAGGCGCCGAGCGAGACGACCGCGTCGCCGCGCCCCAGGCCGAGACCGAGGGCGGCGGCCATCGTCTCTCCGGTGCCCGCGGAGATCAGCAGTCCCTCGGGGGTGGTGCCGGCCGCCTCGGCCGGGCCGAGGACCTCGGGCAGCACGGCCTGGTGGCCGAGGGCCAGCTCCACCAGGTCGGGGCGGTAGGAGCCGGTCCGTGCGGACCAGTAGCCGGTGCCGGAGGCGGCGCCGCGGTCGGTGGTGCGGCGGGCCGGCCGGCCCAGCAGCTGCCAGACCAGCCAGTCGTGCGGCTGGAGGATCATCGCGATCCGGCGGGCGTGGTCGGGCTCGGTCCTGGCCAGCCAGCGCAGCTTGGCGACGGCCTGCCCGGGGCCGGGGACGCAGCCGACGGCCTCGGCCCACGCCTGGCGCCCGCCCAGGGACTCGACGAGGTCGGCGGCGGCCACCTGGGCGCGCTTGTCGTTGCGGACCAGTGCGGGCCGCACCAGACCGCCCTGCGCGTCGAGCGGCACGAGCCCGTTCTGCTGGGCGGAGACGCCGATGGCCTCCACGCCTTCGAGGATCCCGCCGGTGGCCGCCTCCCCGAGGGAGAGGAGCCACGACTGCGGATCGACGTCCACGGCCTTGGGTTCACCGGGATGGGGCGCGTACCCCTGGCGCAGTACGGCACCCGTGTCCGTGTCACAGACGACGATGCGTGTGAACTCAGCAGAGCTGTCCAGTCCGGCGACTATCCCCATGACACCTGATTCTGCCGCACGCGGGCCCCTCAGGTGTTGCTGGTGCCCCACTCGTCCTCGTCGACCCTGCCGTTCGCCCGGCCGCGGTCGCGCAGCGACTGCACCCGGTTCGTGACCGAGGCCGGCAGCCGGTCGCCCACCTTGTCGCTCACGAGATGGGCCGCCTTGCCCGCGACCTGGCGTCCCGTCTGCGCGGCGGACTCGGCGGCGTTGCGCACGGCCGGGTTCCGCGAGAAGTCCTTCGCGGACTTCTTCATCTGCTCGTAGCGCTCGCGTCCTGCTCGCGTACCCACCACGTAACCGAGGGCTAGGCCCACGACGAAGGTCAGCTTGTACCGCACGGCTGCGATCCTTCCCTGGAGGTCCTGGGGATACCGATTGGCGGAGCACCCCCCTGCTTGCGCTAATGTATGTCTCGCAGCGAACGAGCGCCCTCCCGGTTCAGCCGGACTGGGTACGTTCGGTGCAACGCAGCAATCCCCTGTAGCTCAATTGGCAGAGCAGCCGGCTGTTAACCGGCAGGTTACTGGTTCGAGTCCAGTCGGGGGAGCGCGATCCCCTGTAGCTCAATTGGCAGAGCATTCGGCTGTTAACCGGAGGGTTACTGGTTCGAGTCCAGTCGGGGGAGCCACACGGAAGAGGACCCTTCGGGGTCCTTTTTCGCGTCTCCGGGAACCGCGCGCCGCGCTGCGCTGTCTTCATGGTCGGCAGAGCCGATCTTCCGGAGCAGGAGATCGTATGAGCGGCTATGCTGCGGCAGAAGGCGCGCACACATGTACGCGCCTCACCGTTCGGGGCGGTAGCTCAGCCGGTTAGAGCAGCGGACTCATAATCCGTCGGCCGTGGGTTCGAGTCCCACCCGCCCCACCACAGCTCGTGGACGCAGGAAGGTTTTGCCTGCGGCCACGAGCTTTTTCATGCACCACGGTGCACTCCCGCTGCGTGTCCCACGGGAGCGACACGCCGGGATCACCCGTATGCCGTGCGGCCGCTGGAGGTCACGAGCCGGTGCCGCGGGCCTCCTACGCCGGGTGTGCCGCCTTGGTCTCCGGGAGGAGTTCGGTGGTGACGAAGGCGATGACCGCGGCGAGGATGACGACGGGGATCATGGCCGTGCCGCCGAGGAGGAGGACGACGAGGACGACGCTGCTGACGGGCAGGCGGAGGGTGGCGGCGGTGGCGGCCGCCATGCCGGCGGCCAGGGCGGGCACGAGGCCGAGACCGGGGAGGGGGGCCAGGAGGACCCCGGCGGCGGCTCCGAGGAAGAGGGCGGGGAAGACGAGGCCGCCGCGCAGGCTGCCCAGGCAGAGGGCGTACGCCGTTCCCTTGAGGAGCAGGACGGCGACGAGTGCCCCCACCCCCCAGGCGTGCGGGTCGGCGGCCAGCTGCCCCAGGGCGGCCTGGCCCGAGAGGGCGACGTCGGCGGGGGAGCGGTCGGTGAGCAGGGCGTAGAGCCCCGCGCAGGCCGCCGCCGCGAGGGCGCAGAGCGCGGTGCGGGCGACCACGCCCGGGGCGACGAAGGCGGCGACGCGCCGGGCCGCCGCCAGCAGCGGGTGCAGGAGGACCGCGACGGCGAGGGCGAAGGGGATCGTCCAGAGCACGTCCGCCGCGTCCAGAGGGGGGAACGGCATCGGCAGGCGGAGGCCGAGGCTGCCGGTCTCCAGCCCGGTCCAGCGACCGAAGCCGGTGAAGACCAGGGCCCCGACGCCGCTGGAGAGCAGCGCCGGCAGCATGACCGCGAACAGCCGGGGGCCGCCGGCTCCCGCCACCTCCATCAGGAGCACCGCGGCGACCAGCGGGTTCCCGAAGATCGCCGCGATGGCGGCCGCCGCGCCGGCCGCGCCGAGCAGCGCGGTGGTCTGCGGGGTCGCCGGACCCCGCGTCAGGTCCCGGACGAGCAGGGCCAGGCCGCCGCCCAGCGCGATCAGCGGCGCCTCCGGTCCCAGGACGGCGCCGAGCGGCAGGGACGCGGTCGCGGCGATCAGGACGCCGGGCAGGGTGACCGGCGCGGCCCCGCCGGCGTGCAGCCCGGATGCCGGGACCTGACCGCCGCCGCCGGGCAGGCGCGCGGCGACCAGGCCGACGACGACCCCCGCGACGAGGAGCAGGGGGAGCGGCCACCACCAGGGCGGGGTGTCCCAGCCCAGGTCGTGCGGCAGGTCGGCCCAGAGGAGGTGTTCGAGTGCGTGCAGCCCGGCGAGGAACCAGAACGCGACGAGGGAGACCGGGACGCCGATGAGGGCGGAGACGGTGAGGACCTTGAGATAGCCGGGGGCGAGAAGCAGGTCGCGCAGCCGGTCCGCCTCCAGGGGCTGCCCCCCGCCGGCGGGTTCCTCCGGACGGGCGTCGGTCTCCGCCATGGACGGCCTCCTCGGGCGCCGCTCAGGACTTCTTCGCGGCGGCCGGCCGGGAGCCGGCGGTCTTCTTCGTGCCGGAGCTCCGCTTGGTCCCGGTGGCGGTCCGCGTGGCCTTGGCGGGCGCCCTCTTGCGCCGCGGCGGGGCCTTCGCCGGTTCCGCCTCCGGCGCCTTGGCGACCGGTGCGGCCTTCTCCCGCTCGGCCTCCCGTGCCTTCCTGGCCCGCGAGGTCGGCCACGTGAACTCGATCTCCAGCTCGATCTCCCCGTTGCCGACCTCGACCTCCACCTCGGTGCGGAGGTCCTCGGGGATGTACAGGCTCAGCGTCCCCTGGCCGTATTCCAGTTCGACGTCGCCGCCTTCCCTCAGCGCCGCGGCGAGCGCGGCGAGCTGGTCGGCCGCTTCGAGGCGCGACATCGAGCGCTTCTGCTCGAACTTGAGGTCCTTCATCGAAGCTCTCCGATCCGGGAGGAACAGTAGATATCGCCCATTGTGATCCGGTGTGCGGGATCCGACATCCCCTGGGAGGGCGGGCCGGCCCCCGGCGGGGCTCATCCCGTCAGCTGGTACAGGCTCCGGCCGACGAGCCAGAGCCCGAGGAGGAGGCAGAGCAGGACGATCGCCTGCTCCTTGTGGCGCGACAGCCACGCCCGCAGGCGCGTCAGGTCGCGCTGCGCGTCCTCCGGCGCGAAGACCGTGTACAGCTCCATGGCCAGCAGGCTGGAGGTGGCCAGGACGCAGAAGCCGAGGAGCGCCAGGAAGGACTGGACGTGGGAGAGGTCGGCCTTCACGACGGTGGCGGCCGCGGCGCTGACCATGCCCCAGGGCTGGAGGAGGACGGCGAGTCCGGCGGCCGACCATCCGGTGGCCTGGTCCATCCGCGAGGTCAGCGACCGCCCGGACCCCACGTGGCCCGCGGCCCGTTCCCCGCCCCCGGCCGCCACCCCGGACCCGCCCCCGGCCGTCCCCGACCCGGTGTCGGCGGACCCCGGCCCGGCGGCCTCGGACGGGGTCCCGGCCTCGGACGGGCTCCCGGCCCCGGCTGCGGCGGCGATGCGGCGGCTGCGGCGGCGCCGGTGCTCGCTGTAGACGATCAGGCTCAGGCCGATGACCAGCGTGGCGGCGAGGGCCGCGATCGTGGGCGGCGAGCGGGGCGCCGGCGGCTGTCCGCCCGTGAAGGCCAGGACCATGGCGATCACGGCGACGAGGCAGGCCAGCCAGGCCGCGATGAAGGCCAGCCCCTTGTACACCCCGCGGGGCGAGGCGAGCACGAGCACGAGCGCCATGCCCGGCAGCGGGTACAGCGTGATGGCCAGGCCGATGAGGACCAGGTCGAGGACCATGGGTGATCACCCGCGCCGGGGCCCGCCGCCGCGGGTCCGTCAGCTCGCGAGGATCTTCGCCTTGGCCTGCGCGAACTCGGCGTCCGTGAGGGCACCGCTGTTCTTCAGCTCGGCGAGCCGGGAGAGTTCCTCCGCGTGACCGCCGCCCCCGCCGCTCCCGGCCGTCTCGCGGACGTAGGAGCGGAACTGCTCCTGGCTCTCCTGCATCCGCTTCATCTCGCGCTCGCCCATGGAGCGCCCCCGGGCGATCAGGTACACGAACACGCCCAGGAACGGCAGCAGGATGACGAAGACGGTCCACCCCGCCTTGCCCCAGCCGCCCAGCTCGTCGTCGCGGAAGATGTCGCCGATGATGCGGAAGAGCAGCATGAACCACAGGACCCACAGGAAGAGCATCAGCATGGTCCAGAACATGTTCAGCAGCGGGTAGTCCACTGCCAGGTTCACCATCGAGTCCTTCATGGCCGATCTCCTGCCGGTCGTGACCGGCCTCGGACGCCCCTGCGGGCGGCCGCGGTCCGGCGGTCGAACTGCCTCCAGAGTGCGCCGCGTCGGAGCCCGCCGCACTCCGGGCGCGAGCGGGGTCCGGACCCGGTCACCCGAACGGCGGAGCCGGGGCGCCGCCGCACCGGTGACGCCCCGGCGCGCCTGCCGCGGGACACCGGCGCCGACGGGGACAGTGACCGCCCGCCGGGCAGCGCGTGGCGCGGCCACGCCGCTCCGTGCGACCGAGAGGGGAAACGTGGACGGGAATCCGGGCAGCCGCCGGTCGGCCCTGCTCACCGCGCTGCACGCGGTCCTGTCACTGGCGGCCGTGCTGGCCGCCTACTACCTGCTGCCGCTGGACTCCTCCTTCAGCGCGGGCACCGTGGCGGTGCTCGTCGTCGGCGTCCTCCTGGTGGCGCTGCTCATCGCCTGGCAGGTGCGCACGATCATGCGGGCCTCGCGCCCGGGGCTGAAGGCCGTCGCGGCCGTGGCGACGGCGCTGCCGTTCTTCGTGGCGCTCTTCGCCGCGACCTACTTCCTGCTGGCCCGCAGCGAACCGGCGAGCTTCACCGAGCCGATGTCCCGGACCGACTCCCTCTACTTCACGATGACCGTGTTCAGCACGGTCGGCTTCGGCGACATCAGCCCGCGCACCGAGGTGGCCCGGCTGCTGACCACGGGACAGATGACGGCCAACTTCCTGCTGATCGGGGTGGCGGCCCGCTTCGTGCTGGGGGCCGTCCAGGAGGGCCGGCGGCTGCGGAGCCTGGAGTCGGGGGAGGAGGAGCCCGGCGGGCCGCCGTTCGCGCGGTGACGGGGCCGGGCCTCCCCGGTCAGGACGCCGGCAGGTCCTCCGCGGGCAGCCGGCCCGCCCGTACGGCGTCGACGAGGGCCCGGTGGTCGCGCTCGTTCTGGTCGGCGTACGCCTCCGCGAAGGTCGCGAGAGCGCGGTCGAAGGAGTCGCCGCCGCCGAGGTAGGCGGCGATCGCGATCCGGTCGCCGGACCGCGCGTGGGCGCGGGCCAGGGTGAGCCCGCACATGTCGCCGAAGGCCGCCATGCCCCGGGGGAGCATCCGCTCCGGTTCGGCGATGCCCTTCCAGTCGCGCAGCTGGCGCACGTAGAAGTCGCGCCGCCGGCCGTCGATCCCGTCCACGCGCTCCCAGCCGAGGAGGATGTCGCTGGTGGCCTGCATCAGGCGTTGGCCGGAGACGACGCGCTCGCCCTGGTTGCGGTACGCGCTGGCACCGGCGTACGGGGCGAGGACGGAGGTGTCCGCCTCCTTGGCCTGGAGGAAGAGCGGGTCGCGGTCGTCGCGGCCGAGCAGCAGGAAGATCCAGCAGCGGGTGCCGACGCTGCCGACCCCGACCACCTTGCGGGCGACGTCCGCGAGACGGTAGTCCGCCAGGAGGGTGCGCCGGTCGGAGGGCAGGGTGGCGCCGTACCGCTCGATCAGCCGGCGGAACTGGCGTTCCAGGGCGGTGCGCTGGAGCTCGGGCAGCAGGTCGGACACCGGCACGAGCAGCGGGGGGTCGGCCGCGATCACGGGCCGGCCGCCGACCGTCTCGGTGAGCCGGTCGAATGCCTGCAGGCTGTCGCGCGTACGGGCCTTCGCCAGGGCGCGGGCCAGGTTCCTCCGGCCGCGCTTGGCGAGCAGGTCCTTGGTCAGGGCCTCCAGGCGCGACTCGTCGATCTTCGCGTACCAGACGTCGATGGTGCGCATGGCCGCGAAGCGGGTCATCGCCTCGCGGTACGAGCGGACGGTGTGCCGGACGATCCGGGCGCGCTCGGCGTCGTCGAAGCCGTTCGCCCGGGCGGCGATGACGAGGCTCGCCGCCAACCGTTTGACGTCCCACTCCCAGGGGCCGGGCAGCGTCTCGTCGAAGTCGTTGATGTCGAACATCAACTGCCGCTCCGGCGAGGCGAGGAGGCGGAAGTTCAGCATGTGCGCGTCCCCGCAGAGCTGGGCCGTGAGCCCGGAGCGGGGGGTGCCGGCCAGGTCGGAGGCCATGATGGCGGCGGCGCCGCGGTAGAAGCGGAACGGCGACTCGGTCATGCGGCCGTAGCGGATCGGGACGAGCTCCGGGACCCGGGTCGCCGACTGCCCCTCCAGGATCGTCAGCGGGTCGGTCCGGTCGGCGGGCGGACGGTACTCGGCGTGGCTCGACCGGGGTGCGCGCCGCCGCGCCTTCCGGCCGAGCGCCGCGCGTTCCTCGGGTGTGGCGCGGCGCGCCGCGCGCAGCACCGTGGTCGCTTTCCGGGCCATCGGAAGCCCTCCTGTCTGCTCTGGTACCGGCTCGACGCCCTGGGGTGGCCGGGCGCGGTCAGTCGGCGGCGCGCGTCCAGCTCGCGCACAGGGCCCAGATGACGAACGCGTTCATCGCCAGCAGGACGATCGCCCACCACGGCTGGTAGGGCAGCCACAGGAAGGCGGCGATCATGCTCAGGCCGGCCAGGCAGACGCCCGCCGCCCTCGCCCAGTTCGCGCGCAGGAAGAGCCCCACGCCGGTCAGCGCGACGACGATCCCGAGGACGAGGTGGATCCAGCCCCAGGTCGTGAGGTCGAACTCGAAGACGTAGTTGCCGACGCGCGCGTAGACGTCGTCCTCGGCGATGGCCGAGATGCCCTGGAGGACGGCGAGGACGCCCGAGAGGGTCAGCAGGACCGCGGCGAAGACGGTGCCGCCGCCGGCGAGGCCGCCGCCTCCGGAGCGGTGCTCCGTACCGGTGCGGCCCTGTCCCGCGGTGGGTGTGTGCCGGCTCATCGACGTCACCTCGCAGCGTGCGGTCCCCGGGTTTCCCCTTCGAGTATCACGGCCGCCGGGCCGGCGTGCTCGGCGGCGGGCGGCGGCCGTGGGGCGGCCCGGCGGCGACCGCCCCCGGCCGGCGGTCGCCGGGGGCGGTGACGGGGTCAGTACGTGAGGATGCCCGGGTCCGTGACGCCCGCGGCGCCCGTCTCCACGTGTCCGGCGAGGCGCCGGACGTAGTCGGCGGACGTGTTGGAGGTGATCGTCACGTCGTACCAGGCGCTGCTGGCGGCCAGGTCGACGGTGTGGGTGACGGTGGCGCCGCGGGGGACGGCGACGGTGACGGAGCCGCCGCCCGCGTAGGCGTGGGCGACGGTGAGGCGGGCGTCGGCGGTCCCCGCGTTGGTGAACGTGAGGTCCAGGTCGCCCGTGGCGGCGTTGTGGCGTGCGGTGACCTCGGGGACGGCGGTCTTGCCGGGGGAGCGGAAGCGGCGCAGGAAGCCGTTGGGGCCGTGCACGGTGAGGTCGGTGACCCCCTTGGAGTACTTGGTGTTCCAGGTGTCGGCGATCGACTTCCCCGCCTCGGCCGTGTAGGTCCAGGGGGCGTCGGTGCGGTTCGCCGAGGTGACGTAGAACTGGGCGCCGGCCGCCGGGCCGCCGCTGAAGGCGAGCCGGAAGGTGCCGGCGACGGCGTCCGCGGCGCCGTCGACGTAGGGGGCGTAGCGGAGCGGGCGGGTCGGCTTGGAGCCGGGCTCCTGGCGGGGCATGGTGCCGACGGCCGGGGCGGTGGCCAGGAAGTCGGGGTGGCGGTTGCGGTCCGGCGGGTAGTAGCCGGCGGTGGGCGGGAGCGCGGCGGGCCGGGTCTGGGTGCGGGTGAAGTCGAAGGCGGTGGTCAGGTCGCCGCAGACGGCCCGGCGCCAGGGCGAGATCTGGGGCTCGCGCACCCCGAAGCGGCTCTCGATGAAGCGGATGACCGAGGTGTGGTCGAAGGTCTCGGAGCAGGTGTAGCCGCCGGTGGACCAGGGCGAGACGACGATCATCGGGACGCGGGGGCCGAGGCCGTACGGGCCGGCCGCGTACCCCGTCTTCCCGGGGAAGTGGTCGAGCGCGGTGGCGACGGTGGAGAGGCCCTGCGCCGCCGAGCTGGGGACGTACGGCGGGACGACGTGGTCGAAGAAGCCGTCGTTCTCGTCGTAGGTGATGAACAGGGCCGTACGGGCCCACACGTCCGGGTTCGAGGTGAGCGCGTCGAGGACCTGCGCGATGTACCAGGCGCCGTAGTTGGAGGGCCAGTTGGCGTGCTCGGAGAACGCCTCGGGGGCGGCGATCCAGGAGACCTTCGGCAGTCGGCCGGCCTGGACGTCGGCGCGCAGGACGTCGAAGTACCCCTCGCCGTTCTTGGCGTTCGTGCCGGTGCGGGCCTTGTCGTGGAGCGGGTTGCCGGGCTGGGCGTTGCGGTAGCTGTTGAAGTAGAGGAGCGAGTTGTCGCCGTAGTTGCCGCGGAAGGCGTCGTTGATCCAGCCCCAGGAGCCGGCGGCGTTCAGGCCGTCGCCGATGTCCTGGTAGACCTTCCAGGAGACCCCGGCCGCCTCCAGCCGCTCGGGGTAGGTGGTCCAGCCGTAGCCCGCCTCGGCGTTGTTGAGGACGGGGCCGCCGCCCGTGCCGTCGTTGCCGGTGTGCCCGCTCCACAGGTAGTAGCGGTTGGGGTCGGTGGAGCCGATGAACGAACAGTGGTACGCGTCGCAGATCGTGAAGGCGTCGGCGAGGGCGTAGTGGAAGGGGATGTCGTCCCGGGTGAGGTACGCCATCGTGGCCTTGGTCTTGGCCGGGACCCAGTTGTCGTACTTGCCCTTGTTGAAGGCGCTCTGGCCGCCCGCCCAGTCGTGGTTGAGGCCCTGGAGGTACTCCATCCCCAACTTGTCGCTGGTCGGCCGGAAGGGGAGCGTGACCTTGCCGCCGTCCGACTGGTTCCAGACCGACTTGCCGCTGGGCAGGGTCACCGGCCGCGGGTCGCCGAAGCCCCGCACGCCCTTGAGCGCGCCGAAGTAGTGATCGAAGGAACGGTTCTCCTGCATCAGGACGACGATGTGCTCGACGTCCTGCAGCGTGCCGGTGGAGCCCTGCGCCGGTATGGACGCGGCGCGGGCGATGCTCTCCGAGAGCATGCTGAACGCGGCTGCGCCGCCGGTCAGCTGGAGAAACCGGCGGCGATTGAGGTCTGCCATGGGGGAGTTGCCCTCCGGGTGTCGTGCGTACGGTGGGGGTGCGGGTACGCCCGCCGGGCGGACCGGCCGACGGGCGCCCCAAGAAGAGCGCCCGCGGGCCACCGCCCGGCGGCCGTCCCATGACTTCCCGCCGTACGCGGGGCGAACCCTTCGCCGGGGTCGGCCCCTCCGCCCTTCCGCGAGGACGTCAGGCCCTCCTTGCCGTGGCGGCGACCCGAAAGTCCTTTCCTTGCCGTGCCTCGATCCGCCATTCCGGTGCCCGTATTCGTGTCCCGTCTCTCGTGAATTGATCCGCACCGGCCGGTCGTGCGTGTTCCCCGGTGACGTCTGGTGAGCGCTGTGCGTGTTGGTTTACGGCGTAAAGGCGGGTAAGTCCGGGTGGTCGCGGCGACTTGAGGGAGGGCCGGGGCGCGCCTGAACTGCTCCCCTGACCTGCGATTCTTTGGGCTGCCTGTGAGGCGCATGTGCGCCAAAGGTGCCGAAGTCGCCTCTTTTGTGCGGAAGTATTCAGTGGCCAACTATGTCAAGTTCACCTGCCGTTCGCTGAATATCGTTGTTAAAGTCTCTCGTTTTGTTTGTTTTCGAGGGGTGGGAGTAAGTGGGTAATTTCAGAACGCGAGGGTGGGCCGCGGCATTGTCCGCGGTGATGGCAGTGGGTCTGCTGCCGACCACATCCTTCGCACTCACAGCGCAGGATCCGGGCGTCAGTGCCTCGCTGCCCGGTCTGAAGCAGCCGAAGCCGGTGCCGGTGGAGGCGGTGCGGGCGGGGGGAGCGAAGCGGCCGAACGCTGCGGCAGCCAAGGCCGTGCCGCGGACGGCCTGGCCGTCCCCCGGCACGCTGACCACGCCGGTCGCCGCCGCACCGACGCCCCTGCGCAGCAGCGCAGGAGTGGGGGCCGCCCTGCCGGTCTCCGTGTCGGCGGTGGCCGAGAAGTCGCAGAAGAGCCGGACCCTGACCCGGGCCAGGGTCGCGGTCGCCTCACGGGACGCGGCGGCCAAGGCGGGTGTCGAAGGCATCATCCTCTCGGTCGGGAGGGCCGACGGTGCCGCGGTCGGGGGGCGGGCCCGCGTCAGCGTCGACTACTCGGCCTTCAAGGACGCCTACGGCGGCGACTGGGCCGCGCGACTGCGCCTGGTCCAGCTCCCGGCCTGTGCTCTCACCACGCCCGACAAGGCGGCTTGCCGTGCGGCGACCCCGCTGAAGACGCAGAACGACACGGAGGCCCACCGGCTCACCGCGGTGGCCCCGGTACAGGGCGGCGGGAGTTCCGCGAGTCCCGCGCAGGGCGCGATGACCGTCCTCGCCGCCACCGCCGCCGAGGACGGCCCGACGGGCACCTTCAAGGCCACCTCGCTCGAGGCGTCCGGGTCGTGGAGCGGGGGCGGTGCGACCGGCGCGTTCACCTGGAACTATCCGGTTTCCACTCCCGACGTCCCCGGTGGGCTCAAGCCCGGTGTCGACCTCGGCTACAACTCGCAGGCCGTCGACGGCCGCACCGGCGCCAGCAACAACCAGGCGGGATGGATCGGGGACGGCTGGTCCTACGAGCCGTCCTACATCGAGCGCCGTTACAAGTCGTGCGAGGACGACAAGACCGGTGGCACCAACACCACCAAGGTCGGCGACCAGTGCTGGTACAACGACAACGCCGTCCTGTCGCTGGGCGGCAAGACCTCGGAACTCGTCTATGACGCCGCCAAGGGCTGGCACCCCGTCTCCGACAGTGGCGAGAAGATCGAGAAGCTGACCGGCGCCACCAACGGAGACGCCGGCACCGCCGGCAGCCAGGGACAGGGGGGCACCGGCGAGCACTGGAAGATCACCACGCGGGACGGCACCCGGTACTTCTTCGGACTCAACCGGCTCCCCGGCTTCGTGTCCGGGAACACGGAGACCAACTCCACGCTGACCGCGCCCGTCTTCGGCAACCACCAGGGCGAGCCCTGCTACAACGCCTCCTTCGCCTCGGCCTCGTGCCAGCAGGCATGGCGCTGGAACCTCGACTACGTCGTGGACCCGCACGGCAACGCCATGGCCTACTTCTGGAAGAAGGAGAAGAACAACTACGGCCGCAACGTCACCGCGACGGGGACGTCCACCAAGACGCAGTACGACCGCGGCGGCCACCTGCTGCGCATCGAGTACGGCCTGCGCGACAGCACCCCGTACACGGCGAAGGCCATGGCGAAGGTCAACTTCACCTCCGTCGACCGCTGTGAGAACGCCACCTGCACCTTCGACGCGGCCAATGCCGCCAAGTGGCCCGACACGCCGTACGACCTGTACTGCGCCGACACCGCGACGGAGTGCAAGGGCCAGCATTCGCCCAGCTTCTGGTCGTCCGTGCGCCTGAAGTCCATCTCCACCCAGGTCCTCACCGGCGGCGCGTACAAGGACGTCGACGGATGGGAGCTGGCGCAGTCGTTCCCCCCGTCGGGTGACGGCATCACCCGCCCGATGTGGCTGGACAGCATCAAGCGCACCGCCAAGGACGGTACGGCCACCACCGAACTGCCCCTGATCACCTTCGGGGGCGAGCAGAAGGCCAACCGCGTCGACAAGCTGGGCGACGGGCTGGCCCCGTTCATCCGACTGCGCATGTCGCAGATCACCACCGAGACCGGCGGTTCGATCGGCGTCTACTACCACGACCCCGAGTGCTCGGCCACCTCGCTGCCCCCGCTGGACGACTCCAACACGACCCGCTGCTACCCCACCAAGTGGGATGCCGAAGGGGATGTCCCGACACAGGACTGGTTCAACTCGTACGTGGTCAGCCGTGTCGTGGAGGGTGACAACATCGCGGGGACACCCGACGTCGTCACCGAGTACAGCTACGTGGGCGGCGCCGAGTGGACCATGAACGAGGACGAGTTCACCAAGGCCGCGTACCGCCAGTACTCGGTCCCCCGGGGCTACTACCTCGTCCAGACCCGCAAGGGCGCGGGCTTCGACGCCCGCACGCTGAGCGAGACCCGCTACTTCCGGGGCATCGACGGCGCCGCGGTGAAGAACACCGCCGGTGTCGCCGTGACCGACCGGAAGCAGTACAGCGGCATGCCGCGTGAGCGGGTGCTCTACAACGGCGACGGCGGCGCCTTCGTCAGCTCCACGTCGTACACGCCCTGGAGCTCGGCCGTCACCGCGACGCGCAGCCGGACCGGACTCCCGGCCCTCGAAGCGCTCATGACGGACACGGAGGTCGAGGAGTCACGGACCGCCACGTCCCAGGGCGACCGGGCGACCAAGTCCGTTCGCGGATTCGACGAGTACGGCCTCGTCAAGACCGTCTCCGACAGCGGTGACACGGCCGAGTCGGGTGACGAGAAGTGCACCACCCTCACGTACGCCCGCGGAGCCGGCTCTCCGATCCTCGACAAGGTCTCGCGCGCCGAGACGGTCGCCGTCGCTTGCGGGGCTCCGGTCTCCAAGCCGGGTGACATCGTCGACGACCTGCGTACGTACTACGACGGCAAGGCCCTCGGGGAGGCGCCCACCAGGGGACTGGTGACCAAGGTCGAGCGCATCAACGGCGCCGGCAACGGCTACCAGGTCACCTCCTCCACGCCGAGCATCTGCGGCACCGCCAAGGACCAGCTCTGCTACGACCAGTACGGTCGCCAGCTCGCCGCCGCGGACGCCTACGGCTCGGTCACGAAGACCGCCTTCGCTCCGGCCACGGGCGAGGTGCCGACGGGCCTGACCGTCACCAACGCCCTCGACCACGCGGTCACCACCGTGCTGGAACCCCGGCGGAGCCAGCCGACCAAGATCACCGACGTCAACGGCAACGTGCGGAGCATCGCCTACGACCCGCTCGGACGCGTCACGAGCGCCTGGCTGCCGACCCGCTCCGCAGCGACCTACCCGACGGCGCCGAACTACCGGTTCCGCTACCTGGTCCGCAACAACGGTCCGATCGTCACCACCACCGAGGAACTGACCCACGACAACCAGTACCGGACGAGCTACTCCTTCCAGGACGGACTCCTGCGGTCGCTGCAGTCCCAGGAGGAGTCCCCCGACCGGGCCGGCCGGATCGTCACGGAGCAGTTCTACAACAGCCGCGGCGAGAACACCGTCGACTCCGGGAGCTACTTCGCGACCGGGGCGGCCGAAGCCGTTCTGGTGACCGGTCAGCAGACCATGTACCCGTCCTCCACGCAGACGGAGTACGACGGCGCCGGCCGTCCCGTCGCGGTGATCGCCAAGCGCTACACGGACGAGACGAAGCGCACCAGCTACACCTACACGGGTGACACGACCACCGTCGTGCCGCCTGCCGGAGGCACCGCCACGGCATCGGTGGTGGACGCGCAGGGCCGCACCACCGAAGTGAAGGAGTACACGAACGCGGCGCGCACGACGTCGCAGTCCCTGAAGTACACGTACGACAAGCTGGGCCGGCTCGCCACGCTCACCGACGCGAGCGGCGCCGAGTGGTCCTACCAGTACGACGTGCGCGGCCGTCAGACCGTGGCCGTCGACCCCGACAAGGGCAAGGCCGTCACGGTCTACGACCAGGGTGACCGCGTCACCGACGTCACCGACGCCCGTCTGCGCACCCTCCACACCGACTACGACAAGCTCGGACGTCCCACCGCGCTGAAGAAGGGCGCGAAGCTCCTCGCGGGCTGGACCTACGACGCCCCGAACGCCAAGGGACTGCCGGCGAAGTCGACGCGGTACGACGACGACGGCAACGCGTTCGTCACCGAGACCACCGACTACAACCCCCTGGGGCTGCCCTCCATCACCCGAGTCACCGTCCCGGCGTCGGAGACCGGCCTGGCCGGTACGTACGAGTGGTACACCTCCTACAACGCCAACACCGGTCAGGTGCTGGACGTCGAGCACCCGCAGATGGCCGACCTGCCCTACGAGCTGGTCAGCAACGGCTACACCGCCGTCACCGGCCTGCTGGACACCGTCGGCACGGTGACCGAGACCAGCAGCGCGCCGCTGGTGTCGGACATGACCTATGACCACTACGGCCGTGCGATCCGCGCGGAGTACGGCGAGTTCGGCCGCCACGTGTGGACCACCACCCAGTACGACGAACACACCGGCCAGGTCACCAGCACCTTCACCGACCGCGACACCGCGCCGCAGCGGGTGGAGGACACCTCCTACACCTACGACCCGGCCGGCAACATCACCCGCATCGCCACCGGCTACGACCAGGGCACCGCCCGCACCACCGACACCCAGTGCTTCACCCTCGACGCCCTGCGCCGAATCACCGAAGCCTGGACCAACACCGGCACCACCTGCGCCACCGCACCGTCCGACAGCGTCGTCGGCGGCCAGGACGCCTACTGGACCAGCTACACCTACGACCCGGTCGGCAACCGCGACACCGAGGTCCAGCACAAGACCCCCTCCGGCCCGGCCGCGGACACCACCCGCACCTACGCCGACCCCACCGCCGGCAAGCACGACCTGCCCTCGGTCACCCAGACCGGCACCGACCCGCGCACCGAGACCTACACCTACGACGCGGCCGGCAACACCGAGACCCGCAAGATCGGCACCACCGACCTGGAGACCCTGGTCTGGGACGACGAGGGCCGCCTGAAGTCCACCACCCAGGTCACCGACACCACCAGCTACCTCTACGACACCACCGGACAGCGGCTCATCCGCCGCGACTCCACCGGCACCACCCTCTACCTGCCCGGCGGCAACGAACTCCACAAGGACACCGCCGGCAAGGTCACCGGAACCCGCTACTACGGCGGCGCGGCCATGTACAAGGGAGGCAAACTCACCTTCCTGCTCGCCGACCACCACGGCACCGGGTCCACCCAGATCACCAACGACGCCGCCCAGGCCATCACCCGCCGCAAGACCACCCTCTTCGGCGGCCCCCGCGGCACCCAGCCCACCAACTGGATCGGCGACAAGGGCTTCGTCGGCGGCACCCAGGACGCCGACACCGGCCTCACCCACCTCGGCGCCCGCGAATACGACCCGGCCACCGGCCGCTTCATCAGCGTCGACCCGCTCCTGGAGCCCGACAAGCCCCAGTCCCTGGCCGGCTACACGTACGCGGGCAACAACCCCGCCGTTTTCTCCGACCCTTCGGGCCTCGCCTTCGAAGAGTGCGTCAACGGCATGTACGTCTGCAAGAACCGCGGCACCGAGATCGTCAAGAAGGGGAAGAACTACAACAAGGTCGTCTACGGCGTCGGCGACGAAGTGACGCCGAGCGAGACCGCCGCGTACAACAACCCCGTCAACCGCACCGAGGACTTCGTCACGGAGGCCGCCAAGAAGTACCTGGGTACCGGCAAGCGGTACGCGGAGTGGCGCAAGGTCTACCAGAAGAACATCAGTCATTTCCCCGGCCAGGCGCCGACGGAAGTAGACCTGATGGCCGCAGCGGTCAACTCGTGCGTCGGCCGCAGCGCCTATGCGTGCCCCACGGAGATGCGGAACCTCTTCTGGGACCTCGAGCGGTACAAAGACTGGGTCGTCATTCCCAACCTGGTGGGCGCCTACGAGAACGGCATGCCGCGCGCTCCCGGCAGCGGCGGGAAGGTGTCCCGTCCCGGTGGGTGCGGCCAGTGCTTCCTCGCCGGCACGGACGTCCTCCTGGCGGACGGCTCCACCAAGGACATCGACAAGATCCAAATCGGTGACGAGGTCCTGGCGACCGACCCGGACACGGGCGAAACGAGCGCACGCAAGGTCACCCAGCTGATCGTCACGGAGGACGACAAGAAGTTCAACGAACTGACCATCGCCACTCCGCAAGGACCCGCCAACCTCACGGCGACCCACGAGCACCCCTTCTGGGTCGTCTCGGAACACCGCTGGCTCGCGGCCCGCGACCTGAAGCCGGGCATGACCCTGCGCACCGCTGCCGGCCGCGAGGTGGTCGTCTCGGCGAACCGCGCGTACGCCCAGAGGGCTCGCACGTACAACCTGACCATCGAGGGCGTCCATACGTACTATGTGCTGGCGGGCGAGATACCAGTACTCGTTCACAACGCCAAATGCCCGTGGACCTCGGTTCGCCAATACGATGGTGACGGTCATCCAGTGGATGGCACCCGTATTTCCACGGACGATGCGCTTGCCTCAGCGGAGGCATGGGTGGGTCGCGGATACACCGAACCCGTTCCAGGCAGCGGGCGGTACGTCTCGCGAGACGGTACCCGAGTTGCGCGAATGGGAGATTCGGACATCCTCGGGGAGCACGGCGATGGCCCCCATATGAATTTCGAGCGACTCGGCCCAAATCCGAAGAAGCCCGGAAAGATGATGGTTGTCGAGAATCGTCATATCTATCTGGAATAGGCTAGTCCTCATTGCTTCACTGGCCGCGGAGGCTTTCCGGGGTCGGTGGGGCGGTGTCGTTTCCCTTGTAAGGAGCGCTCTGTGGAGCACGTTGTTTTCACCCCCGACCGTCGGCCCGGCGAGGGGCTGCGCTTCTCGTGGGACGAAGGATTCGAGATTGCCGTGTCCGTGTCCCGGTCGGAAATCCTCGTCAAGGCCAACCGGGCGGGCCTGACATCCTTGGCGCGCCATCTCCTGATGCTTGCACAGGAAGACGTGACCGGCGGGATGCATGTCCATCTCACGGCCGACCAGGAGATCGAATCCGAGATCGATCTGATTTTGCAGCGAATGTCTGACTGAGTCTCCCGACTCGCGTCGTTTCGGTTGATGAGGGTCGGGCGACTGCTCGGGAATGACGAAGCCCCCGGCGCGCAGCAATGTGCGCCGGGGGCTTCGTCGTGTCCGGTTACTCGACGACCAGCTCGACCTTGATGTTGCCGCGGGTGGCCTTGGAGTAGGGGCAGAAGGCGTGGGTCTTCTGCAGGAGGGTGAGGCCGGCGTCGCCCTGGAGGTGGTCGGGGAACTCGGCGCGCATGACGACGGCGAGGCCGAAGCCGCCGTCGGCGGGGTCCTTGCCGATGGAGACCTCGGCGGTGACGGAGGCGTCGGAGATGTCGATCTTCTCCTGGCGGGCGACGACACCCATCGCGCTGGCGAAGCAGGCCGCGTACCCGGCGGCGAAGAGCTGCTCGGGGTTGGTGCCCAGTCCGTTGCCGCCGAGGGCCTGGGGGTGGGCGAGGGGGAGGTCGATGTGGCCGTCGGAGCTGACGGCGCGGCCCTCGCGGCCGTTGGCGGTGGCGACTGCGGTGTAGATCGCGTCCATGGGGTTCTTCCGTCCTGTCCTGTCCGGTCCTGCGGTGGGGTGGCCCTCTATTAATAGCGCACGATTCAGTTGTGCACAACTCAATCGCGCGTGAGGGGCCTCGCGTATCCTGGGGGCATGGAGACGCTCGACTCGGTCCCGGACGAGGACTTCCTCCGGCTCGACCACCAGATCTGCTTCTCGCTGCACGCGGCGACCCGCGCCTTCAACGGCGTGTACCGCGAGGCGCTCAAGGAGCTCGGGCTCACCTATCCCCAGTACCTGGCGATGCTCGTCCTCTGGGAGCACGGCGAGCTGCCCGTGAAGGGGATCGGCGAGCGGCTGCGGCTCGACTCCGGAACCCTGTCCCCGCTGCTCAAGCGGCTGGAGGCGGCGGGATACGTGGAGCGCCGCCGCAGCCCCGAGGACGAGCGGTCCGTCACCGTCCGCCTCACCGGCGAGGGTGCGGCCCTGCGGGAGAAGGCCCTCGGCGTGCCCCGGCGCATCGCCGCCGCGACCGGCCTGGGGCTCGACGAGATCAGCGGGCTGCGGGAGCGGCTGGAGGCGCTCGCCGCCCGGCTCGACTCCGTGGACCCCGACGACCTGAGCGGCTGCGGGTAGCGCCGGATCGGCGTTCATCCAATTGTAAGGATCGATGATCAGGGTCGGTCCTATACTCGCCCCATGCCCGACATCACCATCCGGCGCGCCGACGCCGACGACTCCAAGCGGCTCACCCGGCTCGTCCGGGGCTCCCGCGCCTACCGCGGGGACTACGCCGCGATGGTCGACGGGTACCAGGTGGGCGGTGCGTACATCGAGCACCACCCCGTCTTCGTCGCCGTCGACGGCGACGGCCGAATCCTCGGGTTCTACGCCCTGCTCGTCGAGGAGGCGGAGCTGGACCTGGCGTTCGTCGCGGACGCGGCCCAGGGGCTCGGCATCGGGCGGCTCCTGATGGAGCACATGGCCGGGGAGGCGAGGGCCGCCGGGCTGGACGCCGTCCGGGTCGTCGCGCACCCGCCGGCCGAGGAGTTCTACCTGCGGACCGGCGCCGTCCGCACCGGGGCCGTCCCGCCCAGCGGACGGATCCACTGGGAACGCCCCGTCCTGCGGTACGACGTCGCGTGACCACCACCGAGGAACTCAAGGACCGCCAGGACCGCCGCAGGGTCTTCGCCGACCTCACGCCGCTGCGGACCTCCGCGCACTACCGCCGCCTCTGGTTCGGCAGCACCGTCTCCTGGGTCGGGCAGGGCATGACGGCCCTCGCCGTCTCCCTCCAGGTGTACGACATCACCCGCTCGCCGTTCTCCGTCGGGCTCGTCGGACTGTTCTCCCTGGTCCCCCTGGTCGTCTTCGGCCTGTACGGCGGGGCGATCGCGGACACCGTCGACCGCCGCAGACTCGGCCTCTACAGCGCCTGCGGGTCGGCCGTGCTGTCGGTCGCGCTCGCCGCGGCCGCGTTCGCCGGCTTCCACCGGGTCTGGTTCCTGTACGGGATCGTCGCCCTCCAGGCCGTGTGCGCCGCGCTCAACTCGCCCGCCCGCTCGTCGATGATCCCGCGGCTCCTGCCGCCCGAGCAGCTGCGCGCCGCCAACGCGCTCAACTCGATGGTCATGACCTTCGGCACGCTCGTCGGGCCCAGCCTCGGCGGCCTGATCGTGGGCCTCGCCGGCTACCAGGCCGCGTACCTCGTGGACGCCGTCGCCTTCTCCGCCGGCCTGTACGCGATGTGGCGGCTGCCGTCGATGCTCCCGGACCGGACGGGGAGCAAGCGCGCCTCGGTCCTCGACGGGCTGCGCTTCCTCGCCACCCGCCCCAACCTGCGGATGACGTTCTTCTCCGACTTCTGCGCGATGATCCTCGCCCACCCCCGGGCCCTGTTCCCCGCCGTCGCCGTCCTCTGGTACGGCGGGGACGCGAAGACCACCGGACTCCTCGTCGCCGCACCCGCGTTCGGCGCGCTCCTCGGCGGCGTCCTCTCCGGCTGGCAGGGCCGGATCCGCCACCACGGGCAGGCGATCCTCCTCGCGGTCGCCTGCTGGGGCACCGCGATCGCCGCCTTCGGACTGACCCGGAACCTCTGGCTGGGGCTGCTGCTGCTCGCCGTCGCGGGCTACTCCGACACCGTGTCGATGATCTTCCGCAACACGATGATGCAGGTCGCCGCACCGGACGAGATGCGCGGCCGGCTCCAGGGCGTCTTCATCGTGGTGGTCGCCGGCGGGCCCCGGCTCGGGGACTTCCTCGCGGGCTCCGTCGCCGACCTGACCTCCCCGACGGTGGCCCTCACCGGCGGCGGGATCGCCTGCGTCCTCGCCATCGGCATCCTCGCGATGTACGGACGCGGATTCCGCCGCTATGACGCCCTCGACCCCACTCCGTGACCCTTCTCCCCGAACGCCCCATCCCTTCCTGGCGGTTGGCCGCCACGGCACATAACCGCCAGGAGTGACGGGGGTCAACCCCCGCCTCATGGGCCAAGACTCCTCGCGGCACCCGGAAAACACCCCCGACCCCGGGTCCGCGAGGAGTTCGAACGATGACGTCGAGGACCACGCCCTTCGACAGAGGAAGGGCCGCGCTGATCGCCGCGGGCCTCACCCTCGCGATGCTCTCGGCCGGGCAGACCGCCGCCGCCGGGAACACCGCCTCCGCCGTGCCGGACACCTTCAGAGCGGGCGTGACGAGCACCACCGTCACCCTCGTCACCGGCGACCGCGTCACCCTCACCGAACTCGGCGGCGGACAGCGGACCGTCACCGTCGACCGCGCGAAGGGTGCCACCGGCGCCGTACGCAGCCGGACCGTCGACGGCCGCGTCACCGTCGTCCCCGACGAGGCCCGCCCCTACCTGGCCTCCGGCGCACTCGACCCGCGTCTCTTCGACGTCACCGGTCTCGTCGAGCAGGGCGTCACCGGCGAACTCCCGCTGATCGTCACCTACGGCGCCAAGGGCGCGCGGACCGCCGCCGCCCCGCGCGGCGCCGAGACGGTCCGCGCCCTGCCCAGCATCGGGGGCGCCGCCGTCACCGCCACCGACCCCGCCGCCTTCTGGCAGGGCTTCACCGCCCGCGGCGCCGCCCGCTCCGCCGCCCCCGGCAAGGTCTGGCTCGACGGCCGGGTGAAGGCCGCCATGGCCGAGTCCAACGCCCAGATAGGCACCCCGAAGGCGTGGGAGGCCGGACTCACCGGCAAGGGCGTCAAGGTCGCCGTCCTGGACACCGGCGCCGACCTCGGCCACCCCGACCTCGCGGGCCGCGTGGCCGAGACGAAGTCCTTCATCGAGGGCCAGGAGGTCGCCGACCGCGACGGCCACGGCACCCACGTCGCCTCCACCGTCGGCGGCTCCGGAGCCGCCAGTGACGGCAAGGAGAAGGGCGTCGCCCCCGGCGCGACCCTCGCCGTCGGCAAGGTCCTCAGCGACGAGGGCTCCGGCAGCGAGTCGCAGATCATCGCCGGCATGGAGTGGGCGGCCAAGGACATCGACGCGAAGATCGTGTCGATGAGCCTCGGCTCCCGCGAGCCCAGCGACGGCACCGACCCGATGGCCCAGGCCGTGAACACCCTCTCCGCCGAGACGGGCGCCCTCTTCGTCATCGCCGCCGGCAACTCCGGCGCCCCCGGCTCCATCGGCTCGCCCGGCGCCGCCGACTCCGCGCTCACCGTCGGCGCCGTCGACTCCGACGACCGGGCCGCCTACTTCACGAGCCAGGGGCCCCGCTACGGCGACCAGGCCCTCAAGCCCGACCTGTCGGCGCCCGGTGTGGACATCCTCGCCGCCCGCTCCCAGCTCGTCCCCGGCAGCGGCCTCTACACCTCGATGAGCGGTACGTCGATGGCGACCCCGCACATCGCCGGCGTCGCGGCCCTGCTCGCCGAGAAGCACCCCGACTGGACCGGCGCCCAGCTGAAGAACGCGCTGATGTCCTCGTCGAAGACGCTCGACGCCTCCGCGTACGCGCTCGGCTCCGGCCGGGTCGACGTGGCCGCCGCGATCGCCGCGAACGTCACCGCCACCGGCTCCGCCGACCTCGGCTTCACCTCCTGGCCGTACGAGGAGAGCAAGCCGGTCACCAGGACCGTCACGTACACCAACTCCTCCGACGCCCCGGTCGAACTGGGCCTCGCCGTCGAGGGCATGCCGGCCGGTGTCGCCACCCTCGCCGACACCGCCCTGACCGTCCCGGCCCACGGCACCGCGAGCACCACCGTCACCGGCGACGGCTCCAAGGCCCCCGTCGGGCAGTCCTCCGGCCGGATCACCGCCACCGCCGGCGGCGCGCCCGTCGCGCACACCGCGCTCGGCCTGGTGAAGGAGGAGGAGCGCTACACCCTCACCGTCCACGTCAAGGACCGTGACGGCGCCCCTGCCCCCGCCTCCCTCGGCGTGCAGCAGCTCACCGAGGGAGTGGACCCCTTCCCGGCCACGGTCGGCGAGTCCGGCACGCTCGAACTGCGCCTCAAGCCCGGCACGTACACCGTCGACACCTTCCTCGACGTGCGCGGCTCCCACGGCCAGGACTCCCTCGGCCTCGGCTTCCTCACCGAGCCGGAGATCACCCTCGACCGCGACCGCGAGATCACCCTCGACGGACGGCAGCTGCGCGAGATCCGCGCGGAGGTCGAGAAGCGCACCGAGACCCGGCAGCTCCTGATGGAGTTCGACCGCGAGGCGAACGGCGCCTCCTACGGCGGAGCCGTCCAGGTCCCGCCGATGTACGACTCGGTCTTCGCCGCGCCCACCCGCAAGCCCGCCACCGGCACCTTCGAGTACCGGACGGTCTGGCGTCTCGGCAAGCCGATGCTGGAGGCGGGCGTCGACGGCACCCGGCTCTCCGACGCCACCCCGCAGGCCGGCGCCGGCCTCCTGGAGGGCGGCCACCGCCTCGGCCTCGTCGACGCGGGCACCGGAACCCCCGCCGAGTACGCGGGCCGGAACGTCACCGGCAAGGCCGTCCTCGTCCGGCTCGTCGACGGCGCGGTCCCGGCGCAGCTCGCCCAGACCGCCCAGGACGCGGGCGCCAAGGCGCTGTTCGTCACGGACGACCGTCCGGGCCGGCTGATGAAGTGGTTCGGCACCGCCGACTACCAGGACCGGCCCCTCGCCGTCGCCACCGTCAACGCCGCCGACGCCCGTCGGCTCGCCGCCGGCGCCGCCCGCGGCAAGCGCGTCGAGCTGACCGGCACCCGCTTCACCCCGTACACCTACGACCTCTCCGAGGGGCACCCCGGCGCCATCGGCAAGGACCTGGTCTTCCGCCCCGGCAAGCACGAACTGGCCACGATCCACTCCACGTTCCGCATGCCGACCAAGCGGCCGGAGCTGGGCGGCGAGTTCCGCTACTCGATCACCGCCACCTTCCCGATCGGCTTCGGCTTCAAGGAGTGGATCGCCTTCCCGACCGAGCGCACCGAGTACGTCTCCACCGGCACCGGCCAGCGCTGGCACGAGTCCGTCGACCTCGGCGAGTCCCTGGAACAGCGCGCCGGCACCCCGTCCTACCGGGGCGGCAGCCGGGTGGACCTCGACTGGTTCGGCCCCGTCTGGCACCCCTGGCTGGGCACCGGACTCGGCTGGGGCCAGCAGCGCTCCGGCAACGACCTGCGCTTCAACACCCCGGGCTGGGGCGACTCGGGCACCGACCACACCGGCTTCGGCAACGTGTGGAGCGACGACTCGATGACCCAGTTCACCGAGGTGTACGTGAACGGCGTCCGCTTCGACCGCAAGATGAGCTCCGGCGCCTACGCCTGGGACGCCCCGGCCGAGGAGGCGACCTTCAAGGTCGTCACCGACACGACGCTCGACCCGGCCCGCTGGCGGCTCGCCACCAAGGGCCACAGCGAGTGGACCTTCCGCTCCGCCGAGACGCCCTCCGACAGGATCACGTACCTGCCGATGATCAACCTCGGCTTCGACGTCGACACCGACCTGAACGGCGACGTCCGGGCCGGCGGCCGGCTGCCCGTCGGGATCTCCGCCGAGTACGTGAAGGGCGCGGCCGGCACCGGCACCCTCACCACGGGCACCCTGGACGTCTCCTACGACGAGGGCGCCACCTGGAGCAAGGTCACCCTCAAGAAGGCGTCGCGCGGGGCGAGCTGGACCGGCGAGCTGCGGATCCCGGCCGGCGCGGCCTCCGTCTCGCTGCGGGCCGGCGCCCGTGACGACCGGGGCGGCTCCGTCACCCAGGAGCTGATCCGCGCGGTCGGCGTGCGCTGACCGGACGGCACACGGCCGGGCCCCCTCCTGCCGGAGGGGGCCCGGCCTCCGTCGCTCAACGGGCCCCGGGCAGTGCCTTCTTCAGGACCTTGCCCATGTCGTTGCGGGGGAGGGCGTCGAGGTAGCGCACCACCCGGGGCCGCTTGTGCGGGGCGAGGAGGCCCGCCACGTGAGCGGCGAGCTCCGACTCCGCCGGCGGCTTCTCCGCGTCCCTCGCCACGATCCAGGCCACGATCCGCTCGCCCAGGTCCGGGTCCGGCTCGCCCGTGACGGCGGCCTCGCGCACTCCCGGATGGTCCAGCAGCGCGTTCTCGATCTCGCCCGCTCCGATCTTGTAGCCGCCGCTCTTGATCAGGTCGGTCGCCTTGCGGCCGACCAGCCGCACCGCGCCGTCCGCCTCCCGCACCGCCATGTCGCCGGTGCGGAACCAGTCGCCGTCGAAGGCCGCCGCCGTCGCCTCCGGCCGGCCGAGATAGCCGGAGAAGAGGTTCGGCCCCCGCACCTGCACCTCGCCGACCGTCTCCCCGTCGTACGCCCCCAGCACCGAGCCGTCCTCGTCCACCAGCCGCAGCCCCACCCCCGCGAGCGGCACGCCGACGGTGCCGGGACGCGGGGCGCCGCCCGGCAGCACGCTGGTGTTCATGAGCGTCTCGGTCATCCCGTACCGCTCGACGACCGTCCGGCCCGTCGCCGCCGTGATCCGCTCGTGGTCGTGCACCGGCAGCGCCGCCGACCCCGAGACGAGGAGCCGCGCAACCGACAGCGCCGCCGCCAGACCGGCGTCCCCGTCCAGCGCGTCGGCCAGCCGGTGGTACATCGTCGGTACGCCGAAGAGCATCGTGCCGCCCCCGGCGCCCAGCTCCCGGGCCACGCCCGCCGCCGAGAACGCGCCCAGGTGCCGCACCTCGCCGCCCCGGCGCAGCGGCCCCAGCACCCCGAGGACCAGGCCGTGGACGTGGAACAGCGGCAGCGCGTGCACGAGGACGTCGTCCGCCGTCCACGACCAGGCGTCGGCCAGCGCGTCGAGGGAGGCGGCCAGCGCCCGGTGCGAGAGGAGGACGCCCTTCGGCGGGCCGGTGGTGCCGGAGGTGTAGACGATCAGGGCGGGGGACTCGGGGTCGTCCGGCCCCGCCGGCGGGGCGGCGACGGTGCCCGTGAGTGCGACGTCGATCCGGGGCACGCCGGTCAGCCCGGCGGGCAGCTCGGCGGCGGGGTCCGCCAGCACGGCGGAGGGCGCGCTGTCGCCGAGGATGTGCGCCAGCTCCCGCTCGCCGGTGCGCGGGTTGAGCGGCACGGCGGGGACGCCCGCCAGCAGCGCCCCGACCACCGCGACCGCGGTGTGCGCGCTCGGCGTGGCCCAGACGGCGACCCGGCCGGACCCGGTGATCCGGGCGGCGAGGGAGCCGGCCGCCCCGGCCAGTTCCCCGTACGTCAGGGTCGTCGCGCCGAAGCGCAGCGCGGTCCGGTCGGAATCGGCTCCGGCCGCCGGGGGCGGGAAGAAGGCACTCACCGGTCGAGCTCCTCGGGTCGTCGAGGGCGAAGGTCGCCGGGAGGCATTCTGCCGGGGCTTCAGGGCCTGGCGGCGGTGACCTTCGTCGCCTCGGGCTCCGGCTCGCCGCCGCCCGGCCGGATCCCGCGCATCCGCCCGTACGCGTACACACAGCCCGCGAGCGCCAGGTCGGAGAGGAGCATGAAGCCGATCGAGTACGAGTCCTTCGCGCTGTAGATCGCGCCCATCACCAGCGGCGGCACGAAACCGCCCAGTCCGCCCATCGCGCCGACGATGCCGGTCACGCTGCCCACCTGGGCCTGCGGGGTGACCTGGGAGACGAGGGCGAAGACGGAACCGCTCGCGGTGCCCAGGCCCGCCGCCATGACGAGCAGGGCGATCGTGCCGCCCGGGTTCAGCGGCGGGTCGAATGCCTGGACGATCGCGAACAGGGCGGCCGTGCCGAGCGCCCCGGCCGTCACCAGCGCCGGGTGGAACCGGTCCGAGAGCCAGCCGCCGATGGGTCGGAAGACCACGGTGACCAGGGCGAACCCGGCCGCCTTGGTGCCCGCGTCCGTAGGGTCCAGCTCGTACCAGGTCTTCAGGTAGGTCGGCAGGTAGACGCCGAACGCCACGATGCCGCCGAACCCGATCGCGTACAGCGCCGACAGCTCCCACGTGACCCGCAGCCGCGCCGCCGAGCCCAGCCGGGTCGCGAGGGAGGCGGTGGGCACCGGCCGGTCGGGCCGGTCGCTGATCAGGAAGAAGGCGAGCACCGCGTAACCGGCGAGCGCGGCCGCCACCACGACGAACGGCAGGTTCTCGCCGTGCTTGGCGATCCGGGGGGTGAAGTAGCCGGAGAGCGCCACACCGCCCATGCCCATGCCGAACACGCCGAGCGCCAGGCCCCGCTTGGCCGGCGGGAACCACGAGTTCACCAGCGGGATGCCGATCGCGAAGGTCGTGCCGCCGAGGCCCAGGAGGAAGGCGACGACGAGCAGCAGACCGTAGGTGTCCTTCACCACGGTCAGCAGCAGCACGGGGATGATCGTCAGCGCCGAGACCAGCGGGAACATCCGCTTCGCCCCGTACCGGTCGGTCAGCGCGCCGGCCGGGACCCGGCCGACCGAGCCGACCAGGACCGGGACGGCGACGAGGAACGACTGCTCGAACGAGCTGAGTTCGAGTCGGTCGCCGTACCAGCTCGCCAGCGGTGCGATCAGGTTCCACGCCCAGAAGGTCAGCGTGAAGCCGATGGTGGCCATCACCAGATTTCGGTAGGCCGCCGCGGTCGGGGGCTTCGTCTCGGTGGTCACCCCACCAGTCAAGATCGGGGTGAGGGGCCCGGCGCGCCGGACTGCTCCGTACGGGTGCCCCTAGGGCCTGTCGTCACATTCCCCTCTGCCCCGCGACGCCTGGCACGCGCTCTCGCCGCACCGGGCGAAAGCGCGAGTACGCCCAGTACGAG
>NZ_JBFBBC010000009.1:0-315880 GCF_040689545.1 Streptomyces sp. NPDC051180
GGTGCCGCCCCGCAGCCGGGCGGCGGTCTCCCGCGCCGCCTCCGCGACCGCCCGCAGCGGGTCGGCATCCCTCGCCCCGCCCGTCCCGGCCCCGTCGACCGCCTCCGCCGGCGGTGTCGCGCCCGGAGCGGGCGGTGGCAGCACCGCCAGTCTGCCGAGGAGGGTGCGCGTCGCGAGGCCGGTGTGGGCCAGTGCCCGCTGCCGTATCCCCGCTCCGGCCGGTCGTTCCGCCTCCGGTACGAGGGAGGAGCGAAGCCCCGTGCTCAGGGCCCGGGCCGTGCGCAGCGCCGCTTCCGGAAGCGTGTACGGGGCGGTGCGCAGCAGCTCCGCGCAGCGTCCGGCGCCGTCGGCGGCCCGGGCGGCCCGTTCGCGGTAGGGCAGGGCCGCCGGCTCGGGCAGCAGCGTGAGCTCCGCGACGATCAGCAGGGCGAGTCCGAACGTCGCGCCCGCGAGGCGTTCGACCAGCGAACCGGGATCGTACGGCGGGAAGGACGGCAGGATGTACATCAGCTGCAGCCCCGTGGCCGCGCCCGCGAACCGGGGTCCGCCGACGGCCATGAACGCCAGGGCGAACCCGACGACCAGCATCCCGAGGACCGCGCTCCACGTCCGCACGGACAGGTAGGTTCCGAGGGTGATCAGCACCCAGCAGACCGGCACGACGCCAGCCAGCAGCGTGGCCCGCTGCCGCCCGGAGCCGGGCAGACGGGACAGCCCGGCCATCGCGATGGCGCCGAAGAGCGCGTAGGTGGCGCCGACCGCCAGGTCGAAGCCGTAGAGCAGGACGTAGAACCCGGCCCCGGCGGCGATCGTGACGCGCAGCGCCCTGCGCGCCGCCGCCCGGTAGGCGGGCGGCAGTCGGCGTGGGAACGAGCCACCCATGTCCCCAGGATCGCCCGCGCGGCGGTGCCCGGCACGGCGGGAGCCCGGCGGGGCCCGGCGAGCGGCGCGTCGGCCTCGCGCGCGGACCGCCGGGCGGCCGGGCGGAGCGCCGCACGCGGGGTGGCCCGCAGGGCGGCCCGCGGGGCAGGCTGGGCCCATGAACGAGTTGCGCGGTGCCGGCGTCGTCCTGCGCCCTTCCGGTCCCGGGGACGTGCCCGCCCTGGCCGCCATCCGGAGCACGCCCGGGGTCCGGGCACGGTGGCGCGGTGGCGACGACATGGCCGCGGAGGTCGCCTCCGGCCTCGCGGATCCGGCCACCCACTGCCTGACCGTGCTCCACCACGACCGGATCGTCGGAATGATCCAGTGGTACGCCGAGGAGGACCCGGAGTACCGGCACGCGGGGATCGACCTGTTCCTCGACCCCTCGGTGCACGGCAAGGGGCTCGGCAGCGACGCCGTCCGCACCCTCGCCCGCCATCTGGTCGACGACGTGGGCCACCACCGGCTCGTCATCGACCCGGCGGCCGACAACGTCGCCGCGATCCGGTGCTACGAGAAGGTCGGCTTCCGGCCCGTCGGCGTGATGCGGCAGTACGAGCGGGACGCGGACGGCGGCTGGCACGACGGGCTGCTGATGGACCTGCTCGCGTCCGAACTGGTGCGCTGATCACGGCTCCCGACGAGCCCGCCCCAGCCGCCACACACCTCTCAGGAGCAGTCAACAAGCGTCACTCGAGGGCTGGTTGGGCATGAGTTCGGGCACGCCGGGCACCCGACCGCTCATGGGAGAAGACACCGCGAACAGACGCTCGTCCGTCGGAAGCCGGCCGGAACGGTCCGGGCGGCGATGGCCGCTCGCCGCCGTCGTCCTGCTCGTGCTCGCCGTCGCCCTGCTGCTGGTGGGGCAGGTCCTGCGGCTGCCGGGGCTGGACGTCTTCGGCACCGACGTGAAGGACCGTTCCGGACCCGCCGTCCTGAAGTCCGTGCAGGACATGAACCGATACGAGGGGGCGGCCGGGACCTACCAGGTCGTGGTCGACCTGGAGCACGACGCCCGCTACCTGCCCGACGCCATCCGCGGCACCCGCACCCTGTACGTGGCGACCGGCAGCGTCACCGCCTACGTGGAACTCGGCGGTGTCGGCAAGGACGCCGTCACCATCGACGCGAAGCGGACCACGGCGACCCTGCGCCTGCCGCACGCCCGGCTGGCCGCCCCCTCACTGGACCCCGAGAAGTCGTACGCCGTGTCCAAGCAGCGCGGTCTGCTGGACCGGCTCGGCGACCTGTTCTCCGACAACCCGGCGAGCGAGCGGGCGGTCAACGTCCTGGCCGCCCGTCACATCGGCGACGCCGCGAAGGAGTCGGACCTGACCTCCCGGGCGGAGCGGAACACCACCGCCATGCTCCAGGGCCTGCTGCGCGCCCTCGGCTTCGAGCGGGTGACCGTCGCCTACGTCTGAGCGGCGGGCGGGCGGCACTGACTTCGGGCGTCCCCCGGAAGGCGCGGATCAGCCCGCCGTCCAGCCGCCGTCGAGCGGCAGGGACGCCCCGGTGAGGTAGCCGGAGTGGGGGCCGCAGAGCCACAGGACGGCGGCGGCCACCTCCTCGGACTCCAGGAGGCGCTTGACGGGCGAGCGGGCCAGCATCACGTTCGTCAGGACGTCGCCCTCGCTGATGCCGTGGGCGGCGGCCTGGTCCCGCACCTGGCCCTCGACGAGCGGGGTGCGCACGTAGCCGGGGTTCACGCAGTTGCTGGTCACCCCGTACGGCGCGCCCTCGATGGCGGCGACCTTGCTCAGACCCTCCAGCGCGTGCTTGGCGGCGACGTAGGCGGACTTGTAGGCACTGGCCCGCAGTCCGTGCACGCTGGAGACGTTGACGATCCGGCCCCAGCCCCCGGCGTACATGTGCGGCAGGAGCCGGCGCATGAGCAGGAAGGGCGCGGTGACCATCACCTTCTGGATCAGCTCGAAGCGCTCCGGGGGGAACTCGGTGAGCGGGGCCACGTGCTGGAGGCCGGCGTTGTTGACGAGGATGTCGGCCTCGGCCGGGAGGAGGCCGACGGCTCCGGGGTCCGCGAGGTCGGCGACGTGCGCGGCCCCTCCGACGATCTCCGCGACGGCCTTGGCGGACGCAGCGTCGCGGTCGACGACGTGGACGAAGGCCCCGGCCTGCGCCAGCGCCAGCACGCAGGCCCGGCCGATGCCGCTGCCGCCGCCGGTCACCAGGGCCGTGCGCCCGACCAGGTCGACGGGGGCCGTGGGCGGCGGCAAGGGGGCTGGGGAGGGAAAGGTGTGCGTCATGGCCGGAGACGTTAGGCAGCGCCCGGTGACCGACCCATATACACAGCCACCACAAAGCCCTGCTCCTGAATGGTCGCCCATGCCATACGCCGGGTCCAGGGCCTGCGACGGTCCGGAGCCCGCGCGCCCTTCGCTGCGGCAGCTGCATCGAGTGAGGCGCTGACCGCTACCTCGGCGGGGATCGGTATGTGGACGGCAGACATGGTCTCCGTCCCCGGCGTCTTCCTAGGCTCGCGGCCAGTCGGTTGGAGCGGCACCGGCACGGACCGGCACGGTCACCCGAGTGCCCGAGGGAAAGGGACCGTATGGGTCTGGACAAGACGGTCGCGAGCGCGGCGGAGGCGGTGGCCGACATCCCCGACGGCGCCTCGCTCGCGGTGGGCGGCTTCGGTCTGTGCGGGATACCGGGCACGCTGATCGACGCCCTGTGGCAGCGCGGGGTGGACGGTCTCCGCGTCGTCTCCAACAACTGCGGCGTCGACGACTGGGGGCTCGGCCCGCTGCTCGCCGCGGGCCGGATCGCGCGGATGACGAGTTCGTACGTGGGCGAGAACAAGGAGTTCGCCCGCCAGTACCTGAGCGGCGAGCTGGAGGTGGAACTCGTCCCGCAGGGAACGCTGGCGGAACGGCTGCGGGCCGGCGGATCGGGCATCCCCGCCTTCTTCACCCCGGCGGGAACGGGGACCCAGGTCGGCGAGGGCGGCCTGCCCTGGCGGTACGCGGCCGACGGCTCGGTCGCCGTGGCCTCGCCGCCGAAGGAGACCCGGGAGTTCGGCGGCCGCCCGTACCTCCTGGAGGAGGGGATCACCACGGACTTCGCACTGGTCCGCGCGGCCGTCGGCGACCGGCACGGGAACCTCGTCTTCCACTCGTCCGCACGCAATTTCAACCCCCTGGCCGCGATGGCCGGCCGGATCACCGTCGCCGAGGTCGACCACCTCGTCGCGCCGGGCGAGCTCGACCCCGACGAGATCCACCTGCCCGGCGTCTTCGTCCGGCGCGTGGTCCGGGTGTCCCCCGGCGACCCCGCCGCCGAGCGGCGCGTCGAGCGCCGCACCGTCCGACCGGAAGGCGGTGCCTGAGATGGCGCTCACCCGCGAGCAGATGGCCGCCCGCGCCGCCCTGGAGCTGGCCGACGGCAGCTACGTCAACCTGGGCATCGGCCTGCCCACCCTCATCCCCCAGCACCTGCCGCCCGGAGTCGAGGTGGTGCTCCAGTCCGAGAACGGCATCCTCGGCGTCGGCCCGTACCCGACCGAGGACGAACTCGACGCCGATCTGGTCAACGCGGGCAAGGAGACCGTCACGACCCTGCCGGGAGCCTCGTTCTTCGACTCCGCCCTGTCCTTCGGCATGATCCGCGGCGGTCACATCGACACCGCCGTCCTGGGCGCCATGCAGGTGTCCGCCGCCGGCGACCTCGCCAACTGGATGATCCCCGGCAGGATGGTCAAGGGCATGGGCGGCGCGATGGACCTCGTCCACGGCGCCGGACGGGTCCTCGTCCTCATGGAGCACACCGCCAAGGACGGCACCCCCAAACTCGTCGGGACCTGCGACCTGCCGCTCACCGGCCGCGCCGTCGTCCAGCGCGTCGTCACCGACCTCGCGGTCGTCGACATCGGCCCCGACGGCTTCGTCCTCGCCGAACTCGCCCCCGGGGTCACGGTCGACGACGTCCGCGCCGCGACGGGCGCGGCGCTGACGGTGCCGGCCGGCTTCGGGTCCGCACGAACGGCCTGACCGGACGGGCCGGGCGCCCGGGGCTCAGACGGCGGCCGACTCCTCCGCCCGCCCCGGCGCCACGGCCCCGCGGTGCCCGGCGGCCTCGGCCGCGGTGTACGCCGAGGCGAAGGTGAACGCCCGCGGGGACGGCCCGTGCGCCCGCAGCTCCGCCAGCCGCTCCATGGCCTCCTCGACGGTCGGGACCTGTCCGGCGGGGACCCACCACAGCACCAGGTGCGCCTCGACGTGCCGGGCGAACCACTCGCGCCGACGCCGCATCACCTCCAGGTGACCGCTCCGGTAGGCGAAGTCCCACAGGGCCTCCTGCGTCTGCCAGACCGACAGGTTGACGATGACGTCCTCGCCCGCGGGGCGCAGCCCCGTCGCGTCGGCCTCGCCGTCCTCCACGAGTCGCCAGACGAAGCCGGGCGCGGCGTCGGCGGCGGCGTTGACCGGGTCGAGCATGTCGACGAACGGCGCCACGCGCGGGTCGTCGAGGGGGTACCGGAGAGCGGCGACGTTGAGCTGGGCGAGGTGGAGGGCGTGCTCGGGTGAGGTCATGGCCTCATCCCAGCACGACCGCGTTTTCTATGTCAACGAACATTGTTTTTAGAAGCCTCGACGACCACGCAGCACTCGCCCGGCCGGGCGTCCATGCGTGCGCGGACCGGACCGCCCGTACCGATCAGCCCCTCCAGGAGCGCGAGGTTCATGCCGCAGACGAGCGGCGGGAAGCGTTCGGCGACCGCGTGGAAGGGGCAGTTGCGCATCCGGAGGACGCTCCCGGCCTCGCCCCCGACGCCCTCGGCCCCGCCGACGGCCTCCAGATGCGGCTCGTAACCGCGCTCCGCGAGCACCCGCACGGCCTCCTCCAGCCCCCCACACGGCTCCGCCGAGCCCCGCAGGGCCTCGCCCCGGCGGCGCGCGGCCGCGCAGAGCCCGGCGTCGAGGCCCGCCTCCTCGGCGGCCTCGGCGAGGAGGTCGGCGGCGGTGCGGTAGTCGCGGGCCGGCAGCGACACCGACCGCTCGACCCGCGACCGCGTGTACACCTTGGCCGGCCGCCCTGCCCCGGGGCCCGACCTGCCCGTCAGCCGCCGACTCCCGCTCTCCAGCAGCCCCGCCTCGGCCAGCCTGTCCAGATGGTGCGCCGCGAGCGTCCGCGCCACCCCCACCGCCTCGGCGGCCTCGTTGCGGCCGACCTCGCGCCCCTGCGCGGCCACGTACTCGTACAGACGGCGTCGCACGGGGTCCTGCAGCACCGCGATCACATCGATGTCTTCCACCCGGCCATTCTAGGAACAACGCAGGTTGGAGATAGAAGGCCGGCGAGGCCCGCCGGCGAAGGTCCGCCGCCCCGGGCCCCCACCCGGGCGGCGGACCACGCCCGGGGCGGCGGACCGCGGCCGGGTCAGGAGGCGGTCGGCCCGTCGCTCCCGCCCGGGGCCCCCTTCGCGCCCCCGGCCGCCGGGTGGGCCGGGGCAAGGGTGCAGACGCCGTCCACGCACCGACGCTCCAGGCGGCCGCGGGAGACCGTCTGCGCCAGGCCGACCATCCAGCAGGTCGGACAGCCACGGAACGCGACCAGCGACAGCGGGGCCGCGAGCAGTGCGACCGGGCCGACGACGGGCACCAGGGCGATCGAGCCGGCGACCAGCCCGAAACCGACGGCGCCGCGCGCCAGATGGCGCGGGACGGAGCTGCTGGCGAAACTCCTCGGGGGCGGCACGTTCGTCCCGCCGTTCACGGTCACCGTTCTCCTCCTCTTCGGTCGGCGGCTTCCTCGTGTCCCGCTCGGCCGCCCGCCCCGTCCGGCGCCGGGCCCGGCGCCGCCAACGAACGGCGCAGCGACGTACGGGCCCGGTGCAGCCGCGACTTCATCGCGGTGTCGCTCAGACCGAGCGCACGGGCGACGGACCTGCCGGGCAGGCCCTGGACGTCCCGCATGACCAGGACCTGCCGCTGCTCCCGGGGGAGCGCGGCGACCGCGGCCGCGATCCGCTCCACCTCCAGCCGGTGCAGCACCGCCTCCTCGGCGGAGGGCCCGGCGGACCCCTCCGGCTCCACCGGCGGCTCGCCGTTCCGCGTGACCAGCAGGCGCACCTGCCGCAGGCACTCGTTGCGCACGATCCGGAACATCCAGGAGGCGAGCGCGCCGGTGGCGCGCAGGCTCCCGATCTTCCGGTAGAGGACGATCAGCGCCTCCTGTGCCGCGTCCTCCGCGTCCTGCGGCGTGGCGCACAACGACAGGGCGAACTTGCGTACATGGGGCTGCGACTCCAGGACGACGGTGGTCAGCGACGTGACGTCGCCGTCCTGGGCCGCCCTGATGAGCCCCTCGTCGGGCCAGGTGTGGCGTCGGTTCATCTGCCTCTCGCCTCCAGGACGTCCCGCCCGCCTCGGCCGTTCAGCCCCGGCTCCGGTACCGCCGCGTCAGGTGCCATCCGCACGCCGCCACGAGCAGGGCGCCGACCACGATCAGGGCCGTGACCATCATGACTGTCTCCTCCGGTTCCACCGGCCCGTTCGGCCGGTACACGGATAAGAGACGGGAGGGGCCCCGAAGGATTCGGTGTCGGGCGGACATTCCTCAGGCTGGCCCCCGGGCCGTGCCGTCCGGCCCGTCCCCCGGCCGACGCGAGGCGTCAGTTGGGCGGCAGCGGCGGGCCGTCGGCCTCGTCGCCCGGGGTGACACCGTCGTGGGCGGCCGTCGCCCGGGCGTCCGTCAGGTGGTGGTACGTGCCGGTGAGCAGGAGCAGCCGGTCGAGGAACGGCGGCCGGTGCTCCAGGTGGAGGCGTACCCCCGCGGCGGAGGTCTCCCGGTGGAGGGCGAGCAGGGTCGAGAGGCCCATCGAGTCGCACAGGGTCAACCGGGCGCAGTCGAGGCGGACGTCCGCGGGGTGCCGGGCCGCGGCGAGGTGCGTGCGGGCCGCGTCGAGCAGCTCGTCGGCGGAGTCCCAGGCGAGGTCGCCGCCGAGTTCGACGTGAAGGGCACCGTCCGGGCCGGTGGCCGTGGTGAACTCGAAGGTGTCGTCGGGGGAGGTCGTCATGCGTGGGGTCCGGGGGTCGGCGGCGTGGGGATGCGGGTCAGGGCACGGTGTCCCGCGGCGAGGTGGGCCCGTGCGCGGGGGAAGTCGCGCTGTGCGTCGGCGAGGAGGTCGAGTGCGGCGAGCAGGGCTCCGACGGGGACGCCGCGCGCACGGAGGATGCCGGCGGTCCAGGAGAGGAAGCCGACGAACAGCTCCGCGTCGTCGGTGTAGAGGGAGGCGGCGAGGAAGTCGACGATGTGGGCGATGTCCTCGGCGGTCCGGTCCCGCTGCTGCGCGCTGTACGCGGCCATGGCCGGCACCTTCGCCTCCAGCCCCGCGAGGACGTCGCGGGTGAGCTGGACCCGGGTGCGGGTGACCAGCGTGTACTCCTGGTCGAGCAGATGGGGAAGGCCCTGCTCCGGGGTGGTCGGGGCATCGGCGGGGCGGCGCAGGCCGACGGCGAGGAGGTCCGCGGCGGCGCGCGCGTCGGGGGCCCATCCGTCGGCGCCGAGCAGCCGCGCGTATCGGCCGTCGGGTCCGAAGGCGGCCCCGCCGACCAGGACGGGCAGTCCGACGGCCTGGACGGCGGTGATGGCGGCGTGGGCCGTCGGGAGACGGACCGGCAGGGACGAGGAGAGCGCGACGGTGTCGCTGCCGTTCTGGTGCAGATGGGCGATCAGGTGCGGGGTGGGGACCTGCGCTCCGAGGTAGTCGACGGTGAAGCCCCGGCCGCGCAGGACCTCGGCGAGCAGGCGCGCCGGGAGCGCGTGCCACTCGCCGTCGACGCAGGCGACGGTGACGCGACCGCCGGTCGGGCCGCCCGCGAGGCGAGGGCCCGGGATCCGGTGGGCGAGGGCGGCGATGACGCGGTCCTGGATCGCCGTCACGGCGTGCTCCTGGGCGACGGTGAGCCGGCCGGCGGCCCATTCGCGGCCGACCTTCGCCTGGACGGGGCCGATCACGTCGAGGAGGAGGTCCTCCACCGGGATGCCGGCGTCGCGGGCGGCGAACACCGTCGCGGCGGCCGCGTGCTCGTCCCTCGCGTCGAGCGCCGCCCAGAGCCGCTCGCGGGTCGCCGCGAGGGTGGCGGGGGCGGGTGCCGGCGGGGTGACGGGGGCGGGTGCCGGCGGGGTGGGGTGCGTGGTCATGCGGTGTACCTGCCCCGGGTGTGGCCGTTCACCGCGGTCAGATGGGTGGAGTGCGGCGCGGTGATCGCCACGACGGCCATGTCGTCGTGGGGGCCGGTGCCGACCCAGTCGCCGGCGAGCATCTGCATGCGTTCGACGACCGCCTCGGCGGGGAAGCCGACGCACTCCGCCAGAGCGGCCCTGAGCCGCTCCTCGCCGAACATGGCCGACCCGAGCGGCCCGCCGCGGGCCTCGGTGATCCCGTCCGTGTAGAGCAGGCAGGTCTCCCCGGGGTCCAGGTGCACGGTCGCCGACCGGGAGGTGACCTCGGGGAGCGCGCCGACGAGGGTCCCGCGGGTGTCCGCCTCCTCCACCTCGCCCGTGGTGCGCAGGATGAGGGGGCCGGGGTGGCCGGCGCTGGTCAGCCGGAGCCGCACCCGGGAGCCCGAGCGGCTGACCGAGGCCAGGACCAGCGTGGCGAACCGGGTGTGACGGGTGGTCAGGAGCGCGCCGTTGAGCAGGCCCAGGACGTTCTGGTGGTCGCCGGCGAGGGGCAGCAGCGCGTGCAGGGTGCTGCGGATCCTGCCGGTGAGCACGGCGGCGTCCAGGCCCTTGCCGCACACGTCCCCGAGGACGGCGAGCGACTCCTGGCCGGCGTCGGCCCCGGGGTGGACGTCGTAGAAGTCGCCGCCGATCCGCTCGGTGTCCTGGGAGGTGCGGTAGCCGCCGGCGAAGTCCACCCCGTGCACGTGGTGGAGCTGCGGCGGGAGGAGTTCGGCGATGAGCGCGCGGGTGACGCGGGCCTGCTCCGCGTAGAGGCGGGCGGCCGACAGGGCGGCGCCCGCACGGGCGGCGAAGAGCCGGGCGAAGAGCTCCTCGGAGGCGTCGAAGGCCGCCCGGCCGTCGCGCCGCAGCAGGATCAGCACGCCGGCGGGCACGCCGTGGCCGGGCAGGGGCGTGACGGCCACGGAGCCGGGGACGCCCTCGAAGCCCTCGGGCACGGCCCAGTCCGGCAGTTCGGCCGGGTCGATCCACCGGGAGGGCACCGGTGGGAACCCCTGGAGTGCCTCGGCGAGGCCCGGCACCACGGTGGGGTCCATCGCCACGTGGCGCCGGGTGACCCGCTCCCCCACCGCGGTGACGAGGGGGTGGCGGTTGCGCACGGCGGGCGCGATGACGAGCGCCGCGTCGGCGAGGTGGGCGGCCGCGAGCTGCGCCGCCTTCTCCAGGCACCGGTCGGGGTTCAGCGAGGACAGCAGCTGGGTGGACGCCTCGGCGAGGAGCGCGGCGCGTTCCTGTTCGCTGCGCAGGGCCCGTTCGGCGGCGACGAGGTCGGAGTCGTCGACCAGCCACCAGGCGACGTCCCCGTGGTCGGCGAGGGTGGGGTGGGCGCGCAGGCGCCGGCCCTCGTGGCTTCCCCGCGCGGCGGGGCGCCTGGCCCGTACGGGGGTGTCGGCGGGCCCTCCCTGGCGGGGCGGGCGGGCCAGTCTTCGGTGCGCGTCGGCGAGCCAGAGGGGGGCGACGTCGTCCAGCCACGATCCGACGACCATGTCGGGGAAGAGGTCGGCGGCGGCGTCGTTGAACTCCACGACTCCGCCCTCGCGGTCGGCGACGACCGCCGGATGGGGCGCGCGGAGCCAGGAGGTGCCCACGGCCGTGGGCACACCCCGCGACCGGCCGGACTCGGGTTCGAAAACAGTCATACGCGGGGCCCGCTACGACCGGCCCGCCACCTTCCGCCTCGACGACAGCTCGTCCGCCCACCTTTCCTCAGGCGCCGCCCCACATCAAGCCGGGCCCCCTTCTCCGACCCTTTCAGGGCTTCTTCGGGCCATACCCCCACCTTCCCGGCACAAGGGCTTCACCGAACGGTCACGTCGCGCGGCGTGTCGGGGGCGGCTGCCGCTCCGGTGGCGGTGGCGGTGAGGACGAGCACCGCCTGGTCGTCGTCGATGTCCTGACCGCCCGTGAAGGCGTGGACGGCGCCGGTGACCGCGTCGAGCACGCCCCGGGCGTCGGAGCGGGGGGCGCCGAGCGCCACGGCGTCGGCGAGCCGCCGGTCGCCGAACTGCTCGCCGCCGGCGTCGCGGGCCTCGGTGATGCCGTCGGTGTAGAGCAGCAGGCTCTCGTGCGGGGCGAGACGGAGGGAGTGGGTGACGACGTCGGTGTCGGGCGAGATGCCGAGCAGCGAGCCGGGGGTGTCGAGCGCGTGCGCGGTGCCGCGGGAGTCGAGGTGGAGCGGCAGGGTGTGGCCGGCCCGGACGAGTTCGACGTCCAGCCCGTGCGCGGTCGGGGTGAGCCGGCCGTAGACGAGGGTGACGAAGCCGGTTCCGTGGCTCCCGGGCCGGTTGACCAGGGCCCGGTTGACGGCCGCGACGACCGTCCCGGGGTCGGGCAGGAGCGCGGCGACGGCGCGCGCGGTGTGGCGGACGAGGGCGGTGGTCGTCGCGGCGATGGCACCGCGGCCGCACACGTCCCCGAGCATGAACGCCCATCGGCCGTCCTCCAGCGGGAAGACGTCGTAGAAGTCGCCGCCGATGTCCAGCCCTTCGCCGGCGGGGTGGTAGTAGGTGGCGACGTCGGCGCCGGGCACGTCGGGGAGTTCCGGCATGAGCAGGCCGGCCTGGAGGTCGCGGGCGAGGGCGACGCGGTGGGTGTACTGGCGGGCGTTGCGTGCGGCGGAGGCGGCGCGCCGGGTGAGCTCCTCGGCGAGTGCCACGCTGTGTCCGTCGAAGGAGTGCTCCCCGGTGGAGAGCAGGGTGACGGCGCCGAAGGCGGTGCCCCGGTCGAGCAGCGGGATGCAGAGGTAGCCGGTGACGTCCAGTTCCTCCCAGGGGCCCGGTCCGGTGGGTGCGCGGCGGGCGACCTCGGCGGCGCGGGTGGCCAGGACGCGGGCCACGACGTCGTCGGCGTCGTCGCCCGGGAGGTGGGCGGCGAGCGTCCGCCGCCGTCGTTCGTCCGGCGCGGCGGCCGTGACGCGCCGCAGCCGTCCGTTCTCGACGATGTCGACCGCGCACATCGGCGCCAGCCGCGGGGTGCAGGAGGCCGCGAGGCTCTCCAGGGTCTGGAGGGCGTCGAGGTCGGCGGTGAGGGCGGTGCCGGCCTTGAGCAGGAACGCGAGGTCCTCGCGTGCCGCCCGCTCGCGGTTCTCCGCGGACCGGCGGGCCGTCTCGGCCTGCTCGCGCTCGACGGCGAGCGCGGCGGTGTCGGCGAAGAGGCGGGCGAGGGCGAGGTCGGCGTCGCGCGGGGCGCGGGCGGCGCGGTGGTACATGGCGAACGTCCCCAGCAGGGCGCCGTCCCGGCCCAGGACGGGGGTGGACCAGCAGGCGGCCACACCGGCCCGCTCGGCCAGGTCGCGGAAGTCCTCCCAGAACGGGTCGTTCGCGATGTCGGTGACGATCACGGGCGTACGGCGGTGCGCGGCGGTGCCGCAGGACCCGACGCCCTCGCCGACGGCGATGCCGTCGATGGCCTCGTTGTAGAAGTCGGGCAGGCTCGGGGCCGCGCCGTGGAAGAGGTGGCGTCCCTCGTCGTCGGCGAGCAGCACGGAGACCATGAGCTCCTCGGGGGACAGCTCCTCCATCGCGCGGGCCATGGCGTCGAGGACCTCCGTCAGGGGGGCCTGGCGGGCGATCCGCTCCAGCAGCGCGCGGTGTTCCGCCGTGAGCCGCTGGGCCTGCCTGACCTGGGTCGTCTCCACCCCGATGACCCGGACGCCGGTGACGTTGCCGCCGGTGTCGACGCGGGGCTCGTACGTGAAGTCGAAGAACGCCTCCCTGGGGCACGCCGTGTCGCCCAGTAACACCCTGGCGTCGCGGCCGGTGTGGGGCTTGCCCGTCCGGTAGACCCGGTCGAGGAAGCCGATCAGTCCCTGCTCGACGAGCTCGGGCATCAGCTGCCCGAGGGGGATGCCAGTACGGGCGCTCCGGTCGCCGCCGATCGCTTTGAAGAACGCCGGGTTGGCCGACTCGACCATGTGCGCGGGCCCCGCGAGGGAGGCGAAGACGGCGGTCGACTTCCCGAAGAGGGCCCTCAGGTCCTCGTCCGCCGGGCCGGGGATGTCCGGGGTCGCGGCTTCCGGTTCTACGGGCCCGCGGGGCCGGGTGCCCGGTACGCGCCTCATGCGTTCTCTTCCCTGTTCGGCCGGGCCGTCGGGCCGGCGCCGGTGGAGGTGTCCGCTCCCGCGGTGTCCCCGGCCAGGGCGCCGGGCACGTCGGGGTGCACGGCGAAGACCTGGTCGAGGCCCGTCAGCGAGAACAGCCGGAGTACGTTGCGCGGCACGGCCGCCAGCCGCAGCTCGCGGTGGTGCGCGGTCAGCCGCCGATACAGCCTCAGCAGGGCGCTGATGCCGCTGGAGTCGCAGAATGTCAGAGCCGCGAGGTCGACCACGACCGGCCCGTGCCCGCATTCCGGTTCCAGTGCTCCCCGTGCGGCCTCGTCCAGCCGCACGGCGCTCCGGAAGTCGATCTCCCCGCGCAGCACGAACACCGTGCCCCGTTCCTCGCGCCTGACGGCCACTGTGAGCACCTTCTACTTCCTCTTCCTCCGCGTCAGGCACAGGTCGGTCCGTCACCTCGCGGGAGTGACAGCGGCACACCTGTCCCGAAACGCGGACCTCAATCCTCCGGTTCACCCGCTTCCCCGACGTTTCGGCGAAGCGTTCGGGGTGACACGGGCCGTGGGCCGTCGCCGTCACCCGAAAGGAGGCATCCTCGTCCGGCACCGGGCAGGACCGGGCGGGGGGTGTCTTCGAGAGCGGGACGCGGGCGGCACCGTGTGGCGCGGTCCCGTGCCCCGTACGCGGGGGACGGGGCCGCGCTTCGGTCGCACAGGGGTATCTACCGGCGAAGGGGGCCGCGATGTCGGCGAGCGGTGGCGGGGAGAGGGGCACGGCCGGGGAGGGCACGGCCGGGCTCGGGCGGGACGTGGTGCTCGCGGTCGGGCTCGCGGCGGTGGTCGTGGGCGGCGCGGCCCTCTTCCTCAGGACGGCCCGGGCGGCGGGTGCGCAGATACCCGTGGTGCCCGTGACGGTCTTCCTGGTGCTCGGACTCGGGGTGGCGCTGGCACGTTGGAGCGTCGCCCCGGTCCGCGGCCGGGCGCGGCCCCGCGTCCGGGGCCGGGCGCGCCGCCGCGCCACCGGGTCCGCGGCCGGCGCCCGTCCCGGACCGGCGGAGACGCCGGTGGTGGACGGCGACGCGCTGGACCACTCCGGGGTCGACCCCGACGGGTTCGAGCACTCCGTGGCGGCGCTCTGCGCGCGCGACGGGTGCACGGCCGTGGAGGTGGTCGGCGGCGCGGGCGACCTGGGCGCCGACGTCCTGGCGACCACCGCCGACGGCCGGCGCGTGGTGATCCAGTGCAAGCAGTACGGCCCGGGCCACCGCGTCGGCTCCCCGGACCTGCAGCGGTTCGGCGGCACCTGCTACACCGTCCACGACGCCGACGTCGCCGTGCTCGTGACGACCAGCTCCTTCACCGACCCGGCCCTGGAGTACGCGGCCACCTGCGGCATCCTCTGCGTGGACGGCGAGGCCCTGGACGCCTGGACCTCGTCGACGGCGACGGCCCCGTGGGAGGCGCTCCCCGAGGGGCGCGAGAGCGTCCCCGGGTGAGGGCCCGGGGACGGCGCGCGGCGGCGTCAGACCTTGCGCCACTTCGCCTGGCCGAAGGAGAAGACGCCGAAGAGCACCAGGCCGGCGGCGACGGCGAGCAGCAGCCAGGGCCCGGCCGGTGTGCCGGCGAACGAACGGATCGCGTCGTCCATGCCCTTGGCCTGCTTCGGGTCGTACGCGACCGCCGCCTTCAGGCCGGAGAAGCCGAGCGCGCCGAACACCAGGCCGCGTCCGACACCGCCGGCCACACCGGTCACGTCCATGAGGCGGCGCTGGTACGTCGCCATGCGGGCCCACTCCAGGCGGTCCCGGTACTTCCGCAGGACCGCCCGGCCCGCTATCCACACTCCGGCCGCCAGGACGCCGGCGGCCACCGCACCCACCCACCAGCGGCCGCCGGGGAGTTCGAGCAGGCGGGCGGTGACGTCCCGGCTCTGCCGGTCGGTCGAGCCCGCGCCGCTGCCCCGCTCCCCCACCGCGAAGGAGAGGACGAGGAAGGCGGACGCGGCGTAGAAGACGCAGCGGCCCGCCGACAGGGCCCGCTTGTGGGGACGGTCGCCCTTGGGGCCCGACGCGCCGAAGACGGCCTCCGAGAGCCGCCACACCGCCATGCCGGCGAGGCCGATGCCCAGGGCCCAGAGCAGGACCGTGCCGAGCGGGGTGGTCGCGACGCGCGCCAGAGCCCCTCCGCGGTCGGCCTGTTCGCCCGTTCCCGTCAGGCCGACGCGCACGGCCAGCGCGCCGACGAGCAGGTACAGCACGCCCCGCGCCGCGAACCCCGCCCGGGCACCCGCGCGGACGGCCTCGCCCCGGAACGCCTTGGCCGTACCGGCCGTGTGCACTCTCGCAGTTGTCATCTTGGCAAGCTCCTCTCGCTTCAGGCTCCGGGTGCCCCGTCCTTCCGCGGCGAATCCGTGTTCCCGCCGTTTCGAGTGGGCGCGAGCGGTGACGCGGGAGGGAGAAGGTGCCGCGTTCGACCGAGGAGGACCGATGGACAGCTGGCGCGAGGCAGCGGCCTGCCAGGACGACGACCCCGATCTCTTCTTCCCCGTGGGGAGCGGCGCACCGGCGCTCGCCCAGGCCGAGGAGGCGAAGAAGGTCTGCCGGCCGTGCCCGGTGCGCGAACAGTGCCTGCGCTGGGCCATGGACGACTCCCGTCAGGTGACGGGGGTGTGGGGCGGGCTCACGGAGAACGAGCGCCAGGCGCTCCGCCGGCGGCTGCGCCGCGGGGCGGACGAGCGACGGTGACGGGCTGCGGGGACGGCCGAGGGGCGGGGCCGCTACGCCGGCTCCGCCCGGCCCTCTCCGGGGCCCGCCGTCCCCTGGCCGGCGTCCGCCGGTGCGAGGGCGAGCCGGGCCCGGACCTGCTTGCCGGCCGGGTGCGGCTCGACGGTCACGCTCTCGCAGACGGCGATGACGATCTCGACGCCGTGCTGGCCGATCCGCCGCGGGTCGTGGCCCCGGGGGACGGGAGCGGCGGCCACGCCGTCGATCACGGAGATGTCCAGGTGGTCGCGGCCCAGCTCAAGGACCAGCCGGAAGGGGCCGGGCGCGTGCCGGACCGCGTTGGTCACCAGCTCGCTGACCACCAGCTTCGCCAGGTCGACGTGGTCCCGCGACACCGGCGCCGGCCGGGCGCCCGGGGCGGCGAGGAAGTCGCCGGCGAAGGCACGGGCGGCCGCGATCGCGCCCGCGTCGGCTCCGTCGTAGGAGGCGCCCGCGGACAGGATGGGCTCCCGAGCGGCACGCTCCGCCGTGATGGCGTCCGTCATCGCCCCGTTCCCCTTTCTTACGGCTTTCCGGGCGCACTGAACGCCTCGTATTCCGCCCTTCCCCCCTTTGCGGTTTCCACACCGCCGACACCGGGAATCACTGGCGTCACCGCTCTGTCGGCCGTCCGGTCGGGAGGCAGGGTGCTCCGCGAGGCCCCGGCCGTCCAGGGGCGGCGCGGCAGGCTACTCCGGTACCCCGCGGCCGCGCCAGTCGAGGCACAGGACGAGGACCGGGCCGGGGACGTCGCGGGGCTGCTCGCGCAGTGCCCGCACGACGGCCTCGGGGGCGTCGGCGCCGTTCAGACGTGCCGCCAGGGCGACGGCTCGGGCAACGGGGCCGTCCGCCGCCTCGTCCGGGCCGCCGGGCGCGCGCTCGGGCTCCGCGCAGCCGCGGGCCACGAAGACCAGCCGGTCGCCGGGGCGGACGCGCAGCCGCTGGGTGGCGTAGACGGAGTCCTCGAACATGCCGAGCGGAAGCTGCCGGTCCAGTGCGATCCGTCCGGTCGCCGAGCCGCGGGTCCGCCAGACGGTCGGCGAGCCGGCGTCGACCACCTCCGTCCGGCCGGTGGCGAGGTCGAAGCCCAGCAGGAGGGCGGGGAGCGACGCCCTCCCCCGGTACTGCCCGTAGAGCGCCTGGTCGGTGAGGCTGGCCTGGCCCACGAGGTCGAGTCCGGCGCGTCGGGCGTTGCGGATGGCGGTGAGTGCCAGGGTGCTCACCTGCGCGGAGGGCGTGCCGGGACCGGTGCCCTCGCCGACGACGAGCTGGAGTCGGCCCTCGGTCACGCTCCAGTCCAGGACGTGTCCCCCGGACGCGTGGGCGGGCTCCCAGTGGGCGTGCAGGTCGAACTCCGGCGCGGCGCACGCCCGGCCCGGGAGGACGTCCCACTGCATCCCGCCGGCGACGCCGAGGGCCGCCGCCCCTCGGGTGGAGCGGTACAGGTCGGTGTGCCGGTCGGCGACGTGCAGGGCGTGCCCGAGCGTCTCGGCGGCCGCTCCGAGGCCCTCGGCCGCCTCCGGGGTGGTCCGCTCGGCGGGCAGGCCGACGACCAGGACTCCGTACCGGTCGCCGCGGACCGTCACGGGCAGGTACGCGGTCCCCGTGGGTCCGTCACCACGGAAAAGATATGGTTGCTGGGTACGGAAGACGCGACCGGCGTGCCCCGCTCCCACGGGCTCGTGCCGCACCCCGGCCGGATTCTGCACCGGCTCGACGGGGCGCAGGCAGGTGAGCCCGTAGTCGACGAGCAGCAGATCGGCCGAGGAGGCGGCGTACCGTCGCGCGAGAAGGACACGGAGGGAGTCCAGGAGAAGGTGTGGCGGCGCCCCGCGCAGAGCGCTCTCCACCGTCACGTGTCGATCCACCGCATCCGTACCGCCTTCTGGAGAGTTGTGAGATGACCGGTCCGTCGGAAGGCCGACACTCCTCGCCCCCGGACGCCCGAGGAGTGTCGGCAGGCATGAACACCAACCCCGACCCGTCGCGGCGGGAGGCGCAGCAGGCGACGCAGGGCGCCCGTGAGCTCATCGAGCTTCTGGAGGTGCTGTGGGAGCGCGGCCGGGACATGGTGTCCTCGACGCCGGTGTCGGCGTCTCAGCTGCGCGTGCTGTACAGCCTGGACCGCGAGGAGGGCATCAGCCTGCGCACGCTGGGCGGGCTGCTCGGGTCCGCGCCGCCGTCGGTGAGCCGGATGTGCGACCGGCTGGAGGCGCTGGGCTTCGTCCAGCGGCTGCCGAGCCCCGTCAGCCGCAGGCAGCTCGAACTGCACCTGACCGCGCACGGCAAGGCGTACCTGCGGGACCTCCGGGCGCAGCGCGAGGAGGCCCTGCTCGCGGTCATCGCCGGCATGTCGGCCGCGAGCCGCAAGGCGCTGCTGCGCGGCCTCACGGGGTTCCAGGAGGCACTGGAGGAGAGCGGCGCGCCGATGGCGTCGTCACGCCCGGACACGCCGCTCAAGGACGTCAGTTCGGCCTGATCGCCGCGCACCCTCGGCCTCGGCCGGCGGTACACCCATGCCCCCCTCTGGTCGCCCTCGTCGTGTGCGCACCGGAGCACGAGCCCGGTGTTGCCCCAAGGATACAGTTGTCACACGGCAACTGTTGCCACGGGCCCGTGCCAGTCGAGACAGATCACCAGGGCGTCGTCCTCCAGCGGCGACTCCCCGTGGTACAGGGCGAGTTCGCGCAGGACCGCCTGCGGCACGTGGGTGGGCGGGAGCAGTCGCGTGCCGCCGAGCGCGCGCGCCAGGGCCCGCTCCCCGTAGCTCTCCCCGCCGGGCGAGACGGCGGCGTACACCCCGTCGCTGCCGAAGAGCAGCCGGTCCCCCGGGAGCACGGTGAACCGCTCGGTCGTGTAGACGGTCTCCTCGAACATGCCGAGGGGCAGCTGCGCGTCGAAGGTGACGGACTCGACGGACCGGCCTCGCATCCGCCACATGCGCGGCGAACCGGCGTCGACGGCCTCCACCTCGCCCGTCGCGAGGTCGAAGGAGAGCAGGAGCACCGACACGTAGGTGGCGCCCCGGTACTGCGCGTAGACGGCCTGGTCGGCCAGGGCCGCCTGGTCCGCGAGGCCGAGTCCGGCCCGCCGGGCGTTGCGGAGGGCGCTGATCGCGAGGTTCGTCAGGAGTGCGGCCTCGATGCCCTCGCCCATGCCGTTGGTGACGGTCAGGGTCAGCCGCCCCTCGGAGACCGACCAGTCGTAGTTGTCGCCGAAGATCGCGTAGGCCGGTTCCAGATGGGCGCCCAGGGCGAACTCGGGGCGGGTGCACGCGCGTCCGGGGAGCAGCTGCCACTGCATCTCGGCCGCGAGGGTCAGCCGGGCCGCCCGCCGCGCCAGGACGTAGAGGTCCGTGTCGCGCTCGGCCACCAGGATCTCGTGTCCGAGAGCCTCGCAGAGCTCTCCCAGGGCGGGCAGCAGGGGCCCCACGTCGGTCTCCGGCGGCAGGTCGGCGGACAGGACGCCGAGCCGGTCCCCGCGGACCGTGACGGGCAGGTGGACGCGGGTGGCGTCGGAGTCGTGGGTGACGTACGGCTCCTGCGAGCCGAAGGCGCGTCCCTGCGGACTGTCGTGGATCGGGACCGCCGGCGCCGCGCCGGCCGTCCGCTCGACCAGCTGGAGCGTCCGCAGTCCGTAGTCGGCCAGGCGGAGCTCCACCCGCCGGGCGTCGCAGTGCTTCCGCAGGGCGTCCTCCACGACGCCCACCAGCCGGTGCGGCGCCGCCTTGCGGAGTGCCTGCTCGACCGCGGCGATCTCGTGCACGTTCTCCCGGTTCCTCTCTCTGCGAGCGGGGCCCCGGAACCCGGGGCAGCCCCGCTCTTCCTATCTCGCGCCGCCGACGGCGGCCAGCGCCTCGGCCAGCCCGTCGTGCGGCGGGACGGCCGACGTGACCCCGGTGATCTCCAGGATGCGCCGCACCGCGGGCGTCGGCGCGGTGAGGTACAGGTCTCCCCCGGCCGCGCGCGCCTTGTGGACCACCCTGATCAGGACGTTCAGGCCGGACGAGTCCATGAAGTCCAGCGCGGACAGGTCCAGGACGAGGTGCCGCCTGCCCTGTCCGAGCTGGTCCGTCAGGTGCTCCTGAAGACGGTCGGCCGTCTCCATGTCGAGCTCTCCGCGCACGGACAGCACGACGGTGCTGTCGTCTCGGATCTCCACGTCGACGTCCAGATTCGGTTCTCGCTCGGACATGCTTCCTGCTTTCCACGGTGAAGGACGGTCGGGCGGTGTCAGGTGACCCGGACGCCGACCAGACAGGTGTCGTCGTCGGTGTCCGACTTACTGCGGGACAGCAGCAGGTCCAGTCGCCGTTCGAGGCTGTCGGCGGGCATCCCGGCGACCGCCAGCAGCTGGGCGACCGAGTCGTGGACGGAGGTGTCCCGCCGTTCGACGAGCCCGTCGGTGTACAGGAGGACGGTGTCCTCGGGTTCGAGCCGGAGCTCCGACTCCTCGTACTCCGCCTCTGCGAGGGCCCCGAGGAGCAGCCCTCCGAGCAGCGGCAGGTCGGCGGCCTCGCCGCCGCGCACGAGCACGGGCGGCAAGTGCCCCGCCCGGGCCCAGCGCAGGGTGCGGCTCTCGGGGTCGAAGATCCCGCAGACGGCGGTGGCGGTCACGTGCGCCGTGAGGTGGTGGGCGACGGTGTTCAGCCAGGCCAGCAGCTGTCCCGGACCCGCTCCGGTGACGGCGAGGCCGCGCAGGGCGTTGCGCAGGACGACCATCCCGGTGGCGGCCTCGATGCCGTGGCCGGCGACGTCGCCGACGCACAGCAGCACCTTCTTGGACGGCAGCACGACGGTGTCGTACCAGTCGCCGCCCACGAGGGACTCGGACTCCGCCGGACGGTAGCGGACGGCGACGTCGAGGCCGGGCGCGTCCAGCGGCGCGTTCACCGGCGGCATGATGGCGTGCTGGAGCTGGAGGGCGAGCCGGTTGCGCTCCGCGGCCTCCTCCTCCGTGGCGGCCAGCCGGTCGCGGGTGGCCGTGAGGGCGACCTCCGTCCAGTGCTGCGCGGAGATGTCCTGGTAGGCGCCCCGGACCGCGTGGAGCCGGGCGTCCGGGCCCACGGCGGGTTCGGCGATCACCCGGATGTGCCGGGTGACGCCGTCCCGGCGCAGCAGGCGGAAGGCGGTGGACCCCGCCCTCCGCTGGTGCAGCACGGAGTGCAGGAAGACCCGGATGGTGTCCGCGTCGTCGGGGTGGGCGTGGTCCGCGAGGTCGTGCAGGGAGACGGGGGGCTCCGTCGTCGGCCGGCCGAAGAGGTCGAAGAGCTGCCCGTTCCACGTGATCTCGGAGGTGAGGACGGACTCCTCGAAGGCGCCGACGCGGCCGAGCCGCTGGGCGTGCTGGAGCAGGCTCGCCAGTCGGGCCGACTCGTCCTCGACGCGCCAGATGAGCAGGACGCTGTCCCCGTGGCGGCTGATGCTGATGTCGGCCGGGGCGGAGAGCGGCACCTGGTCCACGAGGGCGGTCAGCCGGGCGCGCCGGGCGCGGAAGGGCTCCCCGGTGGCGTAGACCCGCTCGATCCGGTCGAACAGCTCGTGCTCGCGGGCGGTGGCCGGGTACGCCTCCAGGAGCAGCGCTCCCTCGACGGCGCTGCGGGACCGGCCGGCCGGGTCCTGGAAGTGGGCGTTGGCGTGCCGGATGCGGAAGTCGGCGAGGCGCCCCTCGTCGTCCAGGTCCGGGGTCAGCACGAGGGCGGGGTCGTAGAGCCCGTCGACGAGTTCGGCCAGCTCCAGCACCCGGTCCGCGCCCGGCACGAGGGGCCGCGCCGGGACACCCGGCGCGGCATGGCTGCCCAGGGTGTGGGCGCACAGCTCGGCGAGGGCCTCGATCTGCCGCTCCACGGCCTGGGGCTGGGGCTCCAGGGGCCGGTCCCAGCAGATCTCCAGGACGCCCTGGATCCGGCCGCCGGTCCCGGCGGGGACGACGACGCGGCCGCCCTCGGGATGGCGCGACCGTCCGATCGAGGGGATCCCGGCGTCCGCCGGGCCCGCGTACCAGACCGTCTTCCGGCCGGTGAGGGCCTGCCGGGCGGCGGTGGCCACCCCCGGCGGTACGTAGTGCCAGCGGGCCGCCTCGTCCGCGCCGAACCCCGCGTGCCCCCGCAGGGTCAGGGAGCCGTCCGGCCCGGTGGTCCAGATCGCCACGGCGACGGCGCCCAGCGGTTCCAGGGCGTGCGCGAGGAGCGACTCGGCGACGGCCTGGGTGTCGCCCGCTCCCAGCGCCGCGCTCTCGGCCGTCCGCAGCCGCAGGGCCACGGAGGCGCCGTCGGCGGGACCGCCGGGTTCGCCGACGGCCGTCCTGACGAACGCGTCGGCGACGTCCGCGACCTGGTCCCGGGCCGCCTGGTTGATGATGTCGGCGGCCAGTTCCAGCTGCGAAAGGCCCGCCTGGTCGGCGAGGGCCGCGAGCTGCGCGGCGGCCTGCGCCGGGCCGCACCCCAGGCGCTCGACGAGGACGCCCTTGGCGAGTTCGACCAGGGCGCGGCCCTCGGCCGCCGCGTGCGCGGCGCGCACCTCTCCGCGGAGCCGTTCCACGGTGGCGGCCAGCCGGCCGACCGTGAGGCGGTCGTCCGTCGGCGCGCCGAGGTCGTCCCCGGACGCGGGCCGGGGGACGCCCGCGGCGGGATCCGCCGGCGCCGGAGCGTCGCCCCCTGGGGGAACGGGGGACGGGTCCCCGCTCCGGAGATGGGAGGCACTCACGTCGAAGACTCCAGGGTCGGGGCGGCCGTGGGGCCGTCGGGGGAAGGGGAACCGGTGGCGCCGGTGGGCCGGGGCCCGCGGTGGGGGCCGGTGGGGTCGGACACGGCGCTACCCCTCGCTCAGCCAGCGGCCGACGCACGCGATCAGCTCGTCGGCGTCGACGGGCTTGGTCACGTAGTCGCTGGCGCCGGAGGCGATGCTCTTCTCCCGGTCGCCCGGCATGGCCTTGGCGGTAACCGCGATGACGGGGAGTTCGGCGTACTGCGGCAGCTCCCTGATCCGGGCGGTCGCCGTGTAGCCGTCCATCTCCGGCATCATCACGTCCATCAGGACGAGGTCGACGGCGGGGTTCTCCAGGAGCGCCGCGATCCCCTTCCGGCCGTTCTCGGCGTGCAGCACGGTGATCCCGTGCAGTTCGAGGATGCCGCTGAGCGCGTACAGGTTGCGGGCGTCGTCGTCCACGACGAGCACGGTCCGGCCGTGCAGGGTGGTGTCGATGGTCTGCGGCGCCGGCGCCCGGTGGTCCCCGCGGACCAGGGGCACGACGTCGCCGGGCTGCTCGGCCGACAGGTGCAGGGCGATCCGCTCGCGCAGTTCGTCCAGGCTGGAGAGCAGCTCCAGGGGGCGTCGCCGGGCCAGCTCCTGGAGGGCGCCTTCCTGCTCGACGGCGAGCCGGCGGTTGTTGTGGGCGAGGACCGGGACGGTCCGCAGGGCCTCGTCGCCGTCCATGGCGTCGAGGAAGCGCAGGGCGTCGCCGTCGGCCATGTCGACGTCGAGGACGACGCAGTGGAACGGCTGGGTGGCCAGGGCCGCGGCCGCCTCGTCCGGCCCCACGACCGCGATCAGCTCGATGTCCCGGTCGGCGTGGCCGCGGTCGGCGGCCAGCTCCGTGACGGCGTTCTCGGCGACCAGCGCGAGGAGGCCGCGCAGCCGCTCCTCGATCACGAGGAGCCGCCGGGTCGGCCGGACCGCGGCGGGGAGGGCGACGGGGCCGGGCCGGTCCGGCGCCGTGACCGCCTCCCCGGCCGCGGCCGACGGGCCCGGGAGGGCCGGCTGCTCGGTGAAGTCGGGGCGGGTGACGGGCAGGTAGAAGCTGAAGGTGCTGCCCTCGCCGGGCACGCTGGTCACGGTGAGGGCGCCGCCGAGCAGATAGGCGATCTCGCGGCTGATGGACAGCCCGAGCCCGGTGCCGCCGTACTTCCGGTTGGTCGTCCCGTCCGCCTGCTGGAAGGCGCCGAAGATGGCCTCCAGGTTCTCGGGGGCGATGCCGATGCCGGTGTCCGTGACGCGGAAGGCGACGACCGGGCCGCCCCGGTGGACCGTCGCCGGGAGTTCGCCGTCGGCCGCCGGTTCGATGCGCAGTTCGACGCTGCCGTGCTCGGTGAACTTGACGGCGTTGGACAGAAGGTTGCGCAGCACCTGCCGGAGCCGGGAGTCGTCGGTGACCAGGTCGACGGGGACGCCGGCCGCGGTGGAGACGGTGAACGTGAGGCTCTTCTGCGAGGTGAGGGGGCGGAAGGTCGCCTCGACGTAGTCGAGCAGCCGGCGCAGCGCCACGCGCTCCGGGTTGAGGTCCATCTTCCCGGCCTCGACCTTGGACAGGTCGAGGATGTCGTTGATCAGCTGCAGGAGGTCCGATCCGGCCGAGTGGATGATGCCCGCGTACTCGACCTGCTTGGCCGTGAGGTTGCGGGTGGGGTTCTGGGCGAGCAACTGGGCCAGGATGAGGAGGCTGTTGAGCGGGGTGCGCAGTTCGTGGCTCATGTTCGCCAGGAACTCGGACTTGTACGTCGAGGCCAGCGCGAGCTGCTGGGCGCGGTCCTCCAGCTCCTGCCGGGCCTGTTCGATCTGCAGGTTCTTGGCCTCGATGTCGCGGTTCTGCGAGACGAGCAGGGCCGCCTTCTCCTCCAGCTCGGCGTTGGAGCGCTGGAGTTCGTCCTGCTGCACCTGGAGCTCCTCGGTGCGCGAGCGCAGTTCACCGGCCAGCCGCTGGGACTCGTCGAGCAGTTCGTCCGTACGGGCGTTGGCGACGATGGTGCTGACGTTGACGCCGACCGTCTCCATGAGCTGCTCCAGGAAGTCCCGGTGCACGGAGGTGAAGGGGCCGAAGGCCATCAGCTCGATGACGCCGAGCACCTGGTCCTCGACCACGATCGGCAGCACCACCAGGCTGCCGCGGGCCGTTCGGCCGAGACCGGAGGAGATGGTCACGTAGTCGCCGGGGACGTTCTCGGCGGCGATCGTACGGCGGCTGCGGGCGGCCTGTCCGACGAGCGACTCGCCCAGCCTGAAGCGGTCGTGGCCCTGGTCTCCGGCGGGCCGGCCGTAGGAGCCGACCAGCCCCAGCTCGATTCCCTCCGCGCCCTCCGTGGCCAGGTAGAAGGCGCCGTACTGGGCGGACACGAGGGGGGTCAGCTCGTCCATGACGAGCTCGGCGACGACGGCCAGGTCGCGGTGGCCCTGCATGAGGGCGGAGATCCGGGCCAGGCTGGACTTCAGCCAGTCCTGCTCCTGGTTGGCGCGCGTCGTCTCGCGCAGCGAGCCGACCATCGCGTTGATGTTGTCCTTGAGCTCGGCCACCTCGCCCGACGCCTCGACGGTGATCGAGCGGGTGAGGTCGCCCTCGGCGACCGCGCTGGCGACCTCGGCGATGGCACGGACCTGACGGGTCAGGTTGCCGGCGAGCTCGTTGACGTTCTCGGTCAGCCGCTTCCAGGTGCCGGAGACCCCCTCGACCTCCGCCTGGCCGCCGAGCCGGCCCTCGCTGCCCACCTCGCGGGCGACGCGGGTGACCTCGGCGGCGAAGGAGGACAGCTGGTCGACCATCGTGTTGATGGTCGTCTTCAGCTCCAGGATCTCGCCGCGCGCGTCGACGTCGATCTTCTTCGACAGGTCGCCGTTGGCGACGGCGGTGGTGACCTGCGCGATGTTCCGCACCTGGCCGGTGAGGTTGTTCGCCATGGAGTTGACGTTGTCGGTGAGGTCCTTCCACGTCCCCGCCACGTTCGGCACCCTGGCCTGGCCGCCGAGCCGGCCCTCGGTGCCGACCTCGCGGGCGACGCGGGTCACCTCGTCGGCGAACGCCGACAGGGTGTCCACCATGGTGTTGATGGTGTCGGCGAGCGCCGCGACCTCGCCCTTGGCCTCCACGGTGATCCGGCGGGAGAGGTCGCCGCGGGCCACGGCGGTGGCGACCTGGGCGATCGACCGCACCTGCCCGGTGAGGTTGGACGCCATCACGTTGACGTTGTCGGTCAGGTCCTTCCAGGTGCCCGAGGCGCCCCGGACCGTGGCCTGGCCGCCCAGGTTGCCCTCGGTGCCGACCTCGCGGGCGACGCGGGTCACCTCGTCGGCGAAGGCGGAGAGCTGGTCGACCATCGTGTTGATGGTCGTCTTCAGCTCCAGGATCTCGCCGCGCGCGTCGACGTCGACCTTCTTCGACAGGTCGCCCGTGGCCACCGCGGTGGCCACGTGCGCGATCGCCCGCACCTGCGCGGTGAGGTTCCCGGCCATGGAGTTGACCGAGTCGGTCAGGTCGCGCCAGGTGCCGGAGACCCCCTTCACGTCGGCCTGCCCGCCGAGGATGCCCTCCGTGCCGACGTCACGGGCCATGCGCGTGACCTCGTCGGCGAAGGACGACAGCTGGTCGACCATCGTGTTGATGGTGTTCTTCAGCTCCAGGATCTCGCCGCGCGCGTCGACGTCGATCTTCTTCGACAGGTCGCCCCTGGCGACGGCGGTGGCGACGTGGGCGATGTCACGGACCTGCGTGGTGAGGTTGCCGGCCATGGCGTTGACCGAGTCGGTCAGGTCAGCCCAGGTGCCGGAGACCCCGGGCACCACGGCCTGACCGCCGAGGGTCCCCTCGGTGCCCACCTCGCGGGCGACGCGGGTCACCTCGGAGGTGAACAGCGACAGCTGGTCCACCATCCCGTTGAAGACCGTGGAGATCTCCCCGATCAGCCCGCCCGCCTCGTCGGGCAGCCGGGTGCCGAAGTCGCCGTCGCGCACGGCCGTCAGACCGGCCAGGAGCTGCCGGAGCTCGGATTCGCCCACCGCGGCCGGCCCCGGCCGTCCCTCGGTGGCAGAGCCCTCGATCGTCGTCTCAGACATGCCCCATCCTTCGTCACCCGTCAGACGTGTGCTCACGTGCCGTACGGTCACGATCACGTGCCGGAACCATCCGGCCACTTCGTACGACCACGGCCTCAACCGTTGCCGTACGGCAATCATGACGACACTACCTCCCCGTGATCCACACGAGGAGGGCAGTGCGGTGCCGGGCGGCCTGAAAACACTGTCGACCCTGTCCACACCTGCCCACGATCACCCCGCATGGAACCCCGATCCCCGGGTAGGCGCCGCTTCGAACCGGGCGGTCGGCGCCCTGAAGACGAGGGAGTCGCACATGTTGATGGCCCACCCCGCGATCCTGCGCAATCTCATCGAGCAGTACGAGACGCTTCGCCTCCTGCACGCGGAGAACGGCGGCGCCGAGGTGCGGCAGCGCATGGACGACGTGGCCTACACGCTCTGTGTCTCCACCGGCACGCGGGACGTGGACACCGCTCTCATAGCGGCCCGCCACGGACTGCCCGGCGCCCGCCCGGAGGACGACTCCGTCCTCACCGCCTGAGCCCCCTCAGGCCCCCTTTGCCCGAGAGCCCGGCACGGCCGCCTTCCCCCCGAGGCCGTGCCGGGCTCTCGTGTGTCGCGCGCCAGGCGCCGGACGACGGGGCCACGGCGGAGGTCGGGTCGCTGCGGAGGGCGGGCGCACCCGGCCCGCGTGAGGTCCGCCACCGTCTCCGGGCATGCGGCCGGCCCGGGACGGAGCCTGTGCTCCGTTCCGGGCCGTCGGCTGCCGGGCGTGGTGTCAGATGATGCCGGGGCCGCCGTGGAACGGGCCGCCGACGCCGTAGTACGCGCCGATCTCCTCGCGGTACTGCCGGTCGGCGAGGTGCTTCTCGGAGAAGAACTCGGGGGCGTCCTTGACCTGTTCCTTGGTGAGGGCCAGGTGCAGCACCTGCTCCTCCAGGTCGACGAGGGTCACGGCGCTCGCCGGGATCAGGACCTCCTTGCCGAAGATCCAGACGCCGGTGTCCACGACCAGGTAGGCGTCACCGGCCTCCTCGGAGTGCTTGTCCACCTTGCCGATGTGGCCGTCGGACGCCTCGACGCGCCATCCGGTGAGGTCGGTGCCCGTCAGATGGCCGGACTGTGTGCTGTAGCTCCAGATGCGGTCGGTCATTGCTGTCACTCCTCTGCTGCGGTACGTCGTGTCTCGTCGTCGCACGGGGCGGGCGCGGGACCTCTCAGAGGAGGTCGCGGCGGCTGTCCTCGGTGACCGTGGGCGCCACGGGCGGGACCACCATCCGGCGGCGGCGAAGGACACTGGTGTAGACGGCGGTTCCTAGGAAGCCGACCGCCATGAGGATCAGACCGACCAGATCGAGGTCGACCGATTCGATCTCCCAGTCGGTCGCGAACGTCAGAACGGCGCCGACGGCGATCAGGATGATGCAGAGTCCCAGACCCATTGGTTGCTCCCTCCCATGCGGGTTCGACAGGCTCCGCGTTCCCGGGTCTCGCCCGTTCATGCCCGGCCGTTCACGGAAGGTCCCTGTCCTCGGCCGTTCGCGGAAGGTCCCTGTCCCCGGCCCCGCGCGGGCCGCCCCCTCCATCTCCCCTCCCCCGCGGGGATGTTCGCGGCACGACGGGGCACGCGACAGTCGCGGGCCTCCGCACACCGACGGGAGGGCATCCGCCGACGGGCCGGCGCCAGAGGCCGGCGCACACCCCCAGGGAGAACCCGATGCAGGTCCGCGCGAGGTCCATCCATCCGGATCTCCGGCTGACGGCCCACGCCGTCGCCGGCCGTTACCGGCTCGACCGCCTTCTGGGCCGCGGCGGGGCGGCCGACGTGTACGAGGCGCAGGACCTGCGGCTGCGCCGGGCCGTGGCGGTGAAGATGTTCCGGCCGTCGGGCCCGCACGGAGCGGAGGCCCAGTGCGCCTCGGGCCCGCACGGACCGGAGGCGCAGTGCGCCGAGGAGGGCAGGCTCCTCGCACGGATGCAGCACCCCGGTCTGGTGACGCTCTACGACACGGGCAGCGACGAGGGCCGCCCGTACCTGGTGATGCAGCTCGTCGAGGGCACGACCCTGCGCCGGCGCGTCGCCCGCGCGGTCCTCACCCCCGTCGAGACCTGCCGTGTCGGGGCGGCCCTGGCCTCGGCCCTCGCCCATGTGCACGCGCGCGACGTCGTCCACCGCGACGTCAAGCCGTCGAACATCCTCCTGGACACGACGGACGTCCCGCACCTCGCGGACTTCGGCATATCCCGCCGCCTCGACGTACCGCCGGAGCCCGAGCCCGAGCCCGACCACACCTTCCTGGGAACCGCCTCGTACATGGCCCCCGAACAGGCCCTGGGGCGGCACGCCGGCCCCCGCGCCGACGTGTACAGCCTGGGTCTCGTCCTCCTCGAAACCCTCAAAGGAGAGGCGGAGTACGGAGGAGCGCCCCTGGAGGCCGCGCTCGCGCACCTCCACCGTGCTCCCGTGCTCCCGTCCGGCCTCCCGCCCCGGCTCGCCCGCCTGCTCACGGCCATGACCGCCCGCAGCCCCGCGTCCCGCCCCGACGCCGCCGCCTGCGCGAAGGCCCTCGCCGACCCGCGTACGGCGGGTCGTTCCCCCGAACCGCCCGCCACCCCGTCGGCCTCCCGCGCACCCGGCCGCCCGGCCACCGGTTCCGCCGACCGTTCCTCCGCGCGCCCCGGCCGTCGCCCCACCGGCGTACGGGCCGTCGCCGCGACCCTGGCCACGATCGGCCTCTCGCTCACCGGCTCCCTGTCCAGCTCCCCCGCCGGCGACGCACCGGAGGCGTCCCCGCAGACGTCGCCGAGCACGGCGCCCCCTGCTCCCCCGCCGCACTCCTGACGCCCCGCCGGTCACTGACGGTCACTCAAAGCCCTTACACAGGAGCCCTTCCGCCGAGCGAGACGCGGGCCGCGAAAGCCGGAGACCAGGAGGCGTGAAACGGCGTCTTCGGGCAACACGGACCAGCAGCGCACCCCACCGGGTGCGGATCATCCCGACGGCAGGAAGGGAGCACCCATGACGCACGACATCTGGACCTATGGGGAGACGACGGCCCACGCGGCCCACCTGGACCTGACGGGATACAGCGTCGAGGCCACGGACGGGCCCGTCGGCAAGGTCGCCCTGCACGAGGCGGAGGCGGGCCGGAGCCACGTCGTGGTCGACACGGAACCGTGGCTCCCCGACCGGCGCGTCATCCTTCCGGCGGGTGTCGTGACCTCGGTCGACGCCCGCGCGGAATCCCTCCGCGTCAACTGCTCCAGGGCCCAGATCGAGGCCGCCCCGTCCTTCGAGCCCGGCCCCGACCAGCCCCATGACGACGGGCCGCACCGCATGCGGCTCCTCGACTACTACCTCGCGTTCTTCCGCTGAGCCCCAGACCCGCACACGACACCCCGCCCCGTCGACCGGAGGAGAATCCCGTGACCGCACTGCTCGCCCGCATCAAGCGCCTCCGCCAGAGCCCCCAGGGCCGCCGCGCGGTGGCCACCGTCCGCCGCGCCGCCGCCGACCCCCACCGCCGTGCCCAGGCGCAGCGCCTCCTCGGCAAGCTACGCCGCCGCTGACGGCCCCTCCGGCCTGCGCCGGTACGACACGACGCCCTGCGCGGGATACCGCGCAGGGCGTCGTCGTATGCGTACGTCCCCGTCGGGCCCTCCGGCTCTCCTGGTCGGCCCCGCGCATGCCGCCACCCGGCGGTGCGGGTCTGGGTGCCGAGCGCACGGCCGGGCGGCGGGGATCGGGGCGACCGTACGACGGTCGTCCGAGGGGTGTCCCGAGAGGTTGCCCCGGGGCCGGAAGGCCCCGGGGCCGGCGAGAGCCTGAGGGTCGGTCGGGTGACGGAGGTCAGGCGTCGAGGAGCAGGTGGAGCAGGGCGCGGTACTGGCGCAGCGCGTGGCGCAGGCTCTCGGTGTCGGCGTCGCGGCCCATGCTCCACTGTCCTTCGAGCGTGTTCCGGTGCTGGGCGAAGGTGTCGGCCAGGGTCCTCATCACATCGCCGACGAGCACGTCGGCCGCGTGGACCGCCTGGCGCGGGTCGTCCACGAACCGGCCCTGGACCTCCCGCCACCGCGCGCGGAACGCCTCCTGGTCCCCGGCGCCGAGCAGGTCGGGGACCTCCTCGTCCTCCGCCCTGTCATGGGGCCGCGCGGGATGTGCCTCCTGCGCGGGGCCTCGCCCCGCCGCCCCCGCCCCCGGTGCGTCCCGGCGCGGGCCCTCGGAGACCGGCGCGCCGGGAGTGCCGTGGTGGTCGGGGGCCCCGTGCGTACGCCGGGCGTCGTGGTCGCCTCCGTCCGCGGACGCGGCCGCGTCCGGGCCGGGCGGCACGGGCGGCATCGGGGGGACGGACGGCTCATGGGGTACGGACGGCTTCTGGGCCGGGATCCGCGGCACCGGCGGGGCCCCGGCGTGCGGGGCCCTGGGCTGCTGGCGCGGCACCTGCGGGGCGGGAGCGCCCTGACCGGGCCCGGGGTACGGAGAGCCGGCCTGCGGCGGAATCCCCTGCCCGGATGTGCCCTGCGAAGACTCGGCTCGCTGCGGAGGGACCTGCGGCGGAGGCGGGGCCTGAGGGGACTCGAAGTACTCGGGTGCGGCCTGCGGGGGCGCGGCCTGCTCCGGCCGGATGTGCGGCGGCGGGGCCTCCTGGCCCGGAGCCTGCGGGGGCAGGGCGCCCTGGGCCGGTTCGTTGCCCTGCGAAGCCTGCGGGCGCGGCCCGTCCGCATGCGGCACATCCTCACGAGGCTCTTCCTCACGACGCTCGTCCCGGCGCGGGGCCTGCCAGGGCGGGCCGTCCTGACGCGGGGTCTCCTCGCTCGCGGGCGGTGCGACCGACGGGGTCCGCTCGACGGGGGCGCGCCCCGCGTCACCGTCCGTCGTCCCGGACCCGGGTGCGGTGGGGCCGGGGCGCCGCGGTTCCGCCCAGGGGTCGGTGCGCTCGGCCGTGTGGTCGGTGTGGTGGCGTCGGGCGGGTGCCTGCGTCGTCCGCTCGGGCGTCTCCTGGTGGTGTCGTCGCATGTCTCCTGCCTTCGCGTCAGGACCGGCGTGCGCCGGTCGGCTCGCCGTCGGCGAGCAGGTCGTCGAAGAGGGTGCGGTAGTCCGTCATCGCACCCCGCAGTTGTTCGGTGGTGGCGGCGTTGGAGGTGCTCAGCGCGTGCACCTCCAGGGCGGCCCGGTAGTGCTCCAGCGTGCGGCCGTGGCGCACGGACAGGTCGCGCAGCCGCTGCTCGTATCCCTCGGCGGGGTAGCCGCGGTCCCGCATCAGCGCCCTCACCAGCTCGTCGGCGCCGTTCACGGCGGCCTCGGGCCGGTCCACGAACTCCTCCTGGACCCGGCTCCACAGGCGGGCGTACTGCTCGCGGGCGGCGCTCGTCACGGGCTTGACGTCGAGGTCGTGGAAGCGGCGTTCGCGGGCGTCGAGTTCCTGTTCCGCGGCCCTTCTGCTGCCGCGGGCCGCCACGGCCCGTTCGTACTCCGGTCCGAAGCGGTCGCGCAGTCGGTCCCGTCTTCTGCGGGCCACCGCCGCGGCGACGCACGCGGCCACCACGACCGCGGCGGCCAGGACGACGGCCAGGACGATTCCGGTCGACATCGGCTCTCACCCCTCCGTGCTCTCTCGGCGAGTCGCACTGTCCCGTCCCCTGGGCTCCGGGGACTCGTAGCGGTCCGCGTGCCCCGAGCCCCGCGACGCAAACCGGACGTCAGCGGACGTACACGCGCCGTCCCCGCGGCGAGGTGCCGCCGCCTCGGTGCGAGGTCACGGCCGAGAGGCGCCGATGCAGGTCATGCGGCATGCGCGCGGCGGGTCAGGAACTCTCGTCGCGGGGCGGGAGGAAGGCGATGCACTCGGCATCGAGCTGATCGGCCACGGAGAGCAGCTGCTCGACGAGCGTCCGGGCGGCCTCCTCGCCCGAACCGCTCTCGTCCAGGGACCCCGCGCCGTCGTCCGCGAGCTGCCGCAGCAGAGCGGTGACCTCGCCCGCCGGGATCAGCAGGCCCGCCTCACCGGCGGAAATGAGGGAGAGCGCCAACGCCATGGTGCATCGCCTCCGTGATTCGACGGCCCCGCGTCCGCGGGTCCGTAAGCTCCTGTGCCGCTTCTACCCTGCTCGACGGCGCGCCGCACACACCTCCGCGCCACGCGGGGAGCACCGACGGCTTCGCACGCGGAGGCGCTCGGGTTCCCGCCTCCTCCGGACGGAGTTGTCCGCGAACTCCCCCGAAATTGTCCGTGATCGGTAACGGACGCATCCCCCGACGGCCGAACGCCGTCCTGACGAGTGGTCGCGACGCGATCAGGAGCCGGTGGGGAACCGGGGGAAAGAGTGGGGGCGGACATGGCACGGCACGGTGACGGGCGCGGCTGGTACGGCAAGCTGGTCGGGGCGGCGCTCGGGGTGACGGTCCTCGCGACCGGCGCGTCGGTGTGGACCGCGCACGCCGGTTCCACGAACGACGCTCCGCCGAGCGCGAGCAGGCCGGCCGCGCCGGTCGAGGCCGTCAAGCCGGTCTCGGTGACCATCGCGCACGCCTCGGAGGCCGGCGCGCGGGGCGTCAACATCACCATCGACGACGGGCCCGACCCCGTGTGGACGCCTCAAGTGCTCGACGTGCTGCGGGAGTACGGGGTGAAGGCCACGTTCTGCATGGTGGGGACGCAGGCGCAGGCCCACCCCGACCTCGTCAAGAAGGTCGTCGCCGCCGGGCACCGGCTCTGCAACCACTCGGTCTCGCACGACACCTCCATGGACAAGGCGTCCCAGGACTACCAGAAGCAGCAGATCCTCGACGCCGAACGTATGATCACCCAGGCGTCCGGCGGCGTCCGCCCCGTCTACTACCGCGCGCCCGGCGGCGCCTTCACCCCCTACAGCCGCGGCGTCGCCGCCTCCCGCGGCATGCGCCCGCTCGGCTGGAACGTCGACACCAAGGACTTCGAACGGCCCGGCACCGACGCCATCGTCGCCACCGTCGAACGCGAACTCCCCAACGGCCCGACCCTCCTCTTCCACGACGCCGGCGGCGACCGATCCCAGACCGTCGAAGCCCTCCGCCGGCTCCTCCCCCGCCTCAAGGAAGAGGGCTACACCTACGGCTACCCCACCCGCTGACCCCGCCGCAGGCGCCTCGCCCGGCTCAGCGGACGCGGCCTCGGGACTTCAGGTGGGTGGCCGGGACGTCCGGGGCGTCGAGGCGGTCGCCGTCGTAGCCCTTCACCTCGCCGAAGCGGTCGCTCTTCATCCAGTCCTCGCGGGCCTGGCGGATCTCCTCGTCCGTGCGGCCGACGAAGTTCCACCACATGACGAGTTCCTCTGCGAAGGGTTCGCCGCCGAGGAGCATGAGGCCGGCGTCGGAGAGGGCGTGGAGGGGGAGTTCGGTACGGCCGCAGCCGAGGTAGAGCATGGAGCCGGGCAGGACGGGGACGCCGTCGACGTGGGCTTCGCCGGACATGGAGAGGACGGCGTACTCGAAGTCGGGGTCGAGGGGGAGACGGGTCTCGGCGCCGGCGGCGAGGGAGAGGTCGGCGCCGACGAGGGGGGTGTAGGTGGTGCCCGGGGAGGTGGCGCCGTCGAGGCTGCCGAGGAGGACGGTGGCGGTGAGGCCGGGGGCGGTGACGTGGGGCAGCTCGGCGTGGTGCTGGAAGTGGGGCTCGACGTGGCGGTGGGCGTCGGGGAGGGCCACCCAGAGCTGGGCGCCGTGCAGGAAGCGGGCGTGCGGGCGGGGGCTCTCCTCCGAGTGGGAGATCGCGCGGCCCGAGGTCATCAGGCCGAGCTCGCGCGGGCGGATCGTCTGGAGGCTGCCGGTGGAGTCGCGGTGCAGGACCTCGCCCTCATGGAGCCAGCTCACGGTCTGGAGCCCCATGTGCGGGTGGGGCGGGACCTGCATCCCCGGTTCGTCGGCGATGTCGTCGGGCCCGTAGTGGTCGACGAAGGCCCAGGCGCCGACCATGCGCCGGCCCAGGTTCGGCAGCAGCCGGCGGACCTCGGTCGACTCGCCGAGCCGGACGCGGCGGGGGCTGAGCAGCTCCCGCACCGGCTCGGCGACGACGAAGCCACGACCGCCGCAGACGGTCGGCGCGGCCTGACGATCAAGATTGCTCATGTCGCTCAACCTTTTCTGTCCGGGTTCCGGGGGTCGGGGCGCCCCCGGGAGCGCGTCGGGGCACCCCATGGTGGAATGTTCAACCAACTCGCCTTGTTGACGTGATCGACCACCCCACAGGGTGGCAGATCAGGGCCTCGGGAAAGGGGCGGCAAGTGAGCGACACGTACTACGAGTTCGGAACGGCCGGAGAGCGCTGGGACCGGGCGCGGCTGTTCTTCGAGGCGAAGGAGTACGGCACCGCCGCCCGCATCCTGAGCGGACTCGTCGCCGAGCACCCGGAGCAGACGGCCCAGCGGCTCCTGCTGGCGCGGGCGTACTACCACTCCGCCCGGCTCTCCAAGGCCGAGACCGAGCTGCGGGCCGTCCTCGACCGCGACCCGGTCGAGCACTACGCCCGTCTGATGCTGGGGCGCACCCTGGAGCGCCTGGGCCGTACGGCCGAGGCGGCGCCGCATCTGCGGATGGCCGCCGCGATGACGGGCGAGACCGTGTCCTGACGCGCCACTGATACCCCCGCACGGTACATTCGGCGGCCAGGAGGTCCTGGCTGTGATGACACCCCGAGCGGAACACGACGGACGAGCAGGAGGTGCCCTGGCGCACCTCCTGCTCGTCGTCGTGCTCGCGCTCGGGGTGTTCCTGATGCACGCCGTCGGTCACCCCGAGGGCTCCGGCGGCGGCTCGGGAGCCCACGTCGCCGGGTCCGGCGGGGGCCACGCGATGGCGCCCGCCGCATCAACCGAACGGGCCCCCGCGACGGCCTTCGCCGGCACCGCGGACTCCCGCCCCGTGGCCGCCCCGGCCTCCCCCTCGCACGGAGCCGGTGGCTCCGACGCGCGGCACGAGCCCGGGGCGGGGACGGACATGACGACGCTGTGCGTGGCCGTCCTCGGCGCATGGCTCCTCGCCGGGCTGGTACGGGCCGCGCTCGGGCGCCGCCCCGAGTGGCTGACCCTGCTCCTCGCGCGGCTCTCCCCCGCACGCCGTCCGCACGCGCCGCCCCGTCGGCCACCTGACCTCGCCCGTCTGTCCGTCCTGCGGATATAGGCCGTACCGCCGCCGCGGGCGCCTCGCGCTGCCCGTGAGCACCTTCGGCCTGCCCGTTTCCGCCCGTACGACCAGCACACGAGGTGTCACGACATGCGTGCCTTCACGAACCGCACCACCCGGAAGATCGCCCTCATCGGCGCCGCCACCGCGACGGGGCTCCTGCTCTCCGCCTGCGGCGCGGACGACGGCATGAGCGGAGCGGACCACGGCGGCCCGTCCGCCCCGGCCACCGCCTCGGCCGGTTCCGGCGCCACCGCCGCCCCTTCGGGAGCGGCCGCCGAGGCCGGCGCACCCGGAGCGTTCAACGACGCGGACGTCATGTTCGCGCAGATGATGATCCCGCACCACGAGCAGGCCCTGGAGATGGCGAAGCTCGCCGACGGCCGGGCCGAGGACGCCGAGATCAAGGAGCTGGTCGCCGCCGTCGAGCGGGCCCAGGACCCGGAGATCGCGAAGATGAGGGCCTGGCTCAAGGGCTGGGGCAGGCCCGAGTCGGCGGACCACGGGTCCGCGCACGGGTCCGCACACGGCTCCGGCTCCGAAGGCGGGATGGCCGGGATGATGTCCGACCAGGACATGAAGGACCTGGCCGCCGCGAAGGGTGCCGCCTTCGACCGCAGGTTCGCCGAGCTGATGATCGCGCACCACGACGGGGCGGTGGCGATGGCCGAGGACGAGCGGAAGAACGGCCGCAACGCCACGGCCAGGAAGCTCGCCGACGACGTCGTGCGCACGCAGTCCGCGGAGATCGCGGCGCTGCGGAGGATCCTCGACCGGATCTGATCACGTCCCGGCCCCCGCGTACGGAGGCCCTGCACGCGCGCGCGTGCAGGGCCTCCCGCGTCGGGTGCGGCCGTCGTCACTCGCCCTCGGGGCGCTCCACGACCACCTCGCCGCCCACCACGACGGTCCGGGCGACGGTGCCGGGGATCTCGTCGGGGTCGATCCGCAGGATGTCCCGGGAGAGGACCACGAAGTCGGCGAGCTTGCCGACGGTCAGCGAACCGCGCTCGTGGTCGAGGAAGTTGGCGTAGGCCGAGCCCATCGTGTAGCCCTCGACGGCGGTCGTGACATCGATGGTCTCGCCGGCCGTCCAGGCGTCGCCGCCGCCGGGCGGACGGCGGGTGACGGCGGCGTGGATGCCGACCATGGGGTCCATCTCGGCGACGTTCCAGTCGCTGGAGAGGGCGAGGACCGCTCCGGCGGCGTGCAGGCTGCGCAGGGGCCATGCCTTGTGCCAGCGGTCGGGGCCGACGTTCTCGGCCCAGTCCTGTCCGGGTCCCGCGATGTCGGGGGCGGCGTGCCGGGGCTGCATGCAGGCGACGACGCCGAGGGCGGCGAAGCGCGGGGTGTCGGCCGGGTCCAGGCATTCGACGTGGACGATCTGGTGGCGGGCGTCGCGCGGGCCGTTGGCGGCGCGGGCGTGCTCGACGGCGTCGAGCACGGTGCGGATGCCCCGGTCGCCGGTGGCGTGGACGAAACACTGGAAGCCGCGCGCGTCGAGCCGGGTGAGCAGCTCGGCGAACTCCTCGGGCGGGTAGAACGTGTCGCCGCGGTGGTGGGAGCAGCCCGCGTACGGCTCCAGGAGGGCGGCCGTGCGCGGTTCGACGACGTCGTCGATGTAGAGCTTGAGGGGGCCGACGCGCAGCCGGTCGTCGGCGAACTCGCGCGCCGCCGCCTCGAAGGCGTCGAGGTCGGCGTCGGTGGTGCCGCGGGGGTGGAAGAGGGCGGCGACGATCCGGGAGCGGAGCCGTCCCTCGGCGCGGGCGCGCTGGAAGAGGGCGAGGTCGTCGAGGGAGTTCTGGGGTTCGACGACGGTGGTGATGCCGAAGCCGATGGCGTCGTCGAGGCTCCGGGCGAGGCGGCCGTACTGGCGGTCCGGGGAGGCCCAGGGGAGGCCGATGTCGCGGAGGGCGCGGTGACCGTCGCGGGAGAGCCCCCGGACGGCGAAGTCCTTGACGAATCCGGTGGGCTCGCCGGTCTCGGGGTCGGTGACCGCCCGGCCGAAGGGCAGGTCGGTGTGGTCGCGGTCGACGCCGAGGCGGCGCAGGGCGGCGGTGTTGAGCCAGGCGGTGTGGACGTCGTAGCTGAGGACGAGGGCGGGGGTGTCGCCGGTGGCGGGGTCGAGGTCGGCGGCGGTGGGCATCCGCCCGTCGGGGACGGCGGAGTAGTCGAACGCCTCCGCCTCGATCCACTCGGCGTCGGGGTGGGCCGCGTGCCAGGTGCGGATCCGTTCGTGGATCGCGTCGAGGGTGCGGGCGCCGGCCAGCTGGACGCAGGCGTCGTCGGAGCCGAGGCGGACGTGGTTGTGGGCGTCGACGAAGCCGGGCAGGACGAGCCGTCCCCCGGCGTCGAGCACCCGGGTGCCGGGTCCGGCCCAGGCGTCGGCCTCGGCGTCGGAGCCGAGCCAGACGATCCGGCCGGCGCGGACGGCGAGCGCCTCGGCCTCGGGGAGCGCCGGGTCGACGGTGTGGATCCGGGCGCCGGTGAGGAGGAGGTCGGCGGGGGGCTGGGTGGTGCCGTTCATGCGGGGTGACTCCGTGGGGTGCGTACGAGCGTGTCGAGGCGGGTGGGGGCGGGGGTCAGGCGCGGAGCGGTGCGACGGTCCGCCGGGCGAGGAGCACGTAGACCAGGGCGGAGACGGCCGCGCCGAGCAGGGTGAGGTCCGCGCCGCCGAGCGGGGCGACGAGCGGGCCGGTCCAGAGCTCGGAGTCGCAGGTGAGGGCGGAGAAGAGGAGGCCGGAGAGGAGTGCCAGGAGGCCGGCGGGGTGCCAGCCGCCGCGGTACCAGTAGGCGCCGCCGGGGCCCGTGTGCAGGCCGGCGGCGTCGTAGGTGCAGCGCCGGAGCACCATGTCGGCGAGGAAGACCCCGCCCCAGGGGGCGAAGACGATGATGAGGAGGGAGAGGAAGGAGAGGAGCGAGGTGGTGAAGTCGGTGAGGAAGAGGGCGCCGAGGGAGCCCGCGGCGGTGACGCCGGCGCTGATGACGATGGCCCGGGCGCGGGTCCAGGGGATGCCGAGGACCTGGAGGTTCAGGCTCGACGAGTAGAGCGTGATGATCGAGTTGGTGACGGATCCGCCGAGCACGAGGGCGAGGAAGAGGGGCTGGAACCAGCCGGGGAGCAGGCTCTCGGTCCCGGCGACGGCGTCGGTCATGTCCGTCTGGGTGGCGGCTGCCACGCCCGCGACGCCGAGGGCCACGGAGGAGAGGAAGCCGCCCAGGGCCCCGCTCCAGGTGACGGCCTTGAGGGAGGTCGTCCGGGGCAGGTAGCGGGTGTAGTCGGCGGGCATGGGGAGGTACGAGAAGGGGCCCGCGAGCATGACGACGAAGGCGAGGCTCCACCCGGAGGCGCCGGGCGCGGCGGCGGGGGCGGCGGTGTCGGTGCCGGGGAGGACGAGGACGAGGAGCGCGGCGAAGCCGACGGCGAGGACGTAGGCCATCCAGCGTTCGGCGAACTGGACGGTGGCGTGGCCCCAGAGGGCGACGACGAAGGTCAGCGCGAGGGTGACGCCGAGGGCGAGCGCGCGGGCGGCGTGTCCGCCGTGCCAGCCGAGGTCGGCGAAGAACGCTTCGAGGGCGAGGGTGCCGACCACGGTGTTGACGATGGTGTAGCCGATGCTGACGATCCAGTTGAGGAGCCCGGCGGGCCAGTTGCCCCGGATGCCGAACGCGGCCCGGGAGATCACCAGGGTGGCGGTGCCGGTGCGCACGCCGCTGAGGCCGGCCGCGCCGATGGCGGTGAAGGAGAGGCCGCCGATCACGACGACGGCGGTGGCCTGCCAGAAGGAGAGCCCGAAGGCGACGGCCAGGGCGCCGTTGATGACGTACGTGAACGTGAGGTTCGAGCCGAACCAGAGCCAGAAGACGTCCTTGGCGCCGCCGTGGCGTTCGGCGTCGGGTATGGGGTCGATGCCGTGTTCCTCGACCTGGAAGACCTCGTCGGCCGCCGGACGGCCCGCGGTCACGGCCGCCGTCTCGTGTCCCAGCACATCGCACTCCTGTCGTCGGATCCTGTCCCGAGGATCTTGAACGTCGTTCTAAGTTCTTGAACGACATTCAAGATGTGCGATGGGTTCGGCCCACGTCAAGACCTGCAGCCGATGCGGTTAGGGTCGATCCCGCACCCGGTGGTGCACGGAGACACCCGGCGGGTACACACGGCAAGCGCCGCCGTACGCGGCGGCACACGGATCGGCAGGACGGGGACGGCGCGGTGGCAGGCGCGGCACGACGACGGGACGGACACGTCACCCAGGAGCGGATGCTGGAGGAGGCGATGACGGCGATCGCCGAGGACGGCCTCGCCTCGCTCACCATGTCCGCGCTCGCGGAGCGGCTCGGCACGAGCGGCGGCCACATCCTGTACTACTTCGGCAGCAAGGACCTGCTGCTGCTCGCCGCGCTCCGGTGGAGCGAGGCCGCGCTCGCCGAGGAGCGCCGGGCGCTGATGGCCCGCCGCCTCACCGCCGAGCGCAAGCTCGACCTCTTCCTCCGGCTCTACCTGCCGCGCGGCCCCCGCGATCCCCGCTGGACCCTGTGGATCGAGCTCTGGGCGCGCACGCCCGGCAACGGATCCCTCCGCGAGGCCCAGGAGGAACTGGACCAGGGCTGGCAGCAGGACCTGGAGGCCCTGCTCGCGGCGGGCGTCGCACGCCGCCGCTTCGCCCCCCTCGACACGGCCGCGCGCGCCTCCGAACTCCTGGCCCTGCTCGACGGGTTGAGCACCCGCGTCGTGCTGGGACAGGAGTCACGCGGCGATCCGCGGCCCGCACTGGAGGCGGCCCGCTCGGCGGCCCGGCTGCTGATCGCCCCGTACCCGCCCGGAGAGGACGACGGCCCCTCCGGGTGACGGACATGACGCCGGGTCAGCCGCGGTACGCCTCCAGGAGACGCAGCCACGCCTCGCTCAGCGTGGGGTAGGACGGCACGGCGTGCCAGAGGCGGGCGACGGGGACCTCGCCGGCGACGGCGACCGTCGCCGAGTGGAGCAGCTCGCCGATGCCGGGACCGACGAAGGACGCGCCGAGGAGCACCTCCCGGTCGAGGTCGACGACGATCCGGGCGTGGCCCCGGTACCCCTGGGCGTACAGACCGGCACCGGCGACCTGCCGCATGTCCAGGTCGACCGCGCGGACCCGGTGTCCCGCCCGCTCCGCCTCGGCGAGGCTCAGCCCGACGGCGGCCGCCTCCGGGTCGCTGAAGACGACCTGCGGGACGGCCGTGTGGTCGGCGGTGGCCGCGTGCGCGCCCCAGCGGCCGGTGTCCAGGGGCGGGGCGCCCAGCGCGCGGGCGGCGATCGCGGCGCCGGCGATCCGGGCCTGGTACTTGCCCTGGTGGGTCAGGAGCGCCCGGTGGTTCACGTCCCCGACGGCGTACAGCCAGTCGGTGCCGGTGACCCGCAGGGTGTCGTCGACGTCGAGCCAGGAGCCCGGCGCGAGGCCGACCTTCTCCAGTCCGATGTCGTCGGTGTGCGGCGCGCGGCCGGTGGCGAACAGCACCTCGTCGCCCTCGACGTGGTCGCCGCCCTCCAGGACCACGGTGACCGGCCCCTCACCGCCGTCGCGCACCACGGCGGTGACGACGGCGCCGGTGCGGATGTCCGCGCCGCGCGTCGCGAGGGCCTCGGCCACGTGCTCGCCGACGAACGGCTCCATGCGCGGCAGCAGGCCGCCGCCCCGGACGAGCATCGTCACCTGCGAGCCGAGGGCCTGCCAGGCGGTGGCCATCTCGACGCCCACCACTCCCCCGCCGACGACGACCAGCCGCCGGGGCACCCGGTCGGCGCTGGTCGCCTCACGGCTGGTCCACGGGTGCGCGCCGGGCAGGCCGGGCAGCTCCGGCAGGACCGCGCGGGTCCCGGTGCAGACGGCCACCGCGTGCCGGGCGGTGAGCACGTGCCGCTCGCCCTCGGGGCCCGCGACCTCCACCCGGCGCGACCCGGCGAGCCGGCCGTGTCCCCGCAGGACGCGGACGCCGATCGAGTCCAGCCAGTCGACCTGGCCGTCGTCCTTCCAGTCCCCGACGACGCTGTCGCGGTGGGCGAAGACCTCCATCGCGTCCAGCGGTCCGTAGACCGACTCCCGCAGGCCGGCGACCTTGCGGGCGTCGGAGCGGGCGATGGCGGGCCGCAGGAGGGCCTTGCTCGGCATGCAGGCCCAGTACGAGCACTCGCCGCCGATCAGCTCGCTCTCCACGATCGCCGCGCTGAGGCCGGCCGCCCTCACCCGGTCGACGACGTTCTCGCCGACCGGGCCCGCGCCCAGGACCACCACGTCGTACTCGAGCCCGTCTTCCACCGCGTCCACCGTTCGTGTCATGGGTCCCAGTCTGGTGGCACGCGCGGGGAATGGCGCGGCTCTCTGCGCCGGTGAGCCGCGCGAGTCTCCGGGGAGGCGCGGGGAGGGCGCTCGACATCGGCCGGCCCGGCGCCCGTCGGCCTGACACCTGTCGGCCGGCACCTGTCGGTCCGGCGCCCGTCGATCCGGCGCCGGTCTCCGAGGCGGAGCCCGCCTCGGAGACCGGTCACGGTGTCGTCAGAACCGGCCCTCCCCGCCCGGGAGCCCCTGGGGCGTGGGGAGCGGCAGCCGCTGCGCGTGCCCGGCCTCGGGGGCGGGAGTGCGGCAGACGGCGTCGCGGGCCGGCAGCCGGCCCGTGACCAGGTAGGCGGTGGCGGTCGCGTCGGCGCAGGACTTCATCCCGTAGACCCCGTGGCCCTGGCCGCCCAGGACCGTCACCATCCGGGCGCCCTTCATGGCCCGGCGCAGTCCCTGGCCGCTGACCAGCGGCGTCTGGGAGTCCCATTCGTTCTGCAGGATCAGCGCGCCGACGGAGTTGTTCACCCGGGTGGCGGGCTCGGAGCCGTTCCCCCAGAACGCGCACGGCTTGATGTGCGACGCGAAGTCGCCGTACAGCGGGTACCGGGCCTTGTCGCGGATGGCGTCGCGGCGGTACTGCTCCGGGTCCCGGGGCCAGGCCCGGGTGTCCGCGCACACCACGGACCAGAAGGCGGCGTCCCCGTTGTCCGACGGGACGTCGGCGGCCGACGTGCCGAGCCGGGCACCGGCCGGGCCGGCGGCGCCGGGGCCGAACGGCGTGAACGAGGGCGGCACGGGGGCCGGTCGCTCGCTCGTCCGGGGTGCCGCCGGGGTCCGGCCGGCGGCGGCCTCCTTGAGGCGGACGATCGACTCCGCCGCGTAGGCGACGTCGAAGAAGACGGCCCTGCTGCCGACACGGATGTCGTCACCGGTGAAGGCGGTGCCTTCGACCACGATCGGGTCGCGGTCCGCGCGGGCGACCAGTGCCCAGAACGTCGCGCGCACCTCGGCCGGGGTACGGCCGAGTCCGTACGTCGCGTCGCGGGCGGCCGTCCAGGTCGTCCAGCGCGTGAACGCCGGCTCCGCGCCCTCGGCCCACACCTGGATCATGCCGCGCCAGATCCGCTCCGGGTCGACCGCGCTGTCCAGGACGAAGCGGTCGGCGCGCCGGGGGAACAGCTGTAGGAGTACCCGAGGTAGGAGATCTTCTTCTCGCCGAGCACGGCGCGCATCACGTCCATGTCGCGTGCGGTGTTGCGCGTGGTGAGGTGGGGCAGTACGGAGCCGTTCCTCGCCCGGCACTTGGCCGCCACGGTCTGCGCCCACCGGACGTCCTTGGCGAACGTCGCCGCCTTGTACGGGCGTTGCCACTGGAGCTCGTCGTCGTTCAGTCCGCAGCCGACCGGGGCGCTCCGGCCGACCCCCCGCGGGTCGAAGCCGACGAGGTCGTACCGCTTCTTCACCTCGTCCGGCAGCTCCGGCGCCATCCAGACCGGCATGTCCAGGCCCGATCCGCCCGGGCCCCCGGGGTTGAGCAGCAGGACGCCCCGGCGGTCGCGGGCGCTGGTCGCCTTCGTCCGGGACACCGCGACGGAGAGGGTCTTCCCTCCCGGGCGGGAGTAGTCGAGCGGTACCACGATCGTCGCGCACTGGAGTTCGGCCGGGGTCTCCGCGCCGCACCGGGTCCACCGCGGCTTCTGCCGCGTGTACCGCTGCAGGGGGTCCGCCGCCGCCGCGCCGGTGCCGGCGGCCGTGGCGGTACGCGTCCGGGGCCCGGCCTCGGCGGCCGCGGCGGGTGTGAGAGCGGGAAGGAGCGTCGCGAGCGTGCCGATGGCCACGACGGGTGCAATTCGCATGCTTCGCACAGTCAGTCAGGTCCTCGTGGGAGGTGGACGTTCGAACCCAACCAGCCTGTCGTAAAAGAAAGTTCGGCGAATCCTCCCTCAGGGGGGCGCACTGTCCGACCGCAGGAGGATCGTTCCCCGGCCATCGCGGTGACAATTCCGCCGTCCGGGGCCGATGCCCGTGCGGAGACTTGACGCCGCACGGGCGGCGCGCTGCCATGGCACTGACCGGAGGGGGCACACGATGGTCGACGGGGAAGACGACGACGCGGTCCGGCGCGCCGCCGGGGACGGGGACGGGGACGGGGACGACGATCGGCCGGATCGCCCGCAGGACACCCACCGACCCGGGCCCGCGGATCATTTCTGGGTCGGCGTGCTCGTGGTGATCGTGGTGATCCTGGTCCTCATCGGCATCCTGTCGAACGTGGACATGAACAACGGCGGTGACCCGAGCCAGGACTGGGACACCGTCTGGCACTGACCACCCCGATGACCGACCGTGGCGACGCGGCCTTCGTCGGTTCGCGGTCGGGGTCGCCGTGGGACCGGCCCCCGTCCGCCGGACGGGGTGCGGAATAGCTCGGGCCGTTTCGCCGTTGTGCCGGGCGAGTCCCCAGGGGACCGTGAGGACACCGCCAGGAGACAGCGAAAGGCAGGAAGCATGAGCACCGTAGAGCTCACCAAGGACAACTTCGACGAGGTCGTCAGCGGGAACGAGTTCGTCCTGATCGACTTCTGGGCTTCCTGGTGCGGTCCCTGCCGTCAGTTCGCCCCGGTCTTCGAGGCGGCGTCCGAGCGGCACGAGGACCTGGTCTTCGCGAAGGTGGACACGGAGGCGCAGCAGGAGCTGGCGGCCGCGTTCGAGATCCGCTCGATCCCCACGTTGATGATCGTCCGCGACAACGTGGCCGTGTTCGCGCAGCCGGGCGCGCTGCCGGAGGCCGCCCTGGAGGACGTCATCGGCCAGGCGCGCAAGTTGGACATGGACGAGGTCCGCAAGTCCGTCGAGGCAGCCCAGCAGAAGTGACGCACCGCGCGTGAGCCGGCGGACCGCACAGGCGGTCCGCCGGGACGCGCGGGCGGGGTGCCCACGAGCGGTGCGCGAGGGGTACGGGAGAGCAGGAGTGGCTCCCGTACCCCTTTCGCGTCAGGTGCGGGGCACCGGGCGCGGGGCCGGTGCCCGTGCGTGCCGGGCGGCGCGGGTCCCGCGGGGCAGGGTCAGCGCTCCAGGACCAGTGCCAGGCCCTGGCCGACGCCGATGCAGAGGGCGGCGAGGCCGGTGCCCGAGCCGGCCGCGGCGAGCTGGTGGGCGACGGAGCCGGCGAGCCGGGCTCCGGAAGCGCCGAGGGGGTGGCCGAGGGCGACGGCACCGCCGCGCGGGTTGACGATCCCGGGATCGAGTTCCGGCCATTCGGCGAGGCAGCCCAGCGCCTGGGCGGCGAACGCCTCGTTCAGCTCGAAGACGCTCAGGTCGGCGAAGGAGTGCCCGGACTTCTCCAGGGCGCGGCGGACCGCCGCGACCGGGCCGAGGCCGAAGAGCTGGGGCTCGATGCCGGTGACGGCGGAGGTGCGGACGCGGGCGAGGGGCTCCCGGCCGGTCTCGCGCAGTCCCTCCTCGTCGACGAGGAGCAGGGCGGCGGCGCCGTCGTTGAGCGGCGAGGAGTTGCCGGCGGTGACGGTGCCGCCCTCGGGGCGGAACGACGGCTTGAGCCGGCCGAGCGCCTCCATGGACGTGGCGTCCCGGATGCACTCGTCGCGGGCGAGGTCCACGCCCGGGAAGGCGACGACCTCGGCGTCGTAGAGGCCCTTCTCCCACGCCTCGGCGGCCTTGCGGTGGCTGGAGAGGGCGAAGGCGTCCTGCTGCTCGCGGGTGAGGCCGTGCTTGTCGGCGATCAGCTCGGCGCCCTCGCCGAGCCCGACCGTCCACTCGGCGGGCATCCGCGGGTTGGTCATGCGCCAGCCGAGGGTCGTGGAGTGGAGCTGCTGGTGGCCGGCGGGGAAGGCCCGCTCGGGCTTCTGCAGGACCCAGGGCGCACGGGACATCGACTCGACGCCGCCCGCGATCGCCACCGACGCGTCGCCGAGGGCGATGGCGCGGGCCGCCTGGATGACGGCCTCCAGGCCGGAGCCGCAGAGCCGGTTGACGGTGACGCCGGGCACCGAGACGGGCAGTCCGGCGAGCAGGACGGCCATGCGGGCCACGTCGCGGTTGTCCTCGCCGGCGCCGTTGGCGTCGCCGAAGTAGACGTCGTCGACGCGCGCCGGGTCGAGCGCGGGCGTGCGCTCGACGAGGGCCTTCACCACATGGGCGGCGAGGTCGTCGGGGCGCGTCCCGGCGAGGGCTCCGCCGAACTTCCCGATCGGGGTGCGGACGGCGTCGACGATGTAGACGTCGCGGATGCTCATCGGTTCTCTCCCACGTGGCCTGCGTGACCTTCGGAACGACTCTGTTCGCCTGGTGAAATATCTTTCGCCAGCATGCGCGCGCAGAGTGTGCGTCCGACGGCCCGCCCTGTCAACGGGCGGCTTCCGGTCGTGCGGCGGGGAGGGAGCGGCACGTCAGGAGCGGTCGACGGGCCGGGCGAGCGCCGTCAGGCCGTAGTCCAGCTCGCGGCCGTCGACGAGGAGCGCCTCGACGGTCCGCGTCTCGGGGTCGATGTCGGCCCGCAGCCCGTGGCCCTCGTAGATGGGGTAGCCCGACTCGCCGTGCCGCCCGGTGGCCTCGACGACGGCCGAGCGGACGGCGCTGTCCCGTACGGAGGCGCCGCCGCGGTCCTCCACGTGCTCGGCCACCAGCAGGATCTCGAAACGCTTCGGAACTGTGCTCATGCACCGACGCTAGGCGCTGGACGGGAGTCCCGCAGGACGGCGCCGGGCCGGGCCTGGTGCCCCGCCCGGCCCGGTGCCGCGGCGGTCGGTCAGCTGGACTCCCGCCGGACGACCCGCGAGTCGAGGAGGGAGCGGGCGACCGCGGGGGCCTCGGGGTCACGCACGGCGCGGTCGACGAGCTCGGCCAGCTCGCGGCCGAGGACCATGTCGATCGAGACGGTGCTGAGGCGGGGACGCAGCAGTCGGCCGAGGAGGAGGTCGTCGGCGCCGACGACGGCGGTCTCCCCGGGGACGGAGATCCCCTCGTCCTGGAGGGCCCGCATGAGGAGCATGGCGTACTCGTCGTTGTAGGCGAAGACGCCGTCGAGCCCCTCCTCGCGCCAGCGCGCGGCGAGCGCCCGCGCCGACTCCTCGTCGTAGCCCAGCGGGAGGGGGACGACGACGGCGCCGGTGCCCTCGGCGGCGCGGCGCGCCCCGTCGAGGCGGGGGCCGGAGAACATGTCGAGGCCCGGCGCCTCGGGGACGACGACGCCGATCCGGCGGCGGCCGGTCTCCACCAGGTGGGCGGCGGCCACCTCGCCGACCCGGCCCTGGTCCATGACGAGGGCGTGGGTGCCCTCGACCCGCTGGGTGCCGAGGGTGATCACGGCCCGGGCCCCGGACCGCTTGAGGATCTCGACGCCCTGGGCGGAGAGCTCGGCCTCGCCGAGCGAGACCACGGCGACCGGCCGCAGCTCGGCCCAGGCGCGGGCGGCCTCCTCGGCGCGCAGGCCGACGCTGCCGTACTGCACGACGGTGTAGTCGAGGCGCCGCAGGGCCCACTGGAAGTCGTCGAAGAACTGGCTGTAGAGCGGTCCGACCGGGACGTGGGCGGTCGGCAGCAGGACCATCCGGCTGTGGCCGGCGCGCAGGCTGCGGGCGGCGGCGTGCGGGACGTACCCCAGCTCCTCGGCCGCCTCGCGGACGCGGCGGCGGGTGGGCTCGCTGATGCGGACGGCCGCGGTGTTGTTCAGGACGTACGACACGGTGGCCCGGGAGACGCCGGCCAGGCGGGCGACGTCGGCGCTGGTCGGGACCGCGCGCCCGGCGGGGCGGTCGGGGGACTGTTCGATTGGCTGGCTCATCGCTTCGGCATCTTTCCAGAACAATCCGGCACAGGGTCTGGCGGATGGCCGGAATGCAGTGCTACACAATGCTCACACGTGTCACTGACACGTGTAAATTCCTCGCTCGATCCGCTCCTCGCCCCCTCGTCGGGCGATCTCCCCAGGAGGGCACCGTGGCCCTTTCCTCCCCCGGCTCCGGCACCGCTTCGCCCGGCACCGCCGGCGACACGGCCGGCACCCCCGCCGCCACCCGGCCGACCCGCGGCCTGCTGCCTCTGCTCCTCGCCGGGAACACCGCGATGTACGCGCTGTACATCGGCGTCCCCGGCATGCTCCTCGCGCTCCAGATCGAGGCCATCGACCCGGCGGACAAGGTGGCGAACTTCGGCCTCGTCTCCGGCATATCCGCGATCTTCGCCACCGTCTTCAACCCGGTCGCGGGCGCCCTCTCGGACCGCTCGGGACGGCGCAACCCGTGGATCCTGGCCGGCGGGCTGCTGGCCGTCCCGGTGATGCTGCTGCTCGGCAGCGTCCACACGATCCTGCTGGTCACCATCGTCTGGTGTCTGGGACAGGCGGTCATGAACGTCTACCAGGCCGCCCTCACCTCCGTCGTGCCCGACCGGGTGCCGACGGCCTCGCGCGGCAGGGCGTCCGCCGCCGTCGGCCTCGGCCTGCCCGTCGGCTCGACCGTCGGCGCCCTCGTGGGCGCGGCGTTCTCCGAGCACTACCGCACCGGATACCTGGTCTTCGGCGTGATCGTCGCGGCCACCGCCGTGCTCTTCACCGCCTGCGCCCGCGAGGAGCGGATGCCCCCGAAGGCCGCCCTGCCCGTCAGGGAGCAGATCGCCGCCTTCGGCAGCGCGCTCAAGGACCACGACTTCCGGTGGGCGTTCATCGGCCGGGCCCTGCTGGTCCTCGGCTACTTCGCGGTGGCCGGGTTCCAGCTGTACATCCTCAAGGACCACATCGCCCTGCCGGCCGGTCTCACCGCCGAGGAGGCGGTGGCGATCCTCATGCCGCTCAACTCGGTCGCCATGGTGGTGTCCACGGTCCTCGGCGGCTGGCTGTCGGACCGCTACGACCGCCGGAAGCTCTTCGTCGGCGCGTCCGCGGCGCTCGCCGCCGTCGCCCTCCTCATCCCGGCCGTCTCCACGAGCTGGACGGCGATGCTCGCCTTCTCCGTCGTCAACGGACTGGGCTTCGGCTGCTACATGGCCGTCGACACCGCTCTGGTGACGATGGTGCTGCCCAAGGCCGAGGACGCCGCCCGCGACATGGGCGTGCTCAACGTCGCCAACGCGGGACCGCAGATCATCGCCCCGTTCGTGGCCTCCCTCGTCGTCTCCCTCAGTGGCGGATACACGGCGCTCTTCCTGATCGCGGCCGTACTGTCGGTGCTCGGCGCGCTCGCCGTGCGCCCCATCCGCAGCGTGCGCTGACCCCGGTCGGCGGCACCCCCGAGCACGACGGAGAGGCGGCACCGTGCGCCTGCACACCACCACCTGGGGATCCGGTGACCGGATCGCCCTGCTCGTCCACGGCCTCATGGCCGACCACCGCACCTGGCGGCGGGTCGGACCGGCGCTCGCGGAGCGCGGCTACCGGGCGGTCGCGGTGGACCTGCGGGGGCACGGGGCCAGCGGCCGGCCGCCCGGCCCCGAGCGGTACCGTCCGGGCGACCACGCCGACGATCTGGTCGAGACCCTGCCCACGGGCGCCGAGTTGGCCGTCGGCCACTCGCTCGGCGCCCTCGTCCTGGCGCAGGCGGTGGAGCGGCTGAAGCCCGCGCGCGCGGTCTACTCCGACCCCGCCTGGCACCTCGGGTCCGGCCCGGCCGGCTACCGGGCCGGCCTCTTCGTCCGCGGCAAGTCGTTGACCAGGGAGCAGGTCAGGGCGTTCAACCCGCACTGGCCGGACGAGGACGTCGACGTCGAGATGGCGTCCGTACGGGCATGGGACGAGCGGACGGCCTACGCCCTGGAGGAGTTCAGGGGCGCCGACATGTGGCCGGCCGGCGCCGTCGTGCCGTCCCTCGTCACACTCGCCGATCCGAGCACGCTGGTGCCGCCCGGCGCGGCCGGGATGCTGGCGGAGCGCGGGTTCGTCGTCCGTACCGTGGCAGGGGCCGGCCACACCGTCCACCGGGACGACTTCGAGGGGTTCATGTCCGCGCTGGACGGATGGATCTGACGTACCGTTCAGGCATGGACGACGCGTCGATGGACTCCGCGATGGTGGGACTGCTCGGCCGGGTGACCGGCACCGTCGGCCCCGGCCTCGTCGGCGAGGTGATCGTCCGGATCCGGGGCGGCGCCGAGCACTTCCTCGCCTATCCGGCGACGCCGAAGGAGCGGATCGAGACCGGGACGGTGGTGATGGTCATGGAACATCTCCCTCCACGCACCGTCTATGTCACAGCCGCGTACGACAGTTGACCGAACCGTTGAGAGCGCGCCCGCCGCGGGCGCACACTCCCTTCACCGGGTCCGCTCGGCTCCGGTGAAGGGGGACCTTGCCCATGGGCATCGGCATTCTGGCGGCCGTCGTCGGCGGCGCCTTCGTCGTCGTCATCACCGTGTTCAAGATGATGTGGCGCGTCGCGGAACCCAACGAGGCGCTGATCATCTCCGGTTCCAACCACAAGAACGAGGGTCTCGGCGCGGGCATGGGGTTCCGCATCGTCACCGGCCGCGGCACCCTCGTCCTGCCCGGCGTCCAGGCGGTGCGCAAGCTGTCGCTGGACCTCAACGAGACGCAGCTGTCCGTCGAGTGCGTCACCCACCAGGGCATTCCGCTCAAGGTGCGGGGCGTGGTGATCTTCAAGGTCGGTGACGACTTCGTGTCGATCGCCAACGCGGCCCGCCGCTTCCTCGACCAGCAGAAGCTGATGTCGGAGCGGGTGCACATCGTCTTCGCCGGTCATCTCCGCGCCATCGTCGGCGGGTTGACCGTGGAGGACATGATCCGTGACCGGGAGAAGCTGACCGGACAGGCCCGCTCGGCCTGTGGCACGGAGATGGAGAAGCTCGGCCTGATCGTCGACTCGCTGCAGATCCACGAGATCGAGGACCCGACCGGGTACATCAAGAACCTCGCCGCCCCGCACGCAGCCGCCGTCCAGCGGGACGCGCGGATCGCCCAGGCGGAGGCCAACCGGCGGGCGACCGAGGCGGAGCAGCAGGCCGCGGCGCGCATGTCGGAGGCGACCCGCGACAGCGAGATCCTCCAGGCGGGCTACCAGGCCGAGCGGGACCAGGCGTCCGCCCGCGCCCGGCAGGCCGGTCCGCTGGCCGAGGCGGCCTCGCGGCAGGAGGTCGTCGTGCAGGAGACCCGGGTCGCGGAGCTGGAGGGCCACCGCAAGGAGCAGCAGCTGCAGGCGGAGGTCCGCAAGCCGGCGGACGCGATGGCCTACGAGACCCGGACGCTGGCCGCGGCCGAGCGTGACGCCCGGATCTCGGCGGCCGAGGCCGAGGCGAAGGAGACCGAGCTGGCGAGCGCGGCGCGGGCGACGGCGACGCGTCTCACCGGTGAGGCCGAGGCGGCGGCGCAGCACGCGCAGGGTCTGGCGGTCGCGGAGGCCACGCGGGCGAAGGGTCTGGCCGAGGCCGAGGCGATCAAGGCCCGTGCGGCGGCGCTCGCGGAGAACCAGGAGGCCGTGGTCGCCCAGCAGCTGGCGGAGAAATGGCCGGAGATCGTCTCCGCCGGAGCCTCCGCCTTCGGGAACGTCGACCAGATGGTGCTGCTCAACGGCGCCGACGGGATGGCGGACGTGTTCGCCAAGGCGCTCACGATGGGCGGCACCGGGCTCGGTCTCGCCCGGCAGCTGCTGGCCACGATGAATCCGGCCGCGCCGGAGCGGCAGACCGGCGCGAACGTGCCGGAGCAGCCCGTCGCGCGGGCGGAGGGGAGCGTACAGATCACGATCGGCGACGACGCGTAGGCGGCCTCCGTCGCGGAGTGACGGACGGGGCCCGGCGCCTTCCCGGCGCCGGGCCCCGTCCTCGTACCCCCGTCGGCTCCCCTGCCCCGCTCACTGGCCCCGGATCGGTGCGTGTCGGGTCGGCTCCGCCGGGTGGCCGGCCTCAGTTGTGGCCGAACTTCCGCTCCTTGCGGTGGGACGCGTGCTCCACGAGGGGCATCGAGCTCTCTCTCGGGGGTGCCGGCGTCTGTTCCTTCGCGGCGGCCTCGGTGCGGTGCTCGTGACCGCCGGTACGGGCTCCCCGATTGGTCCGGGTCTGTTTCTTGCCCACGATCGTGCCTCCCGTGAGGAGTCTCGGACTGTGGTCCGTGTCCCCCCAGCGTGGCACGGGGGTGCGGAGGGCGCATGCCGGGCGCCGGGCCGCCGCAGCGGGTCAGGCGCCGCCGCCGAGGACCCGGGTGAAGGCGGCCAGGGTCCTGGCGCCGGAGGAGCGGTCGAGCACGGCGAAGACGATCTCCTCGAAGTGGCCGGCGAAGCGTCCGTCCCCGGTGAGCAGGGCCTTGAAGGCGCCGGCGACGTCCGCCGGGTCGTTCATGAAGACCCCGCAGCCCCAGGCGCCGAGCACGAGCCGCCGGTAGCCGGCCGCGGCGGCCGTCTCCAGGACGCGTTCGGCGCGGGAGGCCAGGGCGGCGGGCAGCCGGTGGGCCCGGTCGGGGGCGGTGCGGCGGACGACGCCCGCGTTGGGCGCGGGAGAGGTGAGGAAGCCGACCGTGAAGGGCGTGGCGAGCAGGTCGCCGCGGTCGTCGCGGAAGACGGGCACGCGCGGCGAGTGGATGACCCGGTCGGAGTAGAAGGCGTCGCGCTCGGCGCGGTGGTGCGCGTAGTAGTCGGGGGCGCGCAGCAGGGTGGCGTGGAGGGCGGAGGAGCGGCAGAGGGCCTCCTCCTGGGCCTGGGCGCCGTTGAGGTAGCCGCCGCCGGGGTTGCGGGCGGAGGCGAAGTTGAGGACGGCCACCGGGCGGGAGGCGTCGGCGGCGGTCATCCTGCGGGCGGCCGCCAGACTGCTCTCGCCGGTGACGTCGAGGGTGGGCGTGCGGTCGGTGTCGGGGGTGACGGCGACGGGTCCGGGGCCGTGGAGGCGGGTACCGGACAGGGCGGCGGCCAGGTCGTCGGCGAGGGAGACGGTGCGTCCGTCCGGGGCCCGGTAGCGGCCCGCGGCCACGATCTCCTCGGTCTGCCGCGCGATCGCGCGCAGTCGTGCACTCATGCGGTCAGGATGATCTTTTCGGGGGACGCGGGGCAACGGGTTTTCCCGGGGCGTCGGCGCGGCCGTGAGGGGTGAGGTTTCGGACGAACGGGGGCACAGGGGGAGCGTGCGGGGCGCCTGAGGCGCTCTTGCATGCCGGTCGGAGGTGGCTTTAGGTGGAAGCAGCGACTTCCCGGGGCCACGCCCCATGATCAGGAGGTGCACGGATGGCGTCGAGCGGCATACCGCGCGGCGGGCCGCCCCTCACCGAGGGCGAGGCCGAGGACCTGCTGCGATGTATCTGCTTCAAGACCGGCCCGCCCCGCACCGTGGGGGCGGAGCTGGAGTGGCTGGTGCACGACCTGCGCGACCCGCGGACACCCGTACGGCCGCCGAGGCTCGCGGCGGCGGTCGACACCGTGCGGTCGCTGCCCCTGGTGTCGGCCCTGACGTTCGAGCCCGGCGGGCAGCTGGAGCTCAGCTCGCGCCCGGCCGGCTCCCTCATGGAATGCCTCGACTCCCTCGCCGCGGACCTGCGGGCGGTGCGGGGCGCGCTCGGGCCCCTCGGGCTCACGCTCAGCGGCTACGGCGTCGACCCGTGGCACGCCCCGCGCGAGCGGGTGCTCCACGAGCCGCGGTACGACGCGATGGAGACCGCGCTCGGCCGCACCGGACCGGCCGGGCGGGCGATGATGTGCGACTCGGCGTCGGTGCAGATCTGTCTCGACGCGGGAGTGGAGGAGGCGGGGCCGCTCGGCTACCGGCGGCGCTGGCGGATGGCGCACCTGCTGGGCGCGGTGCTGGTGGCGGCGTTCGCCAACTCCGCGGTGCACGGCGGCCGCCGGACCGGCTGGCGCTCGACGCGGCAGGCGTTCTGGGCGGACCTCGACCCGCGGCGGGCGCTGGCCCCGTCGCCGGACGGAGAACCGCGCGCCGAGTGGGCGGCCCACGTGCTCGACACCCCGGTGCTGTGCGTGCGGGCCGACGAGGGCCCGTGGGCCGTGCCGGAGGGCCTGTCCTTCCGGGAGTGGCTGCACACGGGTCACCCGCGCCGGGCCGACGCGGACGATCTGCGCTACCACATGACGACGCTCTTCCCGCCGGTGCGGCCCCGCGGCCATCTGGAACTGCGCATGGTCGACGCCCAGTCGGGCCCCGACGGCTGGATGGTGCCGGTGGCCGTGACGACGGCGGTGTTCGAGGACCCGGAGGCGGCGGAGTCCGTCTACCGGGCGCTGGAACCCCTCGGCGAGCGGGCGGGTCCGGGACCCGCCCCGCGCAATCCGCTCTGGCTCGCGGCAGCCCGCGACGGCCTCACCGATCCCGGGCTGCACGCCGCCGCCCGGACGGTGTTCGACGCCGCGATCGAGGCACTCCCCCGGCTCGGGGCGGGCGAGGAGGTCCGGCGCGCGGTCGGCGCCTTCCGCGAGCGGTACGTGATCCCCGGGAGCTGCCCGGCCGACGAGCTCCAGGCGGTGACGTCATGACCGAGGGAACACGCGGCGCGATCGGTACGGAATCCGGGCACGCACGGGTTGCCGGTCCGGCGACGTCCGGCCCTTCCGGCGCCGGGACCACCGGTGCCGGGACCTCCGGCGCAGCCGCCCCGGAGGCCCTGCGGACGCGCGCCCTGGAGGCGCTGACCGCCGCGCGGGCGCGGACGGCGCTGCTCACCTCCTGCGTGGAGGACGGCGAACTGACCGCCCAGCACTCCCCTCTGATGTCGCCCCTGGTCTGGGACCTGGCGCACATCGGCAACCAGGAGGAGCAGTGGCTGTGGCGGGCCGTCGCCGGGCGGGACGCGCTGCGGCCCGAGATCGACTCGCTCTACGACGCGTTCGAGCATCCGCGGGCCAGCCGTCCGTCCCTGCCGCTGCTCCCTCCCGGGGAGGCCCGCGCCTACGCGGCGGACGTACGGACCCGGGTGCTCGACGTGCTGGCGAGCGCGCCGATGGAGGGGCGGCCGCTGCTCGACGCGGGCTTCGCCTTCGGCATGATCGCCCAGCACGAACAGCAGCACGACGAGACGATGCTGATCACCCATCAGCTGCGCAAGGGGCCGGCCGCACTGACCGCGCCCCCGCCGCCTGCCCACCGGTCCGGGCCGTTGCCCGCCGAAGTGCTGGTGCCCGGCGGGCCGTTCACGATGGGGACCTCGGACGAGCCGTGGGCACTCGACAACGAGCGTCCGGCGCACCCCCGCCTCGTGCCGCCGTTCTACGTCGACACCACGCCGGTCACCAACGGCGCCTACCTGGCGTTCATGGCCGACGGGGGCTACACGGACCGCCGCTGGTGGCACCCGGAGGGCTGGGCGCAGATCCGGGAGCACTCCATCGGGGCGCCGTTGTTCTGGCGCCGGGAGGGCGGCGGGTGGACGCGCCGCAGGTTCGGCGTGACGGAACCGGTCCCCGAGGACGAGCCGGTGCTGCACGTGAGCTGGTACGAGGCGGACGCCTACGCGCGGTGGGCGGGCCGGCGGCTGCCGACGGAGGCCGAGTGGGAGAAGGCCGCCCGGTTCGACCCGGTGTCCGGGCGCTCGCGGCGCTTCCCCTGGGGTGACGAGGAGCCGGGCCCGGAGCACGCCAACCTCGCCCAGCGGCATCTGCGTCCCGCACCCGCGGGCAGCTACCCCGAGGGCGCGTCCCCCCTCGGCGTCCGGCAGTTGATCGGTGACGTGTGGGAGTGGACGGCGAGCGACTTCCTGCCGTACCCCGGCTTCTCCGCCTTCCCGTACAAGGAGTACTCGGAGGTGTTCTTCGGTCCGGAGTACAAGGTGCTGCGGGGCGGGTCGTTCGCGGTGGACCCGGTCGCCTGCCGGGGCACGTTCCGCAACTGGGACCTGCCGGTGCGGCGCCAGATCTTCTCCGGCTTCCGCACGGCACGCAGCGCGGAGCTCGACTGATGTGCCGTCACATCGCCTTCCTGGGCGAGCCGGTGGCCCTCGGCGAGCTGCTCGTCCGGCCGGAGCACGCGCTGCTGCGGCAGTCCTGGGAGCCCCGTACGCAGTCCAGCGGGGTGGTGAACGCCGACGGTTTCGGCGTGGGCTGGTACGCCGAGGGCGATCCGCTGCCCGCGCGGTACCGGCGGGCGGCGCCCATCTGGGGCGACCTGTCGTTCGCGGACCTCGCCCGGGTGGTGCGCTCCGGCGCGCTGCTCGCCGCGGTCCGGGGGGCCACCCTGCCGGGCGCCGACGGGGAGGCGGCGGCGGCGCCCTTCACCGCGGGGCCGTGGCTCTTCAGCCACAACGGCGCGGTCACCGGCTGGCCGGGTTCCCTGGCCCCGGCGGCCGGCGCGCTGCCGGCCGAGGAGCTGCTGTCGCTGGAGGCGCGGAGCGACTCGGCGCTGCTGTGGGCGCTCGTCCTGCACCGGCTGCGGGCCGGGGACGCGCCCGGCCGGGCGCTCGCCGACACCGTGCGGGAGACCGCGGCCGCCGCGCCCGGCTCCCGGCTGAACCTGCTGCTGACCGACGGCGTCACCATCGCCGCGACCGCCTGGGAGAACGGCCTCTGGTACCTGAGGGGTCCCGACCGGGTGGTGGTGGCCTCCGAACCGTACGACGACGATCCCCGCTGGCGGGAGGTGCCCGGGCACACGCTCGTGACCGCCACCCGCGCCGACGTCACCCTCACCCCGCTCAAGGAGCCATCCGCGTGAGCCCGTTCCAGCTGACCCGCACCCTCGCCCCCGACGCCGCCGGCGCCGACCTTCGCGCCGACGTCCTGCAGGGGCTGTCGCGCTTCCCCAAGGAACTGCCGCCGAAGTGGTTCTACGACGCCCGGGGCAGCGAGCTGTTCGAGGAGATCACCCGGCTGCCCGAGTACTACCCCACCCGGGCGGAGCGGGAGATCCTGGTGGAGCGGGCGCCGGAGATCGCCGCGGCGACCGGGGCCAGGACCCTGGTGGAGCTGGGCTCCGGCTCCTCGGAGAAGACCCGGTTCCTGATCGACGCCCTGCTGCCGGGGCTGGACAGCTACGTGCCGGTGGACGTCAGCGAGTCCGCGCTGACCGGGGCGGCGGAGTCGCTGCTCGCCGACCGGCCGGGGCTGCGGGTGCACGCGCTGGTCGCCGACTTCACCCGGGGGCTCGGCCTGCCGGGGACACCGGGACCGCGTCTGGTGGCCTTCCTCGGCGGCACGATCGGGAACCTCCTCCCGGCCGAGCGGCGGACGTTCCTCCGCTCGGTGCGGGCGATGCTGTCCCCCGGGGACGCCCTGCTGCTCGGCACGGACCTGGTGAAGGACGAGGCGACGCTCGTCGCCGCGTACGACGACGCGGCCGGGGTCACGGCGGCGTTCAACAAGAACGTGCTGTCCGTCATCGACCGCGAGCTGGGCGCGGACGCGGATCCCGACGCCTTCGACCACGTGGCGGTGTGGGACGACGCGCACGAGTGGATCGAGATGCGGCTGCGCGCCCGCCGCGCGCTCACCGTGAAGATCCCGGAGCTGGACCTCGTGGTGCCGTTCGCGGCGGGCGAGGAGATGCGGACGGAGGTGTCCGCGAAGTTCCGTCAGGCGGGTGTCCGGGCGGAGCTCGCGGAGGCGGACCTCGATCTGGACCGCTGGTGGACGGACGGCGACGGCCGGTTCGCGCTGTCGCTCGCGACGGCCCGCTGAGCGGCTGCGGCCAGTGACCTCCGGTCCGGGTGCCGGGAAGCGGGTATCCGCTCCGGCAGCCGGACCTCGGCCGTGAGGCGGCGGGTGGTGACGACGCGCCACAGCGAGGCGCCGAGGGGATCGTCCCCGACGTAGGCGGCGGCTCCGGTGGGCCGGTAGGCGATCCGTACGGGCTGGACGTCGGCCCCGCCGTCGAGTGCGGCCTGGAAGGCGGCCGGACGGAACCGGCCGCCGGCCCGGCCGCACCAGGTCGACCCCTCGGGGAAGACCACGACGCGGCCGCCGGCCGCGAGGACGCCGGTCATCCCGCGGACGGCCCCGGGCAGGGCGCGGAGCCCGTCCCGGTCGAGGAAGAGCGTGCCGCCGAGCGCGGCGAGCACACCGAGGACGGGCCAGCGGCGCACCTCCGCCTTGGCGACCATCCGGCCGGGCAGCACGGCCGCGACGAGGGGGATGTCGAGCCAGGAGACGTGGTTGGCGACGACCAGGAGCGGGCCGTCGGCCGGGCCGGGAGTCCGGCCCTCGTAGCGGACGCGCACCCCGAAGGCACGGACGACGGCGCGTACCCAGCGGCGGACGAGGGCCGTGCGGATGGCGTCCGGGAGCAGGGCGGCGGCCGGGGCGAGCAGGACGCCGACGAGGACGGCGCCGGTCCCGGCGGTCAGCCGGAGCACGGCGAGGGCGGTCCGGACGGCCGCCCGGTCACGGCCATCGGCGTGCGGGTGGGCGACGCACCGGCCCGGGGTGCAGGGTGCCGTGGGGAGCCACGGCGAGGGTGCCGTGGTCCCGTTCACCGCGCCGGGGCGAGCGACAGGAAGTGGGCGAGGTAGCGGGGGTTGGTGCGGCGCAGCGAGAGCAGGACGTAGAGGTCGGCGACGCCGAAGTCGGGGTCGTGCGCGGGGGCGCCGCAGACCCAGGCGCCGAGCCTGAGGTAGCCGCGCAGGAGGGGCGGAAGTTCGGTGCGGCCCTCGGGGCGGGTGACTCCCTGCGGGCTCCAGAGCTTGTGCGGCGTCACCCAGTGCTCCTCGGGGGCGAGGTGCTTGGCCTTGACGGTGTCCCAGGTGGCGGCGGCGAGGCCGCCTCCGTCGGCGAGCGGGAGGGAGCAGCAGCCGGCCAGCCAGTTGTGGCCGGTGGTGGCCATGTAGCGGGCGAGTCCGGCCCAGATGAGGGCGATGACCGCGCCGTTGCGGTGGGCGGGGTGGACGCAGGAGCGGCCGACCTCCACGAGGTCGTGCCGGATGGGCGCGAGCCGGGTGAGGTCGAACTCGGTCTCGGCGTAGAGGCGGCCGGCGACGGCGGCCCGGTCGGGCGGCAGGATGCGGTAGGTGCCGACGACCTCGCCGGTGGTCTCCTCGCGGACGAGGAGGTGGTCGCAGTACGCGTCGAAGGCGTCGGTGTCGAGGCCCGGCTCGGGCCCGTCGATCCGGGCGCCCAGTTCGCCGGCGAAGACCAGGTGGCGCAGGCGCTGGGCGGCCCGCACCTCCTCCTGGTCGCGGGCGAGACCGACGACGTACCGGGGGGCGGGCTGCTGCTCCGCGCGGGCCCGGGGCTGTGCGGGGACGGCGAGCGTGGGCGTCGGTGCGGTCATGACGGGCTCCTCCGGCAGACGGAAGGGGAAGGGGCGGGCCGGGACCGCTCGCGCGGTGGCCCGGCTCCCTACTTCTTCCGTGACCGGCTGGATTCGAGTTGACCGTCCGGGGACTCGTGGGTGTGGACCCGCTGAATGCTATTCGGCGAGGGTGTCCGTGATGGCCGCGGACGCCTGCTCGGCCGCCTTCAGGGGGTCCTCGCCGGTCAGGACGGCCGTCATGTACGGCTTGATGGGGTTGTCCCCCTCGACGCTGGCCCACTGCGGGGAGTTGGGGGTGGCCCTGCCCCGGGCCGCGGCCTTGGCCATGACGGCGGTGGCCTCCTGGCCGGAGACGACGCCGGCCAGGCTCTTCTTGTTGGGGACGTAGCCCATGGTGCGGGCGAGTTCGGACTGCCACTTCTCGCCGGCGAGCGCCTTGACGACGTCGATGGCGGCGGTGCGCTCGGGTGCGTTCTCCGGGATGATCAGGTCCGAGCCGCCGGTGAAGACGGCGCAGGGCTGGTCGGCCTTGGCGCCGGGTATCGGGAAGTAGCCGAGCTTGTCCTTGAGCGCCGGGTTGGCCTTGAGGATGGCGGCGACGGCGCTGGGCGTGGCGATGAGCTGGGCCACGTCGCCCCGGGCGAACACGTCGGCCTGCGGCGGGTTCTGCTCGTCGGCGTTCTTGGGGCCGGAGCCGAGGGCCTGGAGCTGCTTGTAGTAGGCCATGCCGCGCCGGGCGGCGGGGGAGGCGAGCGCGCCGCTCCATTCGCCGCCCTTGTCGACGGCGAGTTCCCCGCCCTCGTCCCAGATGAATCCGGCGAGGGTGTACCAGTCCTGTCCGGCGAGGTAGATGCCCTGGTTGCCGTCGGTGTTGAGCTTCTCGGTGTCGGCGAGCCATTCGGCGCGGGTGGCCGGCGGCTTGTCGATGCCGGCGTCCTGGAACAGGTCCTTGTTGTAGATGACGATGCGGTTGGCGGCGTACCAGGGGATGCCGTACTGCGATCCGCCGATGCTGCCGGGCTCGGCGAGACCGGGGAGCCAGTCCTCGCTGCCGAGGTCGCGGACCGACTCCAGGGTGAGGTCGAAGAGCTTCTCGGTGTCGGCGTACTGGGCGACCTGGGTGTTGCCGACCTCGATGACGTCGGGGCCGCCGGAGCCCTTGATGGCTTCGGTGACCTTCTTCCCGATGCCGGTCCAGTCCTGGATGGTGACCTCGAGTTCGACGTTGTCGTGCTCGTCCTCGTAGGTCTCCGTGAAGCGCTTGAGGAAGTCCTCGCTGACGCTGTCCCGCATCAGCCAGATGTGGACCGTCTTCGTCTGGCCGCCTCCGCCCGGCAGCATCCCGCACCCGGCGAGGGCGAGCGCGGTGGCGGCTGCCAGGGGGCAGGCGAGATGGCGGTTCTTCACGTGGGTCACCTTCTGCGGTTCAGCACAGGGGCGTGCGGCATGGGGGGCTGACCCGACATGGGGGGACCGAACGGGGTGTTCGCGCGGGTATGTGGCCTGGATTCTGGTCTGGACCAACCGGATGGTCAAGTCCTTGACGATCCCGTTCCGCCCCGCGGACGGACGATCTATCCCCTTACCGCCGGTAGCTCCCGGGCGTCCACCCGGCCCCCGTCGTGTCGCGCGCCGTCACGCCCTGGGGCACCGTGGAGGGAACGTACCGAGAGGAGTTCGGCCCCCATGTCGAATCACACCTACCGCGTCACCGAGATCGTCGGCACCTCCACCGAGGGCGTCGACGAGGCCATCCGCAACGGCATCAAGCGCGCCTCGCAGAAGCTGCGGGGCCTCGACTGGTTCGAGGTCACCCAGGTACGCGGCCACATCGTCGACGGGGCGATCGAGCACTACCAGGTCGGCCTGAAGGTCGGCTTCCGCCTGGAGGACGAGGACTGACCCGCCGGGCCGGGGCCGCCGGCCGGACGCCGGGCCACCGGGCCGCCGGGCCACCGGTGTGGCTGCCTCGGGCCCGGTGCGGCCTTTCGGGTGCGGCCCGTCCGGTGTCGCCGGTCGGGTACGGCCGGTCAGGTGCGGCCCTCCTTCTCCTGGGCCTCCCTCAGCGCGTCGGAGGGCTCCGCCCAGCGGGCGCGCACCACCCGGAAGCCGGCGGCCTCCGCCGCGTCGCAGACGGCCGTGTCGTCGTCGACCAGCATCCTGACCGTACGGTCGACGGCCAGCCGGCGCAGGATCTCCACCTTGGTGACCCGGGCGGGCCGGAAGTCGCGGTTGCGGCGCATGTGGACCGCCCCCTGCGGGAGTCCCTGCGCGGCCAGCCAGTCCGCGGTCGCCCGGCGGCAGCGCTCGGGCCGCCCGGTGAGGTAGACGACCTCGCACTCGCCGGCCGCGTCGAGGCAGAGCGCGACCCCCTCGTCCAGCGGCGGGTCGTCGGGCGCCGCCGCGAAGAACGCCTCCCAGTCCTTGGGCCTGCGCTCCAGGAAGTGCTGGCGGTGCGCGGTCGCGGCGAGCGTGTTGTCCAGGTCGAAGACGGCCAGGGGCCGGTGGTCCGATGTCACGGACCCAGCGTAGAAGCCGCCCGGCGAGGCCGCCCGGGACATACCGGCGGCCCCTCCCCGGGAATCCCTCCCGCTCCGGGGCGTTGAACCCGGTGTGAGCACCTTCCCCGGCGGCATCCGCTTCTCCGTCCTCGACCGGTCGCGCACCCGGGAGGGCGAGGACGCGCCCCGGGCGCTGCGGAACACCGTGCGCCTCGCCCAGGAGGTGGAGGCCCTCGGCTACCACCGCTTCTGGGTGTCGGAGCACCACGGCGTCCCCGGGGTCGCCGGATCGGCTCCGACGGTCCTGGCCGCGGCCGCGGCGGCCGCCACCTCCGCCGTCCGGGTGGGCACCGGCGGGGTGATGCTCCCCAACCACCGGCCCCTGGTCGTCGCCGAGCAGTTCGGCGTCCTGGAGTCCCTCTTCCCCGGCCGGATCGACATGGGGGTCGGGCGTTCGGTCGGCTTCACGGACGGCGTCCGCAGGGCCCTGGGACGGGACAAGGACGAGGCCGACCGGTTCGCGGAGCAGCTCGACGAGCTCCTCGGCTGGTTCACCGGCGGGCCCGCCGCCCACCCCCAGGTGCACGCACGGCCCGCCGAGGGGCTGCGGGTGCCGCCGTTCGTCCTCGCGACCGGCGAGGGCGCGGGGATCGCCGCGCACGCGGGGCTCCCCCTGGTCATCGGCGACCTGCGCTCCCGTGACCGGGTCCTGGCGGCCGTCGACGCCTACCGTGCCGCCTTCCGGCCTTCGCCCTTGGCCGCCGAGCCCTACGTCGCCGTCGCAGGGACGGTCGCGGTGGCCGCCACCGAGGCGGAGGCGCGTCGGCTCCTGGTCCCGGAGGCGTGGTCGCTCGCGTACGCGCGCACCCGGGGCGACTTCCCGCCGCTCGACGCCCCCGAGCGGATCGAGGCCCTGACGATGACGGAGCGGCAGCGCGGCTTCTACGAGACGGGGCTGACCGGCCACGTCCACGGTACGGAGGAGCAGGTCGCCGCGGCCCTCGAAGAGGCGGTGAAGGAGACGGGGGCGCAGGAGGTGCTGGTGACCACGAGCACCTACGACCGTGCGGCGCTGACCGAGTCGTACCGTCGGCTCGCGCACGCCGTGGGCCTTGCGCCGCGGGCCCGGACGGCCGCTTCCTGGCCCGAACCACCGCCCCGACCAGGCCAAACGGTGATCGGTGGCTAAAATCGACCCATGCACGACAGTCCGCACGATCCGTACGTCCGCGTCCGCGGCGCCCGTGAGCACAACCTCGCCGGGGTGGACGTCGACATCCCGCGCGACGCGCTCGTGGCGTTCACCGGGGTCTCCGGCTCCGGCAAGTCGTCGCTGGCCTTCGGCACGATCTACGCCGAGGCGCAGCGGCGGTACTTCGAGTCGGTGGCGCCGTACGCGCGGCGCCTGATCCATCAGGTGGGGACGCCCGCGGTCGGCGAGATCACCGGGCTGCCGCCGGCGGTCTCCCTGGAGCAGCGTCGTTCCTCGCCGAACGCCCGCTCCTCCGTCGGCACGGTGACCACCCTCTCCAACTCCCTGCGGATGCTGTACTCCCGGGCCGGCCGCTACCCGGACGGCGCGGACCGGCTCGACTCCGACGCGTTCTCGCCCAACACGGCGGCGGGCGCGTGCCCTTCGTGCCACGGCCTGGGGCGGGTCCACGAGACCAGTGAGGAACTGCTCGTCCCCGACGCCGGGCTGTCGATCCGTCAGGGTGCCATCGCCGCGTGGCCGGGCGCCTGGCAGGGGAAGAACCTGCGGGACGTGCTGGACGCGCTCGGCTACGACGTCGACCGGCCGTGGAGCGCGCTCGACGCCGAGGACCGGCGGTGGATCCTCTTCACCGACGAGCAGCCGGTCGTCACGGTGCACCCGGTGCGGGACGCCGACCGTATCCAACGCCCCTACCAGGGGACGTACATGAGCGCCCGGCGTTACGTCATGCGCACCTTCTCCGACTCCAAGAGCGCCTCGCTGCGCGCGAAGGCCGAGCGCTTCCTCACCAGCGCGCCGTGCCCGGTGTGCGGCGGCGGCCGGCTGCGGCCGGAGGCGCTGGCGGTCACGTTCGGCGGCCGGACCATCGCCGATCTGGCCTCGCTGCCGCTGACGGAGCTGTCCCGGCTCCTGTCCGGGGCGGCGGCCGACGGCTCGGAGACGGCCCGGGTGCTCACGGGGGACCTCGTGGCGCGGATCGCCACGGTCACCGAACTCGGCCTCGGCTACCTGAGCCTCGACCGCGCCACCCCCACCCTCTCCAGCGGCGAGCTCCAGAGGCTGCGGCTCGCCACCCAGCTCCGCTCCGGACTCTTCGGCGTGGTGTACGTGCTCGACGAGCCGTCCGCCGGACTCCACCCTGCGGACACCGAGGCCCTGCTCGTGGTGCTCGACCGGCTCAAGGCGGCGGGCAACTCCGTCTTCGTCGTCGAGCACCACCTCGACGTGGTGCGGCACGCCGACTGGCTCGTGGACGTCGGCCCGCGGGCCGGTGTGCACGGCGGACGGGTGCTGCACAGCGGACCGCCGAGCGGCCTGGCGGACGTCGACGCCTCCGCGACCCGGCGCTTCCTCTTCGACCGGACCCCGGCTCCGGCACGCACCGTGCGGACCCCGGCCGGATGGCTGCGGACGGGCCCGGTCACCCGCCACAACCTCGACGGGGTGGACGCGGCCTTCCCGGTCGGCGTCCTCACCGCCGTCACGGGCGTCTCGGGCTCCGGCAAGTCCACCCTCGTGGGCGCGCTGACCGCGGAGGTCTCCGGCGTGGGCCGCCTCGTGACGGTGGACCAGCGGCCGATCGGCCGCACGCCGCGCTCCAACCTCGCCACGTACACCGGCCTGTTCGACGTCGTGCGGCGGCTCTTCGCCGAGACGGAGGAGGCGACGGCCCGCGGCTACAAGGCGGGGCGCTTCTCCTTCAACGTGCCCGGCGGGCGCTGCGAGACCTGCCAGGGCGAGGGCTTCGTGTCGGTGGAGCTGCTCTTCCTGCCGAGCACGTACGCCCCCTGCCCGGACTGCCACGGCGCGCGCTACGACCCCGAGACCCTCCAGGTCCGCCTGCGGGGCCTGACCATCGCCGAGGTCCTCGGCCTGACGGTGGAGTCGGCCGCCGTCTTCCTGGGCGACGTCCCGGCCGCCGCGCGCAGCCTGCGGACGCTGCTGGACGTCGGCCTCGGCTACCTCGGGCTCGGGCAGCCGGCCACCGAACTGTCCGGAGGGGAGGCCCAGCGGATCAAGCTCGCCTCCGAACTCCAGCGGCCCCACCGCTCCCCCACCCTGTACGTCCTCGACGAGCCGACGACCGGGCTGCACCCGGCCGACGTCGAGGTGCTCATGCGGCAGCTCCACGGCCTCGTGGACGCCGGGCACACGGTGGTCGTCGTCGAGCACGACATGGACGTGGTCGCCACCGCGGACTGGGTCGTCGACCTCGGCCCCGGCGGGGGCGACGAGGGCGGCCGGGTGGTCGCGGCCGGTCCGCCGGCCGAGGTGGCGCGGACGGCCGGCGGCCGCACCGCGCCGTACCTGGCCCGGGCCCTGGGGTCCGGGGCCTGAGGCCCCGGACCCCGCGCCCGTCAGGCCGCGGTGTCGAACGTGTAGTGGCGGGTGTGGTCCAGCATGTCCGCCGGCGTCACGTCGTTCCACGGGCGCATGGTGTCCCGGAGGTCGACGACGTTCGCGGTGCCGGCCGCCGGCAGGTACGTCGAGCGGGGGTGACGGGCCTGCCAGTCGGCCCACAGCTTGTCGATGAAGGCGTGGTGCAGCCAGAACACCGGGTCGTTGGGCGAGACCCCGGTGGCCATCTGGCCGCCGACCCAGACGTGGACGCGGTTGTGGAGGTTCACTCCGCGCCACCCCTCCAGGTGGTTGCGGAACCCGTCCGAGGAGCTGTTCCAGGGCGCCATGTCGTACGTCTCCATGGCGAGGACGGAGTCCACCTCCGCCCGGGTGGGGAGCTGACGGCCGCCGGCGCCGAGGTCGCGCCGCAGGTAGTCGCGCCCGTCGACGCGGACGGTGATGGTCCAGCGGTTGCCGCTGCGGGCGAACGCGCCGTCGGTCACCTGGCCGTCCCGGACGCGGCCGGTGCCGCCGAGGAAGTCGGGTGCCCAGATCGAGGAGCGCGAGGTGCGGTCGGCGGTCCAGTCCCAGTAGGGAAGGGTGACGGTCGGGTCGACCGACTGGAGCGCCTGCTCGAACTCCAGGAGGAAGCGCCGGTGCCACGGCAGGAACGACGGCGACCGGTGGCCGACGCGGTCGCCGCTGTCGGTGTCGCTCATGATGAAGGCGTTGTGCGTGGTGACGAAGGTGTCGTACCGCCCGGAGCGCTTCAGCTCCAGGAGCGCGTTCACGAAGCGCCGCTTCTCGTCGGCGGTGAGGGTGGCCTGGTTCTTGCGTACGGTCATGGTGGTGCCGCTTCCTGGATCGGTCAGCCGAGGGTGAGGGGTACGAGCGGGGCGCCCTGGAGCTCGCGGACGGCCGCGCGGGCCACCGCCTTGGGCGTGGTGACCGGCTCGTAGTGGTTGATCACGCTGATCCAGGTGCCGTCGGCGTTCTGCATCACGTGCAGTTCCTCACCGTCGATCGTCACGGAGTAGCCGCCTCCGTGGTGCCCCCCGTGGTGACCGCCCCCGTGCGAGGGTCCGCCCTTGATGCGACGGCCCTGGTAGACCTCGTCGAAGGAGCCGGGAGCCGGGGCGGCCGCGGGAGCGGCGTCCTGGGGACCGGCGGCTATGGCGGAGCCGGCCAGGGCGACGCCGGCGACGGCGCCTGCCGCGCCGGCCGCGACGCCGAGCGCCCGGCGGCGGGTGATGTCGGACATGAAACCCCCAAATGGTCTGTGCGACCGGGGGTTTGGTCATGTGCCCCCGGCACGTCCATCAGTACCCGGGGGCGTCGGCGCGGCGGAAATCACCGGGGGGTGGTTGGCCGCGATGTGGACAACATGTGGGGAAAGGTCCAGGTTTGAACAGAGTTGATCTTGCTGTCGCGAGCGACAGAAGCACCCCCGAGCGAAGATCTTACGGAGAAGGTGATCGTTTTGTGAACGATCTTTCGCTCAGGGGTGCGAGGTGTGGCGGAGCCCACGCCCTCAGACTGTCCGGATCCGGTCTCAGCCGCGGGGGGCCTTGCGCCGCGCCCGCAGCCACTCCCGGTTCATCGCCGCGATCGACGGAAGGGGGATGCCCTTCGGGCAGGCCGTCGCGCATTCCCCGGTCAGGGTGCATCCGCCGAAGCCCTCGGCGTCCATCTGGGCCACCATGTCGAGCACCCGGGTCTCGCGTTCGGGCGAGCCCTGGGGCAGGACGTTGAGGTGGTTGATCTTGGCCGAGGTGAACAGCATCGCGGAGCCGTTGGGGCAGGCGGCCACGCAGGCTCCGCAGCCGATGCACTCGGCGTGCTCGAAGGCCGAGTCGGCGTCGGCCTTGGGCACCGGGGTGGCGTGGGCCTCCGGGGCGGATCCGGTCGGTGCCGTGATGTACCCGCCCGCCTGGACGACCCGGTCGAAGGCGGACCGGTCGACGACCAGGTCCTTGACGACGGGGAAGGCGGAGGCCCGCCAGGGCTCCACGTCGATCGTGTCGCCGTCGCGGAAGGAGCGCATGTGGAGCTGACAGGTGGTGGTGCGCTCCGGACCGTGGGCGTCGCCGTTGATGACGAGACTGCACGCGCCGCAGATGCCCTCGCGGCAGTCGTGGTCGAAGGCGACGGGGTCCTCACCGCGCAGGGTGAGGTCCTCGTTGAGGGTGTCGAGCATCTCGAGGAAGGACATGTCGGGCGAGATCCCGTCCACCGCGTAGGTGGCCATGGCACCCTCGGTGCCGGCGTTCTTCTGGCGCCAGACGCGCAGGTTGAGCCTCATGCGTAGCTCCGCTGGGTGGGGTGGACGTACTCGAAGGACAGCTCCTCCTTGTGGAGGACGGGGGTCCCGTCGGCCCCGTCGAACTCCCAGGCGGCCACGTACGCGAACTCCTCGTCACGGCGGGCGGCTTCGCCGTCCGGCGTCTGGGACTCCTCGCGGAAGTGGCCGCCGCAGGACTCGGCGCGGTGGAGCGCGTCGAGGCACATCAGCTCGGCGAGCTCCAGGTAGTCGACGATCCGGTTGGCCCTCTCCAGGGACTGGTTGAACTCCTCGCCCGTCCCCGGGACCTTGACCCGGCTCCAGAACTCCTCGCGGATCGCGGGGATCCGCGCCAGAGCGGTCCGCAGACCCTCCTCGGTGCGGGCCATCCCGCAGTACTCCCACATGAGTTCGCCGAGCTCGCGGTGGAAGGAGTCGGGGGTGCGGTCGCCGTCGACGGCGAGGAGGAGGTTCAGCCGGTCCTCGGTCTCGGCGAGCACCTCCCGCACCGCCGGATGGTCGTCGGTGACCGCCTCGGCGTGCGGATGGCGCGCCAGGTAGTCGTTGATGGTGGCCGGGAGGACGAAGTAGCCGTCGGCCAGGCCCTGCATGAGGGCGGAGGCCCCGAGGCGGTTCGCCCCGTGGTCGGAGAAGTTGGCCTCCCCGACGGCGAAGAGGCCGGGGACCGTGGTCTGGAGGTCGTAGTCCACCCAGAGCCCGCCCATCGTGTAGTGCACGGCGGGATAGATCCGCATCGGCACCTCGTACGGGTTCTCCGCGGTGATCCGCTCGTACATGTCGAAGAGGTTGCCGTACTTCTCCTCGACCGCCTTGCGGCCCATCCGGCGGATCGCGTCGGCGAAGTCCAGGTAGACGCCCTGGCCCCCGGGTCCGACGCCGCGCCCCTCGTCGCACACGTTCTTGGCGGCCCGGGAGGCGATGTCCCGGGGGACGAGGTTGCCGAAGGAGGGGTAGATGCGCTCCAGGTAGTAGTCGCGCTCGTCCTCGGGGATCTCCGCGGCGGGACGGGTGTCGCCCTTGGCCTTCGGCACCCAGATGCGGCCGTCGTTGCGCAGGGACTCGCTCATCAGGGTCAGCTTCGACTGGTGGTCGCCCGTGCGCGGGATGCAGGTGGGGTGGATCTGCGTGAAGCACGGGTTGGCGAAGTAGGCGCCGCGCCGGTGCGCCCGCCAGACGGCGGTGGCGTTGGAGTTCATCGCGTTCGTCGACAGGTAGAAGACGTTGCCGTAGCCGCCGCTGGCGAGGACCACGGCGTCCGCGTAGTGGGTCGAGATCTCGCCCGTGACGAGGTCGCGCGCGACGATGCCGCGGGCCCGCCCGTCGACGACGACCAGGTCGAGCATCTCCGTACGGGCGTGCATCTCCACGTTCCCGGCGGCGATCTGCCGCGACAGCGCCTGGTAGGCGCCGAGGAGGAGCTGCTGCCCGGTCTGGCCGCGCGCGTAGAAGGTCCGGGATACCTGGACGCCGCCGAAGGAGCGGGTGTCGAGCAGGCCGCCGTACTCACGGGCGAAGGGCACGCCCTGGGCGACGCACTGGTCGATGATCTCCACCGAGATCTGCGCGAGCCGGCGGACGTTGGACTCGCGCGCCCGGAAGTCGCCCCCCTTGACCGTGTCGTAGAAGAGGCGGTGGATCGAGTCGCCGTCGTTGCGGTAGTTCTTGGCCGCGTTGATGCCGCCCTGCGCGGCGATGGAATGGGCCCGGCGCGGGGAGTCCTGGAAGCAGAACTGGACGACGTGATAGCCCTGTTCGGCCAGCGTCGCGCCGGCCGAACCGCCGGCCAGGCCGGTGCCGACGACGATGATCCGATGCTTGCGGCGGTTGGCCGGGTTCACCAGCTTCGCCTCGAAGCGGCGGGTGTCCCAGCGCTCGGCGACGGGACCCCCGGGGGCCTTGGTGTCGGTGATCGGCTCGCCGGTCGTGTAGTCGAGATAGCTCATGGTCAGCTCACCACTCCGGTCATGACGGCGACGGGGACGGAGACGAAGCCCGCGGTCAGCACGAGCGCGAGGAGGTTCGCCGCCCCCCTGAGGAAGCGCTCGCGACGGGCACTGCCGACCCCCAGGGTCTGCGCGGCGCTCCAGAAGCCGTGCCGGACGTGGAGGCCCACGGCAAGCATGGCGACGATGTAGATGACGTTGCCGTACCAGGTGGAGAAGGTGTCGATCACGTTCTGGTAGGGCCGGCCCTCCTCGAAGCCGCCGGGGTGGACCGTGCCGGTGGTCAAGTCGAGGATGTGCCAGACGATGAACAGGGCGAGGACGATCCCGCCCCAGCGCATGGTCCGGGTGGCGTACGACGCGCGCCTGCGCCGGTGGACGTACGCCGTGGGGCGGGCCCTCACGTCACGCCGGCTGAGCTGGTACGCCGAGACCGCGTGGGCCACGACGGCGGCGACGAGCACCAGCCGGACGATCCAGAGGGCCCACTCGTGGTGCAGGACGGGCGCGCCCAGCACCCGCAGCCAGTGGGCGTAGCCGTTGAACTCCTCGGGGCCGAAGAAGACCTTCAGGTTGCCCGCGACGTGGGCGACGAGATAGCCGAGCATGATCAGCCCGCTGACGGCCATGACCGTCTTCTTGCCCAGGGTCGACGACCAGAATCCGCGTGACGGTGTGGGGGACGGCGGGCGGCCCGCCGTGCGGTCCCTCGTGGGTGCCAGAGCCATGCGTACGACGCTAGGGCCGAAGGACCCAAGAGGTCCAAGACATGGTCCGGCTCAACTCGATAGGACACGCCTATCCACATCGCCTACGCTGGCCCCATGCAGTTCCAGCAGCTCCTGTACTTCGTCGCCGTCGCCGAGACCCGCCACTTCACCCGGGCCGCCGAGCGCGTCCACGTCTCCCAGCCCTCCCTCTCCCAGCAGATCAAGGCACTGGAACAGGAACTGGGCGCCGAGCTCTTCAGCCGCGCCCGCGGGAACATCGCCCTCACCGACGCCGGCGAGGCATTGCTGCCGCTCGCCCGCCGCATCCTCGCCGACACCGAGACCGCGCGCCTCGAAGTACAGGAACTCGCCCAGCTCAAACGCGGCCGGGTGCGGCTCGGCGCGACCCCGAGCCTCTGCACCGGGCTCCTGCCGGACGTCCTGCGCACCTTCCACGACCTCCACCCGGGCATCCAGCTCCTCATCGAGGAGGGCGGCTCCCACGACCTCGTCCGCGAGCTCGCCCGCGGCGCGCTGGACCTCGCGCTGGTGGTCCTCCCCCTCCCCACCCCCTCCCCCGCCCTCACCACCGTCGAGCTGCTCCGCGAGGACCTCGTCGTCGTGTCCTCCGCCTCCGCGCCCGCCCCCCGCCGGCCCGTCCGCATCACCGACCTCCGCGACCAGCCGCTCGTCATGTTCCGGCACGGCTACGACCTGCGGGAACTCACCGTCGCCGCCTGCCGCGCCGAAGGCTTCGAGCCCACCTTCACCGTCGAGGGCGGCGAGCTCGACGCGGTCCTCGGCTTCGTCCGCGCGGGGCTCGGTCTCGCCGTCGTCCCCACCATGGTCGCCGCGCGGGCCGGCCGCGACCTCCGCGTCACCGCGCTCGCCCGGCCCGGGCTCCGCCGCACCATCGCCCTCGCCCACCGCAGCGACGTCGCCCCGCCCCGCGCCGCCCGCGAACTCCAGAACCTCCTCCTCCGCACCCGCTGACCCGCCCGCTCCGCGCCCCCCCCGTTGTGGGCAATCGTTCCGCTGGGGCGGAACGGGTGGGCACAACGGACGGCGCCCCTGCCGGGCCTAGGCTTCCGCGCCCGGGCCCGCACCCCTTGCGCGTCGCGCGGACGGTGCGGGTCCAGGCGCAAGGGGCGGGGGCGCGGCCAGGCGCGCCGTCCCGTGTGCCCACCCGTCCCGCCCCAGCGGGACGATTGCCCACACGGGGGCGGGCGGGGGGGCCGCCCGGTCGCACCGGGGGAGGCGAGGCCCGGATGCGGGCCCCGCGACGCGGGTGGGGCGGGACGGTCAGATCGCGTCGGCCAGGAGGAGGGAGTGGATGCGGTCGGGGGCGCCGGGGCGGGCGTAGTACCAGCCTTGGGCCGTGTCGCAGCCGAGGTCACGGAGCCGGCGGGCCTGCGCGCCGGTCTCGACGCCTTCGACGGTGACGGCGAGTTCGAGGCTGTGGGCCAGGGAGACGATCCCTTCGACGATCTTGAGGTCGACGGGGTCGACGGGGTGCTGCTGCATGCCGCGGGTGAAGGACCGGTCGAGCTTGAGGACGCTGACGGGCAGGCGGCGCAGGTTGGCGAGGTTGGAGTAGCCGGTGCCGAAGTCGTCGAGGGCGATGTCGACGCCCATCTCGGCGAGCTGACGCAGCGGCTTGAGGAGGTCCTCGTCGGCCCCGATGAGGGCGGATTCGGTGACTTCGAGGCAGAGCGCACCGGGTTCGAGGCCGGACCGCTCCAGGACGTCGACGGTGTCGGCGACGAGGCGCGGGTGGTGGAGCTGGGTCGGGGAGAGGTTGACGTTGATGCGCAGGGGGCCGCCGTCGGCGTGCCGGGTCTGCCAGAAGCGGGCCTGGCGCACGGCTTCCTGGAGGACCCACCGGCCGAGGGGCACGATGAGGCCGGTGTCCTCGGCGAGGGGGATGAAGCGGTCGGGGCCGAGCACGCCGTGCTGCGGGTGGCACCAGCGGACGAGCGCCTCGGCGCCGTGGACGCTGCCGTCGTCGAGGTGGACGAGGGGCTGGTACTCGATGAAGAACTCGCCGCGTTCGAGGGCTGTGGGCAGGGCGGTGGTGAGTCCGTGCCGGGTGATGGCGCGGGCGTCGGCCTCGGGGTCGGCGAGCTCGAAGCGGTTGCCGCCGGCGGACTTGGCCCGGTACATGGTGATGTCGGCGCTGCGGAGCACCTCGGCCGGGGTGCGTTCGCCCGCGGGGCCCTCGACGACGCCGAGGCTGCCGCGGACGGTCAGTTCGCGGCCGTCGATGCGGAGCGGGGTGGCGAGGGCGGCGAGGATGCGGTCGGCGAGCTCGGTGACGTCGCGTTCGCCGCCGGGGGCGGTGGTGAGGGCGACGAACTCGTCGCCGCCGAGCCGGGCGACCATCTCGCCCGCGCCGGTGACGCAGGTCTGCAGCCGGTCGGCGACCTCGACGAGCAGCCGGTCGCCGGTGGAGTGGCCGAGGCTGTCGTTGATGACCTTGAAGCCGTCGAGGTCGAGGTAGCAGAGGCCGAAGCGGGCGTTGTCGCCGGGCGCGAGCGCCTTCTCCAGGCGTTCGAAGAAGAGGGTGCGGTTGGGCAGCCCGGTGAGCGCGTCGTGGGTGGCCTCGTACCGCAGGCGCAGGTGGAGCAGGCGCCGTTCGGTGGTGTCCTCCAGGAGGGCGAGCTGGTACTGGGGGCGGCCTTCGGCGTCCCGCAGGAGGGAGACGGTGAGGTTGGTCCAGAGAACCGTTCCGTCACCCCGGTAGTAGGGCTTCTCGACGCGGTAGTGCTCGCGCTCGCCCCGGACCAGTTCCTCGTACAGCTTCCAGACGTGCGGGCCGTCCTCGGGGTGGACCCATTCGCTGACGTTCCGGCTGCGCACCTGGCCCTCCATCCCGCCGAACATGCGGGTGAGGGTCTCGTTGATCTCCAGGATGTTGCCGTCGAGGTCGGCGATGCCGATGCCGATCGCGGCGCCGTCGAAGACCGCGCGGAAGCGGCTCTCGGTGGCGTGCAGGGCGATCTCGGCGGCGCTGCGGGCGGCGAGCGCCGAGCGGGCGATCGCCTCCTGTTCGGCGCGGGTCCGCTCGCGCAGGGCCTGGGCGTAGCCGGTGGCCATGGCGTGCTGGAGTCGGGAGCACCGGGCGCGGAGCTCCTCGGCGGGCAGGTCCGACTCGGCTCCGCAGTAGAGCACCAGGTACGAGTCGACGACGCCGAGGCTGCGGCCGAGCGCGTCCGGGTCGGTGCAGTGCGCGTCGATGAGGGCCGCTCCGGTGCGCTGCGCCGGGGCCGTGTCGAACGGCCGGGCGTGCAGCGCGTCGCACAGGGTGCGCGCCAACGGCAGCAGGTGGACATCGAATTCGGCGCGGGTCAGCGAGGTGGCCGTCACCGGGAAGATGGCACGGCTCCAGATGGTGACGAACCTCCGGAGCCGGTCCTCCGGGCCGTCGGCCTCCGCGAGTGCGCCGGTGGGCTGCGACGGGACCTTCACGCCTTGCGCCCCACCCCTGCGAAACCGGAGAAGGCGTACGGATCCTCCTCCTCGACCGGGCTCTCCGGTCGCCAGAGGGGCATCGGGACCAGGCCGGGTTCGACCAGTTCGGTGCCCTCGAAGAAGCGGGCGATCTCGGCGCTGGACCGCATCACCAGGGGGTTGCGGATGTTCCGGTAGACGCCGACGGTGCCGCCGGCCTCCTCCTCCAGGAGCGGGATGCCCTCGTAGGAGGCGTGGGTGACGACGACGAGGCTCCCGGGGGCGAGGGCGTCGAGCAGTTCGGCGACGGCCTCGTGCGGCCGGTCGTCGTCCTCCAGGAAGTGCAGGACGGCGACGAGGAGCAGGGCCACCGGCCGGTCCAGGTCGAGCAGCCGGGTCACCTCGGGGCTGAAGAGGATCTCGGCCGGCTTGCGCAGGTCGGCGGCGACGACCGCGGCGCTCTCGTCGCCCTCCAGGACGGCGCGGCTGTGGGCGACGGCGACCGGGTCGTGGTCGACGTAGACGACCCGCGCGGCGGGGTCGGCGGCGCGGGCGACCTCGTGCACGTTGCCGAAGGTGGGTATGCCGGAGCCGATGTCCAGGAACTGCGTGACGTCGTTGTCAACGGCGTGGCGGACGGCGCGCCGCATGAAGGCACGGTTCGCCTGCATGATCTTGGGCAGGCCAGGCATGAACTCCATGGCCTTGCGCGCCGCTTCCCGGTCCACTTCGAAATTGTGCGAGCCGCCCAGATAGAAGTCATACATACGGGACACGCTCGGCACCGAAATGTCGATGCCGGGCGGGGCCCAGGCGGGTCGCTCCATCGATGTCTCCAACAAGTCGCCACGGAGGATGCGGCCATGTGTTCGTGGCCGGTGTTCGAGGTGAGGCTACTGATCGCCCGCCGGGAGAGCGAGTAGAAACGGAAATTAGCGGTCCGTTCTTGGTCACACGCCATTGGCACGTGCTCGCGGAACGCAGAGTTCACGCCTTCAGGCTGTGCAAATTCACGTGCATATGAGCGTGCGTCGACTGCGTCGGCGACGCCTCTCCTCACCCGACGGCGCCTCAGGCCCCGCCCTCACCTCGGCCGTTGCCGGCGTCGGGGCCGTGTCGCCGGTGCAGGATGCCCCGTCGACCGCCTGTTCCGACAGGGCGACAACCGGACACTTCTCGACCGCCAGGCCGGAAGGGCCCTTCTCGATTCGCCCCGGTCGTCCCTACCGGCCATTGCACCGAATCCGTGGGCGGCGCGCGGTGAAACGTCAAGTCCACACAAGCGGAGATCCCCTCCATCCGGCGAATCCCGCGCGATTCCGCCCCGCGACGCCCCTGATGTGATCAAGCTCGACGGCGTGTCTCTGAACGGATCACTTCTCGCGCGGCCGGTGGCGGCCCTGGGATTGGTGTGGCTCCTCGCCTCACCCGTACCCGCCGCCGCGGACGCCTGCGCCTACGCCTCGACCGACGCGGGCGGTGCGCACCTCGCGGTGGCCTACGCCGGCGGCCACGACGACGACGGCGGCTCCCGCGGCCGCGGAGGCGAGGGCCACGGTCCCGGCGAGGGCCGGGGCCACGGGAACGGCCACGGCAAGGGCCACGGCGACGGCAAGGGCCATGGGAAGGGCCACGGCAAGGGTCATCACCACCACCACCCGAAGCCCTGCCACCCCAAGCCGCCCCCACCGTGCCCGACGCCCACACCCACGCCCGAGCCGACGCCCACCCCGACGCCGAAGCCCACTCCCAAGCCCACACCGCCCAAGCCCACGCCGTCCCCGAAGCCCACCCCGAAGCCGGAGCCGCCCCCGCCGTCGCCCCGGCCCACCCCTCCCCCGCCGCGGCCCGTGCCGAAGCCCCCGGCCGCCAGGCCCACGCCCGCCGCCCCGGCCCCGCCGCCCCCGACCACGAGGCCGCCCGAGCCGGCCCCCGCGCCGCCGCCCCCGCCGACCGTGCGGCCCCGGCCCCCGGCCCCGACGCCGGTGGCGCTGCCCCACTACCGCCCCGCCACCAAGGCCAAGCGGGAGGCGAGCACGTCCGTCGTCACGGCGACGCTGATGATCACCGCCCCGGCCGTGCTGGCGACGGCGATCCTGCGCCCCCGGTCCAAGTGACGCGCCGTCCCCGCACTCCGCCGTCTCCTCGATCCGCCGCCCCCTCGATCCGCCGTCCCGTCGTCCCGCTGATTCCCGCCGGAGAACTCCCTTGTCCGAATGGCTCGTTCTGACCCTCGCGATGGCGGCGGCCTGCGCCGTCGTCCTCACCATCGTCGTCATCAACAACCGCCGGATCACGGAGGACGACGACCCGAGCGAGACACCCGACGTCATCGAGTACATGACGATGATGATCGGCGTGATCTACGCGATCGTCCTCGGCCTCGCCATCGCCGGCGTCTGGGAGGCCCGCGGGGCCGCCCAGGAGACCGTGCGGCAGGAGGCGCAGGCCATGCACGAGATCTCGGCCCGCGCCGAGGTGTACCCGCAGGCGGTCCGGTCGGGCATCCGCGCCGACGTCGACGCCTACGTCTCCTATGTGGTCCACGACGAGTGGACGTACATGTCCGAGCACGGCGAGCTGAGCGAGGAGGGCACCGCGCTCCTGGAGCGGGTCCGCCGCAGCGTCACCGACTACCAGCCCGCGAACGACTTCGAGGGCCAGGCGTACCAGCCGCTGGTGGACCAGGTCGCGGCGGCCGACGACGCCCGCGGGGCCCGCGGCCAGAACGCCGGGGCGACCATGCCGGGGGTGGTGTGGTTCGGTCTGATCATCGGCGCCCTGGTGACCGTCGGCCTGATCTTCACGCTCCAGATCCGCAGGACCGGACGGGAGCTGCTGCTCGCCGGGCTGTTCAGCGTGCTGATCGCGTTCCTGCTTTTCCTCATCTGGGACTTCGACGCGCCGTTCGGCCGGGGCATCTCGGCCACCGCCGCGCCGTTCACCGATCTGTTCCCGCACCTCACCCGGTGAGGCGACACGCCCTTGTGGGCCACTCGGGGGACCTCCATGCCCCATTCGCGCGTCTGGGATCGCGGCTGTGGTAGTGCGCTCCTAGCGTTTCCGGCGACGAGGTGTACGCACGGTCTTTGGCGGAAGCCCCCTTCCGCGGCTGCCCCTCGGGACCCGGAGGATTCACCATGCGCGCGATACGTGCCGCTACCACTGCCCTGCTGGGGGCGGCCGCCCTCGCCCTGGCCGCCCCCGTCGCCCTCGCCGCGGACGGCGCTCCCGCTCCCGGCCCCAAGGTGCGGGCCAGGGCTCCGGGCGACTTCGTCGTGTCGCCCTCGGTCGTCGCCCCCGGCGGCCGGGTGACGCTGAGCGCGCCCGGCTGCGCCAGTACGGCGACGGCCTCGGCCGGCATCTTCGACACGGTCACGATCGCCCCGGGAGCGACGGCCTCGGCCACGGTGGACCTCGACGCCAAGCGCGGGGCCGTCTACACGGTGCTCTTCAACTGCACCGGCGGCGTGCAGGACACCGTCGCCCTGACGATCAGCGGCTCCCCCACCGCCACCCCGACCATCAGCGCCACGATCCTCACGCCTCCGCGCGGGGTGCAGGGCGGGCTCGGCGGCTCGATGGCGCCCAGCACCACCGAACTGGCCGCCGGCGGGGCCCTCGTCCTGGTCGCCGCCTCGGGTGCCGCGCTCTATGCGGTCCGTCGCCGCTCCGGCGCCGGCCGACGTCACTGACCGGGTGTCATGACCCGGCCCGGAGCGGTGCACGTCGTCCCCCGACGCCCGTCGGGTGGAGCGCGGCGCCCCGGGACGCCCGTCGCCCCCGGGTCCCGGCGGGGACTCGGGGGCGACGCGCACGGTGGGCCGGCCGGGAGGTTCGGCCGGTCAGATGCCCGCGCCGGTCACACGCCGGCGGCGGGCGATGAAGAGACCGCCGCCGAGGGCGGCGGCGGCGACGAGCGAGCCGCCGATGGCCATCTCCGTGGAGCTCGGCGCCATCGAGCCGCCGAGACCACCCTGGGCGCCCTGGCCGGCCAGGACCCGGAACGGCTGGGTCAGGGTGCGGCCGTTGCACTGGACGGCCAGGTTGTACTGGCCGGGCGTGGCGTTGTTGAAGATGCGGGGGGTGGCGGTCGACACCCCGTTGACGGCGGCGGGGAGCGTGGTCGTCGGGAAGGCGTTCGACGTGACCGTGCCACCCGCGCAGCCGCGGACGGTGATCGTGAGGATCGCGCCCTGGTGGACCGCGAAGGGGGACACGGTGACGCCGTTGGAACCGTCTCCGCCCCGCTCGGCCTGGAGAGGGACCGTCACGTTGCTGGGCCCGTTGGTTGCGGTGGCGAGGGGGGCCGCGAGTCCGAGCGCCGCGAACGCGGTCGCCGTCACCGCCAGAGTGCGTGCAGCACGCATGGTTGAACCTCCTGATGGAAGACGCCCCAAAGCGGTGCTCCGGGAGATTCGACGAGTACGCCTTCCATGACGAACCATCACAAGTCGGTGCGAGCCGTGCACGTCGGCGCTGGGCCACCCCGGTGAGGCGACACGCCGGGAGAAGGGCCCCCTGAGGCAACGGAGCCGCAGGTCAAAGCCGTTCGGGATGCTTATCTGACGATTACTCGGATGGGTCAGCCCCGACGTCACCCGGCTGCGCCCCGGCGGTGCTTCGGCACGGGCCGCCGCGCTCGCCCCGGACCCGCTCCCGCCCGGCCTCCGCGCAGACGCCCGCACCGTCTCCGGCACGCGCCTCGGGCAGGGCGGTCCGCACCCCTCCGGAAGGGCCGCCGACGCTCGCGACACCCGTCCGGCAGCGGGCCCCCACCCGTTCGCGCCGTCCGGCGCGACGTCGCACGCGACCGGATTTACCGTTCTGACGACGCCGAGAAGGGAGAACCATGCCCCCGAAGGACTTCCGCGTCTTCGAACGCAGGAGACGCCGACCCTGGGGCGTCCTGGCCCTCGCCATGCTGTCCGGACTCGCGATGATGCGCAACGGGGTGGACATCGCCGACGGGCCGCCCCAACCCGCCGCCGCCTCCCGGCCGGTGGCGCATCCGGTCGCCCCGCCGCCGCCCGCCGCGACCACCGGTCTGGAGCCGCTGCCCTTCGCGCCGGCGTCCCGGATCAAGATCCCGGCGATCCAGGTGGCGGCCCCCGTCATGGACGTGGGCCTGGACGCGGACGACTGGGTGGCGGCCCCGCCGCCGGAGGACCCCAACCTCGCCGGCTGGTACCAGAACGGCATCGCCCCGGGACAGCGCGGCACCTCCGTCATCGTCGGCCACGTCGACAACGCGAAGGGCCCCGCGGTCTTCTACGGCCTGGGCTCGCTCCAGAAGGGCCAGCACGTCGAGGTCGAGCGGTACGACGGCCGGGTCGCGGTCTTCGAGATCTACGGCGTCGAGGTGTACGCCAAGGACAACTTCCCCGGCGTGCAGGTCTACGCCGACAACGGGGAGCCGGAACTCCGGGTGATCACCTGCGGCGGCGGCTACACGCGCGCGCGTGGCTACGACGGGAACGTCGTCGTCTACGCGCGGATGGTCGGCTCGCGGTAGTCACCCCGAACGAAGGGCCCCGGCACCTGGTGCCGGGGCCCTTCCGCCGTACCGGGGAGGTCAGCGCCGGGGCACGGTGATCCGGTAGCCGGCGTCGAGGAGTGCGGGCAGGTAGCGGCGGAGCGCGGCGACGCTCTGGGAGCGGTTGCCGCCGGCGTCGTGGGAGAGCACCACGGTGCCCGGCGCGGCTCCGTCGAGGACGCGGCGGACGATGCTGTCGGTACCGGGCTCCTTCCAGTCCAGGGTGTCGACGGTCCAGGCGAGCGGCTCCATGCCCAGTTCGGCGCCGATCTCGAAGGAATGCCGGTTCCAGGCCCCGTAGGGAGCCCGGTACCAGAGCGGGGCGGTGCCGAGGGTCTTCTCGACGACCTCGCTGGTGGAGCCGAGTTCGTCGCGGATGCGGGAGGGCCTCAGCTTGGGGATCAGCGGGTGGGACCAGGAGTGGTTGCCGACGACGTGTCCGTCGGCGTCCATCTCCCGCAGCAGGTCCTGGTTCTCGACGGCCATCTCGCCGCAGACGAAGAACATCGCCCGGCAGTCGTGGCGGCGCAGGGTCTCCAGGATCGCCGGGGTGTACCGGGGGTCGGGGCCGTCGTCGAAGGTCAGCACCATCGACCTGCCGACCCCCGACATGCTGAGGAAGGGCCGCTGCCGCACGGGCGGCACCGCACGGCGGAAGGCCGGCGGCGCGTAGGCCGTCATCGGCTGGAGCCGGTAGGACGTCGGGAGCAGCCGGCCCGTACCGGCCTGCGGCCCGGCGGCCGGGCCGGGACCCGCCGCGCCTCCGCGTCCCCCGCCGGACGCGCCCTGGGGGAGGGAGGCGGCGCCGGAGACGGGCTCGGGCGTGGCGAACCGGTCGGCCGCGAGGACGCCGACGGTGGCGGTGGCCCCCAGGGCGGCGGCGAGCCGCAGCACCGCCCGGCGGCCACTGGTCATCTGATCCTTTTTCATGACCAATGGTTCCTACGGGCGAGCGTCCACACCCCTCATCGACACCGGCCCCCTGTCCGAAAACACCCGATGAGCCGATAGCCTCGAAGGGTGAGCGCACACCACCCCGGCCGGTTCGAACGCGGTACCGACGGCCCCAAAGTGATCATGGCCGGAATAGACGGCTCCGCCTCGTCGCTGCGTGCGGCCGCCTACGCGGCCGGACTCGCCCGGCGGCAGGACGCGCTGCTCGCCCTGGTCTACGTGCAGCCGCTGCTCCCGGCGGGCGCCGCGCTCGGTGCGCCCGTGTCGGACACCACCCAGGAGATCGCCGACGACCTCGCGAAGGAGATCCGCGCGTCGGCGGAGCGCGTTCGGGATCTGTGGCGGATGCGCTGGGAGTTCCGCACCTTCCGGGGCGACGCCTATGCCGGTCTGGTCCAGGCCGCCGAGGAACTGCTCGCGGACGCCGTGGTGGTGGGCGCATCCGAGTCCGCCGGCCACCGCTTCGTCGGCTCGGTGGCCGTCCGCCTGGTGAAGGCCGGGCGCTGGCCCGTCACCGTGGTGCCCTGACCGGTCGGCGCCGAGACCGCCCGCCGCGCCGCCGCACCCGATGCCGGCGGATGGGCCGTACGGGCTACCCGCCCATCACCAGGCCGTCCTTCGCGGCGCCGCGGCTGAGCACGACCCGGCGGATCGTGTCGCGGATCTCGGCGTGGCGCGGGTCGCGGGCGTCGGAGGCCAGGTCGACCACCCGGCCGCGCGCGGTGTCGAACCGCTGCGGGACGAACTCGGCCTTCGTGACCTCCCACCGCCCGCCGGGCGTGCGGGGCGGGGAGAAGGTGAAGCGGCCGAGGGTGCCCTGGTTGCCGCGGGGGTCGTGGGCGCCCTCGTGGTTGATCATGTCGCCGGCGATCTGGTCGCCCATCCCGTAGACGATCCAGACGCCGTTGACCTTCTCGTACGCCTGCGGGACGTGGGCGTGGGTGCCGATGATCAGGTCGATGTCGGGGCGCCCGCCGGTCCGTGAGGCGGTCAGCGCGCGGCCGAGGGAGAGCTGCCGCTCGTCGGGCTCGGTCTGCCATTCGGTGCCCCAGTGGACGCTGACCACGACCACGTCCGCGCCGGCGGCCCGGGCGGCGCGCGCGTCGGCGACGACCTTCTTCTCGTCGAGCAGCCCGACCGCCCAGGGCCGACCCTCGGGCAGGGGATAGCCGTTGGTGTCGTACGTGTAGGCGAGCTGGGCCACGGTGGCGCCGCCGGCCTTGAGGAGGGCGGGCCGGGCGGCCTCCTCGGCGGTGCGGGCGGAGCCGGCATGGCGGACGCCCGCCCTGTCGAGGGCGTCGAGGGTGCGGGCGAGCCCCTCCGGGCCGTCGTCGAGCGTGTGGTTGGAGGCGGTGGAGCAGGAGTCGTACCCGGTGGCACTGAGCGCTTCCGCGACCTCGGGCGGCGACTTGAAGGCGGGATAGCCGGTGTAGGGCCCGCCCTCCCGTCCGTAGACGGTCTCCATGTGGCAGAGGGCCACGTCGGCCCCGGAGACCACGGGCTTCACTCCGGCGAACATCGGACGGAAGTCGTAGCCCTCGCCTCCGGCGTCGTCGGCGGCGCGGCGGATGATCGAGTCGTGCGGCAGCACGTCGCCGGAGGCCACCAGGGTGAAGCCGACGGGTGCGGAGGCCCCGCCCGGCGCCGCGGAGGGGGCCGGCGGCGATCCGGGCGTCCGTCCGGAGTCGGGTGTCCTGCCGGCGCCGCCGCCCCCTTCGGTGCAACCGGTCGCCGCGGCGAGCAGGAAGGCGGCGAGTACCGCCGCCCCGGCGGGTCTGGTGCGTGAGGTCATCTTCGACACTCCAGCCAACTCATCCGATGAACATCTGTTCTGATGAATTGAGCCCGCGGAAAAGGTCCCGTCAAGGGTCGAGGCCGTGGACGCCCACGAACCCCGCTGAAACGGACGCGGCGACGCCGTCCGACCGCTCGCCGTACCATTCGCCGCTCGGTGCGACCGTTCGTCGCAGACCCCTGTCCGTTCCCTGTCCCTCCTCTTCCGGATGCGCTCGTATACGGCCGGACGACGAGCCGCGGGAGAGGCGGACAGCATGACGACGGCGACGACCGACGAACGGACCCTGGAGGAGCTGCAGCGGGACCACGGCCCCGCGCTGCTCTCCTTCCTGTTGGGACTGACCTACGGGGACCGGCAGCGCGCCGAGGACCTCGCCCAGGAGACCCTGGTGCGGGCCTGGCTCCACCCCGAGGCGTTCGACGACGCCTACGCCTCGATCCGGCCCTGGCTCTTCACCGTGGCCCGCCGGCTCGCGATCGACGCCCGCCGCTCCCGGCTCGCCCGGCCCACCGAGATCGGGGACGGCGTCCTGGCCGTGACCCCCGACCCGGCCGACCCCACCGCCTCCGCCGAGGCCGCCCTCGACGTACGGGCGGCCGTCCGGGAACTGAGCCCCGAGCACCGTGCGGTGCTGGTCCGCCTGTACTTCCACGGCCTCACCGTCAACGAGGCGGCCGTCGAGCTCGGCATCCCCGCCGGGACCGTCAAGTCCCGCTCGCACTACGCGCTCCGCCAGCTCGGCCGCTCGCTCCCCGGCTACCGGCCGCCACGCCGCACGGCCGTTGCCCGCCCCCGTGCCGGGGCCCCACAATGACGCCGTGACGCTGACACTCACCGCCGCCGAACAGCTCCTCGCCGACAACTTCGCCCCCTGGGTGCTCGATCTGGGGCTCTCGGTCGCCTCCGTCGACGGGGCGGGGGCCGTGCTCCGGCTCCCCTGGTCCGACCGGCTCGCCCGGGAGGGCGGCGGTCTCTCCGGCCAGGCCCTGATGGCGGCCGCCGACACCGCCACGGTGATCGCCGTGGCCGCGGCCCGCGGCGGCTTCGTGCCGATGACCACCGTCCAGCAGTCCATCAGCTTCCAGCGGGCGGTCGTCGGCTCCGACGTCCTGGTGCACGCCCGGCTCACCAGGGCGGGGAAGCGCATGGCCTTCGCCGACATCACGATGACCGCGGAGGGCACCGAGGAGACCGCGGCCCACGCCACCGCCGTGTACGCGCTCCTCGGCTGAGACCGCACCACCCGCCTCTCCCGGCACGTCCGACACCAGGAACCTCACCGGCACCTATCCGGCCGGAAAACGTATCCGAAACCACACGGGCGAGTTGAGCAAAGCGGGACCCGCGGGCGCCCTTCTCGGAGGAGGCTCTCCCCCGGGCCCTGACGTCCGGGACCCCGACGTCCGGGAGAAGGTGGGAGCGTTGCTGCCCGAGAGCACGAACGGCGCCGGCGGCACGAGTGGCGGCGGACTCGCCGTCCCGATGGCCTGGCTGTGCGCCGAGTACCTGGCCGACGAGGTGCTGCGGGCCGCCGCGCTCGTCGCGCCCGGCTCGCTGGAGTACCGGGCCGGGCTCCAGGCCCTGGCCCTCACCGTCCACCTGTCGGAGGAACCGGACGGGCCGGCGGGCGCATGGGCCGCCCACCGGGTCGACGAGTGGCTGCGCCACACGGCCTACGACCGTCCCTGGCCGCCCTGGGTCGAGGAGCGGCTCGCCGCCCGGCGCTCGGCCGGCGGCGACGGCCCCGACCTGGCGCTCGCGCACACCGCCTGGCGCCGGCTGCGGGACACCTGGGTGCGCGCCGCCGACCTGGACGGCCCCGAGACCGGGGAGCCAGGTCTCCCCGTCGACGAGGAAGAGCAGGTCTGGCTCCCCGCCTGGAAACTGGGCCTGCCGCTCGCCCATCTCTCCCTGCACCTGCGCTGACGTCGCGTGGTCCGGAGGCCGGGCTCTAGGGAGCCGATCGGTGCACGCCCGGACGGTACTTGGGGATGCGGACCGTCACCTTCATCCCGGCGTCGAGACCCGTCTCGATGACGAGGCCGTGCTCCGTCCCGTACACCTGGCGCAGCCGCTCGTCCACGTTGGAGAGGCCGATGCCGGAGCCGGCCGGATGCTCCCCGCGCAGGACGGCCCGCAGCACCTCCGGATCCATGCCGATGCCGTCGTCCTCGACGGTCACCACCGCCTCGTCGCCGGCGTCGCGGGCGGCGATCGTGACGCGGCAGCCCCGTTCGCGGTCCTGGAGCCCGTGCTTGACCGCGTTCTCCACCAGCGGCTGGAGGCAGAGGAACGGCAGGGTCACCGGCAGCACCTCGGGGGCGATCTGCAGCCTCACCTTCAGCCGGTCGCCGAACCGGGCGCCGGCCAGCGCCAAGTACTGCTCGATGGAGCGCAGTTCGTCGGCGAGCTGGGCGAACTCGCCGTGCCTCCGGAAGGAGTAGCGGGTGAAGTCCGCGAACTCGAGGAGCAGTTCCCTGGCCCGCTCCGGATCGGTGCGCACGAAGGAGGCGATGGCGGCGAGGGAGTTGAAGATGAAGTGCGGCGAGATCTGGGCGCGCAGGGCCCGGATCTCGGCCTCCACGATCCTGGTGCGCGAGCGGTCCAGCTCGGCCAGCTCCAGCTGGACGGAGGCCCAGCGGGCCACCTCCGTCGCCGCCCGCACCAGGACGGCCGACTCCCGCGAACCGTAGGCGACCAGCGCGCCGAGCACGCCGTCCTCGCCCGTGAGCGGGGCGATCACCGCCCAGCGCAGCGGGCAGGCGGGGTCGGCGCATCCGGTGGGCGCCGAGCGGCTGCGGCCGGTCGCCAGGGTCTCGGCCGCCTCGTCGGGCAGGTGCGCGCGGTGGTGGTCCTCGCCGGGGCCGTCCCAGGCGAGGACCGCGCCCCGGTCGGTGAGGCAGAGCGCCTCCGTGCCGAGCAGCGAGCGCAGGGTGCCGGCCGCCCTGCGGGCGGTCTCCTCGGTGAGCCCTGCGCGCAGCGGCGGCGCGGCGAGGGAGGCGGTGTGCAGGGTGTGGAAGGTCGCCCGCTCGACCGGGGTGCCGAGGCCGGGATCGGCGGCCCGGCCGCCGCGCCGGGCGGCCAGCCGGCCGAGCGCGAAGCCCGCGGCGAGCAGGACGGCCCCGGCGGCGACCGCGGCGGCGAGGGCGATGCCGGTCATCGGCGGGCCTCCTGGGTGGGTACGGCGCCGGCCGACGGCGGGCCTCCCGGTCGGGGGACCGTCCCGGTGAACTCCTCCGGGAGGTGGAGCCGGGCGAGGAGGGCGGAGGTGCCGGGCGGGATCCGGCGGGGCGTGGCCAGCGAGACCAGCACCATGGTGAGGAAGCCGAGGGGGACCGACCAGACGGCGGGCCAGGCCATCAGGGTGTGCGGCCAGCCTCCGGGGGGCAGTCCGGCCCGGGTCGCCATCACGGCGGCGAGCGCGGAGCCGCCGCCGAGCAGGAGTCCCGCCATGGCGCCGGGCGGGGTGAGCCGCCGCCACCAGATGCCGAGGACGAGGAGGGGGCAGAAGGAGGAGGCGGACACCGCGAAGGCGAGGCCGACGGCGTCGGCGACGGGCACCTTGGAGGCGACCACCCCGACGGCGAGCGGGACGGCGGTGGCCAGCAGGGTCGCGAGCCGGAAGTGGCGGACGCCCCGGGAGGGCAGTACGTCCTGGGTGAGGACGCCGGCGACGGACATGGTGAGCCCGGAGGCGGTGGAGAGGAAGGCCGCGAAGGCGCCGCCGGCGAGGAGCGCCCCGAGGAGGTCGCCGAGTAGTCCGCCGAGGATCCGGTCGGGCAGGACGAGGACGGCGGCGTCGGCGGAGCCGGTGAGGGCGAGTTCGGGGGCGTAGACGCGGCCCAGGAAGCCGTAGAGCGGGGGCAGCAGGTAGAAGGCGCCGACGAGGCCGAGGACCACGAGGGTGGTGCGCCGGGCGGCCCGGCCGTGCGGGCTGGTGTAGAAGCGGACGGCGACGTGCGGCAGGCCCATGGTGCCGAGGAAGGTCGCCAGGATCAGGCCGTAGGTGGCGTACAGCTGGTGCCCGTCGCGGCCTCCGGCGAGGGGCTGGGACCAGCCGAGGGGGTCGCCGCCGCTGGCGGCCCGCTCGGGCAGGGTGGCGCCCGGCGCGAAGGCGAGGGTGGTGCCGCCGAGGATGTGATGGGTGCCCGGGGCGAGGGTGAGGCTCCGGTCGCGGTGGGGGACGGAGTCGACGGTGCCGGTCACGGTGACGGCGAGCGGGGCGTCGAGCCCGACGCGCACCGTGTCGGCCACCCGGACGACGGTGTGGCCGCGCAGGACCGCGGGGGCGTCGAAGCGGGCCCGGGGCGCGCCGTCGCCGTACCAGGCGGCGGCCAGGAAGAGCGCGGGGACGAGCAGGGCGGTGAGCTTCAGCCAGTACTGGAACGCCTGCACGAAGGTGATGCTGCGCATGCCTCCGGCGGCGACCGTGCCGGTGACGACGACGGCGACGAGCAGCCCGCCGACCCAGTCGGGGGCGCCGGTCAGGATCTCCAGGGTGAGTCCGGCGCCCTGGAGCTGCGGCAGCAGGTAGAGCCAGCCGATGCCGACGACGAAGAGGCTGGCGAGCCGACGGGCCTGCGGGGACTGGAGGCGGGCCTCGGCGAAGTCGGAGAGCGTGTACGCCCCGGAGCGGCGCAGCGGCGCGGCCACGAGGACGAGCAGGACGAGGTATCCGGCGGTGTAGCCGACCGGGTACCAGAGCATCGCGGGGCCCTGGACGAGGACGAGGCCGGCGATGCCGAGGAAGGACGCGGCGGAGAGGTACTCGCCGCTGATGGCGGCGGCGTTGAGGCCCGGACCGACCGTGCGGGAGGCGACGTAGAAGTCGGAGGTGGTGCGGGAGATCCGCAGGCCGAGCGCGCCGATGAGGACGGTGGCGAGGACGACGGCGGCGACGGCGACGACCGCGTGGGTCTGGTTCATGCGGGGCGGTTCACCGTTCTCAGCGTTCGACGAGGCCGGCGAAGTCGCGTTCGTTGCGCTCGGCCCGGCGGACGTACCAGTGGGCGATGGCCCAGATGACCGGGTACACGCCGAGGCCGAGGGCGGCCCAGACGAGCGCCTCGGGCGCGGGGAGCGCCAGCAGCAGCGGCAGCGAGCCGACCAGCAGGGCGAGCGCGCCGAGCGCGGTCAGGGCGGCGCGGAGCTGGCTGCGCATCAGGGAGCGGACGTAGGTGTGGCCGAGGGTGGTCTGCTCGTCGATCTCGGAGCGGGCCGGCGGGTGGGCGGGGCGGCGTCCCGCGGGTCCCGGAGCTGCTCCCGGGCCGTGGGCGGAGGCGTAGGTGACGGTCTCGCGCCGGGGTCTGCGCGGGGGGTGGTGCTCGGACATCACCGGTCCGCTCCCGCCTCTCTCGACGACTTCCGACGGTCCGCGCGGGCGGCTCGCCGGCCCGCGGACGCGTGGAGTCTACGCAGCGGGCCCCGGCCGCGGTAGACGTGCGGGCAGGTCAGCCGCCGGCCCGGCGCATCAGGAGGTCCCGCAGGTGGCGGGCGTGGCGACGGCTGACGGCGAGGTCCGTGCCGCCGACGCGGACCGAGGTGGCGCCGCCGTCGAGCCGGAGTTCGTCGATCCGGGCGAGGGCCACGAGGTGGCTGCGGTGGATGCGGACGAAGCCCCGGGCGGCCCACCGCTCCTCCAGGGTGGAGAGCGGGATGCGGACGAGGTGGCTGCCGTGGTCGGTGTGGAGGCGGGCGTAGTCGCCGTGGGCCTCGGCGTACGCGATGTCGTCGACGGGGAGGAAGCGGGTGACGCCGCCGAGTTCGACGGGGATCTGCTCGGGGACGGCGGGGGCGGGCGCCGCGGTGGCGTGGACGAGGTCGTGGACCCGGCGGACGGCTTCGGCCAGGCGCTCGCGGCGGACCGGCTTGAGGACGTAGTCGACGGCCTTGAGGTCGAACGCCTGGAGCGCGAAGCCCTCGTGGGCGGTGACGAAGACGACGAGGGGCGGCCGGGCGAAGCCGGCGAGCAGCCGGGCCACGTCGAGTCCGGTCAGGCCGGGCATGTGGATGTCGAGGAAGACGACGTCGATGCCGCCGTCGCCGTCGGGTCCGGTCTCCAGCGCGCGCCCGATCCTGCGCAGGGCGGCGGTGGCGTCGCCGGCCCCCTCGGCGGTGCGGACGCGGGGGTCGGCGCGCAGCAGGTAGAGGAGTTCCCCCAGGGCGGGTTCCTCGTCGTCGACGGCCAGTACGCGCAGCATGCGGCGGAGTGTAGTGCGGGTCCGCCTCGGCGGGCCCGGGCGGTCGCGGTCACTTGAGGAGCTTCGACAGGCGCCGGTCGGCGAGGGGTTTCCCGCCGGTCTGGCAGGTGGGGCAGTACTGGAGCGAGGAGTCGCTGAAGGAGACCTCGCGGATGGTGTCCCCGCAGACCGGGCAGGGTTGGCCCGTGCGGCCGTGGACGCGCAGGCCGCTCTTCTTCTCGGCCTTGAGCTTTCCGGCCGCGAGTCCGTGGGAGCGGTCGACTGCCTCGCGGAGGGTGGTCCGCATCGCCGTGTAGAGGGCGGCGGTCTCGTCGGGGGTGAGGTTCTGCGTCGGCTTGAACGGCGACATCCTCGCGGCGTGCAGGATCTCGTCGCTGTAGGCGTTGCCGATGCCGGCGAGGAGGCTCTGGTCGCGCAGGGCGCCCTTGATCTGGCGCCGTTCGCCGGCGAGGAGGGCGGCGAAGGCGTCCGGGCCGAACTCCTCGGCGAGCGGGTCGGGGCCCAGGCGTGCGACGCCCGACACCTCCTGGGGGTCGCGGACCAGGTGGACGGCGAGGCGCTTGGTGGTGCCGGCCTCGGTGAGGTCGAAGCCGTCGCCGCCGGTGAGCGCGATCCGCAGGGCCAGGGGGCCCTTGCCCGGTTTCGGCGGGCCGGAGGGCAGCGGGTCCTGCCAGCGGAGCCAGCCGGCGCGGGCCAGGTGGATCAGGACGTGGAGCTCGCCGGCCGGCCCCTCGGTGGTGAGGTCGAGGAACTTGCCGTGCCGCCCGACCGCGGTGACCGTGGCGCCCTCGACGGCGCCCGGGGGCGGGTCGTACGTCTTGAGGACGCTGATCGCCACGGGCAGGACGCGGGCGATCTCCTTGCCCACCAGGTGCGCGTCGAGGAACTCGCGCAGCGCTTCCACCTCGGGCAGTTCGGGCATGGCTCCACCCTGCCGCACGGCCGCCCGGGGCGCGCGTCAGGCGCCGGCCGCGCGGGGCTCCGGGGGGTCGAGCAGGTCGAGTTCGGCGCCGAGCGCGGCGGCCAGCGCGTCGAGGTCGGGGACGGCCTCGCCGTCGGCGACGAGCCCGATGTGGACCCGGCCGCGGTACGGGGACATGGCGACGGCGAGGGACTGGCCGCGGGCCAGCGGCGCCATGGGGAACAGCGCGCTGAGCGGTGCGCCGCCGAGGGAGAGCGCGGCGCGGGGCAGCGGCACCTGGGTGACGAGCATGTCGAAGAGGAGGCCGGCGGCCCCGGCGGCGAGGGGGGCGCCGAAGCGGTGGGCGAGCGGGTGCAGCTGGTCGGCGAGGAGGGCGACGGCGCCGGCGCCTCGGGAGGGGCCGGCGGCCTTGTTGCGGTCCATGGCCTGCCGGACGGCGGCGAGCCGGGCGGCCGGGTCGGGTTCGGTGACCGGCAGGTCCAGGAGGTAGCCGGAGAGGCTGTTGCCGGGGCCGGGCGCGGCGCCGGGGCGGCGGCGGGAGACCGGGACGAGGGCGCGCGGGTCGACGCCGGGGAGGGGCACGCCCCGGTCGTCGAACCAGCGGCGCAGGGCCCCGGCGGTGACGGCGAGGAGGACGTCGTTGCCGGTGCCGCCGGTGGTACGGCGGATCCGCTGGACGCGGTCGAGGTCCAGGGTCGCGGTGGCGATCCGGCGGGTGCCGCTGGAGTGCGCGGTGAAGGCGGCGGCGGGGCGGCCCGCGCGGACGACGGAGGAGCCGACGACCGAGGCGCCGACCTCGACGGCCCGGCCGAGGTCGCCGAGGCGGTCGCGGGCGAGTCCGAGCAGCCGGCCGGGGGCGGGCAGCCAGGTGCGCGGGGTCTCGGGGCGGGGGCGGCGGGCGGGGCGGCGGGCCGCGGCGATCTCGTCGAAGATGCCGGCGCCGATGGCGACGGCCCGCATGCCGTCGGCGAGGGCGTGGTGGAGTTTGACGAGGACGGCGAACGAGCCGTCGGGGGCGCCGCTGAGCAGGTACATCTCCCAGGGCGGCAGGCCGCGCTCGACGGGGCGTTCCATCAGCTCGGCGGCGAGCCGGGCGGCTTCGGCGGGGAAGTCGGTGCCGGGCAGGACGACCTCGCGGACGTGGCGGCGGACGTCGAAGTCCGGGTCGGCGCTCCAGGCGGCGCCGCCGACCGGGATGAGGACGTCCCGGACGCGCATCCGCAGCCGGGGGACGGCGGCGGCGCGGCGGGCGAGCAGGTCGAGCACGTCGGGCTGCCTGTCCGGCGGGGGGCCGAAGTGGGCGAGGGCGCCCAGGTGGAGGGGGTGGTCGGCGGATTCGAGATGCCAGAAGGCCAGGTCGAGCGGGGCCAGTAGTTCGGGGGCCGTCGACTCGGGGGCCAGGAGCTCACTGCTGCTCACGGATGTCCTCACGTCCTGCGCGGAGGGGCGGGAACCTGAAGTGAATCGCGTACCGTCAGTTACGGTCAAGTACGATCAGTTCACGCTCAGTTAACAAGCTCAACGCTCCAAGGTGAACTCACACCAGACGCACTTGCCACCACCCCGCGACTCGACGCCCCAGACGTCGGAGATCTGTTCGACGAGCAGCAGACCGCGCCCCGACACGCCCGCCTCCCCCGCCTCGCGGCGCCGGGGCAGCGCGCTGGAACGGTCCTCCACCTCCACCCGCAGCCTCCGCACCGGTCCCGCCAGGATCCGCAGGGTCACGATCGCCCCGCCGTCCGTGTGCATCAGCGCGTTGGTCATCAGCTCGTCGGCGACCAGCTCGATCTCGTCCGCGCGTTCCTCCGCGCCCCAGGCCCGCACGGCGGCCCTGACCATGTGCCGCGCGGAGCTGAGCGCCTCCGGGTCGCTCTGGGCCACGTGCTGACGGAACCGCCCGGCCGGGACCGCGTACCCGCCGTCCCGGCGCAGCAGCAGGATCGCCACGTCGTCCTCGCCGCCGCGGTCGGCGACCACGTCGCACAGGTGGTCGGCGAGCAGCTGGAGGTCGCCGGGTCCGCGCTTGACCAGCGAGGTGAGCCACTCGAACCCCTCGTCGAGGTCCGCCCCCGGCTTCTCGACCAGACCGTCGGTGTAGAGCATCAGGGTCTGTCCCGGGTCCAGCTCCAGGGTGGTCACCGGGTAGTCGAGCCGGCCGAACTCCGCCGAGAGGCCGAGCGGCAGTCCGCCCTCGACCGGCACCCGGCGGCAGCCGCCGTCGACCTCGCGCACCAGGGGGTCGACGTGGCCGGCCCGGACCACCTGGACGACCCCGGTGGCCAGGTCCACCTCGGCGTAGGTGCAGGTGGCGAAGCGTTCGGTGTCCAGTTCGTGCAGGAACACGGAGGCCCGGGCCATCACCGTGGCGGGGGGATGCCCCTCGGCGGCGTAGGCGCGCAGCACGATCCTCAGCTGGCCCATGACGGCCGCGGCGTGGGTGTCGTGGCCCTGGACGTCGCCGATGACGGCGCCGACGCGCCCGCCGGGCAGCACGATGACGTCGTACCAGTCGCCCCCGATGTCCCGCCCGAGCCGGGCCGAGCGGTAGCGGACGGCGGTCTGGGCACCGGGCACCTCGGGGATGCGGCGCGGCAGCATGGCCGTCTGGAGGCCCTCGGCGAGGTCGTGCTCCTGCTCGTACAGCACGGCCCGCTGGAGGCTCTGGGCGATGCTGCTGCCGAGGGCGACGAGCAGGGTCCGCTCGTCCTCGCTGAATCCGGTCCTGTCGCTGTAGAGCAGCCCGAGGGCTCCGATGGGCCGGGCCTGGGCGATGAGCGGCAGATAGGCGGCGGCGGTGATGCCCAGCCCGCTGATGTGCGGCCAGAGCACCGGGTAGGAGTCGGCGAAGTCCCGCGCCGAGTCGATGAACCGCGGGCGGAGGGTGCGGATCACCTCGCTCATCGGATACGGCTCGTCCACCCGGGTGAAGCGGGTGCCCGGCACGAAGGCGCCGGCGGGCCCCTCGGCGACGAGATGGATGCGGCCGGCCTCCAGGAGCCCCATGACCAGACTGGCGGCGCCGAAGTGCTCCAGGGCGTGCGAGTCGTTCAGCAGGTCGATCACGTCCTGGACCGTCCGGGCGTAGGCCAGGGCCGCGGTGGTGCCCTCGACGACGCCGGCGCGCTGCCGGCGCCCCTCGTCGAGGCCGAGCCGGGCGGCGGACTCGGTGAGTTCGTGGGTGGCGTCGCGCACGACGCCGACGATCCGCACGGGCCGGCCCGAGGGGTCCCGGTGCACGAGGCCCTGGGTGTGGGTCCACTGGTGCCTGCCGTCGCGGCGGCGGATCCGGAAGTACGCGCCGTACTGCTCGCTGCCCTCCTTGAGCGCCTGCGCCACCATCGTGTCGAGGCGGCGGCCCTCGTCCGGCAGGACCCGGGTGCCGAGCGTCTCGGGCCGGTCGTCGTACTCCGAGCGGTCCATGTCGAAGACTTCCAGGGCGGCGTCGTCCATGATCATGACGCCGCCGACCAGGTCCCAGTCGAAGCCGCCCATCCGGAAGGCGGAGCCGTACTCGGAGAGGATCCGGGCCCCGCCGACCTGCTCCTCCGCCGCACGGCGGAGTGGTTCGACCGCCTCCCCGCCCCCTGTGCCCGCGCTCATGGGGCCACGCTAGGCGCAGCTCCGCCCCCGCGCACCAGGAAGATCGGATTCACCCCTGGAATGTCTCCTGCCGGTCCGGCATGGGCCCGGCGGGGAACAGCTCGTCCTGCGGCGGCTCGCCGTCCGGCACGGTGGGCGGGTCCACGGGCGGCTCGGTCCCCGGGTCGGGGTACGGGTCGGTGGAGGGGTCCGGGTACGGATCGGTCCGGGGGTATTCCTCCGGCGGCGGGGCGGGCGGTTCGGGGACCGACGGCGGCGCGCTCGGCTGCACCGGCGCCGGGGAGGCCGGGTCCGGGGCGGTGCTGCGGCCCGGGGCGTCGGGCACGGAAGGCGTGGCGTCGGGGGTGGCGTCGCCGGTCTGGGTGCACCGGTCCGGGTCGCAGGCCGGTTCGACGTCGGGCTTGCGGTCCTGCTCCCCGTCGCTGCCGACGCGGCGCTCGATCCAGGTGCGGTCGGCGGCGTTGACGATGACGAGGCTGCTGACGACGGTGGAGGTCGGCCGCACGACGATGACCCGGTCGGGGTCGAACCCGCTCCAGGGCTCGCCCTGGTGGACGCCCTCCTTGACCGCGACCGGCGTGCGCAGCGGGTTCCCGCAGGCGCAGCGGACCCTCGGGGCGCCGTACTGGTCGACGAGGACCGCCGTGCCGGTCTGGAGGACGGACTGGAAGGCGGCGGGCCTGCCCGCGCGGTAGCCGTGGTTGGTGACCCGGGTGTCGGAGCGCAGCACGACCGGGGTCAGTCCGCGCAGCCAGTCGCCGACCTGGGTCTCGGGGATGCCCGCGGCCTCGGCGAAGGCGCGGGTCTTGCCCTTGTCCGCGGAGAGGAAGGCCGCCTGCTGCTCGACGTCGCAGCTGGCCTCGGCGCGCGTGCCGCCGTAGAGCCCGGGCGTGGAGCCGGTGACCTCGCGGACCTGGAACGCCTCGGCGGGCTCCCCGTCCGGGGCCGGCCGAGGAGGGGAGACCCGGTCGGTCGAGGCGGTGAAGGGGTCGGGGCCCTGGGCGCCGACCGGCTGGAGGACGATGTCGCGCCCCGCGGAGGCGGCCGCCTGCTCGCCGCCGGCGGTGGGGGTCTCCCCGCTCACGGAGCAACCTGCGAGAAGCAGCGCCGAGGCGACCGCGGCGGCCGCGGCCCGGGCCGTCCCGACCGAGGCGCCGCGCTCGACCGAGGCGCCACGCTCGGCCGAGGCGCCACGCTCGGCCGAGGCGCCACGCTCGGCCGAGGCGCCACGCTCGGCCGAGGCGCCTCGCTCGGCCGCGCGCGGCGCGGCCGGAAGACCCGCGTCGGCGGGCGGGGCCGGGCGGAGGGCCGGGGCCGACGCGGCTTCACGGAAGGCGTCGGCCGATCGGGCCGGAAGGCCGGCGTCGGCCGGCCGGGCCGCGTGGACGGCGCCGGTCGCAACGCCGGCGTCGGCGGGCGGGGCCGGGCAGGCGGCCGGGGGCGGGGACGTCCGGTCGGCGGCGGGTGTGCGCCGCGTCCGGCGCGAGGGGGTGCGCACCTTGGTTCTCCCGCTTTCTCTCCCCGGGCCCGCGGCCCGGCTCCGGCCAGTCCTCCATGTCTGTCGCAGTCCGTGACGGGCCGCAAGCGGGGGGAGGCCGACCGGGTCGCGCGCCACCCGCTCGGCGGGCGGCCCCGCCCCACCGGCCCGCGGCCCGCGCGCGACCGGGGCGCCACCCACCCTCCACTTGAACACGTTCAAGAAAAGCCCTACGCTCAACTCGCCAGTTGAACGCGTTCAAGTGGGGGGTGACACATGGCCGCGCTGACGGTCCTGGTGGCTCCGATCGTCATGATCGGAATGTTCTGGGTCGTGCCGACCGGGCTCGCGCTCCTCGACGGCCCCCGGCCGCCGGGGTGGGACGCGCTCCGGCGGGCCTGGCCGTACCTCGCCGCCCCCGGGGCGCTCTCCCTCTGGCTCCCCCGCTCCACCGGCGCCGCCGCACTGGCCGCCGTCTACGCGCTCGCCACGCTGGCGCTCGCCCTCCAGGCCCCCGCCCGGCTCTTCCTCACCCGGTCCCCGAGGCCGCGGGAGGCCGCCGTCCTCACCGCGCTGGCCGCACCGTCCGTGGCCGGCGTCGCGCTGGTCGCCGAGCGCGCCGGACACCCGCTGTTCGGCTTCGAGCTCGACATCCTCGCGCTCACCGTCCCGCACTTCCACTTCGCCGGGTTCGCCGCCGCCCTGGTCGCCGGCCTCGTCTGCCGCGCCTCCGACGGCCCGGCGGCCCGCTGCGCCGCGCTCAGCGTCCCGGCCGGGACCCTGCTCGTGCTCGCCGGCTACTTCGTGGACGACTGGGCCGAACTCGCGGGCGCCGTCGTCCTCACCGCCGGAATGGCCGCGGTCGCCGTCCTGACCCTGCGCGAACGCCGGGAGCTCGCGGCGGACCCGCTCACCCGCGCCCTGCTCGCCGTCTCCGCCCTGGTCCTCGTCGTCACCATGCTGCTCGCGCTCAGCTGGGCGCTCGGCGAGGCAACCGGCCTGCCCCACCTCTCCCTGACCTGGACCGCCGCCACCCACGGGCTCGGCAACGCCCTCGGCTTCGCCGTCTGCGGCCTGCTCGCCCGCCGCCGCCTCCGGGCAGCGGAGCTCCCCGCGCACCCCACCACCACTCCCCCGCCCGTCCACCCGCGAACGGAGATCCCGGCATGACCCGTCTCACGAGCGACCTCTCCCGGTCCGCCCACCCGCGCCCGGTCCTCACGTATCCCGAGGTCGGGGCCACCCGCACCCCGGAGACGCTGCCGGCCGGCTACCACCACCTGCGGCACAGCGTGACCGTCGGCAGCGGCCGCGCCGCCTTCGAGACGGCCGGCGCCGCCGTCACCAGCTGGCGGATGCACCGCGCCTCGGGGGCGCGGGTGCGCTGCGAGGCACTCCGCGCCGCGCCCGGGGTCGCCCTGGAGGTCTCGGCGGGCCTCGGCCCGGTCCGGCTCGGCGCCCCCTGTTCGGTGGTCTGGACGGCGTACGAGCAGAACCGCACCGGTTTCGCCTACGGCACCCTGACCGGGCACCCGGAGCGGGGCGAGGAGTCGTTCGTCGTCTCGCTGGAGCCGGGCGGCTCCGTCCGCTTCACGGTCACCGCGTTCAGCCGGCCCGGCACCTGGTACACCCGGCTCGCCGGTCCCGTGGTGCCGCTGCTCCAGCGGGCGTACGCGCGCCGCCTCGGCCGGACGCTCCGGCGCCTCGTCAGGAGCTGATCCCGGGCCGATACTGGAGACGATGGAGTGGTTCACCGCACCCGACCAGTGGCTGAGCCGGATCGTCTTCCAGCGGGGCCTCGCCGGGCTGTACTGCGTGGCGTTCCTGTCGGCCGCCCTCCAGTTCCGGGCGCTGATCGGGGAACGCGGCATGCTCCCGGTGCCGGAGTACGTGCGCCTCACCCGTCCGCGCCACACCCCCTCGCTCTTCCACTGGCGCTACTCCGACCGGCTGTTCGCCGCGGTCTCCTGGTCGGGGGCCGCCGTGGCGCTCGCGCTCGTGGCGGGTGCGGGGGACGCGGTCCCGCCGGCCGTGTCGATGCTCCTGTGGTTCCTGCTCTGGGCGCTGTACCTGTCGATCGTGAACGTGGGCCAGACCTGGTACTCCTTCGGCTGGGAGTCGCTGCTCCTGGAGACGGGGTTCCTCGCCGTCTTCCTGGGCAACGACGACACGGGGCCGCCGGTCCTCGTCCTCTTCCTGCTGCGCTGGCTGCTCTTCCGGGTAGAGTTCGGCGCCGGGCTCATCAAGATCCGCGGCGACCGCTGCTGGCGCGACCTCACCTGTCTCTACCACCATCACGAGACCCAGCCGATGCCCGGCCCGCTGAGCTGGTTCTTCCACCACCTCCCGCGCCCGCTGCACCGGGTGGAGGCCGCGGCCAACCACGTCGTCCAGCTGTTCGTGCCGTTCCTGCTGTTCACCCCCCAGCCGGTCGCCACGATCGCGGCCGGGCTGATGATCGCGACCCAGCTGTGGCTGGTTCTCTCGGGCAACTTCGCCTGGCTCAACTGGATCACCATCGTGCTCGCCCTGTCCGCGGTGGACACCTCACCCCTCACCGGCGACCGCCCGCGGCCGGATCCCCCGCTCTGGTACGTGGTCCTCGTCGTCCTGGTGACCGTCCTCGTCCTTGTCCGCAGCCGGCGGCCGGTCCGCAACCTGCTCTCCCGGAACCAGGCGATGAACCGCTCCTACGACCCGTTCCACCTGGTCAACACGTACGGCGCGTTCGGGACCGTCGGCCGCGTCCGGGACGAGATCGTCGTCGAGGGCACCGAGGAGCGGCGCCCGGGCCCGGGGACGGTCTGGCGGGAGTACGGGTTCAGGGGGAAGCCCGGCGACCCGCGCCGGCTGCCCCGCCAGTTCGCCCCGTACCACCTGCGGCTCGACTGGTTGATGTGGTTCGCCGCGCTCTCCCCCGGGTACGCGCGGGACTGGTTCGGGCCCTTCGTGGAGCGGCTGCTCGACGGGGACCGGGACACCCTGCGGCTGCTCGCGCACAACCCCTTCCCGGACGCGCCGCCGACGCACGTCCGCGCCCGGCTCTACCGGTACCGGTACACGACCTGGCGCGAGCTGCGCGCGACCGGGGCATGGTGGCACCGGACCCTGCTCCGCGAGTACCTGCCGCCGACCCGGCTGCGCGAGCCGGTGGACCGTCGTTGAGCCGGCGGCGGGCCCGCGTCGTCGCGCGCCTGTGCCCCCGGCCGCCGGAACACGGGTTCCGACGAGCGGGGGCACAGGTGTCGGGCGGGTGTGGTGTCAGGGCACCGGCTCAGTCGATGCCGGGCAGGATGTGGGGCTCCGCGAGGTCGTCCTCGTAGCCCGCGAGGCGGATCGGGGCCGAGCGGGCCCAGACCTCGAGGCTTCCCAGTTCGCCCTTGCGTCGGGGCCGGTCGGCGGGTTCGGCCGGTCGCGGATCCTGCTTCGTCAGTTCGGGTGTCACCGCGCACTCCTTCGTGTCGCGTACCTGTAGGACAAGTGCCGGTCGGTCGCGGTGGCGCCGTTCGTCGGGCGGGACCGCGGCCTTGGTGTCAGGCCAGTCCCCGGGCCGGCCGTGAGGAAGGTGTGTCTCCTCGGTGGCCGACCGTGGACATCAGAGTAACCAAATGAGCGGATCCGCGCTCTACCGGGCTTCAAAGTGTGACGCGATCGGGTGACATACGTCGAATGAGCGCCCTACCGATCGGTAGAACGCTCATTCCAGACGAGGGGCCGCGCGGCCCGGGGGTCACCAGTTGGCGGGGGCGTAGTCCTTCAGGAAGCAGCCGTACAGGTCCTCGCCGACCTCGCCGCGCACGATCGGGTCGTAGACCCGGGCCGCGCCGTCGACCAGGTCGAGCGGGGCGTGGAAACCGGCCTCGGCGAGGCGCAGCTTGTCGAAGTGCGGACGCTCGTCGGTGATCCAGCCGGTGTCGACCGAGGTCATGAGGATGCCGTCCGTCTTGAACATCTCCTCGCCGCTGGTGCGGGTCACCATGTTCATCGCGGCCTTGGCGGCGTTGGTGTTCGGGTGGCCGGCGCCCTTGTAGCCGCGGCTGAAGACGCCCTCCATCGCGGAGACGTTCACGACGTAGGAGCGACCGCTGGCGGCCTTCCTCGCCGCCTCGGCCATCACCGGCCGCAACTTGCTGATCAGGATGAACGGCGCCGTGTAGTTGCACAGCTGGGTCTCCAGCAGCTCCACCGGGGAGATCTGCTCGATGCTCTGCACCCAGGTGTTGGACTCGACGACGTCCGGCACCAGGCCGCCGGCGTCGATGGCGGTGCCGTCGAGGTGCCGGGCGAGCGAGGCGTTGCCCGCGACCAGCGCGAGGTCGGCGACCTGCTGGGCCTCCAGACCGCTCACGCCGACGGGCAGCGACGAGCCGCCCACCAGCTCGCCGACGGCGCCCGAGTTGAAGGCGCCGATGACGTGGTGGGAGGGGAGTTCGCCGGCCGGCAGCGGGGCGCCCTCCCCGTCGACGAGGGCGGCGTACGCGGACGGGAGCCGGCGCACCGTCTGCGTCGCGTTGTTGATGAGGATGTCGAGCGGGCCGGCCTCGGTCATCTGGTCGGCGAGGGCCACGGCCTGGGCCGGGTCGCGCAGGTCGATGCCGACGACCTCCAGCCGGTGCATCCAGTCCGCGGAGTCCTCCATCGCCTTGAAGCGGCGGATGGCGTCCTTGGGGAAGCGGGTCGTGATGGTGGTGTGGGCCCCGTCGCGCAGCAGCCGCAGCGCGATGTACATGCCGATCTTGGCGCGGCCGCCGGTGAGCAGCGCGCGCTTGCCGGCGAGGTCGGCGCGGGCCTCGCGCTTGGCCCGGTTCTGGGCCGCGCACGGCTGGCAGAGCTGGTGGTAGAAGTAGTCGACCTCGACGAACCGCGTCTTGCAGACGTAGCAGGAGCGCGGGCGCTGGAGTATCCCCGCGATCCGGCCTTCCTCGGTCATCGAGGAGGGCAGGATGCCCTCGGTCTCGTCGTCGATGCGCTGCGCGGAGCCGGTGGCCGTGGCCTCGGTGACCGACTTGTCGTTGGCGGTCTTGGCGGCCCGGCGCTCCTGGCGGCGGCGCTGCTTCACGGTCCGGTAGATGCCGGCGGTGGCCCGGCGGACCAGGATCGCGTCCGGGTGGTCGACGTCCAGCTTGTCGAGCTCGTCGAGGACGCTGAGGCAGACGGCCAGGCGCTCGGGGTCGACGCCCGGCCCGTAGTCCTGGAATTCTTCGGTCACCGTCATGGCCTTCGGGATCCTCGTTCGCTCGTACGTCGCCGTTCGCGGGGCTTTCGAAGAAGCAACTTTACGGAGCGGGGGGCCGCGCCTCCAAACCCGTACGAGGAGCGTGGTCGAAGACACAGTCCCCGCACAGACCGCCGCCCGGGCAGCGGTAGTACAGGCAGCAGCTGGACCGGCGCAGCCGGGGGCCGCGGACCGTGCCCGCGAGGTCGGGGTGGGCGAGGAGGCCGGAGACGAGTGCGGCGGCCCGCTCGGCGGCCTCCGGGCGGCGGTGGGCCGCCGCCCACCTGGCCAGTTCCCGCAGCGCCCCGGCGAGCGCCGAGCCGGCGTTCCCCCACAGCAGGCGGGGCGAGATCCCGCCGTCGCGCCGCAGCGCCGCGTGCAGCGGGACGAGATGGGCGTCCACGACGGCTGCGGCGAGGTCCTCCACGGTGGCGGGACGGGTCGCCGAGCCGGACCACCACAGGTCGTCGGGGGAGGTGAGGTCGCCGTCCCAGTGGAGCTCGGCGGGGGCCAGGGCGGGGAAGCGCCCGGACAGCGCGGCGGGCCCGAGCGCCGTCGACCAGAGGCGGGCCGCCAGCCCGAGGTGGGCGATCGAGGCCGCGACCCGCCGCTCGTCCGTGCCGAGCCGGGCGGCGACCCGGTCCACGCGCGCGGCGAGCGGGCCGTCCTCGCCGTCGTACAGCCGCGCCAGCGGGCGGTGCGCGCCGCCGCCCTCCGGCGGGGTGGTCCGCAGGGCGAAGAACCCGCCCACCGATCCGCTCTCGACGAGATCCACGCGCCTGCCCCCGGTCCTGCCGCCCCGCCGTCCGCCCGGGCCCGGTCGCGCCTGGAGGGAGCCGACGTCGCGGCTCGCCACCCACCGTAACCGCGGGCCGTTTCGCACAGACGTCCCGGCATCGATTCCACGAGCGTCCGGGCGGTCCCACGGGCCCTCCCCCGGAGGCCGGAAAAGTCGCTTTCCACCCGGTCCGACCTGCGAAGGCGTACATCCGAAGGTGTACGCGGCGCCCGTGTACTGCGCCGGGGGTACGGGCGAAGACGTCCCCTGGTACGACGACGCGATCGGCCCGGAAGAGAGATCGTGGAAGGTATGAGTCCTCTCATGCTGTCCGTCGTCCTCGCCCTGGTCTCCGCGGTCGCCTACGCGTCCGCGGCGATCGTGCAGGAGCGGGTCGCGGCCTCCGATCCCGGCGCGGGCTACGCCCCGCTGCGCAACCCGGCCTGGTGGGGGTCCGTCCTCCTCAACGGCGTCGGCGCGGCCCTCCACGTCGCCGCCCTCGCGTACGGGCCGCTCAGCCTGGTCCAGCCAATGGGCGCGCTCACGATCGTCTTCGCGCTGCCGCTCGCGGCGCTCTTCGTCGGCCGCCGGGCCGGACGACGGGCCTGGCGCGGCGCGGTGATGGCCACCGCGGGCCTCGCCGGACTGCTCAGCCTCACCAGCGGCGCCGAGGCACGGTCTCCCGCCGACGACGAGCGCTGGCTGCTCACGGCGGCCACCTTCGGCGCCCTGGCCGTGCTCTTCACCGTGGCGCGGCTGATGGGCCGCTCGGTGCTGCGCAGCATCGTCCTGGCCGCCGCGGCGGGCGTCTCGTTCGGCATCGCTTCGGTCTTCACCAAGGCGGTCGCCGAGGAGTGGACGCCGAGCGCGCCACTCGCCCAGTGGACGGCGCTGCTCGTCCTGTCGGCCCTGGCCGTGACGGGGCTGCTGCTGTCCCAGGCGTCCTACCGGGGCGCGGGGCTCGCCGCCCCGCTGGCCACCGTCACCGTGGTCAACCCGGTCGTCGCCGCGGCCGTGGGCCTCACGCTCTTCGGCGAGGGCTTCCGGTACGGCGCCGCCGGCACCGTCGCCGCCCTGATCTGCGGCGCGGTGGCCACGGGCGGACTCGTCCAGCTCATGCTGGACCGGATGGCGCTGCCACCGGAGCCGGCGTCGGAGTCACCGTCGGCCGCGCCGTCGGCGGCGCGGCCGGTCCGGGGGCCGGAACCGGCCCGGGGAGCGGGACCGGCCCGAGGAGCGGGACCGGCCCGGGGAACGGCGGCCGGGACGTCGGCCGAGGGCCGTCGGACGGCGGTCCGGGAGTCAGAGGCTGACGCCCCGGGCCCTGAGATAGGCCAGCGGGTCGATGTCGGATCCGTACCCGGGACCCGTGCGCACCTCGAAGTGGAGATGCGGTCCCGAGCTGTTGCCGGTCGATCCTGAGCGCGCGATGCGCTGACCGGCCTGCACCCGCTGGCCTTCCCTGACGGAGAGAGCGGAGAGGTGCGCGTACTGGCTGTACCGGCCGTCGTCGTGACGCAGCACGATCTGGTAGCCGTAGGCCCCGCCCCACCCCGCCGAGACGACCCGGCCGCCGGCCACGGCCTTGACCGAGGTCCCGGTGGGCACGGGGAAGTCGACGCCCGTGTGGTAGCCGCTGGACCAGGAGCTGCCGGGCTTGCCGTAGCGGGTCCCGATGTCCGCTGAGACCGGGGCCGAGTAGCGGACCTCGTCGGTGTCGGCGGCCGGGCGGGGCTTGGGGGCGGGCTTGGCGGCGGGTTTCGAGACCGGCTTGGCGGCCGGCTTCGACACCGGCTTGGTCACCGGCCTCGGTGCGGGGGTCGTGGCGGGGCGCGAGGCGGTGCCGGCGGACGGCCGCGCCACGGGCTTCGCGGCGGGACGGGACACGGGCTTCACGGCGGGCCGCGTGCCGGGCCTGCTCGCCGGGTGCGAGGCGCTGGGCCGGGGCTCGGGCGTGGTGGGCCGCACGGCGGGCGGCTCGGCGGTGGCGGTGCCGGGGCGGGCTCCACCGGTCTGCTGGGCGTTCTGCGCGGGCCGTGCCGTCCTCGCCGGCGCGGCGGGCTTCGCCTCGTCCGCCTTCCTCGGCGCGGCGATGCGGAGGGTGAGCCGCTGGCCGGGGCGGATGAGGTCGGGGTCGTCGCCGACGACCGACCGGTTCGTCTCGTACAGCCCCTTCCAGCCGCCCCGCACGTGCTCGTCGCGGGCGATCGCCGACAGGGAGTCGCCGGGCGTCACCGTGTACATCTCGCGCACGGTCGGCACGTCGGTCGGGCCGGCAGGTCTGGCGGGCTGCTCCGGTAACGCGCGCTGCCCGGGCAGCGAGGCGGTCCTGGGCGCGTTCCCGCCGCCGGGCGCCTTGCCGTCCGCCGTGCGCCCGGGGTCGCCTGTCTCCGGCGCCGGTCCGCCGCGGGCGAGGCCCGCCCGCCGGCCGCACTCCGGCCAGGCACCGGGCCCCTGTCCCTTGAGGACGCGCTCGGCGACGGCGATCTGCTGGTCCTTGGAGGCGAGGTCGGCGCGCGGCGCGTAGTGCGTGCCGCCGTAGCTCTCCCAGGTCGACTGGCTGAACTGCAGCCCGCCGAAGTAGCCGTTGCCCGTGTTGATGCGCCAGTTGGAGGAGGACTCGCAGGACGCGACCTTCTCCCACACGTCGAGCGACGCCGCCTGCACCGCGCCCGCCCCGATGAGCGGCAGCGCCATTCCGGCGCCTCCCGCGGTGACGGTGAGCGAGGCGCGGTTGATCCGGCTCGGCTGGTGGCGACGGTGACGTCCGCGTACGGCCATGGGTGGGCCCCCCTTGAACACAGCAGCAGCCGTCCAAGTTAGGGGTGGCGCACACTCCGTGACAAGGGCTTCGGGAAACCTCAAGCCCCCTGTGTCACCTCACCGTTGACGCGCCGCGGTGACCCGCCGGCCCCGGCTGCGGCTGAGGCTCGGGTTCCGGTACGGGTCCGCCGGGCTGCGGCGGCCCGGGGTCCGGCGGAACCGGCACCGGGTTCGGCGGCGGCACCGGCGGCGGCGTGGGCACCGGGGGCGGGATCGGCGACGGGGGCAGCGGATCGGGATACGGGTGCGTCATCACGGACCTCTCGGTCGACGGACTCCTGCGGACGGGCTCCGCCTACCCAGGGTCGCCCGCCCGACGCACCCCCGCCCGCCGGACCCCTCGTTCGGGTCACCCCCGGGGAGCGGGCGGGCGCCCCGGAGCGACGTCCCCGCCCGCCGGACCGGCCCCGCGACGCACGGCTCCCCCGCGGAACCCCCTCGCGCATTCCCTTCGCGAATCCCTCCCGCGTCCTCTCCCGAACGAGGAACGGTCCGCGGCCCGGAGCCTCCGCTCCGGGCCGCGGACCCGCCACCTCACCACAGTTCCGGCGTGGCCTTCAGCTGCGCCTTCGCCGCCCGGACCACGTCCGACGGCGGCACGGGCGCCTCCTCGGGATGCCCCGCGGCCCACTTGGCCGCGTACGGGCAGAGCGGCACCACGGGCACGCCCTCACGGGCCGCGATCGCGTAGAACTCGCGCACGAGCGCCCCCGCGATCCCCTTCCCCTCGTGCCCGCCCTCCACGATCGTGTGCACGGCCACCAGAGCGTGCGGCTCGGCTTCCAGGGCGAAGTACACGACGACGCCGACGTACGTGTCCCCCTCGAACGCCTCCAGGCGGCCCTTCGCCCGGTCGTCGCGGATCCTCGGCTCTGCCATGCGGTACTCCCTCGGCTCAGACCTGCGCGGTCACGACGGCCGCCGCGGGCACCGCGTGCGGCCCGCGCACCGTGTCGCTCCCGGGAACCGGCGCGGACGCGTCCGTCCCCAGCTCCACGATGCGGTTCTCCCCGTCGACGTGCACCACACGCGGAACGAACGTCCGCGCCTCCGCATCCGCGATCTGCGCGTAACTGATGAGGATCACCAGGTCACCGGGGTGCACCAGATGCGCCGCCGCCCCGTTGATCCCGATCACCCCGGAGCCCCGCTCCCCCTCGATCACATACGTCTCCAGGCGGGCCCCGTTGTCGATGTCCACGATGTGCACCAACTCACCGGGCAGCAGATCCGCCGCCTCCATCAACTCCACGTCGACCGTCACCGACCCGACGTAATGCAGGTCCGCCTGGGTCACGGTGGCCCGGTGGATCTTGGACTTGAACATTGTGCGTATCACTGAGGCACTCCTGGACTGAGGCTCCCTGCCTGCGTTTTTGCAGGTCAAGGGCTGTTTCCACACCCTACAACGAGTCGCAAGTCCAGCCAGCCGTCCCCAGGTTTCTCAGGACTCATGCTGACCACTTGCCGACTTCCCTGACGCATCATCAGGGAGTGCCCAGGGAAGTCACCCACTCTCCCTGGTTCCACCGCGACGACCCCACAAGCCTACGCAGCACGCACGAAAGAGCCCTCGTGATCACCGTCACTCTCCCGGGGCGCGGCATCGCTTCCGAACTACTTCCTGCCGCGTGCGGATGTCGCCGTGGCCACGGATGCGGACGCCGCCGCGATGCCGGCGAGCACTCCGAACAACTCCGGGTAGCCGCCCAGAACCGAGGCAAGGGTGGCTGCGGCGAAGGGCGCGAGAGCCGAGGCCGTCATGGCTGGGGCACTGAGGATCGCGGAGAGTCGGCCGTAGTGCTGTGTGCCCCAGCGGTCGGTGATCGCCGTCGCCTGGAGGAGGGTGAGGTTGCCCCGGACCATGCCGGCCGCGATCGACACTGCGATCACCAAGCCGTAGGGGCCCGGTGTGACGGCGAGGGCCGCCGTGGTCAGGGCACCGAGTGCAATGAGTGTCGTGGTGCGGACTGTGGTGCCGGTGTGGCGGGCCAGCGGGGCGTAGAGGGTGCGGCCGAGTGTCTGGCCTGCGCCCCCGAGGCCGAGAACCCAGGCGGCTTGGGCTGTGGTGTACCCACGTTCGAGCAGGAGAGGGACGAGGGTGACGACGACGGCGTACATGGCGAAGGCCGAGAGCGTGAACGCGACCGTGAGCAGGAGGAACGGTCGACTCCGGGCCACCGCACCGGGACTCGCGGCCATGTCGACCGGGGAGGACGCCGCCGAGGGCCAGGGGGCATTGAGCGCGATCGCGTGGGCCGGGATCGTGACGGCGGCGAGGATCGCCGCCAGCACCAGGTAGGTCTCGCGCCACGACAGGTGGTCGGCCAGGGCGGCGGTGAGCGGGGCGAAAACGGTGGAGGCGAGGCCGCCGGCGAGCGTGACGATCGTGAGGGCGCGGACGTGATCGGGAGCCCACCAGCGGGTGAGGGCTGCGAACGCCGGCTGGTAGAAGGTGGCGGCCATGGCGAGCCCGCCCAGGAGCCAGCCGGCGAAGAAGACCGGCAGGTTCGGCGCCAGGGCCACGATCACCAGACTCAGGACCCCGGCCATGGAGCCTGCCGTCATGACTGTGCGTGGGCCACGGCGGTCGATGATCCGACCGACTCGGATTCCGGTGAGTCCGGAGACGACCAAGGCTAGTGAGAACGCGGCCATGGTGGCACCGGTGGACCAGCCGCTGTCGGCGGTGATCTGCGGGTTCAGCACGGGGAAGGCGTAGTAGACGATGCCCCAACTGGTGATCTGGGTGGCGCAGAGCGCAGGCAGGACGGCGCGAGGCCGCGACCGGTCCCCTGCTCCGGTCGCGGCTCCGCGGGCGTGAAGGTCGGTCATCGAGAGGTCAGTAGCATCCGCCGACGGCGACGGGTTCACTCGCCTCGATGTCAGTGGCGGCGACCGTGCCGTCGCAACAGGCGCTGCCCTGCTGCTTGGCCAGGGTGCCGGCGTCGGCCTTGACGACGTACACCTCCCACGGTTCGCGGCCGGGACCGTGGACCCACACCTTGTCCTGGAGGGCGTAGCAACAGGTGGTGTCGTTCTCCTCCGTCGTCGACAGTCCGGCCTCGCCCAGGCGGGCGGTGGCGGCGCGGACCGCCTCGGTGGTGTCGACCTCCACGCCGAGGTGGTCCAGACGGGTGTCGTCGTTCTCGGCGCCTTCGATGAGGACGAGCTTGAGCGGCGGTTCCGTGATGGCGAAGTTGGCGTAGCCGTCACGGAGCTTGGCCGGTTCGGTACCGAAGAGCTTCGTGTAGAAGGCGACGGATGCCGCCAGGTCGGGAACGCGCAGGGCGAGCTGTACGCGGGACATCGTGTTCCTCCAGTTGGGGGGTGGGTGGATGGATGAATTCGACAGGACAGGGTCAGCAGCCGCCGGATGCGGTCGGGGCTCCGACGCCGATCCGGAGCGCCGTCGGGCTCGCGCAGCAGCCGCCGCCGTCGGCCGGTGTGTCGGCGGGCTGGTCGAAGAGGCCGGCTCCGCCGCAGACCCCGGTTTCGGGGTTTGATTCGACGTTCGTCGATCTCTCGCACCTTCAGCATGGCACTTGAATTGATAGACGTCAACATAGACATTCATCGAACTGATGGGTGCACCACCCCCTCGCGAATGACCCTTGGGCGATTGGTTCGACATGTGTCAACATAGATGCATGTCGAACGCCGAGCTGCTGCCGGTACTGGAGCCCGAGACCGTGCCCTGCTGCCCGCCCCTGAACGAGCGGCCGCTGACCGCCGAGGAGGCCGAGCGCACCGCCGTGATGTTCAAGGCGCTCGGCGATCCGGTCCGGCTGCGGCTCTTCTCCTCCGTCGCCTCGCGCGAGGGCGGCGAGGCGTGCGTATGCGACATCTCCGACGTCGGCGTCTCCCAGCCCACGGTCTCCCACCACCTGAAGAAGCTGAAGGAGGCCGGCCTGCTCTCCTCGGAACGGCGCGGCACGTGGGTGTACTACCGCGTCGAGCCCACCGTCCTCGCGGCCATGGGAGCCCTCCTCACCAAGGCGGCCTCGACCTGAGCCTCCCCGCGGACGTCGGAGCGCTACCTGCGGTGTGATCGGTTCGCAAGGGACGAGGTCGTCGCGATCTACCAGGCCGGCGTCGACGAGGGCAACGCGACCTTCGAGACGGTCTGGGTGGCGGCCACGAGGGTCTCCGACCGGTGCGCGTACGCCGGTGTCGTCGAGCACTCCGTGTACGTGCACCCGGACGCGCGGGGTCGCGGCGTCGCCTCGGCGCTGCTGAAGGCGCTCGTCGACTCCACCGAGGCGGCCGGGATCTGGACCGTCCAGTCGGGTATCTTCCCGGAGAACGCCGCCAGCCTCGCCGTCCACGCCCGCGCGGGCTTCCGGGTCGTCGGCACGCGGGAGCGCGTCGGCCGCCACCACGGCATCTGGCGGGACACGGTCCTCGTGGAGCGCCGCAGCCCGCACATCGACTGACACAGGCGAGTCTGGATGCCTGCCCGCATACGGGCAGACCGTGACGGAAAGGCGTCGCCGCCCAGGTGGCGGGGCGGCGACACCGCGTCTCAGGAGAGCCGGGCCGCCGGAGAGAGGTCTTCCCTGCCGGCCTTCTCGGTGTCGGCGAGAAACTCGCCCAGCGATGCGAGGATGCCGGGCGCCGGGCGGTAGTACACCCAGGTGCCGCGCCGCTCGGAGGTGAGCAGGCCCGCTTCCCGGAGCTTCTTCAGATGGTGGCTGACCGTGGGCTGGGAGACACCTACATCGGCTATGTCACAGACGCACGCCTCCCCGTTGGGATGGGAGGCCACTCTGGACAGGAGGCGGAGCCGAACGGGGTCGGCGAGCGCCTTGAACATCGCCGCCATGATCTCGGCGTCCCCTTGGGACAGCGCGGCGGTCACAAGGGGCGGGCAGCAGGCAGCGGGGGTCGCGCCGGATATGTGCGAGGCAGACTCGGTCAAGTGGCCGGTCCTCACGCCGAGGCCGCGGGGCGGCCCATGACGGCGTCGGCGGCGCTGGGGAAGCATGCCACGCAGGCGACGTTGATGGAGTAGAGCATTGACGTCCCCTGGCGCTCGCGCAGGACGAATCGCACGTCGGCAAGGAGCTTCAGGTGATGGGACACCGTCGACTGGCCGACGCCCATCCGGTCCACGATCTCTCCGACACTCATCGGCCCCGTGGCCAGTGCCAGGAGATTGAGGATCTGCACGCGAGTGGGGTCGGAGAGAGCCTTGAACCAGGTTGCATAGGACTCGGCCGTGCTTCGGTCGATCAGCTGGGCATTCATCGTACCGCTCATGATCCATCGATGTTAATCGATGACCGCCTGTGACGGCAAGGTTCATCCCGTGCGGAGAAGCCTCCACCGGAGGGATTCCCGGCTCGCCGCCCGTACATGCCCGATCCGTGTCGACGGCACGACGGACAGCACAGCCACCGCCCAGTCCAGACCAATACCGGTACGACCTGGACAGACACTCACGTCACGGCCTCACCAGACTCCGGGGGCGGCGCCTCTGACGGCCGACAGAGCGAGGCACCGCCGACTCCATTGTCGGGCGGCCCTTTAATCGTCTATCATCGATATTCGATAAAGGGGATGCCGCACGAGCTTCCCCACGCGGCTCGCCACGTCCCCCGTATGCCACGCCACGGCGCCGCTCCCCTCATGTGTCACCGTCTCAGAGAGGTTCACCTGTGGACGAATTGCTGGCCCTTGGCCGGTTCATCCTGGTGGAGGTGCTCCACTATCTCCCGTGGTTCCTGGTCGCTATCGTCCTGGGGATCGCCGTACAGCGTCTGTCGATCGACGTGGTCGCGCGCCGCAGCTTCGCCCAGGGACGCAGGGGCGTCCTCGGCATCGCCATCGTCACGGCCATCGGAGCGTTCAGTCCCTTCTGCTCCTTCACCGTGATCCCGCTGATCCGCCGCTTCCTGATAGCCGGCGTCCCGCTCTCGGCGGTCATGTCGTTCTGGATCGCATCCCCCTCCATGGACCCGGAGATCTACGCGCTCTCCGCCGCCCAGCTCGGGATCCCCATCGCCACCGCCCGCCTCATCGGGGCCCTCGTGCTGAGCTTCGGCGCGGGCCTCATCGTCCTCGCGCTCGAACGGCGTGGGCGGTTCGCCGATCCTCTGCTCGACTCCACCGAGGAGAAGGCGCCCGCCAAGACCTGTTCGCAGGAGGCGGTGACCGTTCCCGAGACGGCGTGCTCCACCGTGAAGGCAAGCGTGCCCGAGCCCGTGGCTGTCGGTGGCGGCGGCGTCGGCGGCACGCCCGAAGGGGGCTGCGGAGGTGCCTCGCAGGAGCCCGTGGCCACGGCAGGAGGCTGCTCCACCGCCGCACGGAACGACGAGGAGGACGACGGTACTCCGTGGCGTGTGCTCGTGCGGCGTGACATCAAGAATCTGCGCGCCGGCGAGATCCTGAAGGAGATCGTCAGCGACTCGCTGATCCTGGGCAAGTGGCTGCTGCTCGCCATCGTCCTCGAAGCCCTGATCGTCCGCTATGTGCCCACCGACGTCGTATCGGGCATCCTGGGCACGGACGGCGTCCTCTCCGTCCTGGTCGCCGGGCTCATCAGCGTCCCGCTCTACCTCAACGGCGTCGGTGCCATCCCGGTCGTCGAGGGCCTCCTGGACCAGGGCATGGTCGCGGCGGCGGGCGTCACCTTCCTCCTCGGCGGCGCCATCACGACGATCCCGGCCATGGTGGCCGTCAAGAGCGTCGTCAAGACGAAGGTCTTCGCCTTCTATCTCGGCGTGGGCCTCCTCGGCAGCGTGGGTATCGGCCTCATCACGCTGCCCCTGCTCTGACCCCAGTACTCCTCCTCACCCCCCACCCACGCTCCTGCGGCGACCCCCGACGCCGCAGGAGCGTCGCCGTACCCGCTGACGAACTCCGTGCGTACCCCCGACGGGGGAGCGCCAAGGCAGGGAGCACGCATGACCGCATCACCGCCACCGGACATCCCCCTGGCACCGATGACAGACGACCATGCGTCGGACGTCATGGCGATCTACCAGCAAGGCATCGACGAGGGCAACGCCACGTTCGAGACCAGCGCGCCGCCCTGGAGCGCGTTCGACACCGCCAAGCTGGCGGCTCACCGCTTCGTGGCGCTGGGGCAGAGGGGGCGCGTGATCGGCTGGACGGCCGTGTCACAGGTCTCGACACGACCCGCGTACGCGGGGGTCGTCGAGCATTCCGTCTACGTCTGTCCCACGGCGCGTGGAAGAGGCGTGGGACGCGCGCTGCTGGATGCGCTGATCGTCTCCACGGAGAAGGCGGGATTCTGGACCATCCAGGCGGGCATCTTTCCCGAGAACGCGGCAAGCCTGGCTCTGCACGAGTCCGCGGGCTTCCGCGTGCTGGGCCGGCGGGAGCGCGTGGCCCGCCACCATGGCGTCTGGCGGGACGTCCTGCTCGTGGAGCGCCGAAGCCCGGTGGTCGAATGACCGATGCCGGTCACCACGGTGACCGGCATCAGCCCTGCGTCTTCGTGATCGGTACGGATCCGGACCGTACCGGCCGCCCTGTCAGGGGAGCTCGAAGGGCAGGTCCATCCCGTCCAGTGCCGTCGCGCACGCGCATGCCCGCTCGCGGTCCAGGTCGTGGACGGTCTTCAGGACCAGGCTCTTCAGGCGTTCCACGTTCGCCGCGAACACGCGGAACACCTCGTCCTGCGAGACCCCGTCGCCGTGCTCCACACCGGCGTCGTAGTCGGTGACCAGGGCTATGGAGGTGTAGCAGAGAGCGAGTTCACGGGCGAGTACGGCCTCGGGATGCCCGGTCATGTTGATCAGGGACCAGCCGGCCGCTGCATACCACTGCGACTCGGCGCGGGTGGAGAACCGTGGCCCTTCGACGACCACCATCACTCCCCCGTCGTGGACGTCGGCGCCTGTCTCTCCCGCTGCCTTGAGTACGGACGCTCGGCCCGACGCGCAGTACGGGTCGGCGAACGACACGTGGGTGGCGCCGTGCTCGTAGTAGGTCTGGACGCGGCCGGCGGTCCTGTCGACGAGCTGATCGGGGAGGACGACGCTTCCGGGGCCGAGTGAGGCGCGCAGTGAGCCGACGGCGCAGGGTGCGAGGACCTGCCGTACTCCCAGCGAGCGCAGGGCCCACATGTTGGCGCGGTAGTTGATGCGGTGCGGCGGCAGTTCGTGGTGGCTGCCGTGCCGGGGCAGGAAGGCCACCCTCCGGTCGCCCACGGTGCCGACGGACACCGCGTCGGAGGGTGCGCCGTACGGGGTGGAGACCTCGACGCGCTCTGCCGATTCCAGGAGTTCGTAGAAGCCGCTGCCTCCGATGACCGCGATGTCGGCCTTCGTCGCCGACGGGGACGGATCACTCATCGCCTGGGTCCTCCTGCGCGTGCGTGTCGACCGGTGCCGTGAAGTGGCCCGGGGGGGTTGGGGATACGAGTGGGGTGAGGGAGGCGACAAGCTGGTGGCCGTTCACGGCCGGTCGCTCGTCGTCGGGGCGGCGCACGGCAACCGTGCGCCAGCCGGCTGCGGCTGCGGCGTCGAGCTCGGCACCGACGTCGCTGACGAAGAGCAGGTCGGCGGGTGCGTGCCCCAAGTCCGACGCGATCGCACGGTAGGAGTCGGCGTCCGCCTTGGGGCCGGCAGTCGTCAGATCGAAGTAGCCGTCGAGCAGAGGGCGCAGGTCGCCGTGGGCGGTGTGGCCGAACCAGTCACGCTGTGCGGCCACGGAGCCGGAGGAGTAGATGAAGCGCCCTGTGCCATCTCTCTGCCAGTGCTCCAGTGCGGGCGGAACGTCCGGGTACACGTGACCGTGGAGCTCTCCCGCGTCGTAGCCGCCCGACCAGATCAGTCCCTGCAGCGTCTTCAGCGGCGGCGCCTTCACGTCGCCGTCGGCCCACAGTTCCAGGAGGGCCAGAGCGCTCGCCTCGTCGTGGGCCGCCCCGGTGTAGGCGGCGACCGCATCGAGAATCCTCCGCCACGGCGCGGCTCCACGGTGAGCGGCGAGCCAGGGAGCAAGCCTCTCCCTCGCATAGGGGAAGAGGACGTCACGTACGTGGCTGAGGGAACCCGTGGTCCCCTCGATGTCGAGGACGACAGCCCGCAGCCCCTTCTCGGGAACACGGGCCTGCCGGATGTCCGGCATCAGCCTTCCCTGAGGAGCGCGTCGAGGCGGGGGAAGCCTTCGGCGATGGGCTCCTGGGTGAAGTCGCCGACCCATCCGTCCTCCTTCTCGAAGAACCGGATGGCGCAGAAGTCCGGTACAGGTCCCATGTCGAACCAATGCCGAGTGCCTGCCGGGACCGACAGCAGGTCACCGGCCTCGCACACGACGGCGTACACACGGTCTTCGAGGTGCAGGTAGAAGCAGCCGGCGCCCTGGGCGAAGTAGCGGACCTCGTCCTCGGCGTGCCGGTGCTCTTCGAGGAATGTCGACCGCGCCTTGGCCGCGCGCTCCTCCCACTCCACCCCCTCCTCGGGGTGGAGACGGGCGACGTCGACGAGCCGCAGCCCCTGGTCCGCGCACAGGACGTCGATGTCGGCCCGATAGGCGTCGAGCAGTTCCTGGGACGACGTCTGCGGCATCACCCGTACACGCAGCGGCCACCGGGTGAAGGAGACCGACATCTCGCCCAAGGCTTGCTTGATGGCCTCCTCGTCCCGCGTGCGGAGCAGCACGGTGTTCGGTGCGTCGTCCGGCATGATCTGCAGCAATGTCATGGTGTGGTCCTCTCGTCGGGTCCGTCAGGCACGGGAGACGTGCAGCTCGGACTGCGAGAGCACGAGCAGCTGGCACAGCGACTCAAGGCATTCGAGCCGGTTCTTCGCCTGGCGAAGGGAGTCGCCCCATGTGGTGATGCCGTGATCGGCCAGAAGCAGCCCTGGCGGGCCTTCCCGATCGGCCGCGAGGTGGGCGGCGACGTCGTCGGCGACCCTGTCGACCTGGAGCCAGTTGGGAAAGACCGGCAGGCAGGTGGACGTCGGGTCCTTCAGCCCCAGCCCCTTGAGCAGCTCGAACCCGTCCACTCGCACCGAGGAGACGGCGTGCGGGGCCGCGGCACGATGGGCGATGACGGTGGCGTACGGGGCGTGGACATGGATGACGGCTCGGGCTCCGGTGACGCGGTAGACCGCCGCGTGGATGGAGGTCTCCGCCGAGGGGCGGTCCTCGCCGGGAGGGAACGCCCGCCCGGTGAAGGCGTCCACCTCCACCACGTCCCGGACGGTCAGTTCGCCTTTGTCCCGACCGCTGGCCGTGATCAGCGCCCGACCGGGATCGTCGGGCAGTCGCATGGATATGTTGCCGGACGTGCCCGGCATCCATCCACGGTCGTACAGGGCGCGGGAGATGTCGGCCAGCTGCTGGGCGGTCCGCTTGCCGGCGGCGGTGGACGGCGCGTAGCTCATGCTCCTACCTCGGATGCGTGGTGGACACCGTGCTCGGAGACGATCGCGGTGATCAGAGATGCCGGGGTGACGTCGAAGGCGGGGTTGTACGCGCGTGTACCCGGTGGGGTGGTGCGGACACCGCCGCAGGAGGTCACCTCGTCGTCGGCGCGTTCCTCGATGACGATGTCCTGGCCGTCGGCAAGGGATCTGTCCCAGGACGATTCGGGGGCGACGACGATGAAGGGGATGCCGTGGTGGGCGGCGGCGATCGCCAGCGCGTAGGTGCCGATCTTGTTGGCCACGTCTCCGCGCGCGGTGATCCGGTCGGCTCCGACGAGGACGCAGTCGACGAGCCCCTGTCCCATGGCCGCGGCAGCCGCGCTGTCGACGCACACGCGGTGCGGCACGCCGGCCTCTGCCAGTTCCCAGGCCGTCAGCCGGGCTCCCTGCAGGAGCGGCCGGGTCTCGTCGACGAGCACCTCGGCGACCTTGCCCGCTTCGGCGAGGGCGAGAATCGTGCCGAGGGCGGTACCCACGGCCGCGGTCGCCAGCCGGCCGGTGTTGCAGTGGGTCAGGAGCCGCAGGGACCGCGGCGGACAGCGTTCCAGTACGGCGCGGACCGCGTGGGCGACCATCTGCCGGTTGACTGCCCGGTCTTCGTCGATCATGGCAGTGGCCTCGGACAGGACCGCCTCCGGGCCGTCGGCGAGCCGCCCGAGGGCCCTGTCGACCGCCCAGGCCAGGTTGACGGCCGTCGGACGGGCGGCGGCAAGCCGCTGGGCGTCGGCGCGCACGGCCTCCCGCCCGTCGCCGGTGCTGCCGGGCAAGCAGTGGGTGTACGCCGAGAGCGCGACGCCCAAAGCCCCCGCAAGCCCGATGGAGGGGGCGCCCCGTACCGCGAGTGTCGAAATGGCGGTGATGACGTCGTCCACGGTGTCCAGGCGCAGGAGTCGCCTCTCATGGGGCAGCGCACGCTGGTCGAGGGTGACGATCGCGTCGCCGTCCCAGCGCAGTGACGGCTGGTCGGAGGACTTGCTCACGGGCTGCGGCTCCTTGGGGCCTGAAGGGTGGAACCGGTCGGTGAGTCGGTCAGTCGGTCAGGGGGAGCGACCGCAGTTCGACCAGGGCGGGCGCCGCCTCCACGTCGGCGGTCACCTGGTCGTGGTCCTCGCCGACGGCGATGACATGGCCGTACCGGTTCATGTACGCCCGGGGCGGGAGGGCCAGCCGCGTGCCGGGCCCGGCCGTCGCGACCGCACTGTGCACCGTGGGCCCGAAGAGATCGGTGCGGACGGTCAGCTCGACGGCCTCGCAGTCGACCTCCGGGTAGAGGAACCTGATGGCTGCGACCCTCCGCTCCTTCGGCGCGGTGTCGGGGGTGAGCCCGGCCGCTACATGGGCGGCTGCGACGGCCGGATCGGTCCCGGTGGCGAGCATCCCGATGAGGGGGATGAAGTCGCCGCCGAGGCGCGCGTTGATCTCGACGAGACGGGGCCCGTTGGGCGTGAGCTTGAACTCGGTGTGCGTGGAGCCGTGCTCGAAGCCGAGCGCCTTGTGGATGCGGTGCAGCTGGTCCAAAAGCTCGGCATCCTGCAGGAGGGGGTCCGCGGCATCGACGGTGTGGCCGGTCTCCTCGAAGTACGGCTCCATGCCGGTCTGTTTGCGGGCCACGATCATGGGGGTGCACACGCCGTCGACGACGACCGCGTCGATGCTGATCTCGGGGCCGGTGAGGTACTCCTCGACCAGGACGTCGGCCTCGTATCGGGGTACTCCGGGCCAGTTGGCGGAGCTGGCCGCTTCGAACGCCGCTTCGACGGCGTCCCCGTGGTCGGCTCGGACGACACCGAGGCTGCCCGCGAGTCCACGCGCCTTGACCACCACGGGGTAGCCGGTCTCGTCGGCCGCACGGCGAGCCTCGGCCGCCTTGGAGACCGGCGTGCAGGCAGGCTGTGGCACGCCGGCGGCCGTCAGACGTGCCCGGGTGGTCGCCTTGTCGCGACAGGCGAGCACGGCATCGGGCGCGCTTCCGGGCAGCCCCAGGGCTTCGGCAAGGCGTGCGGCGGCGTGCACGAGGGACTCGTCGTAGGTGAAGACACCCGCGACGGGGAGCTTCCGCATGACCTTTCTCGCCTCGGTCAGCAGCTCGTCGAGATTCTTCGTGTCGAGGAGGGAAGTTCCCTGCACGTACGGCAGTTGCCAGCTCGGCTCGTGCGCGTCGAGGAGCCAGAGGCGGAAGTGCCGGGAGACGGCCGCCACGATGTACTCCCGATAGCGGCGGTCACCGCTTCCCATGAGGAGCAGGACCGGGGCCTCGGTGGTGGGCGAGTGCGGGTGGGGCGTGGCGGCCATGGCGGAAACCTTTGTGTCGACGTGTGGTCGGGGCCGAGGCGGCCGACGAGGCGGGGCGATGCCCTGGTCGGCAACGGCTCTATCGGCCGACGGCCGGAACCATTCCAGCATTGAGCGATGTATGTCAATAGATCGATGAATGGCTGAAGGTCATCCCTAGCTGGACGTCACCGCCACACGACACCCCTGCCCCGATTCGCCCACCTCTGTGGGCGCTTGCGCAGACGCGTCGAGTTACCCGGTGTGGACATTCATGCAGCTGGGAACGGTAAGCACCAAGAGCTCTTGCACACCTTGCGCATCTGACGGAATCCGCCCTCACGGCCGCACCACAGGGCCTGGGGCCGTAAGACACCCTGCCAGAATTGATCGGCACTTATCGATCATTCAACCTGACGGATAGCTCTGGACCCACACTCCCCCGCGCGGCTTCCGAGGCGAGAAAGCCACCCGCGTCGGGGTCGCCAGAGGGGCGTGGAGAGGGTACCCTCGCGCACGGGTCATGATCCGCAGCCGGCGGGGTCACCGTCGAGTGGATGTCGAGACGTCGCGGACGCTCCGAAGGAGAAGCGGCCGCACGTTCACCCGCAAGGTCGTCGGGGCATGGAGGCTTGACACCCCTCATCGACCAGACCGCCGAAGAAGGTGGCCAGGTCTGCCAGCACCTCGGCGCGCAGCCGGTAGTAGGTGAAACGCCCGCAGGGCTCGGTCTCCACCACGCCCGCTTCCCGGAGAACCCGAAGATGGTTCGACAGGTTCGTCTGCCGCGCACCCGTCTCCTCGACGAGGTGGGTCGTGCACAGCGATTCATGGGCGAGCAGGCACACGATGCGAAGCCGCAGGGGGTCCGCCAGGGCCCTCAGCAGTTCCGCGTTCACCGACGTCAGCATGACCTGATCGTGACACACCCAGCACAACCAGTGTCAACGCCGGATTTCTGAACACCTCTTCACCAGAACTCACTTGAGGAGTCGCGCGTGTCCCGAATGCCCTCGGTCCTGTTCGTCTGCGTCCACAACGCCGGCCGCTCACAGATGGCCGCAGCATGGCTTCGACACCTGGCCGGCAACCGGATCGAGGTCCGTTCGGCGGGCTCCGCACCGGCATCGGCGGTGAATCCGGCTGCGGTCGAAGCGATGCGTGAAGTCGGGATCGACATGTCCGCGGAGGTCCCCGCCATTCTCACCACGGAAGCCGTCGAAGCGTCGGACGTGTGCGTCACCATGGGCTGTGGGGACACCTGCGAGGTCTTCCCTGGAAAGCGCTACCTCGACTGGAAGATCGATGACCCGGCCGGGCAGGGGGTGGATGCAGTGCGCCCCATCCGCGACGCGATCAAGGCCCTCGTCGACACCCTCATCGCAGAGCTGGACGCGGCGCCGACACGCTGAACCCGAAGGGTCAGCAGGGCGAGCAGTCGACGCCTCGAGGGAACGCGTGCTTCCTGAGCTCCTGGAGCGCATCCCAGCGGATCGAGAACCAGGCCCAGGTTCCTCGCTGTTCACGGCGAAGCAGCCCCGCGGTGGTGAGGATCTTCAGGTGACGACTCACCGTGGGCTGCGCCAGGTCGAGCGACTCGGTCAGGTCGCAGACACAGAGTTCGCCGGCCGGTGCCTGGTCGATGAGGTGGACGATCTGGAGACGGGTCTGGTCGGCCATCGCCTTCAACTGAGCGGTCAGCAATTCGACTTCGCTGCGGTCGATCAGCCGCCCCGTGGAGGGCACACAGCGCTCCACGCTCACGTCCTCGATCGGTATGCCTGCCAACGGAGTTGCCATCAGGACACCATACGAGTCGGCAAGATCGCACGGCCAACCCGACGATCGATATCCGTCAGGCGTTCACCTTTCGTTCACTCGCAGCCTCATCGCAGAAGGGAGTCGATCGCTCGCGCCGCTTCGCGCGCGGGCCGGCCGACGCCGACGAGCGTGGCCGAAGCCGGTCCGGTCCAGTCGCCGTACCCGAGCAGATGTAGCCGAGGCTCCCCGACGGCCTCGGTTCCCCGCGTGGGGATGCGTCCGCGAGGGCCGCGGAGCCCGAGCGGGGCGAGGTGGGCGAGAGCGGGTCGGAAGCCCGTGCACCAGATGATCGCGTCGGCCTCGGCGCGCGCACCGTCGGCCCATTCGACTCCGGCCCCCGCCACACGCGCGAACATCGGCTGCGCCTTGAGGAGTCCCGCATCGCGGGCTTCGCGTACAGGCGGCACGGCGACGATGTCGCCCAAGGAGCCGACTCCCCCGCCGTCGCCGCGGCCTTCATCGAGCGCGCGGCGGCGGGCGGTGGCGTGGTCGAAGAGGGCACGACCGTCGATGTCGTCGGCCAGGTACCGCGCGGGGCGCTGCGTGACCCAGGTGAGGTCGGTGTCGTACGCGAGATCGGCGGCGATCTGTGCTCCGGAGTTCCCGCCTCCGACAACGACGACGCGCATCCCGGCGAACTCGCCGGGATTTCGGTACTCGACGGTGTGGAGTTGCCTCCCCTGGAACCCCTCACGCCCGGGGACGGCGGGGAGGAACGGCCGTGACCACGTTCCAGTGGCGCTGACGACGGCTCGGGCACGCCAGGTACCGGAGTCGGTCTCGACGCGAAGGTGCCCGCCGTCGCGGCGGACCGCCTGGACGCGGACGGGACGGTGGACGGGGAGCTCGTATCGCTGCTCGTAGTCGGTCAGGTAGTCGATGACGTGCGGGGCGTCGGGGTACACCTTCCCTCGCTGCGGCGGCATGAGGCGACCAGGAAGGGACGAGTACGCGGCCGGCGAGAAGAGGTGCAGAGAGTCCCAGGTGTGCTGCCAGGATCCCCCCGGCCTGGGCTGCGCGTCCAGGACGGCGAAGTCGAGGCCGCCGAGGCGGCGCAGGTGGTATCCGGCGGCGAGTCCCGCCTGGCCGGCACCGATCACGACGACGTCGAGTGAGCTGCTCATCTCTCCGGCTTCCTTCGTACGACGGTGCCTCGCCCGGTCGGAGGGGCGAGGCACCGCGGAGTGGAATTGCGCTACCGCTGGGCAGGGGCGAATTTCTTGCGCCAGGCCAGCGACACGTACACGAGCGCGACGAGGACGGGCACCTCGATGAGCGGGCCGACGACTCCGGAGAGCGCCTGGCCGGAGGTGACGCCGAAGGTGGCGATGGCGACGGCGATGGCGAGTTCGAAGTTGTTGCCGGCGGCGGTGAAGGCGAGCGTTGCGGTGCGATCGTAGGTGAGGCCGATCGTCTTGCCGAGAGCGAAGGTGCCGAACCACATGACCGCGAAGTAGACGAGGAGCGGCAGCGCGATCCTCGCGACGTCCAGCGGCTGCGAGGTGATGGTCTTCCCCTGGAGGGCGAAAAGGATGACGATCGTGAAGAGCAGCCCGTAGAGCGCCCACGGTCCGATCTTCGGCAGGAACTTCGTCTCGTACGAGTCCCGGCCCATGCTCTTTTCGCCGATCCGGCGGGTGAGGAATCCGGCGACCAGCGGAACGCCGAGGAAGATGACGACGTTCAGGGCGATCTTCCACATCGAGATGTCGAGCGTCTCGCCCTCGCCGAGGCCCAGCCGGCCAGGCAGCAGGTCGAGGTAGAACCAGCCCAGGACGCCGAAGGCGATGACCTGGAAGACCGAGTTCAACGCGACGAGGACGGCGGCTGCCTCACGGTCGCCGCAGGCCAGGTCGTTCCAGATGATCACCATGGCGATGCACCGCGCCAGGCCGACGATGATCAGGCCGGTGCGGTACTCAGGCAGGTCCGGCAGGAAGATCCAGGCGAGGGCGAACATGAGTGCCGGGCCGAGGATCCAGTTGATGACGAGCGACGAGACCATGAGCTTCTTGTCGCCGGTGACGGCGTCGAGCTTGTCGTACCGGACCTTGGCGAGGACCGGGTACATCATGATCAGCAGGCCGACGGCGATGGGCAGCGAGATGCCACCGATCTCGACCTTGGCCAAGGCGTCGTCCATGCCTGGGATCAGCCGCCCGAGCCCGAGGCCGAGGCCCATGGCGAGGAGGATCCAGACGGCGAGGAAGCGGTCGAGCGTCGACAGCTTCGCGGCGACCGAGGAATCCGCCGCCTGAGCGGGCGCTTGGGTGGGAGTCACGGACAGGCCCTCTTGTTGTCGGCAGCGGTACGGGCGGACTCGGCCAGGTCGGCGAACTGGCCGGCGACCTGGGCGATGACGTCGGCCTTCAGGCGGTAGTAGGTGAAGCGACCGCAGGGCTCGGTCTCCACGACACCGGCCTCACGCAGCACGCGCAGATGGTTGGAGAGGTTGGTCTGCCTGGCTCCCGTCTCCTCGACGAGGTGCGTGGTGCAGAGGGTCTCGCGGGCGAGCAGGGTCACGATCTGGAGCCTGAGGGGATCGGCCAGAACCCGGATCAGATCAGTATCGACTGACGTCATCATGGACTGATACTCTCACATCACTCGCTGCTGATACCAGCTGAGGCTGACCTCTCGCCGGCAAGGAAGAACCGATGACCACCGCTCCGCTCGCCTCCGTGCTCTTCGTCTGCGTCCACAACGCGGGCCGCTCCCAGATGGCCGCCGGATTCCTCAACCACCTGGCCGGCGACCGCGTCGAAGTCCGCTCCGCCGGTTCGATCCCGGGTGACCAGGTCAACCCGGCCGCCGTCGAGGCCATGGCCGAGGCCGGCGTCGACATCTCCGACCAGAAGCCGAAGGTGCTCACCAGCGAGGCCGTCCAGGCTTCCGACTACGTCATCACCATGGGCTGCGGAGACGCCTGCCCGATCTTCCCCGGCAAGAAGTACCTCGACTGGGCCCTGGAGGACCCGGCCGGCCAGGGCGTCGAGGCTGTCCGCCCCATCCGGGATGAGATCAAGGTCCTCGTCGAGGAGCTCATCGCCGAGATCGACGCGAAGCAGGAGGCGTGACTCCCTTGACCGACTCGAACGCAGCGACCGGGGGCGACGTCCGTGAGGTCATCGTCATAGGCTCCGGCCCCGCCGGATACACCGCCGCCCTCTACACCGCCCGAGCCCAGCTCAAGCCCCTGCTCTTCGGCAGTTCGATCTTCGTCGGCGGGTCCCTGACCACGACGACCGAGGTCGAGAACTTCCCCGGCTTCCCCACCGGCATCGAAGGCCCCGACCTCATGGACGACATGCGGGCCCAGGCCGAGCGCTTCGGCGCCGAGATGATCGATGACGACATCGTCTCCGTCGACCTGACCGGCGACATCAAGGAAGTCACCGACAGCGAGGGCACGACCCACCGCGCCAAGGCCGTGATCATCGCGACCGGCTCCGGCTACCGCAAGCTCGGCCTGCCGAACGAGGACGAACTCTCGGGCCGCGGTGTCTCGTGGTGCGCCACCTGCGACGGCTTCTTCTTCCGTGACCGCGACATCGTCGTGGTCGGCGGAGGGGACACCGCCATGGAGGAAGCCACCTTCCTCACCCGCTTCGCCCGCTCCGTGACCGTCGTCCACCGGCGCTCGACCCTGCGCGCCTCCCAGGTCATGCAGAACCGCGCCTTCGCGGACGACAAGATCTCCTTCGCCTTCGACAGTGAGATCGCCGAGATCACGTCCGAGAACGGCATGCTCGCCGGCGTCGTCCTGCGCGACACCTTCACCGGCAGGACCCGCGACCTCGACGCCACAGGGCTGTTCATCGCGATCGGCCACGACCCTCGCACGGAACTCTTCACCGGCCAGATCGACCTCGACGACGAGGGCTACATCACCGTGGAGTCGCCCTCCACTCGCACGAACGTGCCTGGCGTCTTCGCTGCCGGCGACGTCGTCGACCACACCTACCGGCAGGCCATCACCGCGGCAGGCTCCGGCTGCCGGGCCGCACTCGACGCCGAGCGTTACCTCGCCGACCTGGCCGACAGGAGCAAGGCCGCCGCGAGCCTCGCCGTCACCGCCTGAGCCGGCACCGAGGCTCTCCCTTCGCCTCCCCCATGAACACCAGCTCCTGCCCGTCACGTTGGCGGACCTGACGGGCAGGAGCTGGCCCTCTCCCCGGTCGGCAGGGCGCACCGCGCTCCGGCCGGTCTTCCCCTGATCCACAGGCACGAGCAAGCACGAGGAGCCGGCAACGAGACTCGTTGCCGGCTGAAGTGCTCTCACGTCAGCGACCGAGATGCCTTCAACCGGATCCCGGTTCCCGACAGGAGTGGACCGGGGCCCCGATGAGGATGTCGGCTGCGCTGGGAAACTCGGTGATGCAGCGGGGGTTGATGGCGTACCGCATGCTGGCACCGGCACGGCGCCTGGTGAGGAAGCGGACGGTGTGGAGGATCTTCAGGTGGTGCGAGACGGTCGACTGGTTGAGCCGAAGATGATCGACGATCTCCCCCACCGGCACGGGCCCCGGCCGACCGCTCAGAAACCGCATGATGCGGATGCGCGTGGGGTCTGCCAGGGCTCGGAACCAGCGGGCGTACTCCTCGACGGTCTCCCGGTCGAGCGACGTTTCGGACATGGGCATCCTTAGCGGACCAGGAGGATCACCGCCACCGCTCGGAGAGCGGAGAGCGGCGGACCGGCCGTGCGATCAGAGGCCGTGGCCGGAGCTTCGGCTCCGGCCACGGCCCCGGTGTGACGACGCGGTCAGCAGCAGGAGCCGCCCGGAGCACAGTCGACTGCGGCGGGGGTGCCGTCCGCCGGCTTGTGAGCGCGGATGATCGCGGCGTGGAGGCCGTCGGCCGCCTCCTGGGTGAACACGACCTCCGCGTCCTTCAGGCCGACCGCGCCGAGGAGTTCCTTGTACTCGGCGACCGAGAGGGCGCCGGCGATGCACTGGCTGTGCCCGCCGCGTTCGGCTCGCTCCTCGGGGCTGAGCCGGTCCTCGGCGACGACATCGCTGATGCCGAGGCGGCCGCCCGGGGTGAGGACGCGGGCCATCTCGGCGAAGACGGCGGGCTTGTTCAGCGACAGGTTGATCACACAGTTGGAGATGATCACGTCGACGGTGTCGGCGGGCAGCGGGATGGACTCGATCGTTCCCTTGAGGAGGACGACGTTGTCGATTTCGGCGTCGGCCACGTTGCGGGCGGCGAGCGCGAGCATCTCCTCCAGGAAGTCCAGGCCGAAGACGCGGCCGTCCGGGCCGACGCGCCGGGCGCTGAGGATGACGTCCAGTCCGCCGCCGGAGCCGAGGTCGAGGACCGTCTCGCCCTCGCGCAGTTCGGCGACGGCGCTCGGGTTTCCGCAGCCGAGGCTGGCGAGGAGGGCGGCGTCCGGGGCGGTACCGGGGCCGATCTCGTCATACGCGGCGGGGCCGAAGGTCTGCGGGTCGGGCGAGCAGCAGGCGCCGCTGGTCTCGGCTTCGGCGGCCTTGGCCCGGTAGTACTCCCGGACCTCTTCCTGCAGGCTGCCGGCGGTGGTGGTGTCGCTCATGGCGGGTGGTCCTTCTCGGTCAGGCGCCGGCGGGGGCGAGGCGATGCACGGGGCGCGGGTAGGAGGGCTTGAACGACACCGGGGTGGTCGCCGAGGAGGTGACGGCGGTGGCCAGGTCGGCGGCCTTGACGGCCTCGGTGACGGCCGCGTCCAGGGCGTCGGGCTCGCAGGCGACCCGGGCGTTGACGACGGCCCGACCGGCCGGCGCGTCCGCGACGGCGGCGCGGTCGAGGGTGGGCTGCGCGCCGGACTCGGTGAGGCTGAGCTTGGCGAAGTCGCCGTCGGACGTCTCCACGGTGATCTTGGCGTGGCCGATCACGGCGTCGTGCTCCGCGGCCCAGGCGGACAGCTCTTGGAGGACGGTGCGGGCCCAGGCGGTCGCGTCGAAACCGTCTCCCGCTGCGGTGAGGTCGAGCTCCTGGTTCATCCAGGCGAGCTGGGCTTCGGCGGCCGCGTACCGGTCGTAGTCGATGTCGAGGACGACGTCCTCGTTCGTCGCCGGCGCCTGCCACGCGTCGAGCAGCGTCTCCAGGTGGGCGCCGGTGGTGGCCGAGTAGCCGACGACGGTCGCCTTCGGGTTGCTCGTACGGAGCGAGGCGAGCAGTTCCTCGGCCCGGTCCGCCTTGATGGTGTCCAGCTTGTTCACGGCGATGACGTCGGCTTCGGTGACCTGCTGGCGGAAGAGGTACGACAGGTCCGACTCCGGCTCACCCCGCTCGGCGGCGCGGGCGAAGGCCAGGTGCCGAAGCGGGTCGACCACCGTGGTCAGCGGGGCGACGACCATGTCGTCGCCGTAGTACTGGCGCAGCGGCCGTACGACGGTGGCCTGGAGGTCCGTGCAGCTGCCGACGGCTTCGGCGATCACGGTGTCGACGCTGTCGGAGGCGACGAGCGCGACGATCGCCTCGACGAGGTCCTCGAACTTGCAGCAGAAGCAGCCGCCCGTGACCTCGGCGACGCTGTCGAGCTTGCTGCGCACCAGCTTCGTGTCGACCAGTTCGACGCCCTGGTCGTTGGTGATGACGGCGACCTTGCGGCCCTGCTCCTGGAGCGCGAGCGCGGCGGCGGTCATGGTCGTGGTCTTGCCCGCCCCGAGGAATCCGGTCAGGGGGATGAAGGTGATCATGTGGTCCTTCTCGTCCTTGTCGTGGAGCCGGGCGGGGTCAGCCGCAGCAGCTGTCGCCGGAGCCGCCCAGGAGAGGCAGGTTCACGGGCTGGGCCGGAGCGGGGGACGCGGCGCCGAACGCGACGCGCCTGCTCCTGCCGAAGGCGTCGAGCCAGGCACTCGCCTGCGGCCGCAGTGCCGGGTCGGAGAGCAGCATCGAGGTACGCACTTCGCGCGGGGTGCATCCGCGCAGCGCCTTCGCCTGGTGGGCTCCGGCGCCGAACTCGACGGTGCGCAGCCCCTCGGCGTAGGCGTCGCGGACGGGCGCGTCGAGGACGAGGGCGAAGTAGATGCCGCTGCGCTCGCCGATCGCGGCGTAGTCGAAGCCGGCCCACTTCGGGAACAGGCGGTGGTTCTTGCGGATGGTGACGCAGGTGGCGACCAGGGCGCCGTCCTTGTAGCCGAGGTAGGCGCGGACGTCCGCGCCCTCGTCGATGAGCGCGGAGAGAATCCCGACGATGTGCTCGGGTTCCTCGCCGGCGCCGTTCTTCTCCCGGTTGAGGCAGGTGAGTTCGGCGATGCGGGCGACGTACGGGCGGATGTCGGTGCCGTCGACACGCTCGATGGTCACTCCGGCGGCCTCGGCGCGGCGGACGTCGCCCTTGATGCGCTGGCGCTTCTTCAACGGCAGGGCGGCGAGGTGCCCTTCCCAGTTCGGTGCGTCGAGGCTCATGAAGTCCTCGTAACCCCAGAAGGTGGTGGACGCGCCGGCGGCATCGAGGGCGTCGACGAGGGCGTCGTTGCCACGCCTGCTCGGAATCCAGGGGGCGACGATGCATCGGATGCCGGCCTCGAAGGCGGCGGGCACGAGCTTGTCGACGATGGACCCCATCAGCGTGGGGGTCCAGAAGTTGTAGGCGACCTCGGTGCGGTAGCCCAGCGGGGAACCGAGCAGCAGCGTCGGGAAGAAGGGCTCGGTTCCCAGCGCGTCGACCTCGGCGCTGCGCGCCGCATCGGTCTCCGCGCCGCAGCACACCTCCTCGCCGGAGGGGGCCTGCCATCCGAGGTAGGTGCGCGGCTCGTGGTCGACGACCGGCGGCGTCGTGAGGATGTACCCGGGGAGGAGTGCCAGCTCGCCACGGGCGCGGTGGGCGAGGGTGTGCCAGGGCTGGATGTCGGGGAGCACCTTCTCGGTGGCACGCAGCCAGGTGGGACCGAGGTACGGCCACGAGTCGGTGAGGCCGGCGAGCTCGCCGGCCCAGTCCATGTCCGGGAGAGCCTGGCCGGTGGAGATGACGACGCGGGGTGATCCACCCATGTCAGTGTCCTTTTCTTGTGAGCGGGTGGGTCAGCACTTCACGCAGCAGCGGATCTTGCCCGCGTCCTCGGCGTCGGTGCGACGCTCCTGCCAGAGCTCCTCGACCCGCTTGTCGGGGTGGGTCCACTCCACCCAGAAGCCGCGGTCGACGGTGGCGATGTCCTCCATCCAGGGCGAGGAGAGCAGCGGGGAACCCTTGAACAGCAGCAGGCGGGTCTGCAGGGCGGTGGGGTCGGTGACGCGGGCGAGGCCCGTCTCGACCAGCCAGTCCTCGAAGCCGAGGAGCTCCTCGTACTCGATCCACGGGGTGAACGGGATGAATGTCGGGTACAGCTCGAACCCGATCCGCTCGGCCTCGTCCACCGCCTCGCGCATGTGATCGACGTCGATGTGCTTGTCGAAGATGCGCAGGATGCGGTTCGAGGGGAACTCGAGGGCGCAGGTGACACGGCGCAGCCCGAGCGAGACGAGCTTCTCCAGTTCCTTGGTGTAGTCGAGGACGTGGTCGACGCGGGTGGTGAACTCGAACGTGATGGGGCCGATGGCCTCGACGAGTCGCTCGACCACACCGATGCCGATGGTGCGGGAGTTGAAGAACTCGGCGTCGATGAAACAGAAGTGCCGGACGCCTTCCTCCGCCAGCTGCAGGGCGTCAGCCAGGACACTGTCGGCGTCGTAGGCGGCAACACCGCCGTCGTACGCGCCGTAGACGGAGCAGTAGGTGCACTTGTGGTGACAGCCGCGGGATGCCTCGATGTTGCCCATCAGGCCGAACGGCGAGTGATGCGCCGGGTAGTGGACGAGGGAGGGGAACAGGTCCCGGGCAGGCTTGGTGACCGAGATGCGCCGGCGCGGGGGCTTGGGTCGCATGCCGCCCCGCGTCATCAGGGCGGGCACCGCGTCGAGTGTCAGCGTGCCGGCGGCGAGCTGGGCGAGCTCCGCGCTGATGAGCTCGGGCTCCTCCATGATGATGCCGTCGGCGACGTCGAGGAATTCCCGGTGGTTCATCTGCGCGTACTGGCCGAAGGTCACGACCGTGGTGCCGTACGCCTCCGAGACTCGGCGTGCGAGGGCGATCCCCCGCTCGAGGCCCTCGAACTGCTGGACCGAGACGAGGGTGAGGTCGAAGGGGCCTTCCGGCATGGCGTCGGGAAGCAGGTGCGCGTCCCAGCCGACCACGTCGGCGCCGTGCTGCTGGAGAGCGGCGGCCGCACACGCGGACGTCAGGGGCTGGAGCTCCGCTTCGAACGCGGAGGCAACCAGAACACGGGGACTACTCACACTTCCCCCCAGGGAGTGATCAAGGTGCGTGACGGATCGAGATGGGGCCGGGTCAGAGCCCTGGTCGGTAACGACGCTGTCGACCGACGGCCGGAACCCTGCCAGCGTTGAGCGATGTATGTCAATAGATCGATGAATGACTGGAAGCCCATCCCCGCGGGCGCTCGTTGCCACAGGAGCCGGCTGCCCCGATTCGCCCTCCTCTGTGGCTGCTTGCGAAGAGAGGTCACTCATCCGAATCCTGTTGTTCACACAGCTTGAAGCCATCCAGAGCCAAGATCTCGACCGGCGACCGTCAGGACTTCGAAATTCGTGGCCGACCGCAGGAAACTCACGTGCCAACGCGGCGCGTGACTCAAATTCAATCGCTGATCATCGATGATTTAGGCCCGCTAGATCTCGCCAGGGCGAGTCCGAGGCGGTAGCGTTCGGCCACGGCATCACGGTTCGCACCCGGGGTCAGCGGGCGAACGACTACCGACACCTTGATGTTCCAGGCCCTTCAAAGGGGAGTGGGCCCAGCACCGATCGTTCAGACGCGTGAGCACTTCACGGCAACTCCTGACGATCCCTCACGACTTCAACGTACGCGGGAACGGCCTCCAGGGCATTCGACTGCGGGCCCTCGAAAGCCCTCATCGGCTGACCCTCTGCCCACCGGACCACCCTTCCGGCGCTCCCGCGGGATCGCCCGGCGCCCCGCCTCGTCCACGCGGCAGCGGCGTGCCCGGCACTCCACGATCACCGTCCCTTCCATCACCGCAAAGGCACCGCCATGTCTTTCATGTCCACTGAAACCCGCAACAGAGCAGCGCGCCTCACCGGACGGCGGGTCCTCCAGGGCGCCTCCGTCGTCTCCGCCGCCCTCCTGCTGCCCGCAGTCCTGACCGGCTGTGCCGGCTCCGCGCAGGCCGGCTCGGACGCCATCCAGGCCAGCGGCTCCACCACCGTCGCCCCGGTGGCGTCCGATGCCGCCGAGGCGCTGAAGGCCAAGGGCCTGAACATCACCGTCGCCACCCAGGGCGGCTCAGCCGGCGGAATCTCCCAGCTCGGCACCGGCCAGATCAACATCGCCCTCAGCTCCAAGCCCCTGTCCGAGAAGGACCAGAAGGCTTACCCCGAAACGCACTTCGTCCCCACGCAGATCGGCGCGGACGCCGTCGGCGTCATCATCACCAAGGAAGTGGCGGACGGTGGGGTCAAGGGCCTGACCAAGGCTCAGGTCGCGGGCCTTTTCGAGGGCAAGATCACCAACTGGAAGGAGGTCGGCGGCCCCGACCTCCAGGTCTTCGTGTACGACAAGGAACCCGGCCGCGGCACCCGCGAGGTGCTCGACAAGTTCATCTACGGCAAGGGCGAGGCGCCGGCCCCGCCCAAGTCCGCGAACTACGCCATCGTGGGTGGCAACCTGGAGACCCGCAACAAGCTGAAGTCCACCAGGGGTTCCATCGCCCCGCTGTCGACGGGCTTCATCGACGGTCACCCCGACCTCGTCGCCGTGCCCCTGGAGGGCGTCGCCCCCACGCTGGCCAACGTGGCCTCCGGCAAGTACCCGATGACCCGTCCGCTGTTCATGATCACGAACGGTGAGCCGAAGGGCACCGTCAAGCAGTACATCGACTACATCCTCTCGCCCGAGGGCCAGAAGCTGCTGCCCCAGCACGGCTACCTCACGCGCGAGCAGATGGGCCTCTGATCATGGGTCTCACTCTGGAGCGCCCCACCCAGGCGCCCGGACCCGCCGTGCCGCGGCCCTCCCCCGGGAGCGGCCGCGGCAGCCGGGCGAGATGGGTCTGGAGTTGGGCCTACAGCGGCATCCTGTCCGTGCTGCTCACCCTCACGGTCCTGCTCGGCTACCTGGTCATGGGCATCGCGAGCGGAACCGTCGACTGGACGGCACTGCTCACCTCGTCCACCTGGAGTCCTGGAAACCTCGCCTTCGGCGGCCTGGCCATGATCTACGGATCGGCGGTCGTGTGCGTCCTGGCACTGGTGCTCGCCGTCCCGGTCGGCTGGGCGGCGGCCATCGCGCTGTCCGAGTACCTGCCGCCCCGCCTCGCCAGGCCGCTGCGCCTGAGCATCGAACTCCTGGCAGCGGTCCCCTCGATCGTCTACGGCCTGATCGGCATCATGGTGATCCGGCCGTTCGTGGCGGCCCTCGGCGACGTGCCGGGCGGAGACAGCCTGCTGGCCGCCGGCATCGTGCTCGCCGTGATGATCATGCCGACGATCGTGGCGGTCAGCGTGGACGCCCTGGCCGCCGTACCCGGCCGGTACCGCGAGGCCGCCTACTCCCTCGGCCTGACCCGCCGCGAAGTCGTCCGGTCAGCCGTTCTGCCCCAGGCCCGTCCCGGCATGCGGGCCGGCGTTCTCCTCGGGCTGGCCCGGGCACTGGGCGAGGCCATCGCCGTCTTCATGGTCATCGGCCGCGCCGACGACCGGCTGCCCGAGTCCCTCGGGGACGTCTTCTCCTTCCTCGTGCGCCCAGGCCAGACCCTCACCACCAAGCTGGCCGGCCCGGAGCCGATGCTCGCGGGCACCTCCGGCCCGTATTTCGCGGCCCTGTGCGGGCTGGGCCTCATCCTGTTGGCGCTGGTCGCCGTCGCCACCGTGTGGGGCACCCGCGGCTCAACGGGACGGGTCCCGCGCGCTCCACGCGTCCGGCGATCCTCTGCGTGGCTGCGCACTCCGAAGGACCGGATCACCACCGTCGTCCGGCTCGGGGCCCTGCTGCTGCCGGGGACTCTCCTCGTCGGCATGCTCGGCATCCTGCTGGCCCGCGGCGGCGCCGCGCTCAACCCCGTCTTCTGGTTCACGCCCTCCGAAGGCGCGGCGGGGGGCGGCATACGCGACCAGATCCTCGGCACTCTCCTGCTGCTTGCGACAACCGCGCTGATCGCATTGCCGCTCGGCTACGGAGCGGGCATCGTGATCGGCACGCGGGCCTCCGCGAGAACCGCCCGCGTACTGGAGACCCTGACCGTGGCGATCGGCGGGACACCGACCATCCTGCTGGGCCTCGCGGGGTACGTCCTCTTCTGCACGACCATGGGTTGGGGCCGTTCCTGGCTGGCGGGCGCCGTGGTCCTGGTACCCGTCGTGATCCCGGTCATTGCCCTCACCACCGCGGGCCGGATCCGCAGCATGCCCGCGGAGATCACCGAGGCAGCGCTCGCCCTGGGCCTCACCCGCTCCCAGTACGTCCGCTCAGTGGTCATCCCGTACACCTGGCCGGCCACGCTCACCGGCCTTCTGCTCGGGCTGGCCCGCGCGGCAGGAGAGACGGCGCCCCTGATCTTCACCGCCACAGTGTTCTTCGGGGCACCCGCCTTCCCGACCGGCATCGTCAACGCTCCGGTCCAGGCCCTGCCCACGCACATCTTCACCCTGTCGCAGGACTCGGGCGCACCCGAGGCGATCGCCCAGGCGTGGGGCAGTGCCCTCGTCCTGGTCCTGATCACCGCGGGCCTCCTCAGCCTGGCGGTCCTCCTGCGCAACCGCTACGAAGGAGCACGACGATGGACCACGTGACGACCGGCCTCGCGACCACGGCCGGCACCCTCGAACAATCCGTCATAGCCGTCCGCGACCTTCAGATCTTCGACGGCACGAAGCGCCTGGTAGGACCGGTCACCTTCGAGCTGGCCTCCGGATCCACCACCGGCCTGTGCGGCCCCTCCGGTGCCGGCAAGTCCACCGTGCTACGGGCCCTGGTCGACCTGCTGCCCCATGGGCTCCGCCGTCAGGGCGAGGTGCACGTCCTCGGACGCCCGGTACGGTACGGCAAGGGCGACGCCGACCTACGCAGCACCGTCGTCCTGGTGCCGCAGACCCCCGTGGTCTTCGGCGGCAGCATCCTTGACAACGCCCTCTTCGGCCTCCGTCACCTGGTCCGGGCGTCTCGGACGGAGCTGCACGACCGCGTCGAGCAGGCGCTGCGCGAGGCGGGCCTGTGGAGCGAGGTCGCCGACCGGCTGGGCACACCGGCCCAGACCCTCTCCAACGGCCAGCGCCAACGGCTCTGCCTGGCACGCGCCCTGGCTCTCGAACCGGCAGCCCTCCTCCTCGACGAGCCGACCAGCGCCCTGGACGAGCGGAGCCGCGACACCGTCGAGGAGTCCGTGGCCGCGCTGCGGGGCAACCGGACCGTCCTGCTCGTCTCTCACGACCCGGCACAGGTGGAACGACTCTGCGACCGGACGGTCCGCATCGACCTGCCGAGCACCTGCGAGCCTTCCGCAGCAGCGGCCTGAACACACGCCCGTCCCGCAGTGCTCGATGCTCCTGGGCCTGCCCTCGCGACGAATGCGCGAGGGTGGGCCCAGGAGCATGATCGAGCTCTGGACGGCTCCACCGGCCAGCATCGCGCTGGTCGGCGACAGGAGTCCTCCCTACATGCCGGGACTGCGGAGACTCAGCGATAAACCAGCACGGAAATCCGCTGCTTCTCCTACCATCCGAACATGTCGGACAAGCGGCCCCCTGGAACGCTGGGACTTGATCTGCGGAGCAACGGTCCACGTCGCTGCGGGCTTTGCGGCGACTACCGCAAGATGACCAAAGCGCACGTTCCTCCACAGAAGGCCGGCAATCGCCGCGAGGTGGTCTGCGCTCCACTGCGAGTGCACAACAACACGCGCAGCTACGGCCGTGCCCTGAAGGGCGGTACGTGGTTCCGAGGGCTGTGCGGAGAGCGCAACAGCCCGGCCGGTGCCCGCTATGACGGCGCGTACGCGGACTTCGCCCACCGACTGGTCTCCTACATCTCTGCACAGCGCCATCTGTACCTGCCGGCCCCCTACCCGGCACCCCCGGTTCGGCTGGCGCCTGGCCGAGTCGCACGATCCGTGCTGATGGGCATGCTCGCCTGACCAACGAGGCCCCCGAGCAACGTCATTGAGACGTCAGACATCTCGATCAACAGCCCGGGGGTCATCGGCATCCTGGCCGCGCAGGCGCCCAGCCCCGCCAGCGCCGTACAGGCGCGCGCGGTCTGGCGTTCGTGATCCTGGACGGCACGCTGCTGCCGATCGACCGCGTCGCCGCCGACCCGCCCGTACTACTCCGGGAAGCACAAGCGTCACGGCATGAACGTCCAGGTCCTCACCGACCCGCACGGCAGGCTGCTGTGAGCCTCACCCTCGCTGCCCGGCTCCACCCACGACCTCGCCGCCGCCCGGACGCACGGCATCGTCGACGCCCTTGCCGATGCCGACATCAAGTGCCGGGCGGACAAGACCTATCAGGGTGCCGGCCGGTGTGTTCGCGTCCCGTTCCGGGGCCGTCGCCTCAAGCGATGGCAGCGTCGGCACAACACCACCCACGCCAAGATCTGCTGTGCCGGCGACCAGGCCATGGCCACGCTCAAGTGCCGGCGTCCACTGCGAAAACTCTGCTGCTGTCCTGACCGCACCACCAACATCGTGAAGGCCGTCGTCGTCCTTCACCACGCATCAGCGTGAGGTTGGAAAGGCTCAGGGCCTCCTGGAACAGCTCTTGGCTTCAACAACCACTGAGCTACCGAGAGGCCCTGCCTTCATGCGCGCACCACCGGAAGATCACCCGGCCGGGATCCCTGTTCGACCCATACGTTCCATGACCGGTTGAGACACGGCCCCTAAGTCTCAGTGCTCTTGGTGAGCACCAGGGACCACGCCCCATCCGGAGTGCTGAACGCTACCTTTCCTCCGCCGCGCGCGTAGAGCTGGACACCGGAGACCTCACCGATGCCACGCCCATCGATGTCCAGGTAGACGAAGTCGCTGCCGCTGCTGTCGACGAACTCCCATTGGCCGTGGAAATCGGCGGGGTCGGTGTGCGCGTCTGTCGACAGATGAGTGGCAGTGAATGTGCCGTTGGAATCAAGCCGGATCTCGCCGCCGGTCTCCTTGTTGCGGTACAGACCGGGCAGGTCTTCGGCGTCGGCCTGAGCCGTGCAGCCTGCGATGAGTACCGCGGAAGCGGCCAGGGCAGCGGCGAACCAACGTCCACTCGTCAGCTTGCCCACTACGGCCCCAGCGTCACGTTGAACTCGATGACCATGGTCATGGTCGACCCCGGCCCTGAGTCGCCGCTGACCCAGTCGATCAACCCATTGATGGCCTTACCGGCGGTGTCCTTGTACCAGTCCTGGTACCCGATGACAGGCGGGCGGGTCGCGGACTCGATGCTCTGCGCGCTGAACGCCGTGTACCGCCACACCACGCTGCCGTCCGCGTTCTTCCGGATGGGGGTCATCCGGATCTGCTGTGAGCCCAGGAACGCGTACGCGAAGTTTCCGGTGTACCCGGTCAGGAGCCCGTCTGCTGGTTGCGTGGCATGGATGTCCCTGAGCCACTTCAGGCCCTGGAAGCCGGCGAGGCTGTAGTCGTACATGTACGTGTGACCCAGCTCGTAGTTCCCGGCCCGCACCCGATCAGCAAAGTAGCCGAGGGCCTCACTGGTCCAGGGATGCTCGCGGTAGAGCTTGGTGAACCCGTCGTCCGGGCCGAAACACTGGGAACGGTCGCCGCCCCCCGTGAGCCAGCTCCACCCCAGCTCAAACGGGTTGTTGCCGTTTACGGACGGGATGGGCTTGCCGAACGGCGTCAGACAGCTCTCGGCTCCGGCCGGGAGGCCGTTCCCGCCGCCGATGGGAACGGAAGCATTGTCGATCGCCTTCTGGATCGCCTCACGCACCGCGGCCTGGGCAACAAGAATGTATGCCTGGGTTGCGGCCTGCGCGGCGGCGACGGCGTCCTTGCCGGCTTCGAGTGCCTGCTTGCGGGCTACCGTTGCCGAGATCGCGGCGTCCGTGGCGTAGCGCGCGGCGATCTCAGCGGACCGCACGGCTCGCGTCGCGGCCTTGCGTGCCACGCTGCTCGCCTTGACTGCCGCGGCGGCCGCGTTGCTCGCGGTCTGGGCGGACTTCGCCGCTTCGGCCGCGGACGTCTCGGCGGCGTCGGCGTTGTCACGTGCTTCCTGCGCAGAGTTCTCCGCATCCGCGGCATAACCCTTGGCGAGGTCGGCCCACTCGAGCGCTTTGTCAGCGGCCTGGCGTGCGAGGGCGGCAGCCTCGGAGGCGCGGGCCGCGTCCTCCTGCGCATTCGCCGCGATCTTGGCCGCGCGTGCGATCGACGCACGGACCGCGCTGATGTGCGTGGCGCGATCGTGGTCGATCCGCGCGAGGTCGTACTGAGTGGTTGAGATGAACTGGCGGAGCATGAAGGTGTCGCCCTCGAGCGCGATCTGCGCCGCCGCCTTGGTGTAAGGGCCTCCGCTTGCGAGCAGTGCGGAAGCGGCCACCCGGTCATCCTCGCGTACGGCCGCCTCGCGGCCGACCCACAGGAAGGTGTGCAGGGCCTCGGCGGTCCCCGCGTCCAGTGCGGCCGATGCCTCGCTTCGCACCCTCGTGCCGCTGCTGGGGTCGGCCAGGATCCTGGCCACCTCGACCCGGTTGTCCTCAGCGCCCGCCTCGACCGCTCCGGTCTCCAGGAACGCCTTGATCTTGGCGTGGTCCTCGGTCTTCAGAGCCGCCGCGGCCGCCGTCGCCACGGCCTCCGTCGACGTCGCGGCGACCGCCCCGACGTTCTCGACGTTGTCCTGCTGCAGCGCGAGGACGCGGTCGGTCGAGATCCAGTTGACGACGTCCTGGTCCGAACCGGCCAGCGCGTACTCCGCTGCCTGACGGGTCCAGGTCCCCGAGCCCTCCAAGAGGCGGACCGCCGCCTTGCGCCCGGCCGCCGCGGCCTGCTCGATGGTTCCGTTCTGCAGCGCTGATTCCGCAGCGCTGATGAGTGCCAGGAGCTCTTCGGAGAGGCGTGCTTCCTGAGTCCGCTCCCGGTTGAACCGTTCGAGCTCGTTCAACTCCGCACTCGCCGCGAGCCGTGCCTGCTCGATCGCCTCGCTGGTCTCCTCGGCCAGACTGTCGGCCTCGGCCTGGCGGGCCAGCGCTTCGACATCCCCCGCCTTGGCGACCGCGGCGGCGGCGGCGTTCGCCGCCTCGACAGCGGCGTCGGCAGCCAGCGTGGACCGGTTGGCGTAGTCGACCGCCTCACCGGCGTGGGCGGCCGCTTCCTTGGCCGATGCCGCGGCCTTCTCGGCGTGATCGGCGGCGCTGTTGGCCGCGTCACGCGCCGTGCGGGCAGCGACGGCCGCCTGCCCGGCCAGGTTCCGCGCCCTGCCCGCCGCCCTGGTCGCCACGGCCGCGGCGGCATCCGCTTCGGCGGCGGCCTGCTTCGCGGCAGCGGCCTCGGACTTGGCTGCTCCGGAGGCCACGGCCGCGTCGGCCGCCGCGCCGGCGGCGGCGGCCGCGTTGACCGCCGAGTTGCGGGCGGCGTCGCCCGCCCGCACCGCCGCGTCGGAAGCCAAGGCCGCGAGGTCCGCCTTGGCGGCCACCGTGCGCACGAAGCTCACCAGCTTCAGGCACACGTCCGCCGCCGCGGTGGCCGCGCCCGCCATCGCCCTGTCCTTGGAAGCGGCGATCGCCGCACGGTACGCATTCGCCGCAGCGCGTCCCGCCGATGCCGCTGCCGCGGCAGCGGCATTGGCGGCAGCCACCGAACGCTGTGCGGCGGACTGTGCCGTCCGTGAGGCCGCCACCGCGGTCGACGCGGCCGCGGCCGCGCCCTTGGCCGCCTGCGCGGCCTTCCCCGCCGCCTTGGCCGAGCGTGCGACATCCTGCTCGGCGGCCAATGCCTCGGCCTTGGCTTCCAGTGCCGAGGCTTTCGCCTTCTCGGAAGCCTTGACTGCCTGCTCGGACAGCTCGACAGCCTCATCGGTCTTCAGACCGGCGCGGCGTGCTTCCTTCCCCACGGTGTCGACCAACTGCTGGATCGTGGCCGATTCCTCGTCGCGTGCCCGGGCGATGTACTGGCCCGTCTCCAGGAACCACCGGATGGCCCTGGCCGACCCGTCGTTCATGGCCCGACTCGCGTAGTCAGCCACCTGTGGTGACGCTGAGGCGAGGATGGTCATCACCTGCACACGGTCGTCCTCCTCCTGCGCGGTGAACCGCCCGTCACTGAGGAAGGCGCGCAACGCGAAGGGGGAATCGGCCGCCAGCGCGGCGGATGCATCACGCTTCACAGCCTTGGCACCGTGGGCCTGGACCGTACTCACGGCCACCCTGAGATCCTCGTCCACGGCAGTCTGGAAACCGCCTTGGAGGAGGGTCTCGACCGCTGCGTCCCCGCTGGACAACGCCGCACCGATGGCGTTGCGCGTCGCCAAGCCCGCTGTGGCCAGGGACTCCGCGAGTGCGAACCTGTTGTCCTCGGCCCAGGCTACGGGTGCCTTCTGAGCGAGGAACTCCGTTATGTCCGCGGCGGATCCCGCCAGCGCCGCAGACGCCGCGGTGCGGACGGCCCGGCGGCCCGATCGGTACGCCCAGACCACCTTGCCGCGATCGGTATCCGGAAGTCCAGATCCCTCGGGCACCGCCGGCGTGCCACCCGAACCGCTCGCCGCGTACGCCGGGCGCGTCCCGAACATACCGGTGGACAGCACGCTGCCGGCCGCTACCCCGGTGAAAATGGCCAGCGTCTGACGCCTACTCAACACCCGCCGTGATTGCTGTGACATCACGACTCCTTTCCACTCTCACTGTGTCTATCCGACCCGCACTCGCCCAGATGGCGCGGCACGGTGCCGCCCGCCGCGTCGCCGAGACAGATGCGCAAATAGCGCGCAGATGCTGTCCGGGCGTCGAGGCAGCATGATCCCAACATCCATTCGGTTAAACGTCAATTGGCTAGCAATGCGAGGTGCAGCTCTACGGTTTAATCTGTGGCAATTGTTCCGTTTTCTCGGAGAATCCACTCCACCATTCACGATGGATCGCAAAGCGCGATCCATCCAGCAAATTGGAAATTTCGACTCCAAACATCTCCCGATAGAATTTCCATTCGCGCGTCAAAGCCCACACGTCCATGAAGGTCACGCCTCACACCTTCCACAAGTCCTTCACGGTCATCCCTACAACCTTCGTGCAACTGGCTGTTTCAGCGGGCGAATTCGCCAACCCTGCATAGCTGCTTCCGGTTTGCCCTGCTGGACATGTGGAGGGATTGAGCTCTTGAATGAGGCGCCGCAGAAAGCCGCTTCAGCTCGCCTGAATGAATTCGCACGCCTCGCCAGGTGGGCCGAAACGGCCTGCGCGGAAATATCGGCAGTCGTCATCCCGGCTGCTTCCAGGACTTGCTCGCATTTCCCTGAAACGGCGTAGAGGCACCCGGTCGGGGCGCGTCGCTATGCAGAGAAGAAGGGGATGAGGCACCTGATCTGTAATAAGAGGGAACTGCACATGAAACTCGTCACTCGCGTCATTGCGACGGCATGTACCGCCGGCCTGGCCGCCGTGCTGTGGACGACTTCGTCGGCGGGCCGGCCGGCGGGGAACACGGACCCCGTGGCCGACGCGGCACCCGGATATGCCGTGGAGGAATACAACTACCCGAACGCGGACAAGATCCTCGCCGAGAAGAACATCGTCCTGAAGCGGGGCGACGGGCACATCGTGCTGGCCGACTGCGCCAGTGAGACCGGACTGCTCGAAGTCTGGGCCCGCAGCAAGGACAAGATCTGCTTCAAGGTCACTGGGAACAGCGGCTGGCTGACGCTTGAGATCCCCGCCGTGTACGCCGTCAAGGGCAGCGTCGACCAGAGCGCCCAGGTCGACATGACGGTCGGCACGGAGGAAAAGTCCTTCGACGTTGCCAAGAACACCTGGACCGCGGTCGGCGAGAGTGCCGACCCCGAGGGTCGCGACCACATGCTCGTCGAGATCCGCACCTCCAAGTAGGAACGTCAGACAGCCTGTTCACCCCTTGGATCCCGCAGCAAGGAATCAACTCATGCAGCACTCCCGAGGTCTCCGCCTGGCCACGCTCGGCGCAGCCCTGATAGCGGCTCCGCTGGCGCTGTGCGCCCCACCCGCCTCCGCAGTCACCGGCACGCCTGTCGCCGACTCCGACACCACCTACGCCTACACGGCCCAGATCACCGTCGGCCCGCACGACCGCGGCTGCTCCGCCGTCCTCGTGGACGCCGAGTGGCTGCTGACCGCCGCGAGTTGCTTCGCCGCCGACCCGGCCGCTTCGCTCGCCGTCCCGGCCGGAGCCCCGCAGAAGAGCACCACCGCGATCATCGGCCGCTCCGATCTGTCCGGCACCCAGGGCGCCGAGCGGCGCGTGGTCGAACTCGTCCCGCGTACCGACCGTGATGTCGTCCTGGCCCGCCTAAGCAGGCCGGTCACAGGCGTCACTCCGGTGGCGCTCGCCGCGTCCGCACCGGCAGCGGGTGAAGAGCTGAAGTTCGCCGGTTACGGCCGTAACAAGACCGAGTGGGCACCGCTCAAGCTGCACACCGCCGCCTACACCGTCGACTCGGCGGCCGCCACCTCCGCGACCGTCACCGGCAAGGACGGCGCGGCCGCCTGCATGGGCGACGCAGGTGGCCCCGTCGTACGCGCCGGCCAACTCGTCGGCCTCAGCAGCCAGTCCTCGCAGGGGGGTTGCTACGGCATCGACCCCGCGCAGACCTCCACGGCCGGCGTCATCTCCCGTGTCGACGACCTCAAGTCCTGGATCGACGGCAAGGTCGGTGCCACCCGGATCGTGGACTTCAACGGTGACGGTCTCGAGGACATCGCGATCGCCGACCCGGCCGGCACGGTCGGCACCGACACCACCGCGGGTCTGGTGCGGATCGTGTACGGCGGAGGCAAGGGCGTCGCCGAGATCAACCAGGACCTCGACTGGGTGGCGGGGGGTGCCGAACCGGGTGACTGGTTCGGTGACTCCATGGACACCGTCGACTGGAACGAGGACGGCTACACGGACCTCGTCGTCGGCACCACCCTCGAGGACGTGGGCACCGCCGCCGACGCGGGCTTCTTCGACATCCTTTACGGCGCCCCGGGCGGTATGGGCACCGGCGCGCTGAAGAGCACCCACTTCGAGCAGGGTGCGGGTGACGGAGCGATCAAGGCCGCCACGCCCGAGGCGGGCGACCGGATGGGCGACAACGTCGTGGCCGGCACCACCGCCGCGGGCGAGCCCTACATCGTGGTCGCGGCGCCCGGCGAGAAGGTGGGCACGGTCGCCAAGGCCGGTGCAGCCTTCTACCTGCGCGGCTCCGTCAACGTCGCGATCCACCAGGACAAGGCCGACGTCCCCGGTGCGGCCGAGGCGAACGACGGCTTCGGCACGTCTCTGGCCGCCGACTCCAACCACATCGCGATCGGCGCACCCAATGAGGTCATCGGTGGCGACGCCGCCGCAGGCAACCTCGCGGTGTTCAGCCACACCCTGCACGCCGACGGTCACCCCAAGCCGCTGTTCGGCCTCGACCAGGACCTCGACACCGTCTCCGGCGGCGCCGAGGCGAACGACGACTTCGCCTGGTCGCTCTCCCTGACCGACTACCGCCCCTCGGGCTCGGCCACCGCCAACGAGTCGATCCTGGCGATCGGTTCGCCCGGTGAGGCCATGTCCACGGACGGCGGCGCCACGCAGAAGGCCGACGCGGGCCGCGTCGTGGTCGGCCGCGTGACCGCCGCGGGCGCGTGGAGCGAGACGCGTCAGCTGTGGCAGGGCACCGCCGACGACGACGTCTCCGGCACCGCCGAAGCCGGCGACCGCATGGGCGAGAGCCTGACCGCCGTCAACACCGCACCCCGTGCCGTGAGCACCGGCGCCACCATGCGCCTCGCCGTCGGCACCCCCGGTGAGGCCCTCGGCACCACCGCGAACGCCGGCGCCATCCACACCTTCTCTCTGGTAGCAGCAGCCGGCACGAACGACCGCTGGATCGAGGCCGGAGACGGCGACGGTATCCCCGGGACCCCGGGCGCCAACCAGTACCTGGGCCGCAACATCCACTACACCGGCACCAAGCTCTACGTCGGCATGCCCTACGGACCCGGCCTCGGCGCCCTGTACGCCCTGCCCATGTCCAACACCATCATCGGCGGAACAGTCGCACCGGTGACCGTGTACAAGCCGGGCACCGGCGGCCTGCCCAACGTCGGCACCCGCTTCGGCGCGCAAGCCCGCTGATGTAGGCGTCCGCCGCTGGACAGCCAACCTGTAGGCGTCACACTGGCTGTCCAGCGGCCCCGCGTGGGCCAGCAACGGCGCAACTGCCGACGGACACAAGGTCGATTCCCCTTCTGCGGCCATCAGCGCGGGCATCGCGATCAATAAGGATCTTCAGCGTGGTCACCGATCGGGTGACGGCCGAAGGTGGATAGCAGGCGAGGTCCTTCGGGCAGTGGTTCGAGTTGCGTGACGTCTCAACCGCTGCGCCCGGAGGCTTCGTTGGCCGTCTATCCTGCCGCACTCGACCTGCCGCATGCGCTTGTGGAGTGGGTCACGATGCTGATCGTCACCCGCGAGGGTGACCGCCGCTGCAAACTGCGGCCCTCACAACGCGCCGTCATCACCCTGGTCTCCCTGCGCGAGCACACGACCTGCGCGAAGCGCGCCGCAGGGTTCCGCATCAGCGAAAGCACCGCCCACGCCTACGCACAGAGCGTGATCAAACTCCTTGCTTCGAGAGCACCGTCCCTGACACAGGCACTGCGCCGCGCACGCCCCGAGTACGTCCCGGTCGACGGCACCATCGCCGAGTGCTACCGGGTCGGCGACCACGAACGGGACTACTCGGCCAAAGCCCGACGGCACGGAGAGATTACGGATCCCCGTGCTCGCCGACAATCCCTACGCCGGGGCCGGCGGCACGTTCCAGGTGCCGTTCAAACGCCACCTCGGAAGACTCTCACCGTCAGACAAGCAGCCGTCAACCAAGCTCATGCCCGACTCCGCTTCCCCGTCGAGCGAGCCTTCGCCCGGCTCAAGGCATGGCGGATTGCCGACCGGAAACTGCCAGGACAGTCTCGCTGCCCGGGCTGTGATCCGCCCCGACCCATGGGACGCCGCCGTGACCTCGCATCCTGCGCAGGGACTCCATTCGCCAGATCCAGTCGCAGGGAGCGCTTTGGTCCGCGTCGTCGGTTGCCTTCCCTGTGAACGAGCAGCCGCACCCGATCGCGATCTACCGCCGACCGAACAGCGGCCACCTGCCCCACTGCCACTACGTCGCGTAGCCTGACACGGCACGCGGATCACGGTCCCGACCAGCGGTGACTCTCCTTAAGAGGCAGCCTCCGCTGGGGAGAATCTGGGGAGAACGAAGCCCCGTTGGGGAGCGTCTGGGGAGAATCGGCCGCGTAGATCGGCGTCATCATGAAAGCCCCCGAAACGGGCAAAGCCCCAGGTCAGCACGCCTCCCGCAAGGATCTGCGCAGGTCAGCGCAACGAGGGCGACGACTTCAAGAAGATCTCCTCGCCATCGAAGGCAGCACATCCCCTACCGCTCCTCAGGCTGCTTCCCAAAGTCCAGCGTCCAGGATCCGGGCGGCCTTGGTGATGCTGCCCGGCATCAGATGCCGGTAGGTCCGGTACGTCTCCTCGATGGACTTGTGACCCATCCACTCCGCGACGTCGGTGATCGGGATGCCATTGCCGAGGGCGTTCGAGGCGAAGTAGTGCCGGAAGCCATACATCCCCACACCCTGCTCCGGCGGGAGGTTCTCGAGGAGCCGCTTCACGCGGCGCCGCTCCATCGGCTCCGTGTACCAGCCGCTGGGGCCTCGCAGCAGGTAGCCGTCCTTCGTGGTGGCGTGCTTCTCCGCGTAGCGCTCGATTGCCTCCCGCACCGACCGAGGCAGAGGCACCTCGCGGAACTCCCCCGCCTTCCGGTGCTTCAGCTTCGCCGGCTTGTGCGTGTTGGAATGGATCTGCTCACGCACCCGGTACACGTCCTGCGCCACGACGTTGTGGACGTTCACCGCCCGCGCCTCGCCATTGCGCAGGCCGCACCCCGCCATCATGACGATCTCCAACGCAAGGTCCTCGTCGGCAACAGCCAGCGCCTTCTTCACGTAGGCGAGGGACGTAATGGCGACCGCTCCCCGGGCGTATTCCGGTTCCTGGACACCCTTCACCGGGTCGTCCGCCATCGCCCCCTTGGCATACGCATCCCGCAGAATGGTCTTCAGGACCCGGAAGATGTTCACCTGGTTACCCCGGCCGACCCCGTCGCTCTCCATCTCGTCCAGAAACCGCTCGACCACCATCGGCGTGACCGAGTTCAGCTTCCGTGAGGGCAGCGGGTGGGCTTGGCGCAGCCGCAGTCCTTGAAGAAGGAACCCATGCCGCGGGCGAGCTGTCGGGCCATGTGGCGAACCATCCGATCCAGCCCAAGAATCATGCTCAGGCGCCGCACTGTAGGTCGATGGTCAGCGAGCAGGGACACCATGCGGACGCATGCTGACCGTTTGCTGACCTGAGGGGGGCACATGATGCCCCTGACCTGCGGCAACGCCAAATAGTCAGATCTTGGACTTGAACATGGTTCGTATCATCGAGGCACTCCTGCACATAGGCTCCCTGCCTGCGTTTTTGCAGGTCAAGGGCTGTTCCCTCACCCTACAGCGAACGCGGTTCCGAGCCGGCGTCCCCGGGTCCTCCGGGATCTCGGACCACCTGCCGACCCTCCCGACACGTCCTCGGGCGACGACGGGACACCCGGCCTGCCGCCGCGGCGCGCGCCCGGTAAGCCTACGCAGAGCGCACGCCTTGGCCTCCGTGATCACCGTCACGTCGACGGACGGGCAATCCCTCCGCGCCTCCCGGGTGACGGCAGTGACGGTGGCGTCTCCGGACGGGTGTCGCCCGTGGTGCCGCGGAAGCCGGCGGAGCCGGAGCGTTTCCGGGTCCGCCGGCTTCCGGGCCGGTTCGGTGGGGCCGTCAGCCCTTGGTCAGTTCCGCGAGCGCGATGTTGAGTTGGAGGACGTTGACGCGGGGTTCGCCGATGAAGCCGAGGATGCGGTCGTCGGTGTGGTCGGCGACGAGCTGGTCGACCTGGGCGACGGTGAGGTGGTTCCTCTCGGCGACCCGGTGGACCTGGAGGTGCGCGTACTCCGGGGAGATGTGCGGGTCCAGGCCGGAGCCGGAGGAGGTGACGGCGTCGGCGGGGACGTCCGACGGATCGACGGTGTGGCCGTTCACCGAGTTGTCCTTGACGACGGCCGCCTTGGCGTCCTTGACCCAGGTGATCAGGTCCTCGTTGTCGCCGGATCGGTTGGTGGCTCCGGAGAGGATGATCGAGTACCGGGTGTTGACGCTGTTGGTGCCCAGGCCGTTGGAGGGGCGGGGCTGGAACCACTTCAGGTCCGGGGCCGGCGTCTCCTCGCCGTCCTTGAGCGGGAGGTCGTAGGTCTGGCCGATGAGCTCGGACCCGACGACCTTCCCGTCCGCCTTCACCTCGGAGCCGTTCGCCTGGCCAGGGAACGCCACCTGCGCGATCCCTGTGACGGCGAGCGGGTAGAGGACGCCGCAGATCACGGTCAGGACCAGGAGGGCGCGCAGGCCCGCCCAGAGCACACGGCCGGTGTTTCCTACCGAGTTGTTCATGTCAGCCGATTCCGGGGATGAGGGAGAGGAGCAGATCGATGATCTTGATGCCGATGAACGGGGCGATCAGGCCGCCGAGTCCGTAGATGCCGAGGTTGCGGCGGAGCATCGAGTCGGCGCTGGAGGGCCGGTAGCGCACGCCCTTGAGGGCGAGCGGCACGAGGGCCACGATGATCAGCGCGTTGAAGATGACGGCGGACAGGATCGCCGACTCGGGCGAGGCCAGGCCCATGATGTTGAGCTTGTCGAGGCTCGGGTAGGCGACGGCGAACATCGCGGGGATGATCGCGAAGTACTTCGCGACGTCGTTGGCGATGGAGAAGGTCGTCAGGGCGCCGCGGGTGATGAGGAGCTGCTTGCCGATCTCGACGATCTCGATGAGCTTGGTCGGGTTGGAGTCGAGGTCGACCATGTTGCCGGCCTCCTTCGCGGCCGACGTGCCCGTGTTCATCGCGACGCCGACGTCGGCCTGCGCGAGCGCGGGGGCGTCGTTGGTGCCGTCGCCGGTCATCGCGACCAGCTTGCCGCCCGCCTGCTCCCGCTTGATGAGGGCCATCTTGTCCTCGGGGGTGGCCTCGGCGAGGAAGTCGTCGACGCCGGCCTCCTCGGCGATGGCCTTCGCGGTCAGCGGATTGTCACCCGTGATCATGACCGTCTTGATGCCCATGCGGCGCAGTTCGTCGAACCGCTCCCGCATGCCCTCCTTCACGACGTCCTTCAGGTGGATGACGCCGAGGACGCGGGCGCCCTTGTCGTCCTTCACGGCCACGAGCAACGGGGTGCCGCCGGCTTCGGAGATCCTGTTCGCCAGGACGTCGGCGTCGTCGGCGACCTCGCCGCCCAGCTCACGGACCCAGTTGACGACCGAACCGGCCGCTCCCTTACGGGTCTGCCTGCCGTCCACGTCGACGCCGGACATCCGGGTCTGGGCGGTGAACTCGATCCAGGTGGCCAGTGCCAGTTCGCCCTGGTGGCGCTCGCGCAGGCCGTACTTCTCCTTGGCGAGAACCACGACGGAACGGCCTTCGGGCGTCTCGTCGGCGAGCGAGGAGAGCTGGGCGGCGTCCGCCAGCTCGGCCGCGGTGGTGCCCTTGACCGGCACGAACTCGGCCGCCTGGCGGTTGCCCAGCGTGATGGTGCCGGTCTTGTCCAGGAGCAGGGTCGACACGTCGCCGGCGGCCTCGACCGCGCGGCCGGACATGGCGAGGACGTTGCGCTGCACGAGCCGGTCCATGCCGGCGATGCCGATAGCGGAGAGCAGGGCGCCGATCGTCGTCGGGATCAGGCAGACCAGGAGCGCCGTGAGGACGATCAGGGAGGTCTGCTTGTCGGCACCGGCGTAGAGGGCGAAGGGCTTCAGCGTCACGACCGCGAGCAGGAAGACGATCGTGAGAGACGCCAGGAGGATGTTGAGCGCGATCTCGTTGGGCGTCTTCTGCCGTGCGGCGCCCTCGACCAGGCTGATCATCCGGTCGATGAACGTCTCGCCGGGCTTCGTCGTGATCTTGACGACGATCCGGTCGGAGAGGACCTTGGTACCGCCGGTGACCGCGCAGCGGTCGCCGCCGGACTCCCGGATCACCGGAGCGGACTCGCCGGTGATCGCGGACTCGTCGACGCTGGCGACGCCCTCGACGACGTCGCCGTCGCCGGGGATGATGTCGCCGGCCTCGCAGACCACCAGGTCACCGATCGTCAGCTCGGTGCCCGGGACCCGCTCCTCGTTCGTACCGGTGATCCTGCGGGCGACGGTGTCGGTCTTGGCCTTGCGCAGGGTGTCCGCCTGCGCCTTGCCCCGGCCTTCCGCGACCGCCTCCGCCAGGTTGGCGAAGACGGTGGTCAGCCACAGCCAGGCGGTGATCGCCCAGCCGAACCAGTCGCCCGGGTTCCTGACCGCCAGGACGGTGGTGACCACCGAGCCGACGAGGACCACGAACATGACGGGCGACTTGATCATCACGCGCGGGTCGAGCTTCCTGACCGCGTCGGGGAAGGACTTGATCAGTTGCCCGGGATCGAACAGACCTCCGCCGATCCGCCCCGGGGCCTGGTGCCCTCCGGCCGGGTCGCCGTGGGGCGCCTTGGGGGCGGTCGTCGTGGTGGACATGTCGTCCTCGTGCTTCTTCAGGTCGTTGGTCATGCCGCGAGCCCTTCGGCGAGCGGTCCCAGCGCGAGGGCGGGGAAGTAGGTGAGACCGGTGATGATCATGATGGTGCCGACGAGGAGACCGGTGAACAGCGGCTTCTCCGTGCGAAGCGTGCCCGCCGTCTCGGGGACGGGGGTCTGCGCGGCCAGCGAGCCGGCCAGGGCGAGGACGAACACCATCGGCAGGAACCGGCCGAGGAGCATCGCGATGCCGATCGTGGTGTTGAACCACTGCGTGTCCGCGTTCAGCCCCGCGAAGGCCGAGCCGTTGTTGTTGGCTCCGGAGGTGTACGCGTACAGGATCTCGGAGAATCCGTGCGCGCCGGAGTTGGTCATCGAGTGCGCCGGGGTGTCCAGGACGAACGAGGCCGCCGTGAAGCAGAGCACCAGCGCCGGGGTGACGAGGATGTAGCAGGCCGCGAACTTGATCTCGCGGGTGCCGATCTTCTTGCCCAGGTACTCCGGGGTGCGGCCGACCATCAGACCGGCGATGAACACCGCGATGATCGCCATGATCAGCATGCCGTAGAGGCCGGAGCCGACACCGCCGGGCGCGATCTCGCCGAGCTGCATGCCCAGCAGGTTGATGCCGCCGCCGAAACCGGTGTTCGACGAGTGGAAGGAGTTCACCGCGCCGGTCGACGTCAGCGTCGTGGCCACCGAGAAGATCGCGGAGGCACTGATGCCGAACCGGGTCTCCTTGCCCTCCATCGCCCCGCCGGCCAGCTCGAACGCCGGGCCCTTGCCCGCGAACTCGGTCCACATCATCAGCGCCGTGAACCCGACCCAGATAGCGGCCATCGTGCCGAGGATCGCGTACCCCTGCTTCAGCGACCCGACCATCCGGCCGAAGGTCCGCGTCAACGCGAAGGGGATGACCAGGATCAGGTAGACCTCGAAGAGGTTGGAGAGACCGTTGGGGTTCTCGAAGGGGTGGGCGGAGTTGGCGTTGAAGTAGCCGCCGCCGTTCGTGCCCAGCTCCTTGATGACCTCCTGCGAGGCGACGGCGCCGCCGTTCCACTGCTGCGTCCCGCCCATGAACTGGCCGACCTCGTGGATGCCGGCGAAGTTCTGGATCGCGCCGCACGCCACCAGGACGAGGGCGCCGACCACCGAGATCGGCAGCAGGACGCGGACCGTGCCCCGGACCAGGTCGGCCCAGAAGTTGCCCAGCTCGCCGGTGCGCGACCGGGCGAAACCGCGGACCAGCGCGACGGCGACGGCGATGCCGACGGCGGCCGAGACGAAGTTCTGCACGGCGAGGCCGCCGGTCTGCACGACGTGGCCCATGGCCTGCTCGCCGTAGTACGACTGCCAGTTGGTGTTCGCGACGAAGGACGCGGCGGTGTTGAACGCCTGGTCCGGGTCGATCGACACGAAGCCGAGCGAGCCGGGCAGCGAGCCCTGCACCCGCTGGAGCAGGTAGAGGAAGAGGACGCTCACCGCGGAGAAGGCGAGCACCCCGCGCAGGTAGGCGGGCCAGCGCATCTCGACCGACGGGTTCGCGCCGATCGCCTTGTAGATCCACTTCTCCGGCCTCAGGTGCTTCTCCGAGGAGTACACCTTCGCCATGTGGTCACCCAGCGGCCGGTACGACAGGCCGAGCGCGATGATCAACGCCAGAAGCTGGAGGACTCCAGCCAGAACAGGACTCATATCCGTGCTCAGAACCTCTCCGGCTTGACGAGGGCGAGGACGAGATAGACGAGGAGGGCGGCGGCCACCAGCAGACCGACGATGTTCTCGGCACTCACAGCTTGGCCACCCCCTTGGCGATGAAGGCCACCAGCGCGAAGACCGCGACCGTGGTGACGACGAAGGCCACGTCGGCCATCGTGAGCTCCCGGATGCAGGAAGAAGGAAGAACGGATTCTCGGACAAGACGAGGAAATCGCCTTTCGGCCACCGATCGGCTCTCGTTGACGGCCCTCTGACGCCCCGCAGCGCTCTCTTGACGCGTCCCCTACGCCTCTCGATCTCCCGAAGCGGAACCCGGCCACTCTCCCGGGCTTCGCGCCTGCGGCAGGGCGGGTGCGGCTACTCGTACCGCGGGAGCGATGCTCTACCCGCACCGCACCGCGGCCCCGCCCCGGCCGGTGAGGCGCGGGCCGGCGCCGGCTGCGCCGGGCTGCTCCGGGAGGACGACGTACGGGAGCGGGCGAGCCGGGTCGTCCGGTGCAGCCGCTCCAGGTGTGTGGCGTCCGTGACGGCCACCCGCTTCATGGTTCGCCCGTACGCGGCCGGCTGGGACACGATCAAGCCGACGACCAGGAGCAGGACGGCGGTCTCGACGTCGGCACGGTCCTGGACGTGGAAGCTCTGGTACGGCTCGGTGTGGAAGAAGTCGGACCATGCGGCGGCCGACAGGGCGGCGAGCGCGCCGGCGAGGCGGTTGCCGAGGGCGGACACGGCGACCACCACGACGACGAGCAGCAGCGCGAGGTTCGTGTGCGTGACGGACGTCCGCAGCGGCAGCAGCACGAGCGCCGCGGCAGACGGGGCCACGGCTCCGGCGGTGACGGCGACGGCGACGGCGTCCCGAAGTGGAATCCTCATGATTTACCTCGGAGGATCCGGCCCCGTACTGCCCCCGACACGTCAAGGCTCCGCCCGGTGCGGCGTGGAGGGCAGCGGGCGGAGCGGTCTTCTACGGATCCCTGACGGCCCGGGGGGGGCGGTGTCAGCAGCGGAAGCGGAGCCGGCAGACGACCGCGTCCGTGTCGCGGCGGACGGCGTGGGCGACGACGGCACCCCGCTGGTTCTGCAGGGCGCGCTGCCACAGGCGCTCGGGCTCGGCCTCCGGGATCAGGACGGTGACCCGGGTGCCGGGTTCGGTCGCTCCCAGGTCGCGCACGTAGGCGGTGATGGGCCGGCCGAGGGAGCGGCGTTCGGAAGGGAGCCGTACCAGGGGGACACCGGGGTTCCACAGCGCCCAGTCGCGTTCGAGCGCCTCGGTGGCCACCTGGTCCTCGGCATCGGGGTGGCAGACCGTGAGGGCGCGGACCTCGTCGCCGAGGGACACGGCCGCCGTCAGCGCCTCGCTGGTGACGCGGGTCAGCGAGGAGACGGGCACCAGGACGAGGGAACGCTCGCGGTGCGGAGCCTCCGGAATCCGGCCGACGCCCAGACGCTCGCCGATCCGGCCGTACGCCCGGTGGACCGTCTCGAAGAGGGCCACGAGCAGCGGCAGCGCGATCACGATCAGCCAGGCGCCGTCGTGGAACTTGGTGGCCGTGACCACGAGCGCGGAGACACCTGTCAGGACGGCGCCGAGGCCGTTCAGCAGGGACTTCCCGATCCACTGGGGTCCGCGCTCGCGGCGCCAGTGCAGGACCATGCCGGTCTGGGCGATGGTGAAACCGACGAAGACGCCGATCGCGAAGAGCGGGACGAGGGTGTTGGTGTCCCCGCCCGAGAAGACGAGCAGCCCGGCGGAGACGACGGCCAGCCAGACGACGCCGTGGCGGTGGACCTGGCGGTCGGCCTTGAGACCGAAGACGTGGGGCAGGTAGTTGTCGCGGGCGAGCAGTCTCAGGAGGACGGGCAGCCCGCCGAAGGAGGTGTTCGCGGACAGCGCGAGCAGCACCATCGTGGCGAACTGAACCACGTAGAAGGCCCAGTTGTGCCCGAGGGAGGCGTCGGCCAGCTGCGCGAGGACGGTGACGCCCTCGACCGGCTGGAGACCGAAGCGGGAGATCAGCACGGACAGGCCGATCAGCATCACGCCGAGCAGTGCGCCCAGGGCGACCTCGGCGCGCATGGCGCGGCGGGCGGCGGGGGCGCGGAACGAGGGCACCGCGTTCGCTATCGCCTCCACGCCGGTGAGCGCCGAGCAGCCCGAGGCGAACGCCTTGAGGAGGAGCAGGGCGCCCACGGTGGTGGCGTTGTCGGCGAGGACGGAGGCGTGACCGTCGGACGCGGCCGTGGAGACGGGGGCGTCGCGGAACAGCCCGACGACGATGAGCACGAGGATCGCGCCGATGAAGACGGCGGTCGGGACGATGAAGGCACGCGCCGACTCGACGATCCCCCGCAGGTTCACGCCCGTGATCAGCACCAGTACGGCGAGGCAGATCCCCAGGCGGTCCCCGTGGAGCTCGGGGACCGCCGAGGTGAGGGCGGCGACACCGGCCGTCACGGCGACGGCCACGTTCAGGACGTAGTCCAGGACGAGCGAGCCGGCGGCCACCAGGCTCGTCCGCCGGCCGAGGTGCGTCCTGGCGACCGCGTACGACCCCCCGCCGTCCGGGAAGGCGGCGATGACCTGCCGGTACGAGGCCACGAGCACGGCCAGCAGGCCCGCGATGGCCAGCGTGACCGGCAGCGTGAAGCCGAGGCCGTAACCGCCGGCCGCCGCGAGAACGAGGACGATGGCCTCGGGCCCGTACGCGACCGAGGCCATCGCGTCCAGGGAGAGCGCGGCGAGCCCGGTGACAGCGGTCAGCTTGTGGCGCGCACCGGTATCCGGGGGCTCCTCGGCGACGGGCGCGGCCCCGTTCTCGGTGGTCGGAGCGGACATGTGGGGGTCTCCTTCGTGCTCAGGTCCGCTCAGGGTGTCCCCCGGCCCGCGTGGTTCCCGCGCCTCCTGGCGCGTTCCTTGCGCCGAGTACCGGGCTCTTCACGGGTTCTTGACGCCAAGCTGTCGGCCGTGGGGCGCAGGGGAGCGGGCCTCCGGGCTACGGTCGTGCCATGGACCGCAACAGATCGCGGACATCCGCGGACCTCCGCATGCGTCGTGTGTCCCTGTCCCTCGCCGCCGTGGCGCTGCCCGTCTGCCTCCTCGGAGTCGTCCAGGACGCCGTGTGGGTGCTCGGCGCAGGTGCCTGGCTGCTCGTCGCGGCCATCCTCATCGAACTCGTCTACCGCCCCTGAGGTCGCCGGCGAGGCCCTGTCGGCGCGCGCCGGCACGCGGCATCCCCGCGTCCAGGTCGGCTGACGCCCGGGGTGACCCCGAGAGGCCACGGACCCGACGGCCACCGCGGTCTCGTGGGCCGCACCGGTGCCCGAGAGACGTGCCCCGCCGGTTCCGTCGCGACGGAAGGGGCGGGGCACGGTTGCGCAGTACGGGTCAGGGGGTCCGGGTCGCGTGTCCGATCTCGCGGGCGGCCCTCGGCGACGTCCGGGCGGTCGACGGGCCGGTGAACGCGGGGGCGGTGAGCGTCGGATCGACGGTCGGAAGCTCGATGTCGAGCGGCTCGGCGAGCGAGCGCACGACCGACTCGGAGGGCCGGATCCATGGACGGCCTTGGGTCCTGCGGGCTCGGGCGCCAGGGGTACTTCGTCCGGTTCGTCGAGGGGCTCAGTACACGGTTCCGTCCGCGCGCCGGCCGGGCGAGCGGGTCAGCGTGCTGATGGTGTCGTGCTTGACCCAGCTGCCCGTCGCGGTGCCGTCAGGGCTTCGGTTGAGGGACACGCCGTCGGAGTTGGCCTGGCTCGAGGTGTAGGTCATCGACTGGACCGTCGTTCCGGCCGAGTCCCGGAGGATGACCTGGTCACCGCTGTTGGACAGGTTGAGGCCGCCGGTGGTCGCCGCCACCGCCACGATGCCGCCGGGGATCGCGGAGCCGGCACCGAACACGGTGATCGCCTTGCCGGGCTGCAGTGTCGTCCCGGCCGCGAACGTGTGCCGCACCGCCGACGCGTCCCGGACGGTCCAGCCGGCGATGCTGACGGCCGTGCCGCCGGTGTTCACGATCTCCACCGCCTCGCCGTCGGTGCTGCTGCCCGGTTCGTTGGCCAGGACCTCGTTGATGACGACACCGGCGGTTCCGCCGCCGCCACCACCGCCGATGACGAAGTCGTAGCGGGCCAGCACCGGGTAGTGGTCGCTGGTCGTCGTCGCGTAGTTCGGGACATAGGGCTGGGGCTGGAAGGCGGTCGCCGAGCCGGCGACGTACTTCGCCTGCACCTCGTCGGTGGTGAGCTGGTGGTCGATGAAGTCCGGGTAGCTCGTCGTCGACGCCACCCCTGCCAGGGACAGGGCACGCGTCGGGAACGTGTAACGCGCCGCGTCGTTCACGAAATTGGCGTAGGGCGAAGCCTTCTGGGAGGTGATGGAGGTGTCCACGTCGTCGTTCCAGTCACCGACGACGAAGACGTTCTGTGTGGGGTAGGTCGTGTCGAGGTAGGACTTGAGCGCCTGCGACGCGGGGTTGCGAAGGTTCCACGCCTCCTGGGTGGACCCGGCCTTCGCGTGCAGGACGATGAAGACGAGGTCGCGGGTGACGCCGTCGAACGTGCCGCGCAGCGTGAACTCCACCGGCGGGCGGCCGGCGAAGTTGCTGTTCTGGCCGGTGAGGATGACCTTCGCGCTCACCAGGGTGGCCATGTCGGCGCGCCAGACGAGGGCGACCTTCTGCTCGGTGTCGCCGAAGTCCGAGTAGTACTGCGCACCGTTCGTCACGATCGGGTCGTTGGCCACGACCCCGGTGTACCCGGGCATTCCGGCCACGAGTGTGTCGAACGCCGAGGTGCTGACGACCTCGGAGAGGCCCCACACGTCCATGTCGGCGCCCGCCATGACGTCGCGGACGTTCTGCTGTTGCAGCGCCTCGTCGGTCGGGCCGAAGTCCGGCGCACCGAACCACTCGACGTTCCAGTTGCCGACGTCGAGCTGCGTCGGCGATCCCTGCGACGGAACGGAGGCGGCGGCACGCGCCACGGGGGCGGTGGTGAGCGTTGCCAGCGTCATGGCGGCGGCCAGGAGGGCTGCGCCGAGCACGCCGATGCGGCGGCGGCTTCTGTCAGGTATACGACAAAGTTGCACGAAGGTGCCTTTCGCGAGCGGTTGCGGACGGTTCGCGCGCCGCACCGGTCGCGTGGGGAGGAACACGCCGTGGCGGCAGGGCAGTTCTAGGCGCGCCGGGTTGCACGCGGGGGACCGGAAGGTTTCCTCCGCATGTCACTTCTACGCGCGTTGCGCAGTGTGCACCGACTGCCGGACGGTACGCCATACCCCGTACAGGCCGGACCTGTTGAACCTCGCCTTGGTGTGCCGCTCCTCGCGGGCACCCGAGGCCGGAACGGCGGCCGCACACCACCGCCCAGCGCGAGCATTCCGCTCCCGTCCGCCGGCCCCCGACGGTCCCGGCCTCACTCCCCCGGGGTCGCTGATCCGCGATCGACGGTGTGGGTCACCTCCGGTGTCGGCTGCGGCGGGTGGGCGCGCCGGCGGCGGAGCCAGAGGTAGAGCATCGAGCTCGGCAGCAGGACGCCGGTGAGGGTGAAGGCGAGGAAGGCCGTCAGGCCGCTGATGTGGCTGACCAGCCAGGCGAAGTTCTGCCCGAAGAAGCCGACGACGAAGGAGAGCGGGAGGAACACGCTCGCGAGGATCGTGAGCCGCTCCATCGTGGCGCTCTGCCGGAGGTTGATCTTGTTCTGCTCGACGGAGATGACCGCGATGTTCGCTTCGAGCACGGTGGTCAGGAGGTCACGTTGGGCGGCGACCTCCTCGTTGACCAGCAGGAGGTGGTCGTGCACGTCACGGATGTACGGCTGAAGCAGGGGCGGCGACTTGCCGGCCTGCAGGCGCCGTCCGAGGACGGCGAGCAGCGGGTGGACGGCGCGGTAGAAGTCGGTGGCCTCGCGGCGCAGGAAGTAGATCCGTTCGGTGGGAGCGACCGCGCCGGAGAACACGGTGGCCTCGATCTGCTCGATGTCGCGTTCGAGCTCCTCGACGACCGGCGCGTAGCCGTCCACCACCTGGTCGACGATGGCCCACACCGTGGACGCGCTGCCGGTCTTCAGCAGCTCGGGGCGGCTTTCGAGCCGGCTCCGGGCTTCGTGCAGCTCGCTCGCGATGCCCTGGCGAACCGTGATCACGAAGTGTTCGGCGAGGAAGATGCTGATCTCGCCGGTGTCGACCTCCTCCCGCTCGTCGTCGTAGCGGGCCGTGCGGATGATGAGCAGTTCGGTGCCGTCCTCGTACTGCTCGGCCTTCGGCCGCAGGTGGAACGTCCGGGCGTCCTCGACGGCGAGCTCGTGCAGTCCGAAGACCTCCCGGACCCGGCTCAGCTCCTCGGGGGCCGGTTCGAACATGCCCAGCCACACGAACCCGCCCAGCTTGCTGTGCGCGGCCGCCTGCTCCAGTGGCATCGCGCCCTCGTGCTGCCGACACCCGTCCTGGTAGTGAGCGCAGTCGACGATCATGGCAGCCTCCTCGCGGCCGGCCGACGTGCGCCGTCTCCTGTCCACCGGCGGCGTGGCGCGCCGTGCCGGCCTCACAGGAATAGATGTTCCTCCGAGTCGTCGGGAATGTCCCGTCCGGACCGGGCCTGCACTGCCCTGCGGCCGCCGCCGCTCGGCGTCCTCCTCGACGGTCCGCCGACGCCGCACTGCGGGGGCGTAGCACCTCTGACCTGCGGAGACAACAAGCCGGTCAGACGCTGACGACCTCGATGCCGGCCTCGGTGAGGCGGGCGGCCATGTCGGGGGTGAGGCCGGAGTCGGTGACGAGGACGTCGACGCGGTCGAGGTCGCAGATGCGGGCGAAGGCGCGCTTGCCCATCTTGGAGGAGTCGGTGGCGAGGACGACCTTGCGGGCGCGCTCGGCGAAGAGCCGGCTGATGTCGGCCTCGTCCTCGTGGTGGGTCATGACGCCGAGCTCCGGGTCGACGCCGTCGACGCCGAGGACGGCGACGTCGAGGACGACCTCGTCGAGGACTCCGCGGGTCAGCGGACCGACCAGTTCGTAGGTCTGGGGGCGGGCGACGCCGCCGGTCAGGACGATCTTGAACTGGGGGCGGACGGCCAGTTCGCCCGCGATGTTCAGGGCGTTGGTCACGATGGTGAACGTCGGGCCGGAGGTGTTCTCCGCCGCCCCGCCGGTCGTCCGGAGCGCCAGGGCACGGGCCACCTCGGTGGTGGTGGTGCCGCCGTTGAGGCCGACGACCTCGCCCTCGCGGAGGAGTTCGGCCACGGCGGCGGCGATGCGCTGCTTCTCGGAGACCTGGCGCGACGACTTGTAGCGCAGGGGGAGTTCATAGGAGACGCCGTGCGCGATGGCGCCTCCGCGCGTACGGACGAGCAGTTTCTGGTCGGCCAGCTCGTCGAGGTCGCGGCGGATGGTCGCGGGCGACACCGCCACCGCCACGGCCGCCTCCTCGACGTCGAGCGCCCCGTCCACCGCGAGCAGCTCCAGCAGCCTGCTCCACCGCTCCTGCTTGGACATGCGTCGCGCCCCTTTGTGCCCCGGTCCTCGGTGTGCGCACGGCCGCCGGGCGGGCCGACGGGCCGGATCCGCCGCCCTGGACGACGTGCGCGGACTCGATCGTATCGGTGCGGCTCCCGCGGCCCTCCGGTCCGGCCGCTCTCCGCGCTCTCCGGCGCCTTCGGGGCGCTGCCTCTGGACGTAGAGGACTCTTCGATGTTTACTCCACTCATCAATCTTGCTCGAAGTTGCTCGAATGGCCTTGCTTTACATCAGATTCCACCATGGAGATGGTTCGACGTTGATGGATGGTCCTCACTCCCCGGGCACGGCTGCGCAGGCGGTCTTCTCAGGTCACGGCCGCGGTCCCGCCCTCGACGAGGCGCCCGGGTCCTGTGTGCTCGGCATCGACGTCGGCGGCACCGGTATGAAGGGGGCGGTCTTCGACCGGGACATGCGGCCGCTGGAGAGCGTGCGCAGGCCGACTCCCCGCGGCGACGGGCCCGAAGCGGTCGAGGACGCCGTCGCCGACACCCTGCTCGTACTGAGCGGGGCGGCCACCCGGCGCGGGCTGCGGGTCCGGCACGCGGGTGTGGTCGTCCCCGGCATCGTCGACGACGCGCGCGAGCGGGCCGTCCGGTCGGCCAACATCGGGTGGCGCGACCTCCCACTCGCCGGACTCCTGGAGGCGCGTACCGGACTGCGGGTGACGCTCGGCCACGACGTACGCGCCGGAGGGCTGGCCGAGGGCGCGCTCGGGGCGGCCCGGGGTGCCCGGGACGTGCTCTTCGTGGCGATCGGGACCGGTGTCGCGGCGGCGATCGTCAGCGACGGCAGGCCGGTCCTGGCCGGAGGATACGCGGGGGAACTGGGCCATGTGGTGGTCGAGTCGCCCGGGCGGCGGTGCGCCTGCGGTGGTTCCGGGTGCCTGGAGACCGTGGCGTCCGCGTCCGCGGTGGCGGAGGCGTACAGCGCGCGCAGCGGCCGCGCCGTGACCGGCGCGGCCGACGTCGCGGAGCTGACGGAACGCGGCGACCCGGTGGCCGGCGCGGTGTGGCGGCGGGCCACGGAGGGTCTGGCCGACGCGCTGGCCACCGCCACGACGCTGCTGGGGCCCGAACTGATCGTGCTGGGGGGCGGCTTGGCCGAGGCCGGCCGGCTGCTGCTCGACCCCGTACGCGCAGGACTGGACGAACGCCTCGGATTCCAGCGCCGTCCCACGCTGGTCCGGGCCGAACTCGGAGACCGCGCCGGGTGCCTGGGAGCGGGACTCACCGCCTGGCGGGCAGCCGACGCCATGACCGCCGTACGCACGGGAGCGACCGCGCCGTGATCCTCACCGTCACCCTCAACGCGGCCCTCGACGTCACCTGGGAGGTCGAGAGCCTGCGCCCCCGTGCCTCCCACCGCGTGGGCGCCGCCCACGAGCGGGCCGGCGGCAAGGGCGTCAACGTCGCCCGCGTCCTGGCCCACCTCGGCCACGACCCGGTCGTCACCGGCCTCGTGGGCGGGGACACCGGCCGTCTGATCAGGGACGGAGTGCGGGCCGCGGGCCTGCGCGAGGCGTTCCTGGAGGTGGCCGGTGCCTCGCGCCGCACCCTGGCCGTCGTCAGCCACGACGACGGCGACGCGACCGTCTTCAACGGAAGCGGACCGGACGTCACCCCCGCCGAGTGGCGGCGCTTCCTGCGCCACTACGCGTCACTGCTGGCCGACGTGCGGGTGGTGGTCCTCAGCGGCAGCACGCCCCCCGGCCTGCCGGAGGACGCCTACGCGCAACTGATCCGCACGGCCGCGGCCTCCGGGGCGCGCACCGTGCTCGACACCGGTGGAGCCGCCCTGCTCCGCGCACTGCCCGCCCGCCCGGACGTGGTCAAGCCCAACGCCCCCGAGATCACCGCGGCTACGGGCCGCGAGCACCTGGCGGAGGGCGCGGCCATGTTGCGCGGGCGGGGTGCCGGGGCGGTCGTCGTGTCCGCCGGGGCGGCCGGCCTGTACGCGCTGACGCCCGACGGCGCCTGGCGTGCGGCGCCTCCCGAGCGGCTCTCCGGCAACCCGACCGGCGCCGGCGACGCCTGCGTGGCCGCGATCGCGGCCGGGCTGTGGGACGGGGCCGCCTGGCCGGACCTCCTGCGCGAGGCGGTGGCGCTCTCGGCCGCCGCGGTCCCCTGCCCGGCCGCCGGAGACGTCGACGCGGCGGTCCACCGCCGGTTCCTCGCCGGAGTCTCCGTCGAGGAGGTGGCGCCGACCCCCACCGCGTGAGCCTCTCCCCGCTCACACAGCCCCTCCCCGCCCGCACAGGCCCCCCGACCGGCCCGCCTCTCCCCCGCCCTTCCCGAACGCTAGGAATCCCGTGACCACCTTCGAAACGTCCCGCACCTCGGCCGAGATCGCGTCCCAGCCCGACACATGGAGCCGAGCGGCCGGCTCCGTCGCGTCCCACACCGGCGCGCTGCCCCGGCGCGGAGAGCGCGTCGCCGTCGTCGGCTGCGGCACCTCCTGGTTCATGGCCCACGCCTACGCGCGCTTGCGGGAGAGCGGCGGGCACGGCGAGACCGACGCCTTCGCGGCCTCCGAGTTCCCCACCGGCCGCACCTACGACCGGATCGTGGCCCTCACCCGCTCCGGCACCACCACCGAGGTCCTCGACCTGCTGGCCCGGGTCAGGGGCGCGGTGGCGACCACCGCCCTCACCGCCGACCCCGCCACACCGGTCATGACCCTCGCGGACCACGTCGTCGTCCTCGACTTCGCGGACGAGGAGTCGGTGGTGCAGACCCGCTTCGCCACCACCGCCCTGGTACTGCTCCGTGCACACCTGGAGGCCGAGGGCGCGCTGCCCGCGGGCGTCCGCCCCGTCGCCGGGGCCGTCGAGGACGCCCGGCGCGCCCTCGGCGCACCGCTGGGACCCGACCTGTGCGGGGCCGAGCAGATCACCTTCCTCGGTACGGGATGGTCGTACGGCCTCGCCCTCGAAGCGGGGCTGAAGATGCGCGAGGCCGCCGGAGCCTGGACCGAGGCGTACCCCGCCATGGAGTACCGCCACGGCCCGATCAGCATCACCGGTCCCGGCCGTGTCGCCTGGCTGTTCGGCCCGGCCCCGCACGGCCTCGCCGACGACGTGGCCCGTGTCGGCGGTCTGTTCCGGGGTGCCTCGACGGACGCGCCGGGGGGCCTCGACCCGCTCGCCGACCTGATCGTCGCCCAGCGGCTGGCCGTCCGCCTCGCCGAGGCCCGCGGCTACGACCCCGACCGTCCCCGCAACCTCACCCGCTCCGTGGTGCTCGACCCGCCCTCCGCGTAGAGGCGCCGCCGCCCGCGCCTCTCCTCCTTCCGCCGACTTCCGCCGACTTCCGCCGACTTCCGCCCGCAGCACCCGTGCCGACGCCGTACCGGCTCCTCGGCGATCGCCTTCGTGGAGAACCCCATGCCCCTCACGTCCACCGACGACATCGTCGGCCCCGCCTACGCGGGCGCCTCCGGCGTCGGAGCGTTCAACGTCGTCCAGATCGAGCACGCCGAGGCGATCGTCGCCGGAGCCGAGCAGGCCGGACTGCCGGTCATCCTGCAGATCAGCGAGAACACCGCCCGATATCACGGTGCGCTCGCCCCGATCGGCCTCGCGTCCCTCGCGCTGGCCCGGGCCGCGGCCGTCCCCGTCGCGGTGCACCTCGACCACGCCGAGACCGTCGCCCTCGTCCACGAGGCGGTGGAACTGGGCTTCACCTCCGTGATGTTCGACGCCTCCCGGCTCTCCTACGCGGCCAACGTCGCCGCCACCCGGGAGGTCACCGAGCACTGCCACCGCGCCGACGTCCGGGTCGAGGCCGAACTCGGGGAGGTCGGCGGCAAGGACGGCGCCCACGCACCCGACGTCCGTACCGACCCAGCCGAGGCCAGGGCCTTCGCCGAGGCGACGGCCGTCGACGCGCTGGCCGTGGCGGTGGGCAGCTCCCACGCCATGGCGACCCGGGACGCCGGCCTCGACTTCGGCCTGATCGCCCGCCTCCGGGACTCCCTCGGCATACCCCTGGTCCTGCACGGCTCCTCGGGGGTCGACGACGCGAACCTCGCCAAGGCGGTCGCCGCCGGAATGACGAAGATCAACATCTCGACCCACCTCAACCGGCTCTTCACCCGGGCCGTGCGAGAGCGGCTCCTCGCCGGACCCGACGCCACCGACCCCCGCACGTACCTCGGCCCCGCCCGCGACGCCGTGGCCTCGGAGGTGGCCCGTCTGCTGACGATCCTCGCGGGACGCTGAGCGTCGCCCGTAAGGCCGCGACGGCATGGTTCCGTACGGCCGCGGCAGCCTCCTTCCGTACGGCAGCGACGGCCTCGTCCCGGTCGGCGCCGGGCACCGAGCCGTCCACGAGAGGCGAGCTCCCCTCAAGTCCGGCCTGCCGGACGATAGTTCCGGACCAACGGCGCTGTTGACCGACGCTGCCGCCGGGCCGGTCCGGGCGCCCGGCCCGGTCCGGAGCGGCGTCGCGACGACGCCCGCCGTCGCGACGCCGCTTCCGTCGCGTTCAGATGCTGTTGGCGTCGAGGAGGCGGCGGGTGCGGGGGCTGGCGCCGCCGAGGGAGAGCGGGATGCCGAGGCCGGCGCACATGCGGTGGGCCCGGGCGAGGGCGCTGAGCGTGGCGGGGGTGGGGTCGGCGACGGGGAGCTCGATGACGACCCGGAGGGGGCGGTGGTCCTGGACCAGCGCCTGGATCTGGAGCGCGGCGGCGGCCCGGTTGGTCACGTCCAGGTCGTGGTGGAGGGTGACGTGCAGGGCGTCCGTCCCCACGGTGTGGCTGATGAGCATCGATTCCCTCCGCGCAGGACGAATGGAGGCCCACGACGGTCCATGGCGTGGGCGGTTCGTCCGAGGATGTCACGGGAAGCGCCGTTGCGGCCGTCTCGTGACACGGACGGCGCGGAGTGTCTGACCTGGGAGGCCGAGCGGGTGCCGCACCCGGACCGTGTGCGCGAGGGCGAGATGGCCACCACCATTCACGTACATGAATCGGAGAGGTGCGGTGCCGGGCGGCACGGGTCAGGCAAGATCCGAAAGAGACGGCCTAGTCGGGACCCGTCCAGTCGAAGGTGATGTGCTTGCTGGACCGGCCTTCGCGGCTCCAGAGGAAGCCGTGGGCGTCGGCGCGGTCCGCTGTCGAGCGGCCCCAGGTCGCGACCTGGCCCGGTCCGGTCTCCGCGCCCGGCAGGTTGGTCGACTGGACGCGCGCGCCGTCCGGCGTCGTCGGTCCCGTGAGCGCAACCGCGCTCGCCTCGACCCGGCCCGGCACCACGGCCCGCCAGCTCGCGAGGTCGTCGGCGACCTCGATCCGGATGGGGGCGAACTCCATGCCGCGCATCTCGGCGCCCATCATGCTCACCATCTCGGCGGGCCAACTGCCCGCCTGGCCACCGAAGATCATCTGAAGCGCCTCGCGCTGGGGGCCGTCGGCGCGTTCGTCGACGAAGACCGCGGCGTAGGTGTCGGTGTGGTCGGCCCAGATGTTGCCGACGAACGAGCCCAGCATCAGCACGTTGAGACCGTCCAGGGACACGTCACCGTACCGGCCCTCGCGGACGTGCCAGGCGAGGATGCCGTCGCAGTCGCCGTAGGTGGGAAGCTGCGCGAACGAGCAGGGGCAGGGCACGTTGCACTTGCAGGTGTCGAACCAGTCGCCCGCCGCGTGCCACCGGGGAACGGCCGCCGTCGTCTCGGACATCTCCCTGCCTCCTCGTGACCGCGCCGGGACGTCGATCGCGGGAGGACGGCAGAACCCCGGGAGCCCTCGCCGGCCCACGCCCGGGTCGTACGGGTATCCACCTCCATTGTCCCACCGCGGGAGTCCCCGGGAGAGGTGCGTTCTCCGTACACGCGTTCCCGCGCGCACGCCCGGGGCCGCCGTGATGTGCTGGAGGTGTGCGCCTCGACCCGAAGGCCCTGTCACCCTCTCTGCGTCCGGCGAACCTCCTGTCGGCCCGGCAGCTCGCGTTCGCCTGGTCGGTGATGGCGGCGATCGCCGTGCTCGCCTGGGTGCTGGTGGTCGACCAGGCCCGTGACATGGGGGTCGAGCCGGGGACGATGGGCATGGGCATCCCGCTGTTCCTGCTGCTGTGGCTGGTCATGATGATCGCCATGATGTTCCCGTCCGTGGCCCCGGTGGCCCTGACCTGGACCCGGGCCATCGGGCGCCGCTCGCCCACACCGGTCGCGCGGGTCGCCCGCACGGCCCAGTTCGCCGCCGGGTACCTGCTGGCCTGGACGGCCTTCGGCCTGTTCGCCTACGGGCTGCTCGCCGCGACCGGGGCTCTGGTGGACCGGAACCCGGGCGCCGGGCGCTGGATCGGCGCCGGGGCCTTCCTGGTCGCCGGGCTGTACCAGTTCGGCCCGTGGAAGGACCTCTGTCTGCGGCACTGCCGGAGCCCCATGGGTCAGCTGGTGCGCTACGCGGGCTTCCGACCGCGGGCCCGGGACCTGCGGGTCGGGGCGCACCACGGCGCGTACTGCGTGGGCTGCTGCTGGGGGCTCATGGTCGTGCTCGTCCCGCTCGGGGTCATGAACGTCCTGGCGATGGCCGCCGTGGCCGTCGTGATCTTCGTGGAGAAGCTCTGGCGGCTGGGCCCCGTCTTCTCCTGGGTCGTCGGGGCCGCCTGCCTCGCCCTCGCCGTGCTGAGCCTCTTCCAGCCCTGGCTGCTGCCGGGCCTGATACCGCCGCAGTCACCCATGACGGAGATGCTCCGTATCTAGGGGGCGCCTCGGCGAGCCCGGCATCATCGGCAAGGCACCCGCTAGCCGCGCCCGCGGAGGGCGGTGGCGTACGCCTCGTCCGGGTCGAGGCGGCGGAGTTCCTCGGCGATGAGTTCGGCGGTGGTGCGGACCTTGAGGGCGAGGACACGGCTGGGCTGACCGGGGATCGCGAGGCGGGCGACGGGGCCTTCGGGACGGTCGATGCGGATCTCGCCGTCGGCGGTGTCCATGCGGACGGCCGTGACGACGGGTCCGTCGGTGACGACCCGGTCGACGGGGACGCGGAGCCGGACCTCGAACCAGCGGGCCAGGAGTTCGGCGCTGGGGTTCTCCGCCTCGCTCTCGACGGCGGCGGCCGTGACGGCGAGGGGCGCCTGGTCGAGGGCGGCGGCCAGCATGGAGCGCCACGGGGTGAGCCGGGTCCAGGCGAGGTCCGTGTCGCCGGGGGCGTAGGATGCGGCGCGGGCCTCCAGCGCGGCGAGGGGGTCCTCCACCGCGTACATGTCGGTGATGCGGCGCTGGGCGAGCGACCCGAGCGGGTCGCGGGAGGGGACTTCGGGGGCGTCGACGGGCCACCAGACGACGACCGGCGCGTCGGGCAGGAGCAGGGGCAGGACCACGGAGTCGGCGCGGGCGCCGAGTTCGCCGTGGAGCCGGAGCAGGACCGTCTCGCCGGAGCCCGCGTCGGTGCCGAGGCGGACCTCCGCGTCGAGCCGGGTCTCCTGCCGGCCGCGCGGCGAACGGGCGTGCCGCTTGATGACGACGAGCGTGCGGGAAGGGTGTTCCCGCGAGGCGTCGTTGGCGGCCTTGACGGCGTCGTAGGCGTTCTCCTCGTCGGTGACGACGATGAGGGTGAGCACGGCGCCGACGGCGGGTGTGCCGACTTCCCTGCGCCCTCGCAGGATCGCCTTGTTGATCTTGCTGGAGTTGGTGTCCGTCAGATCGATCTTCATGCGCGGCCCCCGTCCCTTCCTGTGCGGCGAGCCTAACCCTCCCGCGCGGCGGACGCGTGCGGGTCCCTTCCCACTAGGGCCTGTCGTCACATTCCCCTCTGCCCCGCGACGCCTGGCACGCGCTCTCGCCGCACCGGGCGAAAGCGCGAGTACGCCCAGTACGAGCACTTCCACCCGGCACACCGAGAGCACGCACCAGACGCCGCAGGGCCGCCCTTCGGGCAACGAGGGGATTGTGACGACAGGCCCTAGGCCGACTTCGGCTCGGGGTCCGGTTCGGGGTCGGGGTCGGGGGCGGCCTGCTCCTGTGCGCGGCGGCCGACGACGGCCGCGGCGGCGATCGCCGTGCCGAGGAAGGCGGTGGCGACCACCCAGGGGCGGTCGAGAACGTGACAGGTGGCGTGGTCCAGGGAGTAGCGGCCGGCACCGGTGATGCCGATGGCGGCGGCCGTGAAGCCGAGGAACGCGGGGTACTCGTAACCTCCGGCCTGCGCGAAGAAGCCGGCCGGGGCGTGGACGGCGACGGCTCCCGCCATGGCGCCGGCCGCGGCGGCGCCGGCCGCCGGGGTGGCGAGGCCGAGGGCGAGGAGGACTCCGCCGCCGGCCTCGCCGAGGCCGGCGGCGATCGCGCTCTCGCGGGGCGGGTTGAAGCCCATGGCCTCCATCGCCTTGGAGGTGCCCTCGATGCCGCCGCCTCCGAACCAGCCGAGGAGCTTCTGCGTGCCGTGCGCGGCGAGGACGGCGCCGGTGCCGACCCTCAGCACGAGCAGCCCGAGATCGCGTCGGTTGAGGTGGGCCATGGGGTTCTCCAGGTGCGGGAGGCGGAGGCGTACGCCGTCCACTCTGGTCCGGGTGCTCGCCGGGCGCCCTTCGAGCGGCATTCCGCGTAGGCCACTTGAGTCATCTTTTGCGGTGTTCGACCCGTGTTGCTTGACTGAGTGGGCTTTCGTTCTCCGAGGGAAGTGGGTTGCCGCATGACCGCCGAGGCCACCGAGACCGCGCTGCGGGAGAGGGTCCGGGCCCTGATGCCCCGGGCGAAGGAGGACCTGACCGCGCTCGTGGCGATGCGGTCGGTCGCCGACCCCCGGCAGTTCCCGCCCGAGGAGTGTGCGAAGACCGCCGACTTCCTCGTCAGGTCCTTCACGGAGGCCGGGCTGCGGGACATGCGGCGGGTGACGACGCCGGACGGCACGGACGCGGTGGTGGGGCACGCGCCGGGGCCGGAGGGGGCGCCGACGGTGCTGCTGTACTGCCACTACGACGTGCAGCCGCCGCTGGACGACGACGCGTGGCGGACACCGCCGTTCGAGCTCACCGAGCGCGACGGGCGCTGGTTCGGGCGCGGCGCGGCGGACTGCAAGGGCAACATCGCCATGCATCTGACCGCCCTGCGGGCCCTGGGCGGCCCGGAGGGCCGGGACTTCCCCGTGAACATCAAGTTCGTGGCGGAGGGTTCGGAGGAGCAGGGCACGGGCGGGCTGGAGCAGCTCGTCCCCCTGCAGCCCGAACTCTTCTCCGCCGACACCCTGTTGATCTGCGACACGGGCAACTTCGCGCTCGGTCTGCCGACCGCGACCACCTCGCTGCGCGGGCTGACCAACGTCGTCGTCACCGTCTCCACGCTCAAGGGCGAGATGCACTCCGGCATGTTCGGCGGCCCGGCGCCCGACGCGCTGGCCGCGCTCGTCAGGATCCTCGACGGCCTGCGCGACGAACACGGCAACACCGCGGTCAAGGGGCTGGCCGGGGACGGGAGGTGGGACGGCGTGGACTACCCGCCCGAGCAGTTCCGCACCGACGTCGGCGTGCTGGACGGCGTCTCCCTCGTCGGCACGGGCTCGGTCGCCGACGAGCTCTGGGCGCGTCCCGCGGTCACCGTGCTCGGCATCGACTGCCCGCCGGTGGTGGGTTCCTCGGCCGCCGTGCAGGCGAAGGTACGGGCGCGGGTCAGCCTGCGGGTGCCGCCTGGGATCGACGCGGACGACGCGCGGCGCGCCCTCACCGACCATCTGGTGTCGGCCGCGCCCTGGGGCGCCAAGGTGGAGGTCGAGCCCGAGAGCGCCGGGCAGCCGTTCCGGGCGCGCACCGACGGTCCCGCCTACCGGGCGCTGGCGGCGGCGCTGCGCACGGCGTACGGGAAGGACATGGTGCAGTCGGGGCAGGGCGGATCGATCCCGCTGTGCAACGTGCTGGCGGAGCACTTCCCCGAGGCGGAGATCGCGCTGATCGGCGTCGAGGAGCCGGGCTGTCTCATCCACGCCCCGAACGAGAGCGTGGACCCCTCGGAGATCGAGCACATGGCGCTCGCCGAGGCGCTGTTCCTCAGCGGCTACGCCGCCGCGCGCTGACGACACCGCGCAAGGCCCGCCGCCCGCCCGGTTCGCCGGGCGGGCGGCGGTGGCCGTTGACGCGTGCGCTACATTTTGCCGGTCCTTGACCACCGATCCCCCGTGATCGCGATCCTTCGGAGCCGGCAACCCCATGAGCGACATCCTCAACGGCCTCGGCCGGGCCGGCGCCTACGGCGCCCTGGGCGTGGTCCTGCTGATCCTCGGCATCGTGCTGGTGGACGTGCTGACCCCGGGGAAGCTCGGGCGGCAGATCTGGGAGGACCGCAACCGCAACGCCTCGGTCCTGCTGAGCTCGGCCCTGCTCGGCATCGGCGGGATCGTCTTCACCTCGATCTGGACCACGTACGACGACTTCGGCAAGGGGCTCGTCTCCACCGCCGCGTTCGGCCTGCTGGGCCTGGTGATGATGGCGGTGGCGTTCCTGGTCGTGGACCTGGTCACGCCCGGGAAGCTGGGCGCCACCCTGGTCGACCCGGAGCCGCACCCGGCGGTGTGGGTGACCGCCTCCTGCAACATCGCCGTCTCGGCGATCGTGTCCGCCTCGATCGCCTGACCCCGGCGGGCCACCGGCCCGCCGCCGATCCCGCGCCGGTTCAGCCCGCCATCGGCTCGACCTCCAGGAAGCGTCGGCCGCGGGGCCCCTTGTAGAGCAGGGCCTCCCAGCCGAGCCGCGCCAGGGCCGGTCCGCACGAGCCGAGTGCCGCCGCCTCCTCCCGGGCGGCGCCCGAGCCCGGCGGGCCGAGCCACTCCACGACGGCAGTCCCCGGCCGCTCCCCCGCGGTGACCCGGTATCCGGTGCCGAGGCGGGCGCCGGTGCCGTCGACGGACGACGGCGTGAGTCCGCCGCTCTCCAGGGCCAGGGCCACCGCCCGCACGGGCTGCCGGCGCTCCCATTCGGCCGGCACGCCCCGGGGGTCGCCGCCCTGGCGGTGCGTCAGCCGCCTGATCTGGAGCAGCCCGTCGACGGCGGCGCGGATCTCCCGGGAGCGCTGTTCGGCGTCGGCCGCGGGCAGCGGCGGACCGTCCCCCGTGGCCGCCTCGAAGACTCCCCCGGCGCCGACGCCGTCCCCCGGGCTTCGGCCGTTCGTCACAGCAGCCGCCGGATGTCGCCCCGGACCCGGTAGAAGCCGCCCGCGGCGGGGTGCAGGGCGTCGACCACGTACCGCGCGCCGGCCTGCCGGATCGCCCGGGGGAACTGCACGTTCCATGCGGAGTCGTAGCCCTCGGAGACCACCCGGACCCGGGTCCTGCCGCCTTCGGTGACGCACTCGACGACGATCGATCCGGCCGGTGCGTCGTGGACGGCGGTGACCGCGGTGACGGTGGTCGCCGGCTCGTACACCGGCAGGGCGGCGGCGAGCTTGATGTCACGGGCGACCGGGACCGTGCCGCCCTTGGCGGCCTCGATCGCCGCCTCGCTCGCGTCCACGCAGACGAGCGAGCCGTCCGTGGTCACCAGGTAGAGCCGCTCGTCGCGGTACTGCATGGAGAGCGCCGAGCCGCCGCCGGTGCCGAGCTTCCAGAGCCGGGTGCCGTCCTCGGCGAAGCAGTAGACGGAGGAGGACGAGTCGCCCGCGAAGACGAACCGCCCGCCGGGCGAGGTGGCGCAGGAGTACACCGGGCTGTCGCAGGCGTAGACCGCTTCGACGCGGCCGTCCTTCTTCGCGAGCCGCTGGACCTTCTTGCGGGACGTGCCCGCGTAGACCGCCGTGTCCTCCTGCCAGCCGAAGAGGACCCCGCCCTCCGTCGCGCTGTGCCACAGCTCGCCGCCGCCGTCGGGCGCGTGGGCGGCGACGCCGCGCGTGTCCCCGTAGTAGACGGCGTCGCCGTCGGCGCGGACCATCCAGGCGTGCTCGCCCTGGCCGCCGCGCGCCCACTGGTGCTCGTCCTCGTGGTCGATGACGGTGAGCCGGCCGGAGCGGTCGGCGACGTGCAGGACGCCCTCGTGGATGTCGAGCCAGAAGATGTCGACGTCGGTGGCGATGTCGTAGGCGGCGAAGGGGAGCTTGGACGACAGGTCGTACACCTTGCCGTCGTCGCAGCCCGCGTAGATCCAGAAGTCGTCGGCGACCAGGCACTTCACACCGTCCGGCAGGCTGAAGCGGGCCTGCACCTCGCCGGACCGGTCGAGGGTGAAGACGTCTCCCGCCTGGTTCCCGACCCAGCAGCGGTCCTCGTCGACGTGGATGCCGAAGGCCGCGGAGCCGGTCCGGAAGCGCCACAGGACGGGGGCGACGGCCCGGGCGGTGGAGGGCGCGGAGGTGACCTCGCGGCGCGTCACGGCGCGCGCGGCGCGCTGCCCCCGGATCGCCGGGGCGTATCCCTTGCGGACCTTCTCCCCTATCTTCTTCGCCGCGGCGGCCTGCGCCTTGGCCGCGGTCGGGAAGGTGGAGCGCTGGGTCTGTCCGTCCGCGCCGATGCGTCCGTAGCGGACCGACACCGTCGTGTCGTCGACGGTCACTTCGTAGAACTTGTGGGCACCGCCGCCGTCCTGGGACAGCTCCAGATAGGTCGTCGTCATGGGGAAGACGTTAGGGGCACCCACTGACAACGGCCCCCGGAGGCCGGCCTTGCCGGCGTGCGCCACCGGGCCCGCGGTCGGGCCCGGCGGCTTCGCCGCCACCGTCGTCACGTTCGGCAGGGCCGAACACGGTCGGCGCGCGGTGACCCGCGCGTCACCCGGCGGGCTGCCCCGTCACGGTGGCGGGCCGGTTCTCCTTGATCGTGATCCTGCCCTTGCGGAGCGTGGCCAGGCGGGGCGCGCGGCGGGCGACGGCACTGTCGTGGGTGACCATCACGAACGTCAGCCCGTGCTCCTTCCACAGCCCTTCGAGCAGGTCGACTATCTCGTCGCGCATGGACTCGTCGAGGTTGCCGGTGGGTTCGTCGGCGAGCAGGACCTTGGGCCGCTTCACGAGCGCGCGGGCGATCGCGACGCGCTGCTGCTGCCCGCCCGAGAGCTCGGAGGGCAGGTGTCCGAGCCGCTCGCCGAGCCCCACCGACTCCAGGGCCTCGGCGGCCCGGGCGCGCCGCTCGGCGGTCCTGACGCCCAGCGGGACGAGCGCGGTCTCCACGTTTTCCTGGGCGGTGAGGGTGGGGATGAGGTTGAAGCTCTGGAAGACGAAGCCGATGTTCGCCCCGCGCACGGCCGTCAGGCGGCGTTCGGAGAGCCCGGCCAGGTCGGTGCCGTCGAGCAGCACCCGGCCGGCGGTGGGGCGGTCCAGGCCGCCGAGCATCTGGAGGAGCGTCGACTTGCCGCCTCCGGTGGGGCCCTGGATGACCAGGCGGTCCCCCTGCTCCAGGGTGAGGTCGATCCCGGCGAGGGCGTCGACTCTCGCCTGTCCCCGCCGGTACTGCTTGGTGACGCCGATGAGTTCGTACATGGTGCGACTCCTGTGGTGCGTGAGGGGTGGGGGCGATCCGGCGGTTCGGGGCGGCCGGACTCGCCCCGGGGCGGTCGGCTACTCGACGCGGCGCAGCGCGTCGGCGGGGCGCAGCCGGGAGGCGCGCCAGGCGCCGAACGCGCCCGCGACGAGGCCGCCGCCGAGGGCGAGGACGACGGCGAGGCCCACGGTGGTGACGCTCACCGGGGCGGTGAGGGCGATGTCCACGGTCTTCCCGACGGCGGTACGGGCTCCGCCGCCCGGTCCGCCGAAGCCCATGCCGCCGCCCCGCCCGCCGAACCCGCCGGTGCTCGCGCCGAGTTCGGCAGTGAGGGTGGGGCTGACGGCGGTGACGGCGTACGCGCCGGCGAGGCCGATCGCGATGCCGAGGGCGCCGCCGATGACACCGTTGACGAGGGCCTCGCCGACGACCTGGCGGGTGACCCGGCCGCTCTTCCAGCCGAGCGCCTTGAGGGTGCCGAACTCGCGGACGCGGCGGCCGACGGCGGACGAGGTGAGCAGGCCGGCGACGAGGACGGCGGCGATCAGCACGGCGTACGAGAGCCAGGTGCCGACGTCGGAGGCGAGGCCGGCGGCCGTGTCGAGGGAGCCGGAGACGGTCTGGGCGAGGTCGGCCGAGGTGGTGACGGTGGTGCCGGAGACGTTCTTCTGGATGGCGGTCTTGACGGCGTCGATCCGCGTCGAGTCCTCGGCCTTCACGTAGATCGTGGTGATCTTGGCGGCGGACTCGGAGAGCGTCTGGGCCTGCTTGAGCGGCAGGTAGACCTGGGCCGCGGACTGGCCGCTGTCGGCGGTCGCGATGCCGATGACCGCGAACTTCACTCCCTTGACGGTGAGGGAGCCGCCGACGGCGAGGTTCTCCTGCTGGGCGTAGGCGCTGTCGAGGACGACGGACTTCGCGTCGGTCTCGGTGGTCGTGAAGGTACGTCCCTGGGAGATCGTGGACGTGGTGAGGGGGCCGAGGTCGGGGGCGGTGACGTCGGTGCCGTAGAGCGTGAAGGAGTCGACGTCGAAGGCCGCGCCGCCGCCGGTGACGGTGTCGCCGGGTCCGGAGCCGCCGGACCCTCCGCCGGGGCCGCCCGGCTGGGCCTGCTGTCCCTGGCCGCGCTGGATCTGGCCGCGCCTGAACTCGCCGTCGATCTTCAGGTTGACCAGGCTCAGGCCGCCGACGGCGCGGTCGACGCCGGGCTGCTGCGCGACGGTGGCGACGGTGGTGTCCGCGAGGGTCTGGAAGCCCTGCACCATGAGCCGGTCGCTGCTCTGCGCCGCCCCGTCCTCCTTGCCCTGGAACTCGAACCGGGGCCGCTGCGCCTGCCCGCCGCTCTCGGGCCGTTCCTGGGCCTTCGTCACCGTCAGGTCGGTGCCGAGGCCGTACAGCGACTCCAGGACCTTGCCCTGGGCCCGGCTCATGCCGGAGGAGACGGAGTTGACGACGATGACCAGCGCGATGCCGAGCGCGAGCCCGGAGGCGACGACGAGCGCCGCCTTTCTGCGGCGGCGCAGTTCGCGCCGGAGGTAGGTGAAGAACATGAGCGCGAAGCTAGGGGCGCCGGGTGATGACGGGATAAGGCCCGCGTGAGAGCCGGATGAGAGCGGAGCCCCGGATTCCCGCAACGGCCCCGTGGAGCCCGGTCCGTGGAGAGTGGGTGTCATGGACGGACGGGCGCATGCCGCCGCGTGGAGAGCCCGGTCCGTGGAGAGTGGGCGTCATGGACGGACGGGCGCATGCCGCCGCGTGGAGAGCCCGGTCCGTGGGAGGGTCGGCTTCATGGACGGACGGACGCATGTCGCGCGGAGGGGTCACGTCACCGCGCTGCTCGACGCCACGGGGACGTTCTTCGCACCGGCCCGGACGGCGTTCCCCGGTGCGGTCGCGGCGGACTGGGAACGGGCCGCGGCGCTGGACCCCGGGGCGTTCGGGCCGGAGGGGAGCTGGCGCCTGGACTTCCGGTGCTTCGCCGTCGCCGACCCCGACGGCGGGGGCTGGACCCTCGTCGACGCCGGCGTCGGCCCCGCCGAGGGTCCCGGGGCGCCCTGGTGTCCCGTACCCGGCCGGCTGCCCGAACTCCTGGCGGAAGCCGGGATCGACCGGGAGGACGTGCACACCGTGGTGCTGACGCATCTGCACGAGGACCACACCGGCTGGGCGACCGGAGCGGACCGGCAGCCGTTCTTCCCGCGTGCGCGGTACGTCGTGCAGCGGGCCGAGACCGCCGCCCTGGACCGCGACGACCCGGTGTGGTCATGGGTGGTGGAGCCCCTGCGGGCCGCCGGGCGGCTGGACGAGGTCGACGGGGAGCGGCGCCTGCGGCGCGGGCTGACCCTGGTGCCCACGCCCGGACACACGCCGGGCCATCAGTCCGTCCTGGTCGAGGGGCCGGACGGCGGGGAGGTGCTGGTCACGGGCGATCTGCTCGTCCACGCCGTGCAGCTCGCGAACCGGGCCGTGGCGTACTCCCACGAGCGGGATCCCGCCGCCGCCCGTCTCTCCCGCGAGGAGTGGCTCGACCGTGCCGCGGTCCGCGGAGCGGTGCTGGCGACGGCCCACCTGACCGCCCCCTTCGTACGGGTGCCGGCGGCGGGTGGGGATCAGGCGTCCGTCGGCGGGGCGTAGGCCAGCGGGTCGGCGAGGACGTCGTGGAGGACGAGGGCGGCCGCGCCGCGTGACGCGTCGGTGGCGGCGGAGGCCGGGCGCAGCCTGCCGGACTCCGGGGTCCAGAGGCCGGAGACGACCCGTGCCGAGAGCTCCTGCGCGAGGGCGGGGGCGAGCCAGGGCAGCAGACGGGTGAAGATGCCGCCGAGGACGACCGCCTCGGGGTCGAGGAGGTTCACCGCGCCCGAGAGGGCCCGTCCGAGCATGCGGCCCGCGTCGCCGAGGGCCGCGAGGGCGCGCGGCTCGTCGGCCCGGGCGCGCCGGACGAGGTCGGGGACGCCGCTCGCCCCGGCCGCGGCGAGCAGCGCCGCCTGTCCCGCGTACTGCTCCAGGCAGCCCCGGGAGCCGCAGCGGCAGCGGGGGCCGTCGGCGTCGACGACGAGGTGCCCGATCTCGCCCGCGAACCCGTGCGCGCCGCGCAGGAGTTCGCCGTGGACGACGATGGCGCCGCCGACGCCGATCTCCCCCGTCAGGTGCAGGAAGGTGCGGACGTCGCCGAGGGTGCCGGACCACAGCTCGGCGAGGGCCGCCATGTTGGCCTCGTTGTCGGAGGTGAGGGGCAGGCCCGCGGCGTCGGGGCGCAGGGCGGTGAGGGCCTCGCCGAAGAGGCGTTCCGCCTCGACCTCGTTCCAGCCGAGGTTGGGCGCCTGCCGGACCGTGCCGCCGGAGACGAGCCCGGGCAGTGCGAGGCCGGCCCCCGCCGGGGCGAGTCCCAGCCCGTCGGCCGTGCCGAGGGCCTCGGCGGCGATCGCGGCGGCGCGGGAGAGGACCACGGGGGCGGCGGCGCGGTTGTCGAGGCGCTCGGTGCGCCGGACGCGGTCGGTACCGGTGAGGTCGACCAGGCAGACGGTGACGTAGTCGACGTTGATCTCGACGCCGAGTCCGGCCGCCCCGGTGCCGGCCGGTTTGAGCACCGTTCCGGGCCGGCCCGCCTGGCCGCTGAACGTCTTGCCCGACTCGACGAGGAACCCGAGGTCGAGGAGCTGCTCGACGAGGGAGGAGACGGCCGGCCGGGTGAGCCCGACGCGGGCCGCGACGGCCGCGCGGGTCGTCTCGCCGGCCTCGTGGACGGTCCGCAGGACGAGGCTCAGGTTGTGCCGGCGCACTCCCGACTTGTCGGCCTTGGGTTCCGTGGGCTGGTTCATGGTGAGCGAGAGCCTAGTCGCCCCTTTCGCCCTCGTGAAAACAGTTCGGTCACCGAACTCTCGTGGGATACGCTCCGGCCATGACGCTTCCGCGTGACTACCGCGGCCAGACCTGTGCCCTCGCCCGCTCGATGGAGGTCGTCGGCGAGCGCTGGACGCTGCTGATCCTGCGCGACGCCTTCTACGGCGTCCGCCGGTTCGGCGAGTTCGCCGCCCATCTCGGCGTCCCCAGGGCCGTCCTCACCGACCGGCTCACCACCCTCACCGAGGCCGGCGTCCTGGAGCGCCGCCCCGAGCAGGGCACCGGCCGCCGCGAGGTGTACGCGCTCACGCCCAAGGGCGTCGCCCTCTGGCCGGCCGTCCGGGCCCTGAGCCTCTGGGGCGAGGAGTTCCACCCCGCCGACGGCGGCCCGCGCCGCGTCTTCCGGCACAGCGACGACGAGGCGCCGCTCTCCCCCGACGGCCGCTGCACCGGCTGCGGCGACGCCGTCCCCGTCACGGACGTCCTGGTAACCCCCGGCCCCGGACTCGACCCGCCCGGGCCCGGCGCGGACCCCGTCACGACGGCGCTCGCCCGTCCCCACCGCCTGCTCCGTCCCCTGATCACGCCCACCGCGCCCTCGCGGCGCCCCACGAGAGGTCCACAGTCATGAAGATCCTGGTCGTCGGCGCCGGTGCCACCGGTGGATACTTCGGCGCCCTGCTCGCCCGCGCCGGAGAGGACGTCACCTTCCTCGTCCGCCCGGCCCGCGCCGCCGCCCTCCGCGCCCGCGGGCTCCGGGTCGTGGGGCGTGACGAGGAATGGGTCCTGACCCCCCGTCTGGTCACCGCCGACGCGCTGGACGGCCCCTACGACCTGGTCCTCCTCTCGGTGAAGTCCACCGGGCTCGACCGCGCGATCGAGGACGTGGCCCCGGCAGTGGGACCGGACACCGCCGTCCTGCCCCTCCTCAACGGCCTCGCGCACCTCGCCCCGCTCAACGCCCGTTTCGGCGAGACCGCCGTCCTCGGCGGCGTCGCCAAGGTCGTCACCACCCTCGACGACGCCGGCGACATCCGCCGCCTGGCACCCCTGGCCCACCTCGCCCTCGGCGAGCAGGACGGCACCCTCTCCCCGCGCGTCGAGAAGATCCGCGCCGTCCTCGAAGGCGCCGGCATCGACGCGCCGGTGCCCGAGCGGATCGTCACGGCCATGTGGCACAAGTGGGTCTTCATCACCACCTTCGGCGCTCTGACCGGCCTCATGCGCGGCACGGTCGGCGACGTGTACGACACACCCGGCGGCCCCTCCCTGGGCCCCGCGCTCCTCGACGAGGCGGCCGCGGTCGCCGGGGCGGCCGGCCACCCCGTACCGGACTCCGAGCGGGCCGCCACCCTCGCCGTCGTCTCGGCCTCCGGCTCGCCCATGGTCCCCTCGCTCTACCGCGATCTGGTCGCCGGCCGCCCCACCGAGGTGGAGCACCTCTTCGGCGACCTGACGGAGCGCGCACGCGCCCTCGGCGTGGCGACCCCGCTCCTCGACCTGGCGACGCTGCACCTGCGCGTGCACCAGAGGCGGGTGGCGGCCGGGGAGTGAGGAGGGGCGGGGGCGCCCGGGGCGAAGGCGGTGCGGGGTGTCCGGGCCATGCCCCGGCCTCTGCCCTCCGCTCCCGTCAGTCGATGGACAGCGGTGCCTCCGGGGCGAGTTCGGCCGCGATGCGCCGGGCTACGACCTCGGCCGTGTTCCCGTCGGGTGTCGTCGCCGTCTTCGTGGTGGAGACGGCGAGGGCGAGGCGCCTCGACGGCAGGTACGCCTGGATCGCCGCGTACCCGGAGAACGAGGGGTTCTGGAGCACCCAGCCGTTCACGACGATGACGCCGAGACCGAAGTGCTTGGCCTCGGTCTGCTTCAGGCAGATCGCGGCGGGACAGGTGGCGGTGGCGCCCCCGAGGCCGACGGTGCCCGGGTCGAGCAGGGTCTCGTAGGAGCGCCGCGAGAGGAGTTCGCCGCTCCCGACGGCCTCCGCGGAACGGGCGAGGTCACAGATGTGCGTGGTGATCACGGCACCCGGCGCGGTGGTCCACGACGGGTTCCAGAACGTCGACTCCTCGTAGAGGCCGCGGTCGGAGGTGAAGGCGTGCAGGACCGGGCGCGGGATGTCCGGCGTGAAGTTGTTCCGCGTGTCGCGCATCCCGAGCGGACCGGTGACGCGTTCCTTGACGAACCGGTCGATGGGCATGCCCGTGATCTTCTCCAGGGCCTGGACCAGGAGCAGGTAGTTCGCGTGCGAGTAGCTCCAGTTGCTGCCCGGCTCGTACCAGAACGAGTGGCTGAGCGGGAAGGCCAGCAGCTCCTCCGGCGTCCACGCGCGGAAGGGGTGCGGGCCCAGCTCGGCCCCGAACGCCGGGTCGGTGACGTAGTCGTGGAGGCCGCTGGTGTTGCTCGCCAGCATGCGCAGGGTGATCCGGTCGGCCTTCGGCAGATCGGGCAGCCAGCGCTCCACGGTGTCGTCGAGCCGGACCCTGCGCTCCTCGACCAGCTGGAGCAGGGCCGTGCCGATGTGCGCGAACGCCACGGAGCCCGCCCGGAAGTGCATGTCCGGCTCCGCCGGGACCCCCGTCATCGACTCGCCGAGCGCGTCCGTCACGACCTCCCGGCCGTCCAGGGTCACCCGGAGCTCCACGGCGTTCAGCCGCAGGTCCTTCTTCGCCTTGCGCGTGATCTCCAGGATCCGCCGCGCCTGCCGGTCCAGGGGACGCTCGGTCCGGACGCAGTCGCGTCCGCCCCGGCCCCCCGGCCCCTCGGCGACCGCCGGTCCGACGACCGCGGCCTGAACCGTCACGGCGAGCAGCGCGGCGCACAGGAGCGCCCTGCGGGTACCCGTACCGGCACGTGCTCGTGCGCGGAAGGAAGTGTGTGTCATGGCCGCACTATCCCCGCGACCCCGCCCCTTCCCCGCCGAACACTCCGCCGCCCCTCCCGGACCCGCCCGTGTGGGGCAGGCGGAGAGTGGCGTTCGGGCTATCGCGGGCCCTCGTCGGGGGCCGGGACGCCCGCGGGTGTCACCCTCCCTCAGGCCCGGTCCGTCAGCTCCTCCGCGAACACCTGCGACAACGGCTGCGGCCCCACGTACTGCTGGCAGTTGCACTGGCCGGCCTCGAAGCGGAGCGGCTTCTTGTTCTCGTCCCAGGCGGTCGGCAGCTCGACACGCTCGTGGCACCGGCCCTGCTTGTCGTGCTTCGCGAGGTGGTGCGTGCACCCGCACACCGGCTCCGGCGTCCGGTGCACGGCCTCTAGGGCAAGACGCTCCTGCTTCGCCGCCTCCAGCAGCTCCATCCTGCGCTCGTGCCGATGACGCAGCGCGGTCCGGCCGGTGTCGACCGCCCACGCGAATCCGCCCGTCCAGAAAAGGATGAGGACCAACCAGAACCAGTTCACGATTCCCCCTGAATTCCCGTCAACTCGTCCCAGCATAGGGCTGAGCCGGCCGCACCGACCGGCCGTGGGAGCAGCCCTTGCGGGGGCCGGCGGGAAGCCCCCACGGCGCGGTGCCCCCGCCGGCGCCGAGCGGATCGCCCCGGGTCGTCAGGAGGGCTCTCGTGGACCGTCGCCCAGGAGGGTCACGAGGTCGTCGAGGATGCCGGTGAACTCCGGGCCGGGCATCTTCGCCAGGAAGACCTCCCCGTCGTGCTCGGGGCGCGTGCGCAGGTGGTCGGGCCGCCAGAACTGCAGCGTGACCGCCAGGTACCCGCCCTCGCGGAACAGGTGGACGATCGCGTTGTCGGTCGTGGGCCCCCAGTCCAGGTCCCGGTGGCGGCGGCGCACCTCGTAGGAGGCCGTGGACGCGTCGTCGTCCTGCGCCGCGAGCACGAACCGCCGGTGCGCGGCCTGCGGCGACGGCTCGGCGACGGCGGGACGGAACTCCGTGGCGGAGCGCAACCGGTCGACGGTGTTCCGCACGGCGAGACGGAACTGCGGGACGTAGGCCATGTTGTCGTCGCAGGTCAGATGCTCGTTCGCGATCCACAGATCCACGCGCCGGAGGGCCTGGCCCCCTTCGCCGACCTCGGCGGCGAACCGCCGCCTCTCTCCGAGAACGACCGTCATACGGGGAACCTCACGACTGCCCTAGGGCCTGTCGTCACAGTCCCCTCGTTGCCCGCGGGGCAGAGGGGAATGTGACGACAGGCCCTAGGACCGGCCCTGGCGGCGGCTGTACGTGTCGCTCGCGGTGGGGACGGAGTTGTGGACCGCGGCGGCACCGAAGGACACCCGGTCGTGCTGGGCCTGACGGCGGGCCAGTTCCTCGTGTCGGAGTCCCTCGGCCGTCTCGGTGCGGCTGCTGCCGCGGCGCAGGAGGGTGAGCAGGAGCAGGGCGCCGGAGCCGGCGAGTATCGCGAAAAGGATCAGCAGAGCGGTCATGTGTGTCTCCCCCGTCGTTTTCGTCAGGGTAGGTCGCCGGGTGGGGCGGTGTCAGGGGGACGGACCACGTCGTGTGTGCCGCCGCTGCGGTGGACGGGGGTGGGTCAGGGCTCGCGGAGGCGCCGGGATCGCGGCGCCTGTCGGGGCGACAGCGGGGGCGGGCGGGCGGACGGCACGCCGGTGCGGGGGGATGCCGATCCGGCGCCGGCTCGGGAGCGGGGGCCGATCGGGGATCCGGCACCGGGGACCGTGGGGCCGACCGGGCGCCGCTTCCTGGAGCGGGGCGCGACCGGGACGTGGCTCGCCTCGCGTCGCTGCCGGGTCGTGCGGACCGGCGGCGACGCGGGGTGGTGGGCGGAATCAGGTCGTGGGCGGGCCGGCGAGGAGGGTCGGGGTCGCGGCGGTGAGGACGTCGGTGATGCGGGACCAGGTGGCGTCGTCGCGGGTGAGGGGTGGGAGGAGGGTGCCGGTGCCGGTGCCCCAGGCGGTGGCGAGGGCGACGGGGTCGGCGCCGGAGACGGCGCCGGCGGCGAGGGCGGCGGCGCCGAGGGCGACGAGTTCGGTGGCGGCGGGGACGACGAGGGGGCGGCCGGAGAGGCGGCGGACGGTGTCGGTCCAGACGCGGCCGCGGGCGCCGCCGCCGATGAGGCGCAGGGGGCGGTCGCGTACGGCGGGGTCGGCGGGGTCGAGACCGCAGGCGGCGAGGAGGCGGTCGAGGGCGTGGAGCACGGTGAAGGCCGCGCCCTCGTAGGCGGCTCCGAGGATCGACCGGGGGTCGGTGCCGTGCCGGAGGCCGGTGACGAGACCGGCGGCGTGCGGCAGGTCGGGGGTGCGTTCGCCGTCGAGGTAGGGCAGGACGACGACGCCCTCGCCGGGGCGCGCGTCCTCCCGTTCGAGGCCGAGGAGCGTGGCGAACCGGTCGACGGCGAGGGTGCAGTTGAGGGTGCAGCCGAGCGGGAGATGGGTGCCGTCGGTGGCGGCGAAGCCGGCGAGTCCGGCGTCGGCGGGACGGGTGCGGGTGGCGGCGAAGACCGTGCCGGAGGTGCCGAGGCTGACGACCGGGTGGTCGAGCAGTCCGGTGCCGCCGAGGCCGAGGCCGACGGCCGCGGCCATGTTGTCGCCGGTTCCGGCGGCGACGACGACGGTGCGCGGCAGGCCGAGCGCCTCGGCGGCGGCTTCGGTGAGGGTGCCGACGCGGGTGGCGCCGGTGGGGGCGACGGCCGGCAGCAGGGCCGGGTCGAGGCCGATGAGGTCGAGGACCTCCGGGTCGTACGCGCCGGCCGGAGCCGGGCCGTCGGGACGGCCGCCGTTCGGGCCGTGGGCGGTCACGCCCGCCTCGTCGCGGCCTCCCCGGTCTCCTGCCGGGGCGGGGCCCTCGCCCGTTCGGTACCAGCACGTCCCCGACGCGTCGCCGGGGTCGGTGACCGCGATGCCGGTGAGGCGTTCGGTGAGGTGGTCGTGGGGGAGGCGGACGGCGGTGGTGGCGGCGGCGTGGTGGGGCTCGTGCTCGCGGAGCCACTGCCATTTGGCGGCGGTCATGGAGGCGACGGGGAGCGAACCGGTGCGGGCCGGCCAGGAGTCGGGGCCGCCGAGGCGGGTGGCGAGGGCGGCGGCCTGGGGGGCGGAGCGGGTGTCGTTCCAGAGGAGGGCGGGGCGTACGGGGCGGGCGTCGGCGCCGAGGGTGACGAGGCCGTGCTGCTGGCCGGCGACGGCGATGCCGGTGACGGCGGCGGGCGGCGCGCCGGAGTCGCCGACGGCCGCGCGGACGGCGGCGCACAGGGCGGTCCACCATGCGTCGGGGTCGGACTCGCGGGCACCGCCGGTGCCGGTGACGGTGTGCGGGGCGCGTCCGACGGCGAGGACCTCGCCGGTGTCCGCGTCGACCGCGAGGGCCTTGCAGGACTGCGTGGAGCTGTCCACGCCGATCACGACGGAGCGGCTGGTGGGCACACCGTCACCTCTTCTCTTCACTCGTCGGGTCTGGCGCCGAGCGCCCCCGTCCCGTATTAGTTATCTCAGAAAACAAATCCGGTGGCCAGTAGCAAGGAGACACCATGACGGAGCGCTTCTCCCCCACGCCCGAGGACCGTTTCACCTTCGGCCTGTGGACCGTCGGCTGGCAGGGCCGCGACCCCTTCGGCGACGCGACCCGGCCCGCCCTCGACCCCGTCGAGGCGGTGGAGCGGCTCGCCGGTCTCGGCGCGTACGGCATCACCTTCCACGACGACGACCTGATTCCCTTCGGCGCTTCGGAGGCCGAGCGCGAGACGGCGGTGAAGCGCTTCCGGGGCGCCCTGGAGCGCACCGGCCTCGCGGTGCCGATGGCCACGACGAACCTGTTCGGCCACCCCGTCTTCAAGGACGGCGCCTTCACGGCCAACGACCGGGACGTGCGGCGGTTCGCGCTGCGCAAGACCCTCCGCAACATCGACCTGGCCGTCGAGCTCGGCGCCACGGTCTACGTCGCGTGGGGCGGCCGCGAGGGTGCCGAGTCCGGCGCCGCGAAGGACGTCGGGGTCGCGCTCGACCGGATGAAGGAAGCCTTCGACCTGCTCGGCCAGTACGTCACCGAACAGGGCTACGACCTGCGGTTCGCGATCGAGCCCAAGCCGAACGAGCCGCGCGGCGACATCCTGCTGCCGACCATCGGCCACGCGCTCGCCTTCATCGAGCGGCTGGAGCGGCCCGAGCTCGTGGGGGTGAACCCGGAGACCGGGCACGAGCAGATGGCCGGCCTGAACTTCCCGCACGGCATCGCGCAGGCGCTGTGGGCGGGCAAGCTGTTCCACATCGACCTGAACGGCCAGTCCGGGATCAAGTACGACCAGGACTTCCGCTTCGGGGCGGGCGACCTGCGGCAGGCGTTCTGGCTGGTGGACCTGCTGGAGACGGCCGGGTACGCGGGGCCGCGCCACTTCGACTTCAAGCCGGTGCGCACCGACGGCTTCGACGGGGTGTGGGAGTCGGCGAAGAACTGCATGCGCAACTACCTCATCCTGAAGGAGCGCACGGCCGCCTTCCGCGCCGACTCCGACGTACGGGACGCGCTGGCCGCCTCCCGGCTGCCGGAGCTCGCCGTGCCGACGGCCGCCGACGGCCTGGCCGGGCTGCTCGCCGACCCGACGGCGTACGAGACGTTCGACCCGGAGGCCGCGGCGGCGCGCTCGATGGCCTTCGAGCACCTCGACCAGCTCGCCCTGGAGCACCTGCTCGGCGTCCGCTGAGAGCTGCGGCGACGCACTCGGCGCCCCGCGAGCGTCGAACGGCGGACGGCCGGTTCCGGCCGGAGCACCACGTGTTCGTGCCGATGGCCGGCCGGCCGCTCGCCGGTCTCCTCCAGGAGCGGGGCGGCGGCCTTGGCTCCCAGGAGCGGGGCGGCGGCCCTGGCCTCCGGGGTCAGGGCGCCGGCCGCCGTACGGAGGTCAGGGGGACGGTCGCGGCGGCCGCGAACTCGATGGCGTCGTAGCCGACGAGGGCCATGCCCTCCGGGACGGCCCCGATGCGGGCGCCGGTGGCGCGGGCGCGGCCCCCGGGACACCGGTGCCCGGCAGAATGGCCGTGTCGGCCGTGCCTCCCGGGCGCGGCCGGGGCCCGGCTCGAACCGTCCTCGAGGAACCCGTGATGCGCGTCGCCCTGTTCGTCACCTGCGTCAACGACGCCGTCTTCCCTGCGACGGGGGTGGCCGTGGTCCGGCTGCTCGAACGACTGGGCGTGGAGGTCGACTTCCCCGCCGCGCAGACCTGCTGCGGGCAGCCGCAGTACAACACCGGCTACCGCGACCTGGCCGCCCCGCTGGTCCGACGCACGGTCAGCGCCTTCGAGGGGTACGACCACGTGGTGACCCCGTCCGGGTCGTGCGCGGCGATGGTCCGCTCGCACTACGCGGGGTTCGGCGCGCAGGCGGCGGGGCTGGCTCCGCGGACGTACGAGCTGACGGAGTTCCTCGTGGACGTGCTGGGGGTGACGGACGTCGGCGCATACTTCCCGCACCGGGTGACCTACCACCCGTCCTGTCACGGGCTGCGGATGCTGGGGCTCGGCGAGCGTCCCCGGCGCCTTCTGGAGGCGGTGAGGGGACTGGAGCTCGTGGAGCTGCCGGGCGCGGAGGAGTGCTGCGGCTTCGGCGGTACCTTCGCGGTGAAGAACCCGGACGTGTCGGCGGCGATGGGCGCCGACAAGATCGCGAACGCGCTGTCCACCGGAGCCGAGGTGCTCTGCGGCGCGGACAACTCCTGTCTGCTGCACGTGGGCGGGATGCTGAGGCGGCGGGACGCGCCGCTGAGGGCGCTGCACCTGGCGGAGATCCTGGCGAGCACGGAAGAGGAGCCCTGGCGATGAGCGGTGGGACGACCCGCACGGGCGGACCGGGTGACGGGCGGGCCTTCCTCGGCATGCCGTCGTTCCCGGAGGCGGCGCACGACGCCGTCGGCGACGAACGGCTGCGGGCCAACCTCCGGCACGCCACGCACACCATCCGGGACAAGCGGGCCCGGGCGGTGGCGGAGCTGGACGACTGGGCCGAGCTGCGCGAGGCGGGCAAGCGGATCAAGGACGACGTCCTGCGGAACCTCGACACCCATCTGCTCCGGCTGGAGGAGGCGGTGACGGCCGCCGGCGGCACCGTGCACTGGGCCGCCGACGCGGACGAGGCCAACCGGATCGTCACCGAGCTGGTGAGGGCGACGGGCGAGACGGAGGTCGTCAAGGTCAAGTCGATGGCCACCCAGGAGATCGGGCTCAACGAGCACCTGGAGGCCGAGGGCATCGCCGCCTACGAGACGGACCTCGCGGAGCTGATCGTCCAACTCGGTGACGACCGCCCCTCGCACATCCTGGTGCCGGCGATCCACCGCAACCGCGGCGAGATCCGGGACGTCTTCCGCGAGCGGATGGGGCGTTGGGGGCGCCCGGCGCCCAAGGGGCTCGGGGACGAGCCGGCCGAACTGGCCGAGGCCGCGCGGCTGCACCTGCGGGAGAAGTTCCTGCGGGCCCGGGTCGGCGTCTCCGGGGCGAACTTCATGGTCGCCGAGACCGGCACCCTCGTCGTCGTCGAGTCCGAGGGCAACGGCCGGATGTGCCTGACGCTGCCCGAGACCCTCATCTCGGTCGTCGGCATCGAGAAGGTGGTGCCCACCTGGCGCGACCTGGAGGTGTTCCTCCAGACGCTCCCCCGCTCCTCGACGGCCGAGCGGATGAACCCGTACACCTCGATGTGGACCGGGACGACCGACGGCGACGGGCCGCGCGCCTTCCACCTGGTCCTCCTGGACAACGGCCGCACCGACGTGCTCGCCGACGAGGTGGGACGCCAGGCGCTGCGGTGCATCCGCTGCTCGGCCTGTCTCAACGTCTGCCCGGTGTACGAGCGGGCGGGCGGCCACGCGTACGGCTCCGTCTACCCCGGCCCGATCGGCGCGATCCTCACCCCGCAGCTGCGGGGCACGACGAGCGCGATCGACGCCTCGCTGCCGTACGCCTCCTCGCTCTGCGGGGCCTGCTACGAGGTGTGTCCCGTCGCGATCGACATCCCCGAAGTGCTGGTCCACCTGCGGGAGCGGGTCGCCGGACAGGGCGGGCACCGCCTGGAACGGGCCGCCGTCACGGCCGCCACCTGGCTGCTCGACCGTCCGCGCGCGCTGGCGGCCGGCGAGCGGCTCGCCTCCGCGACCCGCGCGCTGCACCCGCGACGGCTGCCGGGGCCGGGCGCCCGGCAGTGGTCGGACCACCGCGACCTGCCCGAGGCGCCCGCCGAACCGTTCCGCGACTGGTGGAGGAAGAACCGGACATGACACCCGACACCACGGCCTCCCGCGCGCGGGTCCTCGCACACATCCGCGCCGCCGTCGCCGACGCCCCGGAGGCGCCAGGCGTGACCCGCGAGTACCGCGTGAGCCACGTCCCGGACGACCCGGACGCCGTCCTCGACCTGCTCCACGAGAACCTCGCCGACTACCGCGCCCACGTCCGCCGCACGACGCCTGACGGACTCGGCGAGGTGATCGCCCGGCTGCTCGCGGAGCGCGGCGCGCGCAGCGTCGTCGTCCCGCCCGGGCTGCCCGCCGGCTGGCTCGGCGCCACCGACGCCGAGCTGCGGACCGACGACCCTCCGATGACGCCGGACGAACTCGACGCCACCGACGCCGTGGTGACGGGCTGTGCGCTGGCCGTCGCCGAGACCGGCACGATCGTCCTCGACGGCGGCCCCGGCCAGGGCCGGCGGGCCCTCACCCTCGTCCCCGATCTGCACGTGTGCGTGGTGCGGGCCCCCGGCCAGGTGGTGGCGTCGGTGCCGCAGGCGCTCCCCCGGCTCGATCCGACGCGCCCGCTCACCTGGATCTCCGGCCCCTCCGCCACGAGCGACATCGAACTCGACCGGGTGGAGGGCGTCCACGGGCCGCGCACCCTGGAGGTCGTCCTGGTGACCGACGGCGGCTGACGCCGTGGCGCGCCGGCCGGAGTTCGGCGGGCGGTGGGGGCGGAGAGCGTCAGGTCGCCCTGGAGGAAGAGCTCCAGCAGGTCGAAGGCCCTGGCCACCGCCGCTACGAGTCGCCCCCTGCACACACCCCGTCCTCGCGCCGTCCGGCCTGGCGCACCACGACCGAGATCGCGGACGGAGACCACCGCGGGCGGCCTGTCGCCGGCACCCGGTCCGCGTCAGGACCGCTGCCCGGTGGACACGGACCGGGCATCCGTCGCGGACGCCGGCGGCCGGGGCCGTCAGCGGGCCGCCGGTTCGGCGAGCAGGTCGTCGACGACGGAGAGACGCGTCTCGGGGTAGTACTCGGCGATCGCCTCGCGCATCATCGCCTCGCCCTCGGGGTCGGGCGTCCCGCACCGCTCGCGCGTCTGCCGGTCGGGCCAGCGGGCGTACGCCACCCAGGTGCCGTCGTCCGCCCGGTGGAGCCGGGAGCCGTAGCTGCCGCACTCCCGGCGGATGGCCTCGGTCACCCGGTGCCAACCGTCGACGAGCGCCTGCTCGTGCCCCGGACGCGCACGCCACCGGTACATCACCGCGAACATCTCCCGGCCTCCCTCGCCTCGGGGCGACCGGCGCCGCCCTCACCCCAGACCGAACTACACCGACCAGTTCACTGTCAAGACTGAACAGTTCTGTTCATGACCTCCATGGGACGGGCGATCCGCTCCGCGCGCGTGCCGTCCCCGCCTGTCGGCCACCGAGTTCAGCCGCCGATCACGCACTGCTCGCCCCGGCGGAGCACGAGCCGGGACGTCCCCGCGGGGGTCCGCACCTCGACGTCGGCGTCGCGGTCGGCGTGGAGGAGCGCGCGGTACGACCCCGGCGACCAGGTCAGGTCCAGGCGGGCGCCGAACCGGGTCCGTACACCGTCGACACGGCCGCGCGGGCACAGGGACGGCGGCGCGGGCAGGAGGACGAGTCGGCCGGACGCGGACTGGACGAGACACTCGATCAGGAGGGCCGGCAGGGCGTGCGCGGCGTCGTGGACGTCGCGGGCCGGATAGCGCGAGCTCATCAGGGAGTCGTGGAAGTAGTCCCCGGCGAGGATCTGCCGGAGGGCGTCACCGGTGCGGGCCGAATCCCCCAACCTGGCGGCGACCAGGCCATGGTGGAGATGGCCGTAGCCCGAATCGTCCTCGCTGCCGCACAGTTCGAGGCCGCGGCGCGCGGCGCGGGCCGGGTCCGGGGTGTCGTACGGATCGATCTCGTCCAGTGGCCGGACGGGGTGGAGGTGGCTGAGGTGGAGGTGGCTGAGGCGCCGGTGCCGGTAGTGGTCGCCGAGGCCGGGCAAGGCCCGATCGGCGAGCGCCCCGTCGTCGTTGACCCGGTACGGCGGGAGGCGGTCGGTGAGCGCACGCCAGCGCGCCGCGTCCGCGGCGGGCGCGCGGTCCGCGGCGGCGCGCAGGGCGTGGCGTGCGGCGGCGATGTCCACAGTGACGTCGACCGCGCCCCGGGTTCCGAAGATCGCCCGGGCGTTCTCCCGCCATCCGTCCACGTGTCTGTTCACCAGCGTCGCCTGTGCCCGCGTCGCCTCGGGCAGGTCGACACCGCCGGCGGAGGCGGTCTGGAGGTTCGGGTCGGCGTGGGTGGTGAGCGCCCCGGACCAGGCGGCGTCCCAGTCCCCCGTCCAGAGACCGGGCAGCCGGGGCGGCATCCCGGAGGAGGAGAGCAGGTGGTAGCGGCCCGCGGCGAAGAGGCGTTCGAGCAGGGCGGGGCTCTCGGGGCGCTGGAGGGGCGCCGAACCGGGGAGGGCCCCCTCGGCCCGGTCGGCCCCGAGGTCGAGCGTGACGCGCCGCTAGGCGGGTGCGTGCAGGGCGGTGTGGCGGGCGAGCAGCCGGGCGCGGACGGCGGCGGGATCAGTGGTTCCGGCTCCGGAACCGATTCCGTCGCGGACTCCGACTCCGACTCCGGGTCCGGCTCCAGCCCCGGCTCCGGCTCCCGCTCCGACTCCCGTTCCGGTGACCAGCGATCGCAGCGCCGCCGTCTCCCCGTCCAGATCGAAGCCCTCCGCGTGGCGGCGGACGCGAGTGAGGAGGAGCAGCCGGCCGGCGCCCTCGATCCGTACGCCGGAGGCGGTGAGGGAGGTGCGGCCGGTGTCGGTGACCAGGAGGGTGAGGCCGGTGTAGCCGAGAGGACCGTCCGGGTAGCGGGCGCAGAGGGAGAGGACGCACTCGCGCCGTGCGGTGGCGACGCCCCGGCCGATCGCGAGGCCCGCGGGGACCCCGGGCAGCCGGTGGTCGAGGTCGATCTCGACCGAGGGGCCGGGCGCGGTCACGTACTGCACGACGACGTCGTCGGCGCGGGAGACGAAGACCTCGCTCCGCCGCTCCCCACAGGCGCCCGTGACGACCCCGGTGGTGACGTCCACGGACCGGCGCACCGGGAGGGCCCCGGGCGCGGGCGCGCGGCGGACGCGGGTGCGGAATCCGGGATGGATGGGCTGGACCCGACGCAGTGGGTGGCCGTCGGTGAACGTCTCGGCCGCGGCGGGGTCCCCTCCGAGCAGGGCGTCCCGGAGTGCGGGGTGGTACCGGGCATCCTGGCGGGGCGGTGCGGTGGCGGCGGGCGGGTCGCTCGGCCGGACGAGGGTGCGGTGGGTGACCGTGACGGGGTCGTCGTCGGGGTCGCCGTGGACCAGGGCGCCGTGGCACCCGTTCCCGGCGAGGAAGGCGTCCTCCCAGCGGGCGGCAGGAGCGGGTTCCCAGGTGCCGTGGATCATCCGCGTCCCTCCGTGCCAGGGACCGGAGCGCCGTCTCCCCCGGTGCCGGTGGCGATGAGTCGGTCCCGGGCGGCGACCTCGTGCCGCTCCAGGACGGCGGCGACGGTCACCGCGCCGTCGGCGGGGGTGATCTCCTCGGACCACAGGGTGCCGGCCCCTCGACGCGGACGGGCGCACCGACTGCGGCACCTTCCGCGTACCGCTACCTGTCGGTCGCCGAGGACGGCCTCGTCCGCGCGTCGGCGAAGGAGCCGGGCGGCTGGGTCGTACGGGAGACGTTCCGGGTCGAAGCCCATGGGACGGGCACCTCCTTGTGCACCTCGGGACGGGGGCTACCCCTTTGTCGCCGCCGGAGCCGTGAAGGTTGCCGCCGATCGCGCCTCCGCCGAGACGTTCACCGTGGAGGACGGCCCGCGTCCTCGTCTCCCCCCGGCGAGGACGCGGGCGGGCGCCGTGCACCGACGGCCCGGCCCGTACAGCTACCGGACGCTGACCGCCCCCGTGGACATCCGGGCCGTCACGGACCTGCGTGTCAGCCTGCGGGGGGCGGTACGGCCGGCGCGGCTGGAGTTCTCGGGGCGAGCCGGCGTGGGGACCTGAAGCGGCATTCGTCCGGTGCCGGGCCCTTGGCGTGCGAGCGGCTTACCTCCTCAGTTGCCGGCCCGGCACGCCTTGAGCGAGTCGATGAAGGCGGTGAAGGCGGCGGCGGAGAGCACGAGGGGCTGACCGGCCGGGCGCTTGGAGTCGCGGACGGGGACGGCGTCGAGGGAGGGCACGAGGTCGAGGGCGACTTCCACGCAGTTGCCGCCGTCGTCACTGTAGGTGGACTTGAACCAACGGGGGGAATCGGTCGTCACAGCATGCCCTTTCGCGCTCCCTCGATCATGGCCACGGTGTCCGCCTGTGAGAGCGATTCCGCCGCGAGTTGATGGTAGAGCGTGAGCATGGCCGACACAGCTCCGCTTTCCTTCTCCAAGTGGCCCTGGGATTGGGACTCGGCGTAGGACAGCACGGATCGATCGGGCAGCGTCGCGAGGTTCACCGGGCGGTTGATCGCACGCCGCTCCCCTATGTCGAACGGAGCCAGTTGAACGACGGTGTACGGGCGCGCCGCCAGCCTCACGAGCTGGTCAAGCTGCGCGGCCATGACCGCACGGCCGCCGACAAGGCGACGGATGCAGCTCTCGTCCATCACGACGAACAGCATCGGAGGCCGCTCACGCTCCAGAATCCGCTGACGCTCGCTCAGGAACGTGACACGTTCTTCGGCCTGCTCGCTCGTGATGGATCCCCGCGCCACCGCAGCGTGCGCCAGAGCCCGTGCGTACTCGGGCGTCTGAAGGAGGCCCGGGACGACCCCGATCTCGAACAACCGGATCTCCACAGCCCTACGCTCCCGATGGGCGTATTCCGGGAAGCCCTCCATGAGCGCACCGAGCCGCAGCCGCTGGCGCTCGCGATCGAAGGACTGATCCGTTCCCGTCAGCCCGAAGGCCGCATCGAGTACTCCCGAGAATTTGGGAGTTGAGGGTCGACTGCCGGTTTCGACCGCGGAGATGTGTTTACTGGAGTACCTCGTCCGCTCCGCCAGATCCTCCTGCGTCCAGCCGCGCTCCTCGCGCAACCTGCGCACACGCGCCCCGTAAGCGGCCAGGGGCCCACTGTCGGGCTCCAGCACCTTGCGATTGACCACAACTCTCCCTCCGTCGCCCGCACGTTGAAGGAATATCGACTGTAGGTCACGCTGATGGCTCCTGGTAGTGAAACCGCTACGGAGAGGAGCACCCATGCCCGAACCCGACCGCCCCGCCCCCGTCCCCGACCTCGGGGCGTTCATGGCGGCAGACACACCCGAGGGAAGGCCACGCCTCGGGAAGGTGACCGCCTGGGACGGAGAGTTCGTCCATCTGCAACGGCCGGGCGGAGGAGGCGGATGGACGGCGGTGCCGGGCGAGTTGCGACGGCCGACCGGGGAGGAGCAGGCGTTGATCCGCGTGCTCACCACGCCGGTCACGAGGGCGGCCCGCCTGGGGCAGACGGGCCCGGAGCGGCCGGTGGTCCTGTCGGTGGACCCCGTACCGCCGGCCGTGGCGGTTCCGGGTTGCGCCACCTGTGACGCCGCCGCGGAGCGGGAGCGGTACAGCCTTCGGACGCACGACCATTCGGCGGCTGCGGACTTCCGGGTGGAGATCCGCGGCCACCCGCACGAGGAGCCGAGGACGACGCCCCGGGAGGGGGCGTGACGGTCGCGCGGGTCTACCGCATGGTGAGGCACCCCGGGCCGGAGTCGGAGCTCACCGTGACCTCGCGATGCCTGGACGGCGGGTGGGCGTGGGAGGCGGAGCCGGCGCCGCTGCCCGGAGCGGGGGTGGCCGGGTGCGAGGCGCACACCGCGGCCACCGGGCACACCACGTTCGCGGTTCGTCTGGAGTTCGTCGCGCTGGTGACCGCCGAGACCGCGGGCGAGGCGGGCGGCGGGTGACGCGGCGGCGGCTCGTGTCCCGGGGTCAGCCGCGGAGGGTGTCGATGGCCTTCTCGATGCGTCGGCGGCGCGTGTCGGCCCCCTTCGCGCTCTCGATGGCGAGCACGTGCCGGCGCTTGTGGGTGTGGGAGAGGCTGTCGTACGCAGCGCGAATGAAGGGGTCCTCGTCCAGGGCGGCGGCGAAGTCCGGGGGCTCGACGACGACGCGGGGCTCGGTGTCGAGCTCCAGCTCGACCTCGACCTCCTCGCCGGTCTCGACGCCGGCGGCCTCCCGGTTGGCCTTGCTGAGGCCGAGCAGGTGGCGGCCTCGCATGATGGCGACCCGACTCTTCCAGGAATGCCCGTTGACGGTGATCGTCACCGGAGGTCGCGCGCCTCCCCCGAGAGCCTCCACCACCTCGGGCGGAACCTCCAGACCGCGCATGCGCTCGGGCGGCTCGACCTCGGACCGAAACTTCATGCTCTTCCTCCAGTTGTCCTGCCGGCATACGACGCATCGGCCCCGCCCGGGTTCGGGAGCCGCTCCGGACGGCCGGCCCCGCTGGGCGACGACGGGCCTGAGGATCGTAGCCCCGGCCTTCCGCGCCTCGGCGCCGCATCTCGGCCATGTCGCGGACCAGTTCCCGATACGAGCGCATCCGGCCCCGGGGCGCGACCGAGCACGGGAGTCGGGCACCCACCGCCCTCAGGCGCGGACCCTCCGGACCGTGCGGACGAAGCCTCCGGCCAGACTCCTCCTGACCGCTCGGGAACGGCCGGACGGAGGGACCGGTTCCGCTAAACAGGCCAGCTCAAAAGGCATCTGACGGATCGTCGCCGACGCGCCTCAAGATCATCTACTGCCGCAACCTATGCGATCATGAACGGCGCTTCCGGCCGCTCGCCGGAAAACCCTCGTCCGATTGCAGAGGATCATGAAGCTCTTCTCGTTCACCCGTGCCCGGCACGGCCTGCTCGTTCTCGCCGCATCCCTCGGTCTCGTCTTCGGCGTCTCGGCCGCTCCGGCCCAGGCGGCCGGCCCGGACTACTGGCTGGCCACCGTCGAGATCCGCGCAGAGCACTCCGGCCAGTGCCTTGAGGTTGCCGACTGGAGCAAGGCGAACGGCGCGGCCGTCCGCCAGTGGCCCTGCACCGGTGGAGCCAACCAGAAGTGGAACCGCTACTCCCCCAAGGACAACCACGGGGCGTACTACTACGTGAACGTCAACAGCGGCAAGTGCCTGGAGATCGGTGGCTGGGGGCGCAACAACGGTGCGACCGCCAACCAGTGGGACTGCCACTGGGGTCTCAACCAGACCTTCCGCGGTCAGTTCGGTCTCGTCATGGAGTACTCGTACGCCGCGAACAAGTGCCTGGAGATAGCCGACTGGAGCACGCAGGCGGGTGCCCCCGCGCGTCTGTGGTCGTGCACCACGGGTGCCAACCAGACGTTCGACATCAGGTCCGTGGCCTAGGACCTGTCCGGGCGACCAAGCCGGGCTCAGTCTTCGGGAATCCGCACCGACACGGCGCCGCGGAGCTACCTCTGCCGGATCAGACGGAGATCGGCTTGCGGTAGCGGACGTACTCGTTCTGGCGCCGGAACCCTACGCCCTCGTAGAGGTCGTAGGATCGGTGCGGATTCGCGGTCCCGGTGTACAACCGGACAGTCTCCGCACCGTGCCCGCGAAGGCATCGCAGCCCGTCCAGTAGCAGGGCCCGCCCGAGTCCCAGACGCCGTGACTCCTTCCGGACGCTCAATTCCTCGACTTCGCCCATGGTGGCGTCACGCCGATGGATGGAGCACAGGGCGACACCGGCCATATCCTCCCGATCCCAAGCAGCCCGCCAGCAGGTCGGGTCGGCCGTGGCGAGGAAGCTCTCGAACGTCCACCTCTCGGTGAAGGCGGCCTCCGCATAGGAATCGACGACCGTCTTCCAGGCCGCGCGGTAGCTGCTTGGATCGACGGCTCCGACGCGGATGCCGGCCGGCAACGGCTTGCCGTCGGGGAGCTGTCGGAGATCGGCCAGCTCCAGCTCCACCAGGCTGAAGACACGCCGGTATCCCGCGTCGAGCAGGAGCGCCGTCGCATCCTGTTGAGAGGCCATGGCGTTCGCGCCGATCACGGCCGTCCGTGCGGTTCCATGCTGGTGCACGAGCCGGCGGATACGGCTTTCCGCCCAGCTCAGCAAGGCTGAGCCGATGCCCTGGCCGCGGTGCTCGGGCAGCAGGTAGCCGCGGTGCAGGTACAACCGCGTCCCGTCCCGCTCCTGCCACCACCTGATCGTCGCGTAGCCGACGACACCACCGTCGTGCTCCACCAATGCCTGGTTCTCGGACGGGTCGTCGAGCCGGGCGGAGGCTTCGGCGATCTCGGCTGCCGTCGGGAGACCTTCCACGACCGAGCGGGCGTCGATCCGGTCCCACTCCGCACAGCCGAGCCGCACAGCGGCCATGGCGCCGTGGTCTTCGTGGCCGCGATACGGCCGGAGGACGTAGCCAGGCAACTGTCCCGGCGATGCGCGCCCGTTGCCGCCGTTCCCGCTCACACCAAGACCCCCGTTACGTTGGATGTGCGGTGTCATCGATCTCGGAAGCGTAGGCCGTGCCGATCAGGACTCTGGAGAAGACCAGCGTCCCACGGTGCCGGCCCGGCAGGCCGCGCAAGAAGCCTCAGAGCGTCGCGGCGTCCGGCCTTCCGGCTTCGACGAAGAGCGGTACAAGAATCGCAACACCGTCGAGCGAGCGATCAAGACGGTGGCGAGCACGGCGGCAGCGAGCCAGCCCAGGGCGCGGCCCGCCGGCGTCGGCGAGGGGCGGGCCGTCGGCGTCCGTGACGCTCAGCGCCCGGGGCGCAGGACGCGCGGACTTCGGTGCCGTACGAGGCGTGGACGCCCTCGCGCGTGAGCCAGGCGCCCCGCTGGTCGGGCGCGATAGAAAACGCTTTCACGAAGCCTGTGCGAAGCATTGACGAAACGTGAACGCCCCCCTAGTTTCATGCCCGTTGCACTTCGTACGTCATATATGAGACGCGATACACGAGATCTGAGAGTGCTCCATGGCCTTCGCCCCGAGTCCCATCCCATCCCGCACCCAGTACGTCCTGGAGGCGATCAAGCACGACATCCTCACCGGGGGTCTCAGACCGGGCCAGGCGCTCGTGGAGACCGAACTCGCCACGCGTTTCGGGGTGTCGAAGACGCCGGTGCGCGAGGCGCTCAAGACCCTCGCGGGCAGCGGGCTCGTGGTGATGAACCAGTACAAGGGCGTCACGGTCCGGATGGTCGACGCGGACATGGCCCGCGCCGTGTACGACGTGCGGCTGCTCCTGGAGCCCGAGGCGGTCCGCCGCGCCGTCGCCTCCGGCGCCCCGCTCGACGCGGCCCACGAGGCGCTGCGGCGCGCCGCGGGCGCCGAGGACCCGGCGGAACGGTCGCTGGCCAACCGGGAGTTCCACCGTGCGCTCTACCTGCCCTGCGGGAATCCGCTGCTCGGCCGGATGCTCGACGAGGTCCGGGACCAGGCCGCCCTGGTCTCGACGGTCGCCTGGGCCGCCGTCCCCTCCTGGGAGCGCGAGGCCGCGGAGCACGAGGAGATCCTGCGGCTGGCCGTCGCGGGGGACGTCGCCGGGGCCGGGCGGGCGGTGCACGAGCACATCGCCTCGTTCGTCGAGCGCGCCTTCCCAGCTTCGCCCGTGAACAGCGAGTGAGCGTCCACCCCGTGGGCGCACAGCCCGTGAGCGAACTGCGAGGCACCATGGAATTCGAGACGCTGAGGACCGCCCTCGCCGACGTCGTGGCGATCCCGGTCACCCCCTTCGCCGAGGACGGCTCGGTCGACACCGCCGCCCACCGCGCGCTGCTGCGGCGGCTGCTCGACGGCGGGGTGCGGACCCTCACCCCCAACGGCAACACCGGCGAGTTCTACGCGCTCGCCCCCGAGGAGCGCCGGGCCGTCACCGAGGCGACCGTCGAGGAGGCCGGCGGCCGCGCAGTGATCCTGGTCGGCGTCGGCCACGACGTGCCGACCGCCGTCGAGGCCGCCCGGCACGCCCATGCCACCGGCGCCGACATGGTGATGGTCCACCAGCCCGTCCACCCGTACGTCTCCGAGAGCGGCTGGGTCGACTACCATCGCGCGATCGCCGAGGCCGTCCCGGAGCTCGGCGTCGTCCCCTACATCCGCAACCCGCTCCTGAGCGGGGCCCGGCTCGCCGAGCTCGGCGGCGCCTGCCCCAACGTCGTGGGCGTGAAGTACGCGGTCCCGGACGCGGCCCGGTTCGCCGGCTTCGCCCGGGACGCGGGCCTCGACCGCTTCGTGTGGGTGGCGGGCCTCGCCGAGCCGTACGCCCCCGCGTACTTCGCGAGCGGGGCGACCGGCTTCACCTCCGGCCTGGTCAACGTCTCCCCCGCGCTCTCCCTGGAGATGCTGCACGCGCTGCGGGCGGGCGACTATCCGACGGCCATGAAGGTGTGGGAGCGGATCCGGCGCTTCGAGGAGCTGCGGGCGGCGAACGGCAGCGCCGACAACGTCACCGTCGTCAAGGAGGCGCTCGCCTCGCTCGGCCTGTGCCGCCGGGCGGTCCGCCCGCCGAGCCGGGAGCTCCCGGAGCCGGAGCGGGCCGAGGTCGCGGCGATCGCCGGCGGGTGGCCGATATGAGCGCCGGCGAGGGCCGCCGGCCCGAGGAGCTGCGCAGCCACCAGTGGTACGGCACGGACGGGCTGCGCTCGTTCAGCCACCGGGCCCGCACCCGGCAGCTCGGCTACCTTCCCGAGGAGCACCTCGGGAAGCCGGTGATCGCGATCCTCAACACCTGGTCCGACATCAACCCCTGCCACGTCCACCTGCGCGACCGCGCGCAGGCGGTGAAGCGGGGCGTGTGGCAGGCGGGCGGCTTCCCCCTCGAGTTCCCGGTCTCCACCCTGTCGGAGACCTTCCAGAAGCCGACCCCGATGCTCTACCGCAACCTGCTGGCCCTGGAGACCGAGGAGCTGCTCCGCTCCTACCCGGTGGACGGGGCGGTGCTGATGGGCGGCTGCGACAAGACCACACCGGCGCTGCTGATGGGCGCCGCCTCGGTCGACCTGCCGACGGTCTTCGTGCCGGCCGGCCCGATGCTGCCCGGCCACTGGCGCGGCGAGACCCTCGGCTCCGGCACCGACATGTGGAAGTACTGGGACGAGAAGCGGGCCGGGACGATCGGCGACTGCGAGATGGCGGAGCTGGAGAGCGGGCTGGCCCGCTCCCCCGGCCACTGCATGACCATGGGGACGGCGTCCACGCTCACCGCCGCGGCCGAGACGCTGGGCGTGACGGTGCCGGGCGCCTCCTCGGTGCCGGCGGTGGACTCGGGCCACGACCGGATGGCCGCGGCCTCGGGCCTGCGGATCGTCGAGCTGGTGCGGCAGGACCTGCGGCTCTCCCGGCTGCTCACCCGGGAGGCGTACGAGGACGCGGTGGCGGCGGTCCTGGCGCTGGGCGGCTCGACGAACGCGGTGATCCACCTGATCGCGATGGCCGGACGGTCCGGGGTGACGCTCACGCTCGACGACTTCGACCGGATCGCCCGGACCGTGCCGGTGCTCGCGAACCTGCGGCCCGGGGGGCGGTTCCTCATGGAGGACTTCCACTTCGCGGGCGGGATGCCGGGGTTCCTGTCCCGGCTCACCGACGTCCTGCACCTGGACCGGCCGACGGTGTCGCACCCGACCCTGCGCGAGCAGCTCGCGGGGGCGCTGGTCCACGACGACGAGGTGATCCGCGAGCGGTCGAGGCCGCTGGCGGAGGAGGGCGGGGTCGCCGTGCTGCGGGGCAACCTCTGCCCGGACGGCGCCGTCGTCAAGCACATCGCGGCCGAGCCGCGGCTGCTGAAGCACACCGGTCCGGCGGTCGTCTTCGACGACTACCGGACGATGCAGCGGACCATCGACGACCCGGCGCTCGGCATCACCGCCGACCACGTGCTCGTGCTGCGCGGCGCGGGCCCGAAGGGCGGGCCGGGGATGCCGGAGTACGGCATGCTGCCGATCCCCCGGTACCTCCTGGAGCAGGGGGTGCGGGACATGGTCCGGATCTCCGACGCCCGGATGAGCGGGACGAGCTACGGGGCCTGCGTGCTGCACGTGGCGCCCGAGTCGCACGTCGGCGGGCCCCTGGCCCTGGTCCGCACGGGCGACACGATCACCCTCGACGTCGCGGCCCGCTCCCTCCATCTGCACGTATCCGACGCGGAGTTGTCCGTCCGCCGGGCCGCCTGGACACCACCGCCCGCCCGGTACGAGCGCGGCTACGGCGCGCTGTACATGGAGCAGATCTCCCAGGCCGACACCGGCTGCGACTTCGCCTTCCTGTCCCGGCCGGGCTCCACCCCCGATCCGTACGCGGGCTGAGCCCCGCCCGGCCGCACCGGCCGCCCAGCCGCTCCGGCCGTCCGTCCGCCCCGCACCCCGTCCCGCCTGCCCGAGATCTCGAACGTCGTTCGCGAAGCGCTTCACCGAGAACGGAGCCGCCGTCATGGCCTCAGCTGTGACCCCACCGCCCCGAGCCGTCCCGGCCCGGGCGCGCCGTCGCACGGGAGCGACGCCCCGCCGACTGCCGTACCTGCTGATCGCTCCCGCCGGACTGCTGATGCTGGGCTTCATCGCCTACCCGGTGCTCAGCGTCTTCTACTACAGCCTCCAGCACTACAACCCCACGAAGCCCTGGCGGAACGGGTTCGCCGGCCTGGAGAACTTCACCCGCATCTTCACGGACGACCCGCACTTCTGGGGCACGCTGACCTTCAGCCTCAAGTGGGTCGCCGTCGAGGTGACGCTCCAGCTCCTCTTCGGGCTCGCGCTCGCCCTGATCGTCAACCAGACGTTCGTCGGCCGCGCCCTGGGACGGGCGCTGGTGTTCTCGCCGTGGGCGGTGTCGGGCGTGCTGACGTCCGCGATCTGGGTGTTGCTCTACAACTCCCAGACCGGGATCACCCGTTACCTGGCCGACCTGGGCCTGGGCACCTACGGCACGTCGTGGCTGTCCGACACGGCGACGGTGTTCCCGGCGGCGATCGTCGCCGACCTCTGGCGGGGCGTGCCCTTCTTCGCCATCCTCATCCTCGCCGACCTCCAGTCCGTGCCGAAGGACCTGTACGAGGCGGCCGAGGTCGACGGGGCGGGCCGCATCCGCCAGTTCGTCCACATCACGCTCCCGCACATCCGGGACGCGATCGTCCTCTCCACGCTGCTGCGCGCGGTCTGGGAGTTCAACAACGTCGATCTGCTGTACACGCTGACCGGGGGCGGTCCGGCGGGCGAGACGACCACCCTGCCGCTGTACATCGCCCACACCAGCGTCGACGCCCACAACTTCGGATACGCCTCCGCGCTCACCACGGTGGCGTTCGTGATCCTTCTCTTCTGCTCGATGGTCTACCTGCGCCTGAGCAAGTTCGGAGGCGACGTCGCATGACGGCCGAGTCCACCCTGAGCGCGGCCCCGGCCGCCCCCGCGGCCACCGCGCCGCACGCCCCGCCGCCGGGCCGGACGCCGCCCGCCGCCGCCCGCGGCAGGCGCCGGGCCTGGGACGAGGTGCCCCGCTGGCAGATCTACCTGCCGCTGGGGGTGTACCTCCTCTTCACCCTCGTCCCCTTCTACTGGATCCTGCTCTTCGCCGTGCGGCCCACCGGCTCCACCTCGCTCGTGCCCTGGCCGATGACCACCGCGCACTTCGAGAAGGTGTGGAACGAGCGCAGCTTCGGCGTCTTCTTCCAGAACAGCCTGCTCATCGGCGTCGCGGTGCTGGTGATGACGACGGTCGTCGCCCTGGCCGGCGGCTACGCGCTGGCCCGCTTCGACTTCCGGATCAAGAAGGGCTTCCTGCTGGCCCTGCTCTGCTCCCAGTTCGTGCCGGGCGCGCTGCTGCTCGTACCGCTCTTCCAGATCTTCGCCGAACTGCGGATGATCAACTCGCTGGGCAGCGTCATCATCGCCGAGACCGTCTTCCAGCTCCCGCTGTCGATGATCCTCATCAGCGGCTTCATCAGGAACGTGCCGTACTCCCTGGAGGAGGCGGCCTGGGTCGACGGCTGCAACCGGTTCCACGCCTTCCGGATCGTCGTCCTGCCGCTGCTGCGGCCCGGGCTGGTCGCCGTCGGCTCCTTCGCCTTCGTCCACGCCTGGAACCACTTCCTCTTCGCCCTGATGTTCCTCAGCAGCCAGGACAAGCAGACCATCCCGGTCGGTCTCAACACCCTCATGGGCGCCGACAGCGTCGACCTCGGCGCGCTCGCCGCGGGCGGCGTCATCGCCGCCGTCCCCGTCGTCGTCGTCTTCGCCTTCATCCAGAAGTGGCTGGTCACCGGGTTCAGCGCCGGGGCGGTGAAGGGATGAGCACCCCCCACACGAACAGGGAAGCCATGAACACCCCCCGCACACCGCTGCCGGTCGTCCTCGCCGGCGCCCGCGGCCACGGCCGCAGCCACCTCCTCAACATCCGCCGCCTCCAGGAGCGGGGGCTCGTCCGGCTCGCCGGGGTGTGCGAGCTGCGCCCCCTGGACGCGGCCGAACTGGACGGCTTCGGGGAACCGGAGCAGTCCGCCGACCTCGAAGCGCTCCTCGCCTCCACCGGCGCCCGGATCGCCGTGCTCTCCACTCCGATCCCCACCCACGCCGACCTGGCCCTCGCCGCCGCCCGCCAGGGGGCGCACCTCCTCCTGGAGAAGCCGCCGGCCCCGTCGTACGCGGAGTTCCGCAGGATGGCCGACGGGATCGCGGCGGCCGGCGTCGCCTGCCAGATCGGCTTCCAGTCGCTCGGCTCGCACGCGGTGCCCGCGATCCGCCGGATGGTCGAGGAGGGCGCCGTCGGCGAGTTCCTCGGGGTCGGCGCGGCCGGCGCCTGGGTCCGGGACGAGGCGTACTTCCGGCGCGTGCCCTGGGCCGGACGCCGGCGGCTCGACGGCGCCGACGTCGTCGACGGGGTGCTGACCAACCCGCTCGCGCACGCCGTCGCCACCGCGCTGGCGCTCTGCGGCGCCACCCGCGCCGAGGACGTCGAGCACGTCGAGACCGAGCTGCTCCGGGCGTACGCCGTCGAGTCCGACGACACCTCCGCGGTACGGGTCGTGACGTCGGCCGGCACCCGGGTCACGGTCGCCGCGACGCTCTGCGCCGAGAAGTCCTCGGAGCCGTACGTGATCGTCCACGGCAGCCAGGGGCGGATCACCTTCTGGTACCGCCAGGACCGGGTCCTGGTGCAGCGGGCCGGGCACGGGCCCGAGGAGATCGAGTACGGCCGCACCGACCTCCTGGAGAACCTCGTGTCCCATGTGACGGACGGCGAGCCGCTGTGGGTGCCGCCGGCGGCGACCGGGGCGTTCATGCGGGTGGTCGAGGCGGTGCGGACGGCGCCGGAGCCGCGGGCGATCCCCGCCGCGCACTGGCACACCGAGGAGCCCGACGGGAGCGCGCCGCGCCGGGTCGTCGACGGCGTGGACGCGCTGGTCGACGCCGCCGCCGACGGGCTGCGCCTCTTCTCCGAACTCGGCGTCGCCTGGGCGCCGTCGAGCCGGGCGGAGCTCCGGTGAACGCCGGGACGCCGACCCCGCTGCGCTGCGCGGGCCGCACCGTCGCGCACTACACCACGCGGCCCGGGCTCTCCCCCGGCCACGCCCCGCGGCCCTTCCTCCACCCCGTGACCACGCTGGCCGGGCGGGTGGTGACCGAGACCCTGCCGGAGGACCACCCGCACCACCTGGGGGCGGGCGTCGCCGTGGCCGACGTCGACGGCCGCAACTTCTGGGGCGGGCGCACCTTCGTCCGCGGGCGCGGCCCCGTCGCGCTCGACGACCACGGCGTCCAGCGGCACGACGGCTTCAAGCTGTGCGACCCGGACGGCTTCGTCGAGGAGCTGAGCTGGACGGCCGGCGGCGAGCTGCTGTTCCGCGAGCACCGGACCGTGGCGGCCGCCCCGCTCACCGACTCCGCCTGGGCCCTGGACCTCACCTTCTCGCTCGCCAACGCCTCCGGACGGGAGCTGTCGATCGGCAGCCCCGCGACGAACGGACGGCCCGGCGCCGCCTACGGCGGTTTCTTCTGGCGTGCGCCCAAGGAGGCGGCGGCGCCGGTGGTGTTCAGCGCGGAGGCGGACGGCGAGGAGGCGGTGCACGGGTCCGCGGCCGACTGGGCGGCGCTCGCGGGCGACGGCTGGACGCTGGTGTTCGCCGGGGCGACGGCGGCGACCCGCGCCGACCCGTGGTTCGTGCGCGCAGCCGAGTACCCCGGCGTCGGCTCCTCGCTGGCCTCGGCCGAACGGCTCGTGGTGCCGGCCGGGGAGACCCTGGTACGCCGGGTGGTCACCGTCGTCGCCGACGGCCGCCTCGACCGGGCCGGGGCGGCGGCGCTGGTCCGCAGGGCGGTGGCGTCGTGACCGCGGCGGCGTCACAGGGCCGGGGCGGTCACGGGGTCACCGGCGATCTGGGGGACGGGACGTACCGCAACCCGGTCCTGGCGGCCGACTGGTCCGACCCGGACGTGCTGCGGGTGGGCGAGGACTACTACCTCACCGCGTCCAGCTTCGGCCGCGCCCCCGGTCTGCCGCTGCTGCACTCCCGGGACCTGGTGAACTGGAGCCTCGTCGGCCATGCGCTCGCACGGCTGGAGCCCGCGGCCGCGTTCGCCTCGCCCCGCCACGACCGGGGCGTGTGGGCGCCGTCGCTGCGCCACCACGACGGACGGTTCTGGATCTTCTGGGGCGACCCCGACCACGGCGTCCAGCAGGTCAACGCCGCCTCGATCCGCGGTCCGTGGACGGCGCCGCACCTGGTGAAGGCGGGCCGGGGCCTCATCGACGCCTGCCCGCTGTGGGACGAGGAGTCGGGCGAGGCGTACCTGGTGCATGCCCTGGCCAAGTCCCGTGCCGGGGTGAACAACCGGCTCGTCGGGCACCGGATGAGCCCGGACGGCACGAAGGTCCTCGACGAGGGCCGGGTCCTCGTGGACGGCGACCAGATCCCGGGCTGGTTCACGCTGGAGGGCCCCAAGGCGTACCTCCACGACGGCCGGTTCTGGATCCTGGCCCCGGCCGGGGGCGTGGCCACCGGCTGGCAGGGCGCGTTCCGGTCGCGGTCGTTCTTCGGCCCGTACGAGGAACGGATCGTCCTGGCCCAGGGCGACACCGACGTCAACGGCCCCCATCAGGGCGGCTGGGTCCGCACCCCGGGCGGCGAGGACTGGTTCCTGCACTTCCAGCAGACGGGTGCGCACGGCAGGGTCGTCCACCTCCAGCCGATGCGCTGGGGCGCCGACGGCTGGCCGGTGCTCGGCGACGACGGCGCCCCCGTGCGCGTGCACCGCAAGCCGGACCTGCCGGAGCAGCCGGCCGCGCGCCCCGCCGTGGACGACACCTTCCCCGGCGGGCGGTTCGGCCGCCAGTGGCAGTGGACCGCCAATCCGGACGAGGGCTGGGCCAGCCACCACGCGGGGGACGGGCTGCGCCTCGGCTGCGTGCGCGGCGAGCGCCTGGACGACCTGCGGAGCGTTCCGCACGTCCTCACCCAGCGGCTGCCCGCCGGGGCGCGCGCGGTCGAGGTGGAGCTGCGGCTCGACGCGGCGGCGCCCGGCGCCCGTGCCGGGCTGGTCGTCCTCGGCGACGCCTACGCCTGGATCGGTCTGGAGCGCGCCCCCGACGGCACGAGCCGTCTCGTGCACCGCTTCGCCCCCGCCGGCGCGGACGCCGAACGGGACGCGGCGCCGTCCGTCGCGCTCGTCGGGGACCGGGCCCTGCTGCGGATCGAGGTCACGGCGGACGCGCGCTGCCGGTTCTCGTACACCGCGGACGGCGCGGCCGGTCCCGTCCGGCTCGGGCCGGAGTTCGCGGCCACGCCCTGGCGCTGGGTCGGCGCCCTGCTCGGTCTGTTCGCGGGTGCGCCGACGGGCGCGGGGCACGCCGGGACGGCCGTGTTCTCCGCCTTCCGCGTCACCTCCGCCTGACCGTCCCCCCGCGCGGTCACCGGGGCGCCCCGGCGCCCCCTCAGGACTCCCCCACACCCCTTCCCGCACGTTCCCGCACCACCCGCAGAGAAGAGAGCCGACGATGACCATCCTCCCCGGCGGACGGCGCAGAGCCGCCCTCGCCCTCGCCCTGTCCGGTGTCCTCGCCCTGACCGCCACCGCCTGCGGTGACGACGGCAGCGGCGCGGGCGGTGACAAGGGCACCGAGGGTTCGGGCAAGGGAAAGATCACCTTCTGGGACAACAACGGCGGTGTCCGCACCGAGGTCTGGAAGGAGATCATCGCGGACTTCGAGAAGGCGAACCCCGACATCGACGTCGAGTACGTCGGGATCGCCTCCAAGGAGGTCCAGTCGAAGTACGACACCGCCATCCAGGGCGGCGGCCTGCCGGACGTCGGCGGCGTGGGCGCGGCGATGCTCGCCGGGATCGCCGCGCAGAACGCCCTGGAGCCGCTGGACGCCCGGATCGAGGCGAGCGCGCTCAAGGGCAGGCTGAACGCGGGCATGCTCGCGAGCGTGAAGTCGGCCGGCGGCCGGGACAAGCTCTTCACGGTCCCCACCTCCGCCAGCAACGGCGTCCTGTACTACCGGACCGACCTGTTCCGGGCGGCCGGTCTGGAGGAGCCGTCCACCTGGTCGAAGTTCTACGCGGCCGCCGACAAGCTCACCGCCGTGGACCGGAACCGCTTCGGCTACACGATCCGCGGCGGCGCCGGCTCCATCGCCCAGGCCCTGGACGCCATGTACGGCCAGAGCGGCATCACGTCCTTCTGGAACGGCGACCGGACGACCGTCAACGACCCGAGGAACGTCGCGGCCCTGGAGAAGTACGCCGGGCTGTTCAAGCGGACCACGCCGGCCGCCGACGTCAACAACGACTTCACCAAGATGGTCGCGCAGTGGGACAGCGGCCAGATCGGCATGCTCAACCACAACCTGGGCTCCTACCAGGACCACGTGAAGGCGCTCGGCACGGAGAAGTTCCGGGGCATCCCCAACCCGACCCTGGACGACGGCACCCGGGTGCAGGTCTCCAACCCCGTCGACGGGCTCGGCCTCTTCTCCTCCGGGAAGAACAAGGCCGCGGCCTGGAAGTTCATCGAGTTCGCCGCCTCGCACGCCTCCAACAGCAAGTGGAACGAGTCGGCCGGCGCCATCCCCGCCAACACGGAGGCCGCCGGGGACGCCTGGCTGCAGAAGTCCGAGCCGACCAAGCTCGGCGCCGAGGTCCTCTTCAGCGGCAAGGCCGCCATCGTGGAGCTGCCGTACTACCTGCCGGACTGGAACACCCTCTCCAAGGCCGACAACGAGCCGGCCTTCCAGAAGGTCCTCCTCGGCAAGGCCACGGCCAAGGAGTTCCTCGACCACTTCGCCGAGCAGCTGAACGCGGCCCAGGCCGAGTGGAAGCAGCAGAACACGTGAGCGTCGCGCGCCGCGCGGTCGTCACGGCCGGGGCGGGCCTCGCGCTCGCCCTGGCCGGGGCCCCCGCCGCCGCGGCCGCGGGCCGTCCCCGGGCGCGGACCCTCTTCCTCGCGGGCGACTCGACGGCCGCGCAGAAGTACGCCGACGCCGCGCCCGAGACCGGCTGGGGCATGGCCCTGCCGTTCTTCCTGCACCGGGAGACCGCGGTCGCCAACCACGCGGTCAACGGACGCTCCACCAGGAGCTTCCTCGACGAGGGCCGTCTCGACCCGGTCCTCGCGGCCATCCGCCCCGGCGACGTGCTCCTCGTCCAGTTCGGGCACAACGACGCGAAGGCCGCCGACCCCACCCGGTTCACCGACCCGTGGACCACCTACCAGGACAACCTGCGCGTCTTCGTCGACGGCGCCCGGGACCGGGGCGCCCTCCCGGTGCTCGCCACCCCCGTGGAACGGCGCAGGTTCGACGCGGCCGGAACCGCGCTGCGCACCCACGGCGCGTACCCGGCGGCGATGCGGGAGACCGCCGCCGAGGCCGACGTCCCGCTGCTCGACGTCGAGGCGCTGTCCCTCGCGCTGTGGCAGGAGCTCGGCCCCGAGGCCACGAAGACGTACTTCAACTGGACCGCGACCGAGCGGGACGACACCCACTTCAACCCGCCGGGGGCGATAGAGGTCGCCCGGCTGGTCGCCCGTGAGCTGCTGCGCACCCACGTCCTGGCGCCGCGCGAGACCTGCCGCCTGGACGACCCGATACCCACCGGCCGGATCACCTGGCCCGTATCCGAGGAGAGCCGCACGTGAACCGACGCACGAGACTGGGAATGGTCGCCGCGACCGCCCTCGCCCTGACCGTCACCGCGCCCGCGGCGGGCGCCCACAGCGGACACCGGCCCGGCTCCGACCCGGCCCGCGCCGCCCTCCCGGCCGGCGACGGCTGGGCCTCCGACGGCACCGGCACCACCGGCGGATCCGCCGCCGTCGCCTCCCGGGTCGTCACCGTCACCACCTGGGAGGAGTTCCGGGCCGCGCTCGCGCTGCCCGGCACCGAGCCCCGCATCGTCAAGGTGGCGGGCACGCTGGACGCGACCGCCGCGGGCTGCGCCGCCTTCGAGGCCCCCGGCTACGACTTCGCCCGCTATCTCGCCGACTACGACCCCGCGGTCTGGGGATACGAGACCGAGGTCAGCGGCCCCCAGGAGACGCTGCGGGCCGCCTCCGCCGCCGCGCAGGGCCTGGCCGTCACGGTGAAGGTGCCCGCCAACACCACGATCGTGGGCGTCGGACGGCACGCGGGCATCACCGGCGGCAGCCTCCAGGTGCAGGGCGTGGACAACGTCGTCGTCCGCAACCTCACGCTGGAGAGCCCCCTCGACTGCTTCCCCCAGTGGGACCCGACGGACGGGGCCACCGGGGCCTGGAACTCCGAGTACGACAGCCTCGTCGTCTTCGGCTCCACACACGTCTGGATCGACCACAACACCTTCACCGACGGCGCCCACCCCGACAGTTCGCTCCCCTCGTACTACGGGGAGGTCTACCAGCAGCACGACGGCGAGCTGGACGTCGTGCGGGGCGCGGACCTGGTGACCGTCTCCTGGAACGTCTTCACCGACCACGACAAGACGCTGATGATCGGCAACAGCGACAGCGCCGGCGCCACCGACCGGGGCAGGCTGCGCGTCACCCTCCACCACAACCTCTTCGAGAACGTCGTGGAGCGCGCGCCGCGGGTCCGGTTCGGTCAGGTCGACGCGTACAACAACCACTTCGTGGTGCCGAGCGGGCCGTACGTGTACAGCTTCGGCATCGGCCAGGAGTCGCAGCTGTACGCCGAGAAGAACGCGTTCACCCTCGCCGCCGACGTGCCCGCCGGGAAGATCCTCAAGAAGTGGAAGGACGCGCCGGTCACGGTCGCGGGCAACCTCGTCAACGGCCGCCCGGTCGACCTCCTCGCCGTCCACAACGAGCAGTACCCCGCCGAGGCCCTGCGCCCCGACGCGGGCTGGACCCCCGTCCTGCGCACCCGCGTCGACCACCCCCGCGCCGTCCCCGCCCTCGTCGACCGTCTCGCGGGCGCCGGCCGCCTGCGCTGAGCCCCGGCATCCCAGGAGGATCCGCATGCCCGCACACCCCACCGGAGCGGGGGCCGCCGGCCGCCGCTCCCTCCTCGCCGCCGGTGTCGGCGCCGCCCTCGCCCTGGCCCTGCCGGGCGGGGCGGCGGCCGCCAACCCGCCCCGCGCCCGGCGCCCCTTCGGACGGTACGGCTCGCCCGCGGACCGGCTCGACGAACGGACGCTGTACGTGCACCCCGGCGGCCTCGGCGACCACACCTCGGTCCAGGAGGCGGTCTCCGCGGCGGCCGGCCCCGGCCGCACTCTGGTGCTCGCCCCCGGCACCTACCGCGAGACGGTCGCGGTCGGCGCCGCCCACGCCGAGATGACCTGGCTCGGGGCGACCGGGGACCCCCGGGACGTCGTCGTCGTGTACGCCAACGCCGCCGGCACGCCCCGGCCCGAGGGCGGCACGTACGGGACGACCGGCTCCGCGACCACCACGGTCCAGGCGGAGGGGTTCACCGCCCAGGGGGTCACGTTCGCCAACGACTTCCTCCGCACCGACCTGCCCGGAAACCCCGGTACGCAGGCCGTGGCGCTCAAGGTCCAGGGCGACCGTTCCGCCTTCTTCCACTGCCGGTTCCTCGGCCACCAGGACACCCTGTACGCCGACTCCCTCTCCCTGGCCGCCGTCGCCCGCCAGTACTTCGCCCACTGCCACGCGGAGGGGGACGTCGACTTCGTCTTCGGGCGGGCGCGGGCGGTCTTCGAGCACTGCCACTTCCGCACCCTGCCCCGCACCGACCTGGCGGCGGCCCCGTACGGGTTCGTCTTCGCCCCCTCCACGGCCCGGGACAACGCCCACGGATTCCTCGCCGCGCGCTGCCGGGTGACCAGCGGGGCCCCGGACGGCTTCTTCAAGCTGGCCCGGCCGTGGGTGCCCGGCTCGGACCCCACCGCCCGGCCCTCGCTCGTGGTCCGGGAGAGCTTCCTCGGCCCCGGGATCGACGCCGTCGCCCCGTACGCGAACATGCGCGACGCCTACCCGTGGCAGGAGCAGCGGTTCGCCGAGTACCGCAACACCGGTCCGGGCGCCGCCGTCACCGTCCCGGAGAACCGTCCCCAACTCCGGGCCGACGAGGCCGCGGCGGCGACCCGGGCGGCGTATCTGGGCGACTGGGTCCCCCGGCGGCCCCGCGTCTGACGGCGGGCCCGTTCACGGGCGCAGCAGGGGGAACTCCGCCTCCGCCCACAGCGCCCGCAGGGTGTCGGGTCCCGGTCCGGCCGGCCCGCCGCCCGGCTCCTCGCCGGTGCTCCACCGGTGGGCGCGGGCGGGCGTGCCCCGCACCGGGGACCAGCCGGGGGTCCCGTGGGCGGCGAAGTCGGCCCAGGCCCGCACCATGCGGTGGGAGAGGTCGTGGTCCTCGGGGGTGGGGGCGCCCCCGACGAGGAAGGCGGTGCAGTCCAGGTCGAGGGTGCCGAAGGCGAAGGGGACGTCCGCGCAGTGCCAGGCGCGGACGCCCCCGTCCGGACCGGGCCGTCGGCGGTCGAAGCGTGCGAGGAAGGCCCGGCCGCCGGCGAGGGCGTGCCGTTCGGCGAGCCGGGAGGCGTACTCCGTGAAGAGGAGGTCCCCGAAGACCGCGACGTACACGTCGAGGACCGGGGCTCCCGGGAGGGCGGCCCGGTAGCCCGCGACCAGGCCGTCGGGAAGCCCGAAGTCCCGCGCGAACGAGGCGAGCCCCTTCTCGGTGGTGACCTTGGCGCTGCTCCCGACGGCGTCGAGCAGCCGGTACTCCTCCGTGGTGTGGCAGACCAGCAGGTCGACGTCCCGGGCCGCGCCGGCGACGATCCCGGCGAGGGGGTCGACGGGCAGGACGCGGCCGTCGAGGACGGGGGCGTAGAGCGAGGGGTCGTAGTGGCGGGAGCCCGACGCCGGATCGCGCCGGTAGGCGTCGACGACCCGGTCGGAGGCGGCGACGAGCGCCTCCGGGCTCGCCGAGGCCAGTCCTTCGGCAGTGGCCGGGCAGCCCGCGGCGGCGGCGACCTCGCGGGTGGTCGCGGCGGCGACCTCCAGGGGGTGGTGGGGGCTGGCGGGGCTGTGGAGGACGGCCCTGCGGAACAGCCCGCGGGCGCCCTCCATCACCATCAGGCAGGCGACCGAGGCGGCCCCGGAGGACTGTCCGGCGACGGTGACGCGGTCCGGGTCGCCGCCGAACGCGGCGATGTTGTCGCGCACCCAGCGCAGGGCCGCGACCTGGTCCAGCAGCCCCCGGTTGTCCGGGTGTTCGCCGTGTCCGCCGCCTTCGCCGACCGGCACGTGGCCGAACCCCTCGAAGCCGAGACGGTAGTTGAGGGTGACCACGACCAGGCCGGCGCCGGCCAGTGCGCGGCCGTCGAAGTCGGGCTGTGCGGACGAGCCGAAGGCGTACGCGCCGCCGCGGATCCAGACCAGGACGGGCAGCGCCCCGCCGTCCGGGGCCGGCGTCCACACGTTGAGGGTGAGGACGTCCTCGTCGCCCGGGCGCCACACGGGCGCGCCGGGCAGCTCGGCCGACTGCGGGGCGACGGGGCCGAAGGCGATGGCGTCGCGCACCCCGCTCCAAGCCTCCGCCGGGCGGGGTTCGCGGAACCGGTGGGGCCCGAACGGCGGTGCGGCGTACGGGATTCCGAGCACGGCGACGACGCCGGTGGAGACGCGTACACCCCGTACCGCGCCGTGCGTGGTCGTGAAGACGTCCATGTCCTCAGCCTGTCATCGCGCCTCTCGCGCGCGCCAACACCGAGTCGGTCGCGATTCACACTGCGGGGCGGTGAATGAGTCGGCGCCTGCCGTAGGCGACGGTCAGCAGGGCGAGCGACGGGCCCCACAGGACGAGCGGGGCGTAGCAGACATAGTACGAAACGGCCTCCCAGCCGCCCGCCCGGCCGGGGAAGTCGGGGGGCAGGGCGTCGCCGCGGATCGTGGTGCCCCTGAGCTCGGTGGCCAGGGCCAGTACGGTCCACAGCAGTGTGAGGGCCGTCGCACCGAGGGCCGCGGGGACCAGGACGGCGGCCGGGGGGATGCGCCGGCCGCGCAGGACCGGGATCCAGTCGGGGACCACCTCCCCCCACCGGGCGACGAGCCCGATCGCGGTGAAGGCGACGGCCTCGGAGAAGAGCGACAGGAAGGCGATGTACAGCCGCTCGCCGAGGCCGATCCCGGTGTCGAAGGCCGCCGGCAGCCGCCACAGGCCGGCCGGCAGGACGGTGAACGGCACGGCGTACGCGAGGAGTCGGGTGTGCCGGGAGACGCCGGCCACGGGTGCGTGGGCCGCTCGCCAGGCGGCGCGGAGGCGGCCCGTGGGGGCGGGCCGGGGTGACCGTGTGTCGGGGAGGCGGAGCTGGTGCGGCATGCGCGGTCCTCGGTCCGGTGGGCCGCCGGGCGGCCCGCTCGGTGTCCACCATCGCGGGCGCGGGGCGCCACGGGATCGGGCCGTGGGCGGAACCCTCTCCCCCGTACGGGCGAGGCGGCCGTACGGCCCGGAGCTCCTTCGTCCGCGGGTCAGCGGCCGAAGGCGCCCCGGAGGGTGGTGACACCGCCGTCGGCGCCGGTCAGGACGGCGGTGTAGGTGTCGGCGGAGGGATCGCGCGTCCCCTCCGCGTGGTTGTACTGGGCGGCGAAGACGTGCGGGCCGGGCGGCACGTCGCGGCCGGGCCTGAGCGTCCAGCGGTAGACGAGGGCGTCGGGACGCTCGGTCACCGTGACGGTGAAGTCGCCGGTGGGACGGGTCTGCCAGTGGCCGGTGCTCACGACGCCGGGGGTGCGGGCGACGCGCACCTCGACGGTGAGGCCGGAGACGGGACTCTCCGTGGTCAGGGCGAGGTCGCCCTGCGCCCACCAGCGGTTGCTGCCGGGGTCGACGGTGCCGGCAGCCCGGGCGGCCGGGCCGGGCGCGGGGAGCGCGGTGGCGGTCGCTGCGGGCCGGTCGCCGAGGGTCGTCGCGGCCAGGCCGGCGATGCCCACGACACCGGCGACGGCGGCGGTGACCGCGACGGCCACCGTCCAGCGGCGGCGGGTCCCCGCCGGTGTCCGGCGGCGGGGGGCCGGGGCGGGGTCGGCCATGCCGCGTTCCACCCGGGCGAGGATGCGGGCGTGGTCGGGCCGGTGCGCGAGCGCCGCGTCCCTCAGCTCGCGGCGGAGCCGTGTCTCGTCCATCAGCGCCTCCCCGTGGCGAGTTCGGCGGCCGCCCGGGGGCCCAGGAGCCGCTGGAGTTCGGCCATGCCCTTGGCGGTCTGGCTCTTGACCGTACCGACCGAGACGCCGAGGGCCAGCGCGGTGTCGCGTTCGGACAGGTCGAAGGCGTGGCGGAGCACGACGCAGGCGCGCTTGCGGAAGGGCAGGGCGCGCAGGGCCGTCCGGACGTCGAGGACGGCCGGCACGTCCGGGTCCTCGGTGTGCTCCGGCCGCCGGTCCCAGAACGCGGCGATGCGGCGGCGTTCGCGGACGGTGCCCCGGATGCGGGTGCGGACGAGGTTGGCGACGACGCCCCGCGCGTAGGCGGCGGGGTGGTCGGCGGCGCGGACCCGGTCCCAGCGGTGCCACAGGGCGAGCATGGCGTCGGCGGCGACGTCGTCGGCGGCGTCCGTCTCGCCGGTCAGCAGATGGGCGAGGCGGGCGAGTTCGGCGTAGTGGCGCTCGAAGAAGGCCCGGAACTCCGCCGCGCTGTCCCCGGTGTCAGCGTCGGTCGCGACCACGACGATCCTCCGTCGAGACCCCGGCGTGGCGGGCGGCATCGGCGAGGGTGACCACGTGCGCTCTCCTGGGCGATTCCCGGTGTCGCGGGCGACCGCCCGACGACTCGGCTCCCGACCCTAGGCGGCGGCTCGACGAGCTGTCCAGGCGGGCCGGGCAACTCCGGGCCGAGGTCCGGCTCGCCCGGGGCGGCCGAGGGCCGGGCGGGCCCCTGGGGGTCCGCCCGGCCTCGTCGTACGCGGAGCCCGCTCTCGCGGGGCGGGCCGTTATTCGAGCAGCTCCGCGTACGAGCCCATGGCCAGGGCGATGTCCGCCTGGGCCCAGAACCGGTGGTAGGTGAAGACGGGGGCGGCGCCGCCCGCCAGGTACGCCTCGATCTTCGGCCAGGCCGGGTCGTTCTCGTAGAAGGTGCGGATCGAGGCGAAGGTGGAGGAGGTGTTCACCGCGTCGCCGTTCGGCATGGTGCCGGTCCAGCCGTTCGGGACGTGGACGGGGTCGTCGAAGCGGTTGTAGTCGGCGCGGGTCTCCGGGACGGCGATGCCCAGCGGGTCCTGGTGGTGGTTCCACATGCCGTCGAGCAGGGCCTTGGCGACGCGCTTGGCCTCGGCGTGGCCGGACTTGGCCGCGTAGTACGTCAGCGTCTTGGCGTAGGCGGCGGCCACGCCGACGTCGTCGGTGTAGTCGGCGACGGTGACGTGCAGCCCGGCGTTGGCGCCGGGGCTCGCGGCGTTCCAGGTGTCGGGCGCTCCGGACCACTGGAGGGTGGAGGGGATGCGGTAGGTGCCGTCCGGGTTGATCGTGGTCTTGGACAGCGCCCAGGAGACCCACTTGTCGAGGACGGTCTTCGCCTCGGCGTCACCGGTCTGCTGGTAGAACTCGGCGACCCGCTCCATGGACCACGCCTGGAAGCCGAACCACTGGTTGGACGCGGGGTCGTGGTAGACCGGCTTCTCGTCGTAGAAGAGGCCGTGGAAGGTGGGCGTGCCGGCCGGCGGTGTGGCGTACCGGCCCTGCCAGCTGTTGGTGGCGCCGCCCGCGATGGCGCCCTCGTCGGACTGGAGCCAGCGGTAGAACTCCAGCTGGCGGTCGAGGCTGGTCGCCCAGTCCGCCGCGCCCGTCGTCGACTTGGGCTTCAGCGGGGCGTAGGAGCTGAGGGCGTAGGCGGCGAGCGGGTTCTGGTAGCCGCCGTGGGCGTGGCTGGACCCGATCCGCCAGGACCAGCCGGCGGAGGTGTCGGTGGCGCCGCCCCAGGCGTAGTACCAGGACATCAGGTAGTGGGCGCTGTCCTTGCCGGTGCCGGCCGGGCAGGTGGTCGGGCCGACGCAGTTCCCGGCCTTCTTGAAGTACTTGTCGAACATCGAGTACCGCAGGTAGTCGCCCATCCTGGCGGCCTTGCCGACGGTCGCGGAGACCTGGGTGCCCTTCCCCTGCTGCTTGGCCCAGAGGTCGGCCCAGTAGGCGGCCTGGACGGCTCGGGCGTCGGCGTCGGGGGCATTGGTGTACTTCCACTGCTTGGCGTAGGAAGAGTCCCCGGTGAAGAGGTCCAGGTAGCCGTTCTTCCCGCCGTAGGAGAAGTTGTCGCAGGTGGGATGGGTGACGGTCTCCCAGACGGATTCCTGCGGGCCGCGCTGGAAGGTGTTGATGTACGAGGGGCCGGTCGCGGCCGGACCGGCGGAGCACTTGCCGGGCTCGTTCCCGAATCCATAGACGTTGTCGACGTCCTGGAGCCAGTGCATGCCGTAGACGTCGTCGGTGCCGTAGGCGCTCTTGAGCTCGGCGGCGATCGGGTCGGAACCGGAGGTGACGCCGGAGTCGAGCCTCGCCGGGTACTGCGAGGGGAGGTCCCACTCGGGGGCGTAGGTGGCCGGCTTGGAGGCGTTGTAGGAGGACGAGGTGGGCTGGTCGGCGTGGGTGGGGATCATGAATTTCTCCATGGTGTCCCAGGCGCCGTTGAACTTGGTCCAGTCGCCGGTGATCTTCCCGTACATGGCCTGGAGCCAGATGAGGTAGCTGTACGCCTCCGAGGTCGTCTCGTGCCCGTGGTCGGGGGCCTCGACGATCAGGGTCTCCACGGAGTGGTACGGGATGCCCTCGGGCGAGAAGTAGCCGTTGGCCGGGTTGGTGATCTTCCCGTGCAGGTCGAGGAAGCGGGCGTCGTAGGTGGAGTTCGCGGCCAGCTGGGCGACCGTGACCTCGGCCTTGGTGTGGCCCGGGGCGGTCGCGGTGAAGACGGCGGAGCCGGTGCCGGTGGCGGCCGCGGCGACGGTCACCTTCTGGGCGGTGTTCCAGTTCGCCGGGGTGAAGGTGAGGGTCGCGGGGGTCGCGGTGAGGTTGGTGTTGCCCGAGGTGCGGGCGACGCCGACCGTGACGTTCGCGGTGGGGGCGGTGGAGAGCTTCAGGTCGAAGGTGCCGGTCGCTCCCTGGCGGACGCCGAGCTGGCCGGGGGAGGCGACGAGCGCGGGGCCCGCGGCGACGGTGATCCCGACCGGAGCCGATTCGGCGGAGGCTCCGAGGCTGTCGTACGCCTTGGCGTAGAGGGAGTGGGCGCCGGTGGCGAGGCCGGCGGCGCTGTAGGCGAAGGGCGCGGTGGTGTCCGTGCCGAGGAGCGTGGTGTCGCTGTAGAACTCCACCTTGCCGACCGTGGCGCCGTCGGCCGCGGCGGCCGTGGCGGCCATGGGCACCGCGTCGCCCGCGGTGAAGACCGCGCCCGCCGCGGGGCTGGTCAGGACGGCGACCGGGGCCTGGTGGGCGCCGGTGCAGGGGGTTCCGTTGACGGCGAAGGAGGTCGGGGCGGCGTTGGTCCCGCTGTAGGTGAACTGGGCGCCGGTGGTGGTGGCGGCGCCCGCGGCGAGGGTGCCGTTCCAGGCGGCGTTGGTCACCGTGACGTTCCTGCCGGACTGGGACCAGACGCCGCTCCACCCGTTGGTGAGCTTCTGGTCGCCGGCGTAGGAGTACGTGAGCGTCCAGCCGTCGAGCGTGGTCGTCGCCCGGTTGGTGAGCGTGAGTTCGGCCGTGAAGCCCGAACCCCAGTCGTTCGTCCTGTAGTCGACGCTGCACTGCACGGCTGCGGCCTGCGCGGTGGTGGCGCCGACGGCCGTGAGGCCGAGGGGGAGGGAGAGCGCTGCGGCCAGCGCGGTCAGCTGCCGGCGCGGTGGTCTTACGCGTGGTCGTGACATGCGGGTGGTTCTCCTCGCGGCTCGGGAGGTCGGGGGTGCGAAGAGCGGGATGGGCCTGCGGGGGACAAGCCCTGAACCAGTGGGAGCGCTCCCACTGTGCAGTTGGGGCGCAACGGCGTCAAGGTGTGTGAAGAGTCGAAGGCGGATGACGGGGAAATTTACCCAACACCTCTTTTGCTTGGCGGCTGTTGACGCTACGGTCTGCCCGACCAGTGGGAGCGGTTCCATCCAGTCGGCACGCCATCAGGGGCGTGCCCTCGCTGTGAGGACTCGCTCATGCGACATCCCCCACGTCTGTCCGCGCTGCTCGCAGGAGCGGCGCTCACGATGGCGAGCACCGCCTTCGCCGTCGTGGGTACGGCCTCAGGAGCAGCGGCCGCACCGGTCTGCACCGTGGAGTACTCGGTCGTCGGCCAGTGGGCCGGCGGCTACCAGGGCGCCGTCACCGTCACCAACGACAGTGCCGCGCTGAACGGCTGGAGCCTCGGCTTCGCCTTCCCGGCCGGCCAGGTCGTCAGTCAGGGCTGGGGCGGGAAGTGGTCCCAGTCGGGAAGCTCCGTCACGGTCGTGAACGAGAGCTGGAACGCGGCGCTCCCCACGGGGGCGAAGGTCACCGGCGGCTTCATCGCCTCCTGGACGGGCGCCAACACGGCGCCCACCGCCTTCACGCTCAACGGCACACCGTGCAACACCGACGGCCCCCCGCCCACCCCGACACCGACGCCGTCGACCACCACCCCGACGCCGACCCCCACCGACCCGACGACACCCCCGACCACCCCTCCCCCGACCCTCCCACCGCCGACCCCCGTTCCCGGCGCGCCCGAACTCGGCGTCACCGGAAACAAGTTCACGGACCAGAACGGTGCGGTGCGACGCCTCCTCGGCGTCAACCGCTCCGGCGGCGAGTTCATGTGCGTCCAGGGCCACGGCTTCTTCGACGGTCCCGTCGACGACGCCTCGGTCAGGGCCATCGCCGACTGGAAGGCCAACACGGTCCGCATTCCCCTCAACGAGGAGTGCTGGCTCGGCCTGGACAACGTCAAGCCCGAGTACCGCGGCGCGAACTACATCGGCGCGGTCAAGGACCTGGTGACCAAGGTCCTCGCCCACGGCATGACCCCCGTGGTCGAACTGCACTGGACGTACGGCCAGTACACGGGCAACTCGTCCGGCTGCGCCGACGTGCACGCCACCTGCCAGAAGCCGATGCCCGACGCCCAGTACACGCCGGCGTTCTGGACATCGGTGGCGAACACCTTCAAGAACGACCGGCGGGTCGTCTTCGACCTCTTCAACGAGCCCTATCCGGACCGGGCGACCTCCACCGCGGCCCAGGCGTGGTCCTGCTGGCGCGACGGAGGCAGCTGCCCCGGCATCGGCTACGAAGTCGCCGGCATGCAGGACCTGGTGGACGCGGTCCGCGCCACGGGATCGAGGAACCTCGTCCTCGTCCCGGGCATCGCCTACTCCAACGACCTCAGCCAGTGGCTCACGTACGCCCCCACCGACCCGGCGGGCAGTCTCGCCGCCGCCTGGCACGTCTACAACTTCAACACCTGCTCCGACGAGACGTGCTGGAACACCACCCTCGCCCCGGTCGCCGCCAAGGTTCCCCTCCTCGCGGGCGAGATCGGTGAGAACACCTGCGGACACGCGTTCATCGACCGCGCCATGAAGTGGTTCGACGACCGCGGCCTCTCGTACCTGGGCTGGACCTGGAACACCTGGAACTGCAACTCCGGTCCCGCACTGATCAGTTCGTACGACGGCACCCCCACCGCATTCGGCATCGGGCTGCGCGACCACCTGCGCAGCCTCACCCCCTGAAAGGAATCCCCACCCGCATGAGCCGCACCAGAAGCACCAGTCGCACCGCCCTCCTGGCGGCACTCGGTCTGATCACGGCCACCGGCGCCACGGCCACCGTCTTCGGCACCACCGCCGGCGCGGCCACCCCCGGCTGCAAGGTCGACTACCAGATCACCAACCAGTGGAACACCGGCTTCGGCGCCAACGTGACCCTCACCAACACCGGCGACCCGGTCGCCGCGTGGACCGTCGAGTGGACCTACGGCGGCAACCAGCAGGTCACCCAGGGCTGGAACGCCACCATCACCCAGTCCGGCGCGAACGTCACCGCCAAGAACCTCTCGTACAACGGGACGCTGACCACCGGCGGATCCACCTCCTTCGGCTTCAACGGCTCGTACAGCGGCACCAACGCCGTGCCCGCCACCTTCAAGCTGAACGGGGTCGTCTGCAACGGCGCCACCGAGCCGACGACGCCCCCGACCACCCCGCCGACCACACCTCCCACCACGCCCCCGACCACGCCTCCCACCACGCCGCCGGCCGGGACCAAGGCCGACAACCCGTACGCCGGTGCCAAGGTGTACGTGAACCCCGAGTGGTCCGCGAAGGCCGCGGCCGAGCCGGGCGGCACCAAGGTCTCCAACCAGCCCACCGGCGTCTGGCTGGACCGGATCGCCGCCATCAACGGTTCGAGCACCTCGATGGGCCTGCGCGCCCACCTCGACAAGGCCCTGGAGCAGAAGGGCTCCGGCGAGCTCGTCGTCCAGCTGGTCATCTACAACCTGCCCGGCCGCGACTGCGCCGCGCTCGCCTCCAACGGCGAGCTGGGCCCGACCGAGATCAACCGCTACAAGACCGAGTACATCGACCCGATCGCCGCGATCCTCGCCGACTCCAAGTACGCGGGCCTGCGGATCGTCACCACGGTCGAGATCGACTCGCTGCCCAACCTGGTCACCAACGTCTCCGGGCGTCCGACGGCCACCCCCAACTGCGACGTCATGAAGGCGAACGGCAACTACATCACCGGTGTCGGCTACGCGCTCAAGAAGCTCGGCGCGATCGGCAACGTCTACAACTACATCGACGCCGGTCACCACGGCTGGCTGGGCTGGGACGACAACTTCGGCCCGTCCGCCGAGCTGTTCAAGCAGGCCGCCACGGCCGAGGGTTCCACGCTCTCCAACGTGACCGGCTTCATCGTCAACACCGCCAACTACAGCGCCCTGAAGGAGAACAACTTCACGATCAACGACTCCGTGAACGGCACCTCCGTGCGCCAGTCGAAGTGGGTCGACTGGAACCGCTACACCGACGAGCTCTCGTACGCCCAGGCCATGCGCGCCAAGCTGGTCTCCCTCGGCTTCGACAGCAACCTCGGCATGCTGATCGACACCTCCCGCAACGGCTGGGGCGGCACCGCCCGGCCCACCGGCCCGGGCGCCCTGACCAGCGTGGACACCTACGTCAACGGCGGACGCTACGACCGTCGCATCCACCTCGGCAACTGGTGCAACCAGTCCGGGGCGGGCCTCGGCGAACGCCCCCAGGCGGCTCCCGCCGCGGGCATCGACGCGTACGTCTGGATGAAGCCCCCGGGCGAGTCCGACGGCGCCTCCAAGGAGATCCCGAACAACGAGGGCAAGGGCTTCGACCGGATGTGCGACCCGACCTACACGGGCAACGCCCGTAACGGGAACAGCATGTCGGGCGCACTGCCGGACGCCCCGATCTCGGGCCAGTGGTTCTCGGCCCAGTTCCAGGAGCTCCTGAAGAACGCCTACCCGGCGCTGTAACACCCACGGCACCGGCCCCGCGGCCGGCCGGACCCCCACGGTCCCGGCCGGCCGCGGGAGCGCGCCCCGCACGGTCCCGCCGCGCGGGGCGCGCGAGAGCCCCGCGGGAGGAGAACCCCCGCGGGGCGTCCGCGTACCCGCGTGCGCCCGGGCACGGCCGCACGACGCCCGCCCGAGCACGACCCGGGCAGGACGCCCGCCCCACACCACACTGCCGAACCGGACCGCCCCGTGGAGCCGGTCCCGGTCAGCCGGAGTCGCGCACGATCAGCTCCGTCGGCAGGACGTGCCTGCGGGGCTCCGACGGCGCCTGCGCGCCCTCGTGGATCTCCCGGATCAGCATCCGCGCCATCGTGCGGCCCATCTCCTCGATGGGCTGCCGCACGCTCGTCAGCGGCGGGTCCATCAGCCGCGCCACCGGGGAGTCGTCGACGCCGACGAGCGCCACGTCCTCGGGCACCCGGCGGCCCGCCTCGCGCAGCACGCCGCGCGCCCCGGCCGCCATGACGTCGGAGGCGGCGAAGACGGCGTCCAGGTCGGGCCGCCGGTCGAGCAGCAGCCGCATGGCCCGGCGGCCGCCCTCCTCGGTGAAGTCGCCCGCCGACACCAGCTCCTCGTCGGGCGCGAGGCCGGCCTCGGTGAGGCCGGCCCGGTAGCCGCCGAGCCGGGCGCGGGCCACGTACATGTCGAGCGGCCCGGTGACGGTCGCGATCCTGCCGCGCCCCCGCGCCACGAGGTGGGCGACGGCGGCCCGGCCCGCCCCGATGTTGTCGGAGTCGACGTACGGCACGGGCTCTGCCTCGGAGCGGCGGCCGTTCATGACGACCGGGAGGCCCAGCTCGCGGATGCGCTCGGGCAGCGGGTCGTCGCCGTGCACGGAGGCCAGCAGGACCCCGTCGACGCGCTGGGCGGCCAGGTACTGCTCGAACCGCTGCCGCTCCTGCTCGCTGCGGACCAGGGTGAGCAGGAGCTGTTTGTCGGCCTCGGCGAGTTCGGCGCTGACGCCCCGGATGAGGTCGAGGAAGTAGGGCTCGGCGAAGAGCCGTGCCTCCGCCTCGGGGATGACGAGCGCGATCGCGTCGGTGCGGCTGCCGGCCAGGGCGCGGGCGGCCTGGTTGGGCACGTAGCCGAGTTCGGCGACGGCGCGGGCGACGGCCGTTCTGGTCTGCTCGCTCACCCGGGGGGAGCCGTTGATGACCCGGGAGACCGTGCCCCGGCCGACCCCGGCCCGGGCCGCTACCTGCTCCAGGGTGGGTCTGCCGCTCTGCCGTCCGTTCACTGCTCCCGAACTCCCCTCGTGGGACAACGTGCTGCTCACCGTGGCCACGGAGGCATGGGAGCGCTCCCACACTAGTCCACGGCCGACCCGGCGCGCCACGCGTCCGCCTTCAGGAGATGACGGCCCCGTCTCGCCAGGGCGGCGCGAAACCCCCGGAAAACCTTCCGGTAACGAATCCGCGTTCATGTCTTGACACCCGCACCCGCCAGGCAGCAACCTTCCGGCAACGACGTGGGAGCGCTCCCATCCGGGACGCACACAGCCTGCATCAGGTCCTGCCAGGCAGCCGCCGAGCCGCGATCAGCCGGCCGGGCCTCATGGCGCACAACGAGCACCACCTTGGACGAGGAGAGTGGAATGCGCACTTCCAGCAGCAGACGCGGACGCCGTGCGGCGATCGCGGCGGTCGCCGTCGTCGTGACCGGCACGACCCTGCTCACCGGTTGCGGCAGCGACGACGACAGCGGCAAGGGCGGCACCGGCAGCCAGGGCTCCGAGAAGATCACGCTGCGGATCGGGACCTTCGGTTCCTTCGGCTACGACAACAAGACCGGCGCCAAGCTCTACGCCGAGTACGAGCGACTCCACCCGAACATCAAGATCGAGGAGTCGAACGTCTCCGACGGCCAGAAGTACTGGGACACCCTGAAGCTGCGCCTGGCCCAGAACAGCGGCGTCGCCGACATCCAGGCCGTCGAGGTCGGCTACATCGCCGAGGCGACCGGCACCGCCATGGCCTCCAAGTGGGTCGACCTGGGCAAGGAGGGCGGCGCCGACACCTCCGCCTTCCTGGACTGGAAGGTCAAGCAGGCGACGACCGCGGACAACAAGGTGATCGCGCTCGGCACGGACATCGGCCCGATGGCCATCTGCTACAACAAGGACCTCTTCGCCAAGGCCAAGCTGCCCACCGCCCGCGAGGACGTCGCCAAGCTGTGGGCCGGCGACTGGGCCAAGTTCATCGAGACCGGCGAGAAGTACAAGGCCGCCGCGCCCGCCGGCACCTCCTTCCACGACTCCGCGAGCGGCCTGTTCAACGCCGTCGTCTCCAGCGACCCGGTGCAGTACGCCAACACCAGCGGCGAACTCGACTGGGAGAACAGCCCCGGCGTGAAGAAGGCATGGGAGACCGCCGTCAAGGCGGCCCAGGGCGGCCTCACCGCAAAGCTCCGCCAGTTCGACGAGAAGGGCACCTGGAACGCGGCCTTCAAGAACTCGAAGTTCGCCACCGTCGCCTGCCCGAGCTGGATGACCGGCATCATCAAGGACCAGGCCGGCCCCGCCAACCAGGGCAAGTGGGACATCGCCGCACCGCCGGTCGCCGGCAACTGGGGCGGCTCGTTCCTCGCGGTGCCCAAGGCCGGCAAGCACACCAAGGAGGCCGCCGAGCTGGCCGCCTGGCTGACCGCCCCGGCGCAGCACGCCAAGGTCTTCGCGGTCAACGGCAACATCCCCTCGTCCAAGGACACGCTCGCCTCCTCGGCGGTCCAGGACGCCAAGCTGCCGTACTTCGGCGACACCCCGGTCGGCAAGATCTTCTCCAGCGCGGCGGCCGGCATCACCCCCGCCGTCATCAGCCGCTACGACGGCCAGGTGAAGACCTTCCTCACCGACAACGGCATCCTCGACATCGAGCAGCGCGGCACCGACCCGGCCAAGGCATGGGAGAACGTCAAGAAGCTGGTCGACGACAAGATCGACCAGTAGCGGGGGACCGTGTGCCGGCCCGCCGCCCGCGGGCGGCGGGCCGGCACCCGTCCGCACCACCGCACGCATCGACCTGGAAGGACGCCCCCGTGGCCACCTCCGTTCGGGCGAGGACCGACGGCTCCCCGCCGCCCGCCGCACCGCCCTCCTCCTCCGGTCCCCGCAGCCACCGCTCCTCCTCCGGAGGCTGGCGGAGCACGCTCTACCGCTGGGACCTCAAGGCGATCCCGTACGTCTTCATCGCCCCCTTCTTCGTCACCTTCGCGGCCTTCGGCCTCTTCCCGCTGCTCTACACCGGCTGGCTCTCGCTCAACCGGGTCGAGCTCGGCGGCGACCCGACGTGGAAGGGCCTGGAGAACTACACCGACCTCGCCACCAGCGAGTTCTTCTGGAACGCGCTCGTCAACACCTTCACCATCGGGGTCATCTCCACCGTCCCGCAGCTGCTCATGGCGCTGGGCCTGGCCCACCTGCTCAACTACAAGCTCCGGGGCCGCGGCTTCTTCCGCGTCGCGATCCTCGCCCCGTACGCCACCTCGATCGCGGCGGCGACCCTGGTCTTCGCCCAGCTGTTCAACACCGACTACGGCATGATCAACGGCCTTCTGGGCTGGATCGGCATCGACCCGGTGAACTGGGAGTCGTCCAAGTGGCCGGCGCAGATCGCGATCTCGGTGATCGTCACCTGGCGCTGGACCGGCTACAACGCGCTGATCTACCTCGCCGCCATGCAGGCCGTCCCGCAGGACCTCTACGAGGCCGCCTCCCTCGACGGCGCCTCGCGCTGGCGCCAGTTCGTCAGCGTCACCATCCCGTCGATCCGCCCGACGATCCTCTTCACGATCATCGTCTCCACCATCGGCGCCACCCAGCTCTTCGGCGAGCCGATGCTCTTCGGCGGCAGCGTCGGCATCAGCGGCGGCAGCGGCAACCAGTTCCAGACGCTGAGCCTGCTGATGTACGAGAAGGGGTGGGTGACCGGCGCGCTGGGACAGGCATCCGCGATCGCCTGGGTCATGCTGCTGCTCCTGCTCCTGATCGGCGGCGTCCAGGCGCTCGTCTCCCGCTACAACCGCAAGAAGCTGGGGGGCTGACGCATGGCCCGCACACTCGACACGACGCCCCTCGACGCCACTGCTCCGGCGGCGCGGCCGGGGCGCCGCTTCCGCCAGACCGCCGGCCGCCAGCACCACGCGGGCCCGCTCACCTACGTGCTGCTCGTCGTCGCCGCGTTCGTCTCGCTCTTCCCGCTGTACTGGAACGTGGTCGCCGCCTCGCACACTGGCGAGCGGGTCGTCGAGGCACCCGCCCCGCTGCTGCCCGGCAACCGGCTCCTGGACAACCTGAGCTTCGCCTGGAACCAGGTCGACATGGGCGCGGCACTGATCAACACCACGATCGTGGCGAGCCTGGTAGCCGTGTCCACCGTGCTGTTCTCCACCCTCGCCGGCTTCGCCTTCGCCAAGCTGCCCTTCCGGGGCCGCAGCATGCTGCTCTCGCTCGTGGTCGCCACCATGACGATCCCGCCGCAGCTCAGCGTCATCCCGCTGTACCAGATCATCACCGACCTCGGCTGGTTCGACCAGCTCCAGTCGGTGGTCCTGCCCTCGCTGGTCGCCGCCTTCGGCGTCTTCTTCATGCGTCAGTTCCTCGTCGAGGCGCTGCCGATGGAGCTGGTGGAGGCGGCCCGGATGGACGGGGCGCACAGCCTGCGGGTCATCTGGCACGTGGTGTTCCCCATCGCCCGCCCGGCCATGGCCGTCCTCGGCATGCTGGTGTTCGTGCAGGCGTGGAACGACTTCTTCTGGCCGTTCATCGCCCTCACCCCGGACGGCAACCCCACCCTCCAGGTGGCGCTCGCCGGACTCGGCGCGGGAAACCACACCGTGGACCACGCCGTCGTGCTGACCGGAGCGCTGATATCGACCGTGCCGCTGCTGCTGGTCTTCGCCTTCCTGGGCAAGCACATCGTGGGCGGCATCACGGCCGGCGCCGTCAAGAGCTGACCGGCCGCCTCGCCGCACCGGCGCCTCGCCTCCGCACGGCGTCTCCTCCCCGTGGAGCCCGTCTCCGCGCGCCACACCTCTCCGTGGGGCATGCCCACCCCGTGCCGCATGCCCTCTCCGCACCGCACGTACCGAACGTACCTGCCCCGTACCCGCGTTGGGAGCGCTCTCCTATGACCGCGTCCGAAACCCGGCCGCTCACCGCCACCCGTTCGTTCCCGCCCGACTTCCTCTGGGGCGCGGCGACCGCCGCGTACCAGATCGAGGGCGCGGCGGCGGAGGACGGCCGTACCCCGTCCATCTGGGACACCTTCTCGCACACGCCCGGCAAGGTCTTCGAGGGCCACACCGGTGACGTGGCCGTGGACCACTACCACCGGTTCCGCGAGGACGTCGGCATCATGTCCGAACTCGGCCTGAACGCCTACCGGTTCTCCGTCTCCTGGTCCCGGGTGCAGCCCACCGGGCGCGGGCCGGCCGTCCAGAAGGGCCTGGACTTCTACCGGGCGCTCGTCGACGAGCTGCTCGCCGCGGGGATCGAGCCCGCCCTGACGCTCTACCACTGGGACCTGCCCCAGGAGCTGGAGGACGCGGGAGGCTGGCCCGAGCGGCAGACCGCCGAGCGGTTCGCCGAGTACGCGGGGATCGTCGCCGACGCCCTCGGCGACCGGGTGAAGCGGTGGACCACGCTCAACGAGCCGTGGTGCAGCGCCTTCCTGGGGTACGGCTCCGGGGTCCACGCCCCCGGCCGGACCGACCCGGTGGCGAGCCTGCGCGCCGCCCACCACCTCAACCTCGGGCACGGTCTCGCGGTGCAGGCCCTGCGGGCGGCGCTGCCGGCCGACCGGCAGCTGTCGGTGTCGCTGAACCTGCACGAGGTGCGCCCGCTGACGGGTTCCGCCGAGGACGTCGAGGCGGCCCGCCGGATCGACGCGGTCGGCAACCGGGTGTGGCTGGGCCCGATGCTGGAGGGCGCCTACCCCGAGGACCTGCTCGCCGACACGGCGCGGCTCACGGACTGGTCCTTCGTCAAGGACGGCGACACCGCGGCGGCGAACCAGCCGCTGGACCTGCTGGCGATCAACTACTACACGCCGACGGTGGTCTCACACGTGCCGGAGGGCGCGGAGAAGCCCCAGGACGACGGCCACGGCAACAGCGCGTACTCGCCGTGGCCGGGCGCGGACTCGGTGGCCTTCCACCGGGCGCCGGGCGAGCCGACGGCGATGGGGTGGGCGGTCGACCCGAGCGCGCTGTACGACCTGCTGACCCGGGTCTCGGCCGAGCATCCCGGACTCCCGCTGGTGATCAGCGAGAACGGGGCGGCGTACGAGGACGTGGTCGGCGAGGACGGCACGGTCCACGACCCGGAGCGGGCCGCCTATGTGCACGCACACCTGGAGGCGGTGCACCGCGCGATCACCGACGGGGTGGACGTGCGCGGCTACTTCCTCTGGTCGCTGCTGGACAACTTCGAGTGGTCGTACGGCTATCAGAAGCGGTTCGGCGCGGTCCGGGTCGACTACGACACGCTGGAGCGCACGCCGAAGTCGAGCGCGCGGTGGTACGCGCGGGTGGCGCGGTCGGGCGAGCTGCACGCGCCCGACGCGGGCTGATCCCACGGACGAGGGGAAGGGCCGTGCCGGTCGTCCGGCACGGCCCTTCCCCTCGTTCCGCCGTCGGCCCTCGGTCGATGCCGGCCCTCGGTCAGATGTCGATGACGCGGTAGCCGATGACGTAGACGCCGCCGGAGCCCTCGACGGTCCGCCACTGGGTCTCGGCGCCGACCTCGCTGCCGGTGACGAGCGTGGCGCCGAGCTTGTCGTCGCCGCTGGTGGTGTCGTAGTCCCAGAGGGTCAGGGTGCGGGCCTGCTCCTTGCCGAGGATGAGCGCGGCGTTGCCGTTGCCGTCCGCCATGGAGCGGACGTAACCGGTGCCCATCGTCTGGTACTTGATGCCGTTGCCGGGCCAGACCTTGACGGCGTTGCCGTTGGCGTCGGTGATCTTGAGGTACGCCTCGTCGTGGTCGCCCTCGCTGTTCTGCTGGCAGTGCAGCTCGAACAGCTCGATCCTGACGTAGTCGATCGGCTCGGCGTGCGCGGTGCCGGCGAAGGCACCGAGGCTGCCGAGTCCCAGCAGGGCGGTGGCGGCGAATCGGGCGGCTCGGTTCTTGCGCATGTGGTCCCCCCACACATCGGGTCACTCGTGTGACATGGGTTCCGGTCCGCCTCCCCGGCGGGCCGACGTGCCGTTTCCCCCCGGCACGACACTCACTGTGCCCGGCCGGACCGCTCCGGTTCTACGCGCGTTCCGCTGGACGGAACGGGGCCGCCGAAGACCGCGGCCGGGGTGGGTCAGAGTACGAGGGCGGCCGACGGGACCGGTCTTCGCTGTCCGCCCCGGGCGAGGGCGCGGGTGACGGCGGCACCGGCCTCGGCGACGGCGTGGGCGAGCACGTCGAGCCGCCGGCCGGCCGGGACCATGCCGGCGAGCGCGGCGACCGTCCGCCCGTCCGGGGCGCGGACCGGCAGCGCGGCGCAGCACACGCCCGCCATCACGTCCTCCTTGTCGAGGACCGCGCCGCCCCGGAGGGGACCGCGCAGCGCCTTCCCCGCGGCGGTGTCGAGCCGGAAGGCGATGCCGTCCCGCAGCGGGAGGAGCGGCTCCAGGTCGCCGGGGACGGAGCCCACCGTGATGGCCATCTCCTCGCGCATGACGGCGAGGACGACGCTCGCGCCGGTGACCGCCCTGAGCCGCTGGAGCGGGTGCCGGGCGGCGGCCACCAGGCCGGGGTGCGGTTCCCATGCCTGGCCGAGCCGGTAGAGCTGCGGGCCGACGCGGTACCGGTTGCCCTTCCGTTCGACCGCGCCGACTCCGACGAGCTGGTCGAGCAGCCGGTGCACGCTGCCCTTCGGCACCCCGCAGGCGAGTGCGAGTTCGGTCACACCGGCCTCGTCGCCGCTCCGGCGCAGGGCGTCGAGCAGGGCGAAGGCCCCTTCGAGGACGCTCCTGCCCCGCTCCGGTCCGGCCGTCCGGCGGGCCGCGGCGGCCGCTTCGTCGCCTTCCGGCGCATGCGTCGTACCGGTGTCCATGAGTCTCCCCCGACCCTTCACGCCCCAGCCGCGGTCCCCCGATGGCACGGCTCCGGGCACGTCTCCCACCATGCCGCAGACCGGACGAATCGGCGAAGGGCTTGCGCCGCGCGTCGTGTCGCCGGGCCACCTGCCGGAACGGGGTGCCGGCACCCGTAAGGTGTCGGCTCATGAGACACGCTCATCCGCCCGCTCCCCGGTCCCGGCGCCGCAGGAACACCGCCCTCGCCGGCGGGGTGCTCGGCGTGGCCGCCGTCGCGGCCGCGTTCGTCGTCGCCGCGACGCCCTCGCAGTCCGCGCCGCGGCCGGCGGCGGAGAGCGCGGCGAAGAACGCGGCGAAGAACGCGGCGAAGGGGCCCTGGCTCCGGGCGGCGGGAGCGCCGTTGACGGTGATCGCCCATCGGGGAGCACCGTCCGCGGCGCCGGAGAACACGCTGATCTCGGACGAGGTGGCGCGCCGGGGCGGGGCGAAGTGGATCGAGAACGACGTCCAGCCCAGCAAGGACGGCGTGCCGTACGTCGTCCACGACTCCACCGTCGACCGGACGACCGACGGCACGGGTCCGGTCCGCGGCCTGACGGCCGCCCAGCTGGACGCGCTCGACGCCGGTTCCTGGTTCGCCCCCGCGTACGCCGGCGCCCGGATCCCGACGCTGGCCGCACAGCTGGAGGACCTGCGCGCGCGGGGCGGGAACCTGCTCCTGGAGATCAAGGGCCCGCACAGCCGGGCGCAGGTCGCCCGCGTCGTGGAGGAGATCCGGGAACGGGACATGACCGGCCGGGTCTTCGTGCAGAGCTTCGACATCCCGTCGCTGCAGCACGTCCACGAGCTGGCGCCCGAGCTGCCGCTGGGTCTGCTGCGCGACCACCTGGACGCCGACCCCGTCGCCCTCGCCGAGGAGCTGGGCCTCTCGGCGTACAACGTGGCGGACGCGGCGCTGTCCGGCCGCCCGGCGGTGGTCGCCGAGCTGCACGCGGCGGGTGTGGCCGTGAACGTGTGGACGGTGGACCGTCCCGCCCGCTGGAAGGCGCTCGCCGACCTCGGGGTCGACGGGGTGATCACCAACCGGCCGACGGAGCTGGCGGGCTGGAACAGCGCCCAGCTGCCGTAACCCCTACTCGACCCTTCTCGCCCACTTCGACGGATTAGTCCTCTTCCGTCCAGCCCTACCGCCGCTCCGCCAGTTCGGGGAGGAGTCCGGGGTTGACCCGCGTGAGAATCGCCTCGACCCGCTCGGGGTCGGCGGCCGCCCACAGCACGTCGCGGGCCGCGCGGTACTTGGCGGCGAGCCGTTCCCGCTGGGCCGGCGGGAGCGCCGCCGACCGGTCGGCGCGGCTGTTGTGCGCGTTGTCGGCGATCTTCACCAGGGTCGCCTCCGGGTTCGCGGCGATGGCGCGGATCTTCTCCTCGTAGGGCGTGCCGGGCCGGTTGGTGACGGCCTCGACGAGGGCGACGACCCCGTCCGGGACGCCCTCGGCCCGCAGCCGGTCGGCCGTCCAGTCGGTGTCCTCGATGACGTCGTGCAGCAGCCCGGCCATGGCCAGATGCGCGCCGAACGGCGCGAGTCCCGCCGCCACCGCGCGCACGTGCTCGACGTAGGGGGCGCCGGCCTTGTCGACCTGCCCGGCGTGCGCCAGGGCCACCAGTTCGTCCACTTCGGCGAGAGACTTCATGCCCCCATCATGGCGGGAGGCTCCGGCGCGCCGCGCGGCGCCCGTGCGGAGGGGGCCCGCGGACGCCACATACTTGTCACACGAGAGCGGGAATCCCTTCGCGCGGGACCCGGTTGCCGCGTGCATGACTCTCGGAGCAACGCTCGGCTCGACGTCCCGTCAGCTTCCGATCGACGACACGGTGCGGCTCGCGCGGGAGGCGTACGACGCCGGCCTGCACTCCGCCTGGTTCGGCCAGTCCTTCGCGTACGACTCCCCCGCGCTCGCCGCGATCGTCGGCCGCGAGGTGCCCGGCCTCCATGTCGGGACGGCGGCGATCCCCGTCTTCGGCCGCCATCCGCTGCTCGTCTCCAGCCAGGCCCAGACCGCCCAGGCGGCGACCGGCGGCCGCTACCACCTCGGGCTCGCGCTCGGCACCCGCCATCTGACCGAGACCGGCTTCGGCCTGCCGTACCGGCGTCCCGTCGGGCTGCTCAGGGAGTTCCTCACCGCCCTGCGCCCGCTCCTGGAGACCGGGGAGGCCGACTTCCACGGCGAGTTCCTCACCGCGACGACGCCGTACTCGGCCGCCGTGCCCGGCGCGCAGCCGCCGGTGCCGGTGCTCGTCGCCGCGATGGGGCCGCAGGCGCTGCGGGTCAGCGGCGAACTCGCCGACGGCATCCTGCCGTTCCTGGCCGGTCCGCGCGCGCTGGCCGAGCACATCGTGCCCGCGGTGACCGCCGCCGCGGCCGCGGCTGGGCGGCCGGCTCCCCGGATCGTGGCGCTCGTGCCCGGGGTGGTCGCCGCCCGCTCGGAGGTCGACGCCGTACGGCGGAGCGCCGCCGAGGCGCTGGCGCTGTACGAGCGGATCCCGTCCTACGAGCGGGTCATCGGCCTCTCCGGCGCCGACCGGGCCGCCGACCTCGCGGTGATCGGGGACGAGGAGGCGGTCGCCGCCGAGGTGCGCCGGTACCGCGAGGCGGGGGCGACGGAGGTCGTCTTCACCGCGACGGAGCTCAACGGCGAGGACGGTCGGCGCCGGACGTGGAACCTGCTGGGGCAGCTGTCCCGTCAGGGGTGATCTCGCCTTCGCCCTCGGTGTCGAGGTGCGGCAGGATCCGGTCCAGCCAGCCGGGGATCCACCAGGCGCGTTTGCCGAGGAGGGTCATCACGGCGGGGACGAGGAGCAGCCGCACCACGGTGGCGTCGATGAGGACGCTGACGGCGAGGCCGAGGCCGAGCATCTTGACGACGATGTTGTCGGAGACGATGAAGGCCGCGAAGACGCTGACCATGATGAGCGCGGCGCAGGTGATGACCCTCGCGGTGATCTCCAGGGCGTGGGCCACCGACGCCTCGGCGTCGCCGGTGCGCAGCCACGCCTCGCGGACGCGGGAGAGCAGGAAGATCTCGTAGTCCATGCTCAGGCCGAAGACGATGGCGAACATCATCATCGGGACGTAGCTCTCGATGGGCACCTTGCCGGAGACGCCGAGCGCGGGTCCTCCCCAGCCCCACTGGAAGACGGCCACGACGACGCCGTAGGAGGCGGCGATGGAGAGCACGTTGAGCACGGCGGCCTTCACCGCCACCAGCAGGCCGCGGAAGACGATCAGGATGACGAAGAAGGCCAGGCCGACGACGACGGCGATGATGAGCGGCAGACGGCTGGAGACGATGTCGAGGAAGTCGACCTGCGCGGCCGTGGTGCCGGTCACGTAGGTCTGCGCGTCGGTGCCGGCGACCGCCTGCGGCAGGACGTCGTCGACGAGGTGGTCGGTCAGCTGGGTCGTCTTCTCGTCCTGCGGCGAGGCCACGGAGTACGCGGTGCCGATGAGGACGTCGCCGTCGGGGGTGGTCTGGAGCGGGGTGATGAAGGCGGCGTCCGGGACGCCCGTCAGCGACTGCTGGAGTTTGGTGCCGAGCGCGGCCCGGTCGGAGGCGGGCACGGCGGACTGGTCGACGACGACGGTCAGCGGCCCGTTCGCGCCCGGCCCGAAGGCCGTGGAGATCAGGTCGTACGCCCTGCGGTCCGTGAAGGACTTGGGGTCGGCGCCGTCGCCGATGTGGCCGAGCTGGATGAAGAGCAGGGGGAAGGCCAGGATCAGCAGGGCGATGACGCCGCCGCCGAGGAACCACCAGGGGCGCTTCTGCACCCGCTGGGCGTACCGGTGCCAGGTGCCGTGCGCCGGGGCTCCGGGCTCGGCGTCGGTCTCGGCCACGGGCTTGCGGACGTGATAGCGGTCGATGCGGCGGCCCAGGAGTCCGAGCATGGCCGGAACCAGGGTGAGGGCGGCGATGACGGCGGTGACCACGGTGAAGGCCGCGGCGAGGCCGAGTTTGCCGATGAAGGTGACGTCGGAGACCCACAGTCCGGACAGGGCGATGATGACCGTGCAGCCGGAGACGAGGACGGCGCGGCCGCTGGTGGTGGTCGCCAGGCCGGCCGCGTCGGCGGGATCGTGGCCGTCCATGAGGTTCTGGCGGTGGCGGGTGATGAGGAAGAGTGCGTAGTCGATGCCGACGCCGAGGCCGATCATGGTGGCGAGCGTGGGGGAGACCGTGCCGAACGTGAAGGCGGCCGCGGCGAGGCCGAGCAGGGCGAGTCCGCAGAGCGCGCCGAGGAGCGCGGTGACCAGGGGCATGACGGCGCCGATGACGCTGCCGAAGCCGATGAGGAGGACGAGGATCGCGACGGCGAAGCCGATCGCCTCGCTGCTGCGGTCGTCGGCCGCCGGCCGGGCGAGCTCGCCGAGCGGGCCGCCGTACTCCACGGTGACGCCGGCGTCCCTCAGCGGCTGCACGGCCGCGTCGACGCCGTTCAGGTAGTCGCTGCCGAGGGTGGAGGGCGTCACGCTGAAGCGCATGGTGATGTACGCCGTCTTGCCGTCGGTGGAGAGCGGTCCGACGTTGGGGGTGCCGGCCGGGAGCGCGGGCGGGGTGGTCCCGGGCGGCGGCAGCGGGTTCTGGACGCTGAGGACGTCGGGGAGCTTCGCGAGCGCGGCGACGGCGTCGTTGACGGTCGACGCCTCGTCGGTGAGCGGGCCCGAGGGCCTGTTCAGGACGACCTGGGCGCCGTAGCCGCCGGCCGCCGGGTCGTGCGCCTGGAGGACGGCGAGGCCGTCCGCCGACTGCACGCCGGGGAGCGCGAAGTTGTCGGAGAACTGCCCGCCGACCGCCCGGTCGAGGACCTGGAGGCCCGCGACGGCCGCCAGCCAGAGGGCGATGACGACGAGGAAGTGCCGGGCGCACCAGTGGCCGGTGCGGTAGAGGGCACCCCTGGGGGGTGCTGACCGGCGCGGAGCCGGGTGTCCTGCGTTCATGGGCGTGCCCGTGTCCGGTTGGGAATCCCCGAGCTGGTACCGGCACCGACGTCATGCGCGGGCCTACCCGACCCATTCTTCGCCCGCCGCGTCGCTCCGGCATCTCGGCCGGGACGGGAGCGCCGCGGCGGGCCCGTCGCCTCAGGCGGGGAGGCTGTTGGGGTGGGACGAGCGGCGTGCCGCGGCGAGCAGGGCGTGGATGCGGGGGCCGGCCTGGTCGATGTCGGTGAGGGGGGTGGGGAAGGGGAGGCGGGCGTCGTGGTGGCCGGCGCGGTGTTCGAGGCGGAGGGTGAGGCCGTACCGGTCGAGGGCGACGGGCAGGACCCGGACGAGGTCGCGGTCCGGGCGCGGCCGGACGAGGCGGAGCAGCAGCGGGACGAGTTCGGCGTGTCCGGCGACGAGGTGGGTCAGCAGGGCGGCCTCGGCGCCGGCCAGCGGGTCGGGTTCGACGGCCTGGAGTTCGTCGAGGCCGACGTAGGTGCGCCCGTCGGCGTCCTCCAGGAGGGCCTGGCCGAACTCCATGCACGTGCTGTCGGTGGCCTCCGCGACGTAGGGCGCGGGCAGAAGTCCCGTCAGGGTGACGCGGGCGCGCAGGCGTTCGCGGACGGGGGTGGGGGCGATGTCGGTGAACTCCAGGCGGACCGGGACGCGGTCGGTCCCCGCGGCCTGGCAGTCCTCGGACGGGTCGTGCAGGTGGATGTGGCCCATCGGTCCCGTGCCGTCGAGGCGGTGCACCTCCTGGTGGAGTCCGTCGGTGACGACGTTCATCGAGTGGGCGGCGGTGAGGATCGACCGGACACGTTCGGCGGGCCGGGGCCGGGCGGTGGGGGCGGTGAAGGGACGCATGCACGTTCTCCCGGTACAGGTGGCGGAGACCTTGACCATTACTTAGGCAAGCCTAACCTAACCCATACTCGGCGAAGAGAAGAAGGTCACAGTGGTACGCCCTCCTGCTCCTTTGTCGATCTCCCCTAGCATCCGAGCATGACGGTCCTGCCTGACGACGGCCTCTCCCTGGCGTCCGAATTCCCTGACGCGCCACACGAGCAGTGGCAACACCTGGTGGCGGGTGTCCTGCGCAAGTCCGGCAAGGAGGTCTCCGGCGACGCCGCCGAGGACGCCCTGTCCACCCTCCTGGAGGACGGGATCACCACCCGTCCGCTGTACACCGCGCACGACACCGCTCCCGACGCCGGCCTCCCCGGTTTCGCCCCCTTCCTCCGCGGCGACCGCGCCGAGGGGAACACCGTCGGCGGGTGGGACGTACGCCAGCGCCACACGGTGGCCGACGGCGACGCGGTCCTCTCCGACCTGGAGAACGGCGTCACCTCCCTCTGGCTGGGCGTCGGCGGGAACGGCATCCCGGTGTCCTCCCTCGCGGCCGTCCTCGAGAACGTCTACCTCGACCTCGCGCCCGTCGTCCTCGACGCGGGCGACGAGACCCCCGCGGCCGCCGATCGCCTCCTCGCCCTCTACGAGGAGCGGGGCGTCGCCGCCGCCGCGGCCCGCGGCAACCTGGGCGCGGACCCGCTGGGCTTCGAGGCCCGCACCGGCCGCCCGGCCTACGACCTCGCGGCCGTCGCCGGCCTCGCGCGCCGCTGCGCCGACGGGTACCCGGGCCTGCGGGCCCTGACCGTGGACGCGCTGCCGTACCACGAGGCCGGCGGCTCGGCCGCCCAGGAACTCGGCTGCGCGCTCGCCACCGGCGTGGCCTACCTGCGCGGCCTCACCGACGCCGGACTGAGCGTCACTGAGGCGTGCGGCCAGCTGGAGTTCCGCTACGCGGCCACCGCCGACCAGTTCCTCACCATCGCCAAGCTCCGCGCCGCGCGCCGCCTCTGGGCCCGGGTCGCCGAGGAGTGCGGCGCCCCCGAGGCCGGCGCCCAGCTCCAGCACGCCGTCACCTCGCCGGTGATGATGACCCGCCGCGATCCCTGGGTGAACATGCTCCGCACCACGGTGGCCACCCTGGCCGCCGGCGTGGGCGGCGCCTCCAGCGTGACGGTCCTGCCCTTCGACGAGGCCCTCGGCCTGCCGGACGCCTTCGCCCGCCGTATCGCCCGCAACACCTCCACGATCCTCATCGAGGAGTCCCACCTCTCGCGGGTCATCGACCCCGCCGGCGGTTCCTGGTACGTCGAGCGCCTGACCGACGAACTCGCCCACGCAGCCTGGGAGTTCTTCCAGGGCATCGAACGCGACGGCGGCCAGGCAGCCGCGCTGCGCTCCGGGGCGGTCGGCGCGCGACTCGCCGAGACCTGGGCCGCCCGCAGCGCGAAGCTCGCCACCCGGCGCGAACCGATCACCGGCGTCAGCGAGTTCCCGCACCTCGACGAGAAGCCCGTCGAGCGCGCCCCCGCCCCCGAGCAGCCGTCCGGCGGCCTCCCCCGGGTCCGGCGCGACGAGGCGTTCGAGGCGCTGCGGGCCCGCTCCGACGCCCACCTCGCGGCGACCGGCGCCCGGCCCCGCGTCTACCTGGCCGCGATCGGCCCGGCCGCCGCGCACTCCGCCCGCCTGGCCTTCGCCGCCAACCTCTTCCGGACCGGCGGCATCGAGCCCGTCACCGAGGGCACCTTCGAGGAGAGCGGCGCCCCCGAGGCGTGCCTCTGCTCCAGCGACGCGCTGTACGAGGAGGCCGCCGAGGCCACCGCCGCGGAGCTGCGGGCCGCGGGCGCCGCGCACGTCCTGCTCGCCGGCCGCCCCGGACAGTACGCCGGAGTCGACACCTACGCCTTCGCCGGCTGCGACGCCGTCGCCCTGCTCTCCACCACCCTTGACCGCATGGGAGTGTCCTGATGTCCATCCCCGATTTCTCCGGGATCGAGCTCGGGGCACAGGCCGCCGCCGGCGGCCCGGAGGCGTGGCGCACCGCCGTCGAGAAGGCGGCGGGCGGTGACGACCTCCTCTGGGAGACCCCCGAGGGCATCGGCGTCAAGCCGCTCTACACCGGGCAGGACCTGGAGGGCCTGGACTTCCTGGGCACCTACCCGGGCATCGCCCCGTACCTGCGCGGCCCGTACCCGACGATGTACGTCAACCAGCCCTGGACGATCCGCCAGTACGCCGGCTTCTCCACGGCCGAGGAGTCCAACGCCTTCTACCGGCGCAACCTCGCCGCCGGACAGAAGGGACTGTCGGTCGCCTTCGACCTGCCGACCCACCGCGGCTACGACAGCGACCACCCCCGAGTCACCGGCGACGTCGGCATGGCGGGCGTCGCCATCGACTCGATCTACGACATGCGGCAGCTGTTCGACGGCATCCCGCTGGACAAGATGACGGTGTCGATGACGATGAACGGCGCGGTGCTGCCGGTCCTCGCGCTGTACATCGTGGCCGCCGAGGAGCAGGGCGTACCGCCCGAGAAGCTGGCCGGGACCATCCAGAACGACATCCTCAAGGAGTTCATGGTCCGCAACACCTACATCTATCCGCCCGGGCCCTCGATGCGGATCATCTCCGACATCTTCGCCTACACCTCGCAGCGGATGCCGCGCTACAACTCCATCTCCATCTCGGGCTACCACATCCAGGAGGCGGGCGCGACGGCCGACCTGGAGCTGGCGTACACGCTCGCCGACGGTGTGGAGTACATCCGCGCGGGCCGCGCCGCCGGTCTCGACGTGGACGCGTTCGCACCGCGCCTGTCGTTCTTCTGGGCGATCGGCATGAACTTCTTCATGGAGATCGCGAAGCTGCGCGCCGCGCGGCTGCTCTGGGCGAAGCTGGTCAAGGAGTTCGAACCGAAGAACACCAAGTCCCTCTCGCTCCGCACCCACTCGCAGACCTCCGGCTGGTCGCTCACCGCCCAGGACGTCTTCAACAACGTGACCCGGACCTGCGTGGAGGCGATGGCCGCCACCCAGGGCCACACCCAGTCGCTGCACACCAACGCCCTCGACGAGGCGCTGGCGCTGCCCACCGACTTCTCCGCCCGCATCGCCCGCAACACCCAGCTCCTCATCCAGCAGGAGTCGGGCACCTGCCGGAGCATCGACCCGTGGGGCGGCAGCGCGTACGTCGAGAAGCTCACCCACGACCTGGCCGCCCGCGCCTGGAAGCACATCCAGGAGGTCGAGCAGGCCGGCGGCATGGCCAAGGCGATCGACGCCGGCATCCCCAAGCTGCGCGTCGAGGAGGCCGCGGCCCGCACCCAGGCCCGGATCGACTCCGGCCGGCAGCCGGTCATCGGCGTCAACAAGTACCGGGTGGCGAGCGACGAGCAGATCGACGTCCTCAAGGTCGACAACTCCTCCGTCCGCGCCCAGCAGATCGCCAAGCTGAAGCGGCTGCGCGAGGAGCGCGACGAGCAGGCCACCCAGGACGCGCTCGCCGCGCTCACCCGGGCCGCCGCCGGCGAGGGCAACCTCCTGGAGCTGGCGGTGGAGGCCGCCCGTGCGATGGCCACGGTCGGCGAGATCTCCGACGCCCTGGAGAAGGTCTACGGACGGCACGCGGGCCAGATCCGTACGATCTCCGGTGTGTACCGCAACGAAGCCGGCGAGTCCCCCTCCGTGGACCGCACCCGGGCCCTGGTGGACGCCTTCGGCGAGGACGAGGGGCGCCGACCCCGCATCCTCGTCGCCAAGATGGGCCAGGACGGCCACGACCGCGGCCAGAAGGTGATCGCCACCGCCTTCGCCGACCTGGGCTTCGACGTGGACGTCGGCCCGCTCTTCCAGACCCCCGCCGAGGTGGCCCGCCAGGCCGTCGAGGCGGACGTGCACATCGTCGGGGTCTCGTCGCTGGCGGCAGGACACCTCACCCTCGTACCGGCGCTCCGCGAGGAGCTCGCGGCCGAGGGGCGCGAGGACATCATGATCGTGGTCGGCGGGGTGATCCCGCCGCAGGACGTGGAGACGCTCCTGGAGATGGGCGCGGCCGCGGTGTTCCCGCCGGGGACGGTGATCCCGGACGCGGCCCACGACCTGGTCACCCGGCTCGCGGCCGACCTCGGGCACGCCCGGTGATCGGTCTCGACACCTATGTGGAGGGTGTACTCGGCGGGAAGCGGGCGCTCGTCGCCCGCGCGATCACCCTCGTCGAGTCCACCCGTCCCCAGCACCGGGCCCTCGCCCAGGAACTGCTCACCGCGCTGCTGCCGCACAGCGGCAAGGCCGTGCGGATCGGCATCAGCGGGGTGCCCGGTGTCGGCAAGTCGACGTTCATCGACGCGTTCGGCACGATGCTCACCGGGCTCGGCCACCGGGTGGCGGTGCTCGCCGTCGACCCGTCGTCGACCCGGACGGGCGGCTCCATCCTCGGCGACAAGACCCGGATGGAGCGGCTCTCCGTCGACCCGGCGGCCTTCGTCCGCCCCTCCCCCAGCGCCGGCACCCTCGGCGGGGTCGCCAAGGCGACCCGCGAGTCGATGGTGGTGATGGAGGCGGCCGGCTACGACGTGGTGCTGGTCGAGACCGTGGGCGTCGGCCAGTCGGAGACCGCCGTCGCCAACATGGTGGACTCGTTCCTGCTGCTGACCCTGGCCCGCACCGGCGACCAGCTGCAGGGCATCAAGAAGGGCGTCCTGGAGCTGGCCGACGTGGTCGCGGTCAACAAGGCGGACGGGCCGCACGAGCGGGACGCCCGCGCGGCCGCGCGCGAGCTGGCCGGCGCGCTGCGGCTGATGCACGGCGCCGACCCGTACTGGACGCCGCCGGTCCTCAGCTGCAGCGCCCGCGAGTCCGCGGGCCTCGACGAGGTCTGGAGCCGCCTCACCCACCACCGCGAGCTGCTCGACTCCAGCGGCCGGCTGGACGCCAAGCGCCACGACCAGCAGGTCGACTGGACCTGGTCCATGGTCCGCGACGAGCTGCTGCGCCGTCTGCACACCGACCCGTCGGTCCAGGAGCTGGCTCCCGGTCTGGAGCGGCGCGTCCGGGACGGCGAGCTGACGGCGACGCTGGCGGCCGAGCGCATCCTGGCCGCCTTCGGGGAACGCCGGGACTGATCCGCGTCACGGGCGCCTGGGGGGAATCCCCTCAGGCGTCCTTCTCCATGCCCGGGCGCAGTCGCGCCAGCAGGCCGTAGAGCGTCGTGCTGTCCTCCGCGCCGAGCGTGTCGAGGGCGCCGTGGGTGGCCTGCATCTCCTCGCGGACCCGCCGGATGACCTCCCGGCCCTCGTCCGTGGCCACCACGTTCTTGACCCGCCGGTCGGCGGGGTCGGGCTCCCGGCGCACCAGACCGCGGGCCTCCAGGCGGTCCACGATCCCCGTCACGTTCGACGCGTCGCACACCAGCAGGGTCGCGAGGGCGCGCATCGGCAGCGGTCCGCCCAGCTGGGCGAGGACCTTGGCCTGCGTGGACGTGAGGCCGTGGTGCGCCGCGGCGGCGGCGAAGTCGCGCCACTGGGCGGTGCCGATGGCGGCGAGGAGTTCCAGCAGCTGGAGCTTGGTGGGCGTCTCGGAGGTCGTCGCGCTCATGCTTCGAGCGTACTCACGATGCTTGACATTATCAATTGTTTACTTGACCTCCTCAAGTATCGGGGTCTACCTTCGACGAATTACTTGATGTCATCAAAGATCTATGACCTGAAGCACCGAGAAGGCCCCCACTCATGAGCCATGTGACTCCCCCGCCCGCCGGAGAGCAGCGACGCGAGACGCTCGTCGTCTTCGCGCTCAGCCTCGCCGCCATGGTCGTGTCGATGATGCAGACCCTGCCGGTCCCGATTCTCGGCCTCATCCGCACCGACCTGGGCACCACGACCGCCGGCGTCAGCTGGGTGACCACCGCCACGCTCCTCTCGGCGGCCGTCTTCACCCCGCTGCTCGGCCGCTTCGGCGACCAGCACGGCAAGAAGCCCACCCTGGTGGCCGTCCTCGGCGTCATGGTCGCCGGCTCCGTCATCGCGGCCCTGGCGACCTCGCTCCCCGTGCTGATCCTGGGCCGCGTCCTCCAGGGCGCCGCCACCGCGATCTTCCCGCTCGCCCTGTCCGTGCTCCGCGAGGAGGTCCGCCCGCAGAAGCTGCCCGGCGCGATGTCCCTCGTCAGCGGCACCCTCGCCTTCGGCAGCGGTCTCGCCCTCGTCGCCACCGGCCTGCTCACCTCCGGCTCGGACGCCGACTACCGCAGCGCCTTCTGGATGGCGACGGCCTTCGCCGTGCTCGCCCTGCTCGCGGTCGTCCTGCTGGTCCCCGCGACCCGCCACAAGACCGGCGGCCGTACCGACTTCCTCGGCGCGCTCACCCTGGGCGTCACCCTGCTGCTGCTCCTGCTGCCCATCTCCCAGGGCCACGAGTGGGGTTGGACCTCCGGCCGCACCCTCGGCAGCTTCGCCGGCGCGGCCGTCATGACCGTCGTCTGGGTCCTCACCGAGCTCAAGGTCCGCGAACCCCTCGTGGACATGCGGATGTTCGTCCACCGCCCGGTCCTCATGGCCAACCTGGCCGGCGTCCTCGTCGGCTTCGGCATGTTCGCGAACTTCCTGGGCGTCTCCTACCTCGTCCAGATGCCCGAGGCCCTCACCGGTTACGGCTTCGACGCCTCCATCCTGCGCGCCTCCGTCGAGTTCCTCCTGCCGGGCGCGATCGTCTCGCTGCTCGCCTCCCCCATCGGCGGCCAGCTGGTCCGCCACCGCGGGCCGCGGACCGCGCTCACCCTGGCCGCCGCGCTGGGCGCCCTGGGCTTCGCCTGGCTGGCCCTCGACCACGGCCACATCGCCTCGGTGATCGGCGCCGGCGTCGTCGTCGGCGCGGCCGTCAGCTTCGGCTACGCCGCCATGCCCGCCGTCATCATGTCGAGCGTCCCGCACCACCAGAGCGGCATCGCCAACGGCATCAACTCCATCTCCCGCTCCACCGGCAGCGCCATCGGCAGCGCCGTCGTCACCACGATCCTGGCGTCGCAGACCCTGGAGCACCTGCCCGCCGGCGTCCCCGCACTCCCCGCCGAGTCCGGCTTCACGCTCACCTTCTGGATCGGCGCCGCGGCCTTCGCGCTCGTCGCGGTCATCGCCCGGGTCGGCCTGCGGGGCGGCCACGCCCCCCGTACGGCTCCGGTGACCACGCCCGCCCCCGAGAAGGCGGAGGCGGCCGCGGTCTGAGCCGTGGCGTGCGAGGGGCCGGGCGCGTCGGACGACGCACCCGGCCCCTCGCCGTCTCCGGCCCGGTCAGACGCGGTCGGCCGCGATCAGGACGTACTGGAACGAGCCGTCCTTGTACGACTCGATGAACGCCTCCTCGATCCCCGTGACCAGCGACGACGTGGCGCGCAGCTCCCAGTACGGGAGGGTGTCGGGGGTCAGGTCGACGACGGCCTGCGGGACGAGGCGGTTGTCGGCCATGGCCTTGAGGTACTCGCGGCGGGAGTGGATGTTGCACTCGAAGTGCGCGTTGATCTGGGAGACCCACTTCGAGGGCTGGCCGTAGCGCGGGTTCCAGCAGCCGGTGATGGTCACGTAGCGGCCGCCGACCTTGAGGAACCGGGAGTGCTCGGCGAAGAGGTCGTCGAGGTCGACGTACATGCTCGACTCGTTGTTCCACGAGGCGGCGATGCCGCCCTTCTCGAAGGGGGTGTCGAGCATGTTGCAGACGCGGGCGCGGACGTGGTCGTCGATGCCCAGCTCCTTCGCGCGCCGGTTGCCGAAGTCGGCCTGCGTGGAGGAGAGGGTGACGCCCTCGACCTTGCAGCCGAAGCGCTGGTGGGCCATGACGCTCGAACCGCCGCGGCCGCAGCCGGCGTCGACGAGCGTGTCCGCGGTGCCGACGGCTCCGAGGTGATCGAGGAGCACCTCGGCCTGCGCCGACTCCAGCCGGTGCAGTTCGGCGATCAGCTTCTTCTCGTACTCGCTGTCCTGGGGGTCCCCGAGGGCGGCGTGGTCGACGGCACCGATGCCGTAGTGGTGGTGGTAGAGCCCGTCGACGTCACCCAGGCGCAGGTTCACGGGCCTGGCCTCCTGGTTCCAGTAGCGGGCGATGTCGCCCTGGTAGGGGGACGCCGGACCCGGGACGAACGCGGAGATGCCCTGGGCGGTGGTGAGCTCGGTGTTGGTCACAGATGATTCCATTTCTTACCAGAAGTCGGGCAGGCTGTAGCGGTAGGTATTGGTCTGGTGCCAGTGGTGGTTGCCGTCGATCCACGTGGCCACGCCCCGCAGGAAGCGCTGCACGGTGACGACGGGACAGGCGGCCGCCAGGGCGGCGGCCTCGGCCTCGAAGGCGCGCATGAGGTCGTTGTGGACCTCGACGGCCTTGAGGTAGCCGTCCTGCTCGGAGAGGTTCTCCCGGTCCGAGAGCACCACCGGCAGGTTCAGGTGACGGCCGGGAGCGGCCAGTTCCTTGGTGTACGAGTACAGGTCGTTCACGATCGTGCAGGCGTTCCCGGCGAGGGCGATGACCCGCTGCATCGCCGGCTGGGCGTGCAGGTCCGCGGGCAGCTCGTAGCCGCCGACGGTGTCGGTGATCGTGGGACACGGACGGAAGTTGTTGAACTGCCGCATCACCAGGTACTCCCACACCTCCGGGGTGTGGTCCGTCTGGGCCCAGGCACCCTCGGCGAGGTATCCCAGGTGGAGCCGGGCCATGTCGTGCCGGAAGCGGTCGGCCTGCGAGGGCGTGGCCTGCCGGACGAAGTACTCCATGGCCGAGCGGTACGCCCGCCGCGGGGCGTCCGCGTGCAGCGACTCCTCCCACGGCGCCTGGTACTCGCCCGTCGTGTGCAGCGGGTCCAGCGCGGTGTGCGCGAGGAGAAGGCGGCCGCCGAGGCCGATGGGCGAGCCTCCGTGGTCCTCGCAGTAGCAGTCGTCGACCGCGTTCTCGGCCACCATCAGGCGCGTGGCGATCATGAGGTGGTCGACGGTCGGGGCGTCCGGATGGCAGGCCACCATGTACTTCCCGACGGAGAACCCGTCGAACTGCTTCTCCCACTCCTCGGGGAAGAGCTCGACCTCCTCGACCGCCCACTCCTTGATCCTGCGGCCGATCTCGGCCACCCGCACCGGGTCGGGCTCCGGCACAGGGTGGTAGTAGAGACCGGGGATCTCCAGCACCTCCGCCGGCGCCTCGACCGCCTCGGCAGCGGCCGGCCGCGCGGGGCGGGCCAGGCTCAGGGCCGCCGTGCCCAGGCCGGAGGGACCTCTCAGGATCCGCTCCAGGCCGGGCCCCGGCGTCGCCGGCGCGGCGGGAGCGGGGACGTCCGGAGCCGTGACGGCGGGCGGCCCCGGAACGACGGGGGCGGGAAGGACCGGCGCAGGCGCGGCGGCCGCAGGGGTGGGCGGGGTCGCCGCGGCCACCTCGGCGACGGCCTCGGCGACGGCCTCCCCTGCGGCGTCGGGACCGGCGGCCCGGGCCCGTCCGAGGACATGCGCCCCGAAGTGGGCCGCGGCGGTGGGGAGGGTCGACTGCAGGGGGGAAGGCCCGGGCTCGGGCATCCGTTGCTCCTTGCTGGAATGGGTGGTCTGTCGCGGATCCGGGGCACGCCCGCCCGGCCCGGAAGGGTCCGGGCTGTCGGGTGGGCCGGCGCCGGGTCGGCCGCGCGTCAGTCGCGCCTGCGGGCGATCTGCACGTTCTCCAGCACACCGAGCGCGTTGGGCACCAGGATCGCGGCGGAGTAGTAGGTGGTGACCAGGTACGACATGATCGCCTGCTCGCTGATGCCCATGAAGCGCACCGAGAGGCCCGGCTCGTACTCCTCCGGAAGACCGGTCTGGCGCAGCCCGATGACGCCCTGGTTGTCCTCGCCGAGGCGCATGGCCAGGATCGAGCTGGTGTTCTCCTTGCTGATGGGGATCTTGTTGCACGGGAGGATCGGGACCCCGCGCCAGGCGGGGACGCGCTGCCCGTGGAGCTCGACGGTGTCGGGGTAGAGCCCGGCGGCGTTCCACTCGCGGCCGATCGCCGCGATCGTGCGGGGGTGGGCGAGGAACAGCTTGGTGCCGCGGCGGCGGCAGAGCAGCTCGTCGAGGTCGTCCGGGGTGGGCGGGCCGGCGTGCGGCTGGATCCGCTGCTTGAAGTCGGCGTTGGCGAGGAGGCCGAACTCCGGGTTGTTGACCAGCTCGTGCTCCTGGCGCTCGCGCAGCGCCTCGATCGTCAGCCTGAGCTGCTCCTCCGTCTGGTTCATCGGCCCGTTGTAGAGGTCGGCGACCCGGGTGTGGACCTTCAGGACGGTCTGGGCGACGGAGAGTTCGTACTCGCGCGGCTTGAGCTCGTAGTCCACGAAGGCACCGGGCAGGGCGACTTCGCCGGTGTGGCCCGCCGACATCGCGATCTCGGCCTCGCCGTGCTTGTTCTGCCTCTGCCGGGGCAGCGATCCGAACTCCGCCAGGTGTCCCTGGAGTCCGGGCGCCTGGGACACCACGGAGGCGAAGTCGGCGCGGGACAGGGTGAGAAGGGTTCCGGCCGTCTCGGCGGTCGCGGTGTGGTCCCAGGTGGCGTCGGCGTCCAGCAGGGCGTTCTCGCCGAAACGGTCGCCGTCGGCGAGCACCGCGACCGCGACCTCGTCGCCGTACTTGCCGACGGAGGTCTGTCCGATCCTGCCGTGGGCGATCAGGTGGATCTGCTCGGCCCGGGCGCCGCGCTCGACCAGCACCTCGCCGGCGCGGAAGTCGCGCTGGACGCAGCGGTCGGCGATCGCGGCGAGTACGGCGTCGTCCTCGAAGCCGCGCAGCAGGGCCAGTTCGCCGAGCTCGCGGGGGATCACCCGGACGCGGCTCCCGTCCTGGACGAACTCGATGCGCCCGTCGCCGACGGTGTAGCTCAGCCGGCGGTTCACCCGGTAGGCGCCGCCCTTGGTCTCGACCCACGGCAGCATCCGCAGCAGCCAGCGGGAGCTGATCTCCTGCATCTGCGGCGCGGACTTGGCGGTGGTGGCGAGGTTGCGCGCTGCCGCGGTGCTCAGGCTGGACTGGCGGGGCGGGTCCACCTGGACGTCCGGGCCGGTCTCGACGGTCATGGGTGCGGGCTCTCCTTCTCAGGGGCGGTCCGGCGTATGCACGCCGATCGGGGCAGGACGCATGAAAGAGGGTCAAACTCCGGGAATTCGTCCAGATCCCGGGGAACAGTAACGGCCGGTAAGCCCGGCCCGCCCGCAGAGTTCGGGGCCATTACCCCGATGCAGTGATCTTGTTTCATTGGTGGTTTATCCGTCCGACCAGCGGCATTCGAGCCAGTTGGCCGAGCGCACCCCGGCCCGTCGGGCCGGAAGGGGCCCGTTCCGGTGGTTTGGCCGAACTCCGTGTAGACCGCATAGGTGCCTGAGGCATGTAGTGGAGACGGCGATCCACGTCAGAGCCACCGATGCGCGCTTGCGAGGCCCCCATGTCGAAAGCCATGACGTTCCCCCAGGACCGGACCTGCCCCTACCACCCGCCCGCCGCCTACCCCCGCGTCCACGACGGGCGACCGCTCTCGCGCGTCACCCTCTGGGACGGGCGGGCGGTGTGGCTCGTCACCGGGCACACGGCCGCCCGGAGCCTGCTGGCCGACCCCCGGCTGTCCACCGACTCCACCCGTGAGGACTTCCCCCTGCCCACCGAACGGGCCGCGACCCTGCGCCGCCGCCGGCGCGCCGCGCTGCTCGGCTGGGACGACCCCGAGCACAACGCCCAGCGGCGGATGCTGATCCCGAGCTTCACCCTGAAGCGCGCCGAGGGGCTGCGGCCCCGCATCCAGGAGACCGTGGACCGGCTCCTGGACGCGGTGGAGGCCCAGGGGCCGCCGGCCGAGCTGGTCTCCTCCTTCGCGCTGCCGGTCCCGTCCATCGTGATCTGCGACCTGCTCGGCGTGCCGTACGCGGACCACGACTTCTTCGAGGAGCAGTCGCGCCGGCTGCTGCGCGGGCCGACGGGCGCGGACACCGAGGACGCGCTCGCCCTCCTGGAGGGGTACCTCGGGGACCTGATCGACGCCAAGCGCCGCAGGCCCGGCGAGGGCGTCCTGGACGACCTGGTCGGCCGTGGTTCCGGCGACGACGGGCCGGCACGCCAGGAACTGGTGGAGCTCGCCACCATCCTGCTGGTCGCGGGGCACGAGACCACGGCCAACATGATCTCCCTCGGTACGTACACCCTGCTGCGCCACCCCGAGCGCCTCGCCGAACTCCGGGCGGACCCCTCGCTCGTACCGGCCGCCGTCGAGGAGCTGCTGCGGTTCCTTTCGATCGCCGACGGACTGCTCCGGGTGGCGCGCGAGGACGTCGATGTCGACGGGACCGTCATCCGGGCGGGCGAGGGCGTGGTGTTCTCGACGTCCGTCATCAACCGGGACACCGTCGCCTACCCGGATCCGGACACCCTCGACTGGGAGCGCTCGGCCCGCCACCACGTCGCGTTCGGCTTCGGCATCCACCAGTGCCTCGGGCAGAACCTCGCCCGCGCGGAGCTGGAAATCGCCCTCGGCACGCTGCTGCGCCGGCTGCCGGGGCTGCGTCTGGCCGTGCCCGCCGACGAGATCCCCTTCAAACCGGGGGACACGATCCAGGGGATGCTCGAACTCCCCGTCACCTGGTGAGGGGAGGACCGCCATGCGTGTCTCGATCGACGGCGCCGTCTGCATCGGCGCCGGCCAGTGCGCCCTGACCTCCCCCGACGTCTTCACCCAGGACGACGACGGCTTCGGCACGGTGCTGCCGGGCCGGGAGGACGGAGGCGGCGGGGCGATGGTGCGGGTGGCCGCCCACGCCTGCCCCGTACGCGCGATCACGGTCCACGAGACCGGAGGGGCGCCCCGTCCGTGACGGCGGACCGGCACCGTGCCGAGGGGCGCGGTGCCGGTCCGGGGGTCGGGGGCCTGCGGGGCGGTCCGTCAGGCGGAGACCTCGGGGAGCAGGCCGGTGGCCGGCGCGGCCAGGTCGGTGAGCTGGTGCAGCTGGTGCAGGTCGTTGACCCGGTTCAGGCCGCCCAGCTGCTCGGCGATGCCCGGGAGGCGGTCGCGGGACTCCTCGGGGATGCCGGTCGCCGTGAGGGAGTCGAGCTCGGCGACGGGGCTGATCGGCGGGCCCAGCGGGCCGGTGGCGGCGACCGCTTGGGTCGCGGCGCCACCGAGGCAGGAGAAGGCGGCGGCGACGGCCAGGACGGAGGACATGCGTCGGGTTGAGATCACACCCCACACAACGGATCGGGGCGCCGACGGACACGGTCCCGCCCCGCGCGCACCCTCCGAACGGGGGTCCCACGGAAAACCCCGGCCGCGGGGGCCGGGGTGACCTGGTGGGGCGAGGAAAGCGAGGAGGCTATACAGGGAGTGTGGAGAAGGAAGCCCCCTCATGGCCTCGCCCGGGACGACCGTAGCACTCAGGCGGGGACGAGGTCGCGCAGGTTTTCCGGGGTGAGGACGCGGGTGCCCGGGGGCAGTCCGGCGGGGCGCTCCAGACCGATGTACGTGACCGGGCCCTCGGGCGCTCGCCCGGCCTCCCAGGGGTCCGCCGCGCCGTCCCGGAGACTGCTGGTCGTGGCGGACTCCGCCATCAGCCCGACCAGATGGCGGACCGTCAGGGGGGTGCGGGCGAGGAGGGCGCCGAGCAGCACCGCGACCGACACCCGGTTCTCCTCGACCCGGTTCGACGAGGGCCGGCCCCTGAGGTACAGGTGCAGCCAGCGCGCGTGCCAGCGGCCGTCGGCGTCCCGCTGGAAGGCCAGCGGCAGTGCGACCCGACCGGGGCCGCGCAGGTCGGACTTCATGCGGACGGTCCGGGGTTCGAAGGGCCGGCCCGCCTGCTCGGCGTCCCGCAGCATGTAGCCGAAGAACGACTCCTCGACCTCGTCGAAGCCCTCCCCCGAGAAGACGTTCACCTGCGGGACGACGAACGTGCCGCGGACGGCTCCGAGCCGCAGGTCGATGAACTCGGACGCGCCGTCGGGGGCTTCGGTGACGTCGCCGGAGTGCGTGCCCTCGACTGCGGTGAGGGCGGTGTACGACAGCCATCCCACCGTCGCGAGGGAGGCGTCGAGGACGAGCGCCGACAGGTCGTGGTCCGTGGTGTGCCGCGCCTCCTTCCAGTAGGTGAAGAAACGCAGCAGGTCGCCCTCGACGGGCGAGACGGAGCCGCGCGGCAGGACGCCGAGACCGGCCGCGGTCGCCCGGCCGCCGAGCGGGAGGGCCACGTCGAGGACGGCGGGGTCGACGAGCAGGTGTCCCGGCGCCGGCAGCCGGCGGCGCGTCTCGTCGTCCAGGAGCGCGGTGAGCCGTTCGCGTACGGACTCGGGCAGGGGCGGCCGGGTGTCGGCGGCGACCCAGGCGCCGCCGCTCCCGCTGACGAACACCCGCCGGCGCTCGCCCTCTCCGGTCCGGTTCAGGAGGTGCTCGCGGAGGGAGAGCAGGACGCGGCCGGCGACCTGCGGTGCGACCCGGGCGGCGGCGGCCAGTACGCTCTCCCGTTCGCCGGGCCCGTCCGCCGTGCGGAGCAGGCGGTCGAGCGCGCGGAAGAGCCGGCCGGGAGCCGCGGTCAGCAGCTCCGCCGCCCCGGTGACGTCTCCGCGGCCGAGGTGCTCCTCGACCAGGCTGTCGAGGGACGGGGCGTCCTTCTCGCCCCGGGCGACGGCGAAGACGTCGGCGGCGTGCGGCCGGTGCGGGTACTCGTGCGGGTGCAGCCGCTCGCCGAGCCGCTTCCACGCCTCGCGGTGCGCGCGGACGTCGGCGAGCTTGGCGGGAGAGGCGGCGACGACCGCGTCGAGGCCGGCGAGCAGGGCGCGGCGGACCGGGCGGGACATTCCGCGCAGGCGGGTCGGTTCCCGCAGGGAGACGTCGCCGTCGGAGAGGGCGCAGGCGAGTCGGAGGACGTCGGTGACGGTGTCGAGGAGGAGGTCGGCGCCGACCGCGAGCCGGGCCCGGTTGACGACGGCGCGGTTCTCGCGGACCGGGATGGCGGCCGGCTGGGGCGCGTCGGCGCAGTGCTCGGCGAGCACGGCGAGGTCCTGGAGGCGCTCCGCGCCGAGGGGTGTCGTGCTGCCGGCGAGGGTGATGTAGAGGGCGGCGGCCTCCTCGTCCGCGGTGCCGCCGAGGTGCAGCACCGTCAGGCGGTCGCCCGCGCCGGCGATCAGCTCGTCGTGGGCGGCGAGCATCTCCTCGTAGGTGTGCCGGTAGGTGCCGTAGGCGGGCAGGGTGAGCAGGTCGACCTCGCCGGCGCGCAGCTGCGCGGCCGTGGTGGCATGGGTCCTCGGGTCGCTCAGCGCCTCGGCGACGCAGGCCGCCCAGAAGTCGTGCGTGGCGGGCACGTTGGCCGGGAAGTCCACGAAGTACGCGTTGTGCCGCACGTGGTCGCCGACCATCTCGCGGACGGTGTCCAGCGCGCGGGCCGCGAGCGCGACGACCGTCTCCGGCGGCCGCGCGGAGAGCTCCGCGAGGAGTGCGGTCGAGAGCGTGAAGCCGACGGAGAGCAGGGCGGCGTCGAACTGGCGCGCCGCGACGGTTCCGGCGGCGTCGGTCGTCCCGGCGCGCTCGGCCGCTCCGGCCCGGTCCGCCGCCCCGTCGCCGGTCGCCGCCGCGGCGGCGCGGGCCGGGACGGGGAGCCGGAGGGTGTGGCGGACGACCATGCGTTCGAGACCGTGGACCATGGCGGCATGCTGTCAGCCCCGCGCGGGCTCTCGCACGCGGATTTCCCGGCCCGCCGCCCGGCTTCGCCGCGGCCGCCCCCGCGTCCGGCGACCGGGCGGTCAGCCGAAGTCGGGGATGGGGTGGTCCGGGGCGAGGGCGGCGGCGATGCGTTGGGCGATCAGGTGGGCGCTGTGTCCGCCCGCCGCGTCGGGCCCGTTCGTGGTGGAGACGGCGAGGGACAGACGCTGGGACGGAAGGTACGCCATCGAGGCCGAGTAGCCGAAGAACAGAGGGTGTTGGGCCACCCAGTCGCCCAGGACGAGCAGGCCCGCGCCGTAGTGGGTGGCCTCGGTGTTCGCGAGGCAGACCGTCGCCGGGCAGGTCTTCGTGGGCCGGCCCAGACCGACCGTCCCCGGGTTCAGCAGCTCCCGGTACCCGGCCGGGGAGAGCAGCCGGCCGGAGCCGATCCCGGCGGCCGAGCGGGCCAGGTCGCAGATGTCGGTGGTCTGCACCGCGCCGGGGGCCGTGGTCCACGAGGGGTTCCAGAAGGTGGACTCCTCGTACGTCCCCCGGTCGGCGGCGAAGGCGTGCAGGACGGGGGCGGGGATCTCCGGGGTGACGGCGTTGCGGGTCTCGCGCAGCCCGAGCGGCCCGAGGACCTCCTCCTGGAGCAGGACGTCGAGCCGGGTGCCGGTGATCTTCTCCAGGGCCTCGCCCAGGAGGACGAAGTTGGCGTGCGAGTAGCTCCAGTTGGTGCCCGGCTCGTACCACCGCTCCCTGCTCGTCGCGAGGGCGACCAGTTCCTTCGCCGTCCACTGGCGGAACGGGTCGGCGGCGACGGCTCGCTGGAACTCCGGCAGGCGGACGTAGTCGACGAGACCGGTCGTGGAGGCGGCCAGCATGCGCAGGGTGATCCGGTCGCCGTCCGCGAGACCGGGCAGCCAGCGTGCGACGGGGTCGTCGAGGCCGACCCTGCCCTGGTCGACCAGGCGCAGCAGCGCCGTGCCCAGGTAGCTGATGGCCACGTTGCCGTTCCGGAAGTGCAGGGCGGGCGTGGCAGGCACCCCCGTCATCGACTCGCCGAGCGCGGTGGTGACGATCTCCCGTCCGTCGACGGTGACGCGCACGATGACGGACTTCAGGCCCATCTCGGCCTTCGCCCGCTCGGCGATCCGTCGGACGTCGCGGGCCGGACCCCGGTCGGGCACCTTCGACGCCACGCAGGGCCGCCGGTGCCCCGCCGTGCCGGGCGCCGTACCGGCGGCCGGCACGGCGGCGCCGATCACGCCGAGGGCGAGCAGTGCGGTGAGCGCGGCGAGGCGCGCGCGGGACGGGGTGCGGGCTGGGCTCATGGTCGGAGTATCGGCAGGCCCCCGCGCGCCCGGGGACGTACGCGGCTCCGACCCGCGCGAACATCACCCGTCAGGCCCGCCGGTGCGGAAGGGTGCGCGTCGGCTCGGTCTCACCGGCGTCCGGTGCACGGGCGAGGAGGCGGGTCCACAGGGGGCGGCCCGAGGGGCACCCGCTCCGGCGTACGGTGTCGCGCTCCCCCGTCGTCATGCCGTCCGGGGCGGCGGGGGCGGCGGGATCGCCCAGCGCAGGGCCCCGGTGACCGCGCGGCCTCCGGGGCGGGCCAGCGGCAGGGTGAGACGGGTGGCGACGGGCGGGTCGAGGGCCGCCGCGGCCCAGGCGGGGAGCAGGTCGACCGCGGCGGCCGCCAGGAACGTGTAGGGGAGGCGGACGAGCGGCGGCAGCGGGGGTTCCGACAGCAGGAAGCGGGCCGCCGAGCGGGACTCGGAGGTGGCGCGGAGTTCGGGACGGTACTCGGCCAGGCGGGCCGTCAGTTGTGCCCGCGTGACGGGCGGGCGTTCCACGCCGAGGCGGCGGGCCACCCGGGCCATGTCGGCGACGTACCCGTCCGCCTGGTCCGGGCGCAGCGGCGCACGCCCGTAGCGCTGGTGGGCGTGGAGGAAGCAGGCCGTCTCGGCGACGTGGACCCAGCCGAGGAGGTGCGGGTCCGAGGCGTGGTACGGCACACCCTCGGAGGTCGTGCCCCGGATCCGCTCGTGGACGGCCCGGACCCGCCGCACCGCCTCGTCCGCGTCCCGGGCGGTCCCGAAGGTCGTGACGGCGAGGAACGTACTCGTCCGCTGGAGGCGCCCCCACGGGTCGCCCTGGAAGCCCGAGTGGGCCGCGACCGCCGCCATCGCGGTGGGGTGCAGCGACTGGAGGAGCAGGGCGGCGAGACCGCCGACGTACATCGAGGCGTCCCCGTGCACGATCCGTACGGGACGGTCGGGGCCGAACCAGCGCGGACCGGGCGTGCCGTGGATGCGGTCCCGCTTCCGGTGCGCCTCGGGACCCGCGACCCGGTGGAGGAGGGCGTCACCGGCCCGCTCCCGCAGGGCGCCGACGTACGGCGGTGACCGGAGCACACCCCCAGTATGCCCCCGTGCCGGCGCCGGAGGGGGCGGACGGCGCCCCGGAGAACCGCTTTCCCGTCACGAGGCAACCGGCCCCGGCCCGTTGCCGTCCTCCCGGGGCAGAGGGGCGCGGGGAGGCCGGGGGCCGGCGGCGACCGGGGTTTCCCGAGGGAATGCCGCGCGGGCCGGCGGCGGCCCCGTGCCCCACCGACCGATCGTGAGGAAGACCGCTTTGATACGTGTCACACGCGCCGCGGCCACCGCCGCGGCGTTACTCGCGCTGGCCGCGGTGGCGCCCGGGCCGGCGTTCGCCGGGCCCGCCGCGGCGGACCCGTCCGCCGCGTCCGCCGGAAACCGTCCCGGCGACGGCGGACTCCCCGAAGGCTGGCGGGTCGGCGGGAGCGGGGCGGACCGGCAGCTGGTGTGGACGTCGCCCGGACCGGTCCCGGCGGGCGACGCCCGGGTGGAGTTCCACCTCGGCGACCGGCTGCTCGGCCGGCCGGTGCCCTCGCCGGACGGCCGCACCTTCCGGCTGCCGCTCGGCGGCACCCGGCTGACGGAGGGGGCGCGGCTGCGGGTGACGGCCGCCGGACGGCGCCTCGACGCGGCCGCTCCCGCGCGCGCCGCGGCCGAGCGTCCCGACGTGCCGTCCGCCGTGCCGCCGCCCCCGCTGCCGGTGAACGCCGTCGACCCCGGAGTGCCGGGGCGTTTCGCCACCGTGACCAGCCGCTACGACCTGGCACCCGTCCGGCTGCCGGGCTTCGCCGAACCCGTCGAGATGCGCGCCGTCGTGGTGGGACCGGCGGGCGCGCCGGGGAAGCGCCCCGTGGCGCTCTTCCTGCACGGCCGCCACAGCACCTGCTACGCCCCCGGCACCGAGGACGTCCGCCTCATGTGGCCCTGCGAGGCGGGGACGGTGCCGATACCGAGCCACGAGGGATACCTGCGGGCCCAGCGGCTCCTGGCCTCACAGGGGTACGTCACGGTGTCGGTGTCCGCCAACGGCGTCAACGGCCAGGACCACCTCGCCGAGGACGGCGGCGCCCAGGCCCGCTCGTCCCTGGTGCGGCTCCACCTGGCCCGCTGGGCGCAGTGGTCCGCGCACCGGTCGACCGCACCCGCCGCCGTCCGCGCCGTCCCGCCCGCCGACCTGTCGCGCGTGCTGCTCGTGGGCCACTCACGGGGCGGCGAGGGCGTCAACCGGGCCGCGATCGACAGCCTCACCCCGCCGCCCGCAGCCCAGGACGGCCACCACGGGCCCGTCCGGTGGACGATCCGCGGCACCGTCCCGATCGGGCCCACGATCTTCGGCCACAACCCGGCTCCCGACGTGCCGTCGATGACCGTCCTGCCGGGATGCGACGGCGACGTGTCCGACCTCCAGGGCCAGAACTTCGTCGACGGCACCCGGGGCGTCAGCAGCGGCACCGCCCTGCACAGCGCGGTCTACGTGGTCGGCGCCAACCACAACTTCTTCAACAGCGAGTGGACCCCGGGACAGGCGCAGGCGCCCGCCCTGGACGACTTCTCGTCCGAGGACGGCACCGACCCCGTCTGCTCCCCCGGCACGGCCACCCGGCTGACCGCCGAGCAGCAGCAGGCCGCGGGCGCCACCTATGTCGCGGCCGCCGCCCGGCTGTTCGTCGGCGGTGACGACCGCGTCCGCCCGCTCCTCGACGGCACCGGCCGCCGCGCCCCCTCGGCCGGCCCCGCCCGGGTCCTGGCCCACGCCGTCGGAGCGCACCGCACGCCGGTCGTGCTGCCGGACCCGACGCTCAGGGTGTCGGCGGGCGGCCGGCTCTGCGCCCAGGTCGACCCGGACGCGGCCCGCTCCTGCCTGTCGCCCGAAGAGGGCGGCGCGTCACCGCACTTCGCGTACTGGGACGCCTCGCCCGAACCGGGGCGCGACGCCGTCGCGCTGCGGTGGGAGCGCCCGGGCACCCCGGTGACGGTGCGCCCCGCGCGCGCCGTGTCCCTGGCCGGCGCCGACGCCCTGGCCCTGCGGCTGATCGTCCCGCCGAACACCACCGGCACCCTGCTCGACGTGTCCGTCACCGACGCCACGGGCCGCCGCGCGGACCTGGGCCGTACCCGGGTCGACGGACTCCCGGGCAGCGGGCGGACCGCCTCGTACTGGGCGCGCGAGGTCCGGGTGCCGCTGTCGGCCGCGCGCCGGTCCGGCCTGGACCTGCGGCGGATCACGGCCGTGTCGCTGACCCCGCGCGCCGGCGCCGGCCGGGCCTGGCTGATGGACGCCTGGGGCTGGCGCCCCGGCACGCCGGTCGTACGCCCCGCCCCGCTGGCACGGGTGGACATCGGCCGTCTGACGGTGAAGGAGGGCGACTCCGGGACCCGGACCTACCGGGTGCCGGTCACCGTCTCCGGTCGTGGCGGCGGCCAGGTCCGTCTCTTCCTCCCCCGGCCGGACACCGGCGAGGTCACGTCCCGCCTGGTCACCGTACGGCCGGGCCGTCATGACATCGACGTGCCGGTGGAGGTCCGGGGCAACACCCGCTACGGCTACGACGCGACGCGCGACGCCTTCGTGAAGGCGGTGCGCGGCACGGTGGTCGGCTCGCACCGCGGCGGGGTCACCGCGTTGAACGACGACGCCATGCCGACGCTCCGTCTCACTCCGGTGGCGGACGACGTGTCCGAAGGGGCGGCCCTGGGCTGGCGTCTGACGCTCTCCGACGTCGCCGACGCCGACATCACGGGCGAGGTGTCCTTCCTGGCACCGGCCGGGGGCCCCGAGCTCTCCACGGCCGACGTCGACCGCGCGTGGCTCGAGGAGCGTCTGGGCGGGCTGCCGGACCCGGCCGTACCGCTCTCCGAGGCGAGCCGGCTCGGCCTGTACCTGGCCGTCACCGTGCCCGCCGGGCAGACGGCAGCGGAGCTGTCCGTACCCACCGGCCGCGACGGTGTCGTCGAGCCCGCGGAGTTCCTGCGCGGGCGGCTGACCACGTACGACGGCTCCTGGCAGCCCGTGCCCGGACCGGAGTTCACGGGAACGGTCCGGGACGCGGCGTGACCGTGGCCTGACCGGCGGCCGGGGCCGTCGCGGAGCGATCCGCGGCGGCCCCGCTCGGGCCGGCCGGCCTCAGTCGACCGGCGTCAGGTCCGCCCACAGGGCGGCGGCGTCCGGCGACAGGGCGGCGATCTCCCGGCCCTGCGTCCGGCCGGTCCCGTCCCACCACACGCCCTGGCCGGGGGCCATCGTGTGCCCGTCGTCCCCGGCCCGCCAGCCGCCGCTCAGTACGTGGAACACCCCGGCGTGCCCGGCGGGCGGCGCGACCGGACCGGTGACCCGCTCCACCGCCGCCGCCCAACGGCCGCGCCTCGCCATGATGTTGAGCACCCGGCAGGATCCGCCGGGCAGCTCGGCCGTCAGCGCGAGGTCGCCGGAGAACGCGGTCGGCTCGCCGACCCGCGTCAGCAGCCGGTCGAACACCCCCGGAACCGTCAGCCGCACCCCGTCGCCCGCCACCAGGGTCAGGGTCCGGTCGACCCCGGGGAACGCCGAGAACGGCCCGTCCCGCTCGATGTCGGCGACGCTCGCCCGCCACCCGAACTCCTCGGCGCCCGACGGCCACGAGACGACCTCCCGGGTGGCGCCCCCGCCGTTGCGCCACCTTCCCGCCGTCAGGGTCTCGACATCGAAGGGGTGCATGGGTGCTCCTGGGCCGGTCGCGGTACGGAACCGGAGTCTATGCGGACGGCTCACCCGGCCTCCCGGTCCGCTCGGCGGATCGGTCCGGATGCGAGCCGGTTCCCTCCCGCGCGGGAAACGGCCAAGAGGAAGGACGTGCTCCGCCGTGAGGCCCGCAACGTGCCGGAATCCGGGCGCGGCCTGCCCCGAAGCCCGGCGCGGCGGGTCCGGCACACGCCGCCGTCGCGGAAGCATCGCCCTCCCGTCGTGGCCCCGTCACGGCTCCGTCGTCGTCCCATCACACTCGGGGCCGCCGGGATGGCCGGAAACCACGCGCTCGGGCCCGTCCGGTCCGGACCGCCGTTGATCACGCCCTTCCCGCCTCACATACTGCGCTGACCAGCGGCGGGCGACGTTGCGCCCCCGGTCTGGCATTCGACCACTCGACCTCATCCCAAGCTCCTGGGGGAGACTTGCGCGCACATGTGAAGCGGTCACACGCCTTCACCATCGCGGCGGCCACATCGGTGGCCCTGATCGCGGGCATGACCGGCCCGACGACCGCGATCGCCTCGACCACGACGACGTCACCCGGCGCCGCCCCGAGCCCCGGCGGGACCCAGCGGATCCCGCTCGTCACCGGCGACCGCGTGGTCGTCGACGCCGACGGCCGGATGGTGGGCTTCGAGGCCGCCGCCGGACGTGAGCACATACCCGTACAGGTGCAGCGCACCCCGGGTCACACCCTGGTGATCCCCGGCGATGCCCAGCGTCTGATCGCCACGGGCCGGCTGGACCAGCGGCTCTTCGACCTCGACACCCTCACCGCCCGGCCGCTGCGGGCCGGCCACCGCGACGGCCTGAAGCTCATCGTGCAGTACGAGGGGAAGGCGGGTTCCGCGCGGGCCGAGCTCCGCGCGGCCGGGGACACCCGGATCCGGCGCTCGCTCCCCGCGATGAACGCCGAGGCCATCGGCACCCCGCAGGACGACGTGGCGCGGGTGTGGGAGGCGCTGACCGACCCGCAGCGGACCGGCGCACGGGCCACCGCGGCCGGCATCGGCAAGGTGTGGCTGGACGGCGTCCGTTCGGCGAGCCTGGACCGCAGCGTCCGCCAGATCGGCGCCGACAAGGCGTGGGAGTCCGGCTTCGACGGCAAGGGTGTCACGATCGCCGTCCTGGACACCGGGGTCGACAGGACCCACGAGGACCTGCGGACCCAGGTCGTCGGCGAGCGGAACTTCTCCTCGTCCCCCGACGCCGTGGACCGTGTCGGGCACGGCACGCACGTCGCGTCGATCGCCGCCGGCACCGGCGCCGCCTCCGGCGGCCGCTTCAAGGGCGTCGCCCCCGGGGCCACGGTGATCAGCGGCAAGGTCCTCGACGACGACGGGTTCGGGGACGACTCCGCCGTCATCGCCGGCATGGAGTGGGCCGCCGCCGAGGGCGCGGACGTGGTCAACCTCAGCCTCGGCAGCCCCGACAGCCCCGGCGTCGACCCGGTGGAGGCGACGGTCGACCGGCTCTCCGCCGAGAAGGGCGTCCTGTTCGCCGTCGCCGCGGGCAACGACGGCGAGAGCGGCGCCTCGACGCTCGGCTCGCCCGGCACCGCGGACGCGGCGCTGACCGTCGGCGCCGTCGACAAGGACGACCGGCCGGCGTCCTTCTCCAGCACCGGTCCGCGCCTCGGCGACGGCGCCGTCAAGCCGGACCTGACCGCGCCGGGCGTGGCCATCACGGCGGCGGCGGCCGGGGGCAGCGCGATCGACACCCGCCCCGGCACGCCGCACCCCGCCCCGGGATACCTGCAGCTCGACGGCACCTCCATGGCCACGCCCCACGTCGCGGGGGCGGCGGCGCTCCTGAAGCAGAAGCACCCGGCGTGGAAGTCCACGGAGCTCAAGGGCGCGCTGATCGCCTCCGCCAAGGGCGGCGACCACAGCGCCTTCCAGCAGGGCGCGGGCCGTGTCCAGGCGGACAGGGCGCTGTCCCAGACGGTGATCGCCGAACCGGTCTCGATGACGTTCGGCACGGCACGGTGGCCCCACGCGGACGACCGCCCGGTCACCAGGAAGGTGGTGTACCGCAACCTCGGGACCGACGACGTCACCCTCGACCTCTCGGTGTCCACCGTCGACCCGACGGGGAAGCCCGCCCCGGCCGGCTTCTTCACCCTCGGCGCGGACAAGGTGACCGTGCCGGCCGGCGGCACCGCCGCGGTCGACCTGACCGCCGACACCCGCGTCGGCTCCGCCGACGGCGCCTACTCCGGCTACGTCACCGCCGCCGGGGCGGGCCAGTCGGTCCGCACGGCCGCGGTGGCCGAGCGGGAGGCGGAGTCGTACGACCTGACGCTCAGGGCCCTCGGCCGCGACGGCGCCGACGCGCGGAACTTCTCCAGCACCCTGATCGGGGTCTCCGGGCCCGCCGCCGGCTTCCAGACCCGGATCGACGACGAGCCGGGCGTCCACACCCTCCGTGTCCCCAAGGGGTCGTACACCTTCAACACGGCCGTCTACGCGGACCCTTCGGACTTCACGAAGGGCACCGACTGGATCGCGCAGCCGAAGCTGGAGGTCACCGGCGACACCACGGTCACCGCCGACGCACGCACCACCAAGCCGGTCACCCTCACCGTGCCGGGCCTCGACACGGTGGACTACGGCGGCACGTACTACGAGCGCGCCACCGACATCGGCCGCGTCGGCAACGGCTGGGTCCTGCGGGGCTTCACCGGCTTCCGCACCGCCCACCTCGGCCCAGCCGTCACCGACGGCTCGCTCCTGCAGACCTGGGACGGGCACTTCCTGAAGGGCGCCACGACGCAGTACTCGGTGGCCTTCGGCGGTCCGACGGACACCGTCTCGACCGGCTACACCCGGCACGTGAAGGCGGACGAGCTGGCGACCCTGAAGGTCGGCCTCGGCTCCTCCGCCGCCGGGAAGACCGCCCTGGCCTCCCCTTTCGCCCATCTGCCGGGCGCGCCCGAGGGCAACGGCTTCTCCGCGCCGCAGGCGGCGCCGGGCACGCGCACCTTCCACGTCTCCACCGGTGACGGCGTCACCTGGCTGACCCGGTTCACCCAGGCGGGGCCGCGGGACGAGTGGGGCTACCCGGCCTTCGAGGGAAGCTACGAGATGGTCCGTCCGAAGCGCTACGAGGCCGGCCGGACCTACCGCGAGGACTTCGGCACCGGCGTCGTCGGCCCGCTCCTGGGCACCGACAGCGGGGTCTTCCGCACGGCTCCCGACCCGGTCACGGGCGAGCAGGGCATCGTGGGCTCGGTGCAGCTGTTCGCCGACGGCAAGGGCCACACGGGCGTGATCCCGTACGGCTCGGCCACGTCGAGGCTGTTCCGCGACGGCGTCGAGGTCGGCGGGAACGACGATCCGCTGAGCGGTTCGAAGCCCTTCGCGGTCGACGGCTCCGACGCCGAGTACCGGCTGACGACGTCCGTGGAGCGCCCGGCCGGGACGACCGCGGTCTCCACCCGCGTCGACACCTCCTTCACGTTCCGCTCGCGGCAGGTCGCGGCCACCACCGCGCTGCCGGTGTCCACCGTCCGCTTCGCGGCCCCCGTCGACCTCGCGTCGCGCGCCTCCGCGGGCGCGTCGCTCCGGGTCCCGGTGACCGTGCAGGGTTCGGCCGCCGGCCGCAATCTCAAGTCGCTGGCGATTTGGGCGAGTTACGACGACGGCAAGACCTGGCGCTCCGTGCGGGTCGCGGGCGGCGGGATCACCGTGAAGAGCCCGGCGAAGGACGCGTCCGTGTCGCTGCGCGCCGAGGTCACGGACCGGCAGGGCAACACGTCGACGGTGACGATCCACCACGCCTGGTACGGCAAGTGACGCCGTCCCCCTGACGCGCGGGTGCCGGAGAACGTCCTCGGACGCTCTCCGGCACCCGTCGCGTCCCCCGTGCGTCGGCTCACCCGGCGTCCGGGAAGAGCCCCTTGGCCGGCAGCGGCGGCCGGGCGAGGCGGACGAGTTCGAGGGCCTGCTCCGGGAACCAGGTACCGGCGGCGGGGTCGACCGTGCCGCGTTCGGGGTCCTGGGGCCCGGCGGTGCCGCGCAGGCACAGACCGTCCGACTCGCCGGGGATCTTGATCCAGAGCTTCGCGTCGTAGAGCGGGTCCCCGGTGGCGGTGGTCGGCCGGTCGCCGAGACCGCGGCCGGGCGGGTTGCACCAGTCCTGCGCGTCGGTGTACTTGCCGGCCGGCGCGGTCCACGGGCCGAGGCCGTTGCGGCTGGTGTCGGTGACGAAGTGCTTCCGCCGCGACAGGGGCGTCGTCACGTGCTCCGCGATCCACCCTTCCGCGTCGGCGCGCGGCCAGTACTGGTTCGGGCATTCGGCGGCGGCTCCGCCGTCCTCGACGTAGCCGAGGCACGCGGAGATCAGCGTGCCGTACCAGTGACTGTCGGCCTCCGTACGGTAGTTGGAGGCGTTGGTGAACACGCCGGTGGCGTCGCCGACGCCGGCGCGCAGGAGCCGGGGCACGATGGAGTTGACGGTGTGCCAGCCCGGGTGCCCGGTGTCGAGGTACACCTTCGTGCGGCCGAGCCGGCCCAGGGTGTCGACGGCGTACTTCACCTCCGTGTACCGCGCGGTGGTCCTGGTCCCCTCGGCGTCGTCCTGGCCGCAGTCGGCCGGCAGCAGGGCGAGCGAGTCGGGTTCGAGGACGACCATGGCGTCACGGCCGCCCACCCCGCGCGCCACCGCGTCCACCCACGCCCGGTACTCGGCCGTGGTCGACGCGCCTCCCCCGGAGTAGTTCGCGCAGTCACGCCCGGGCACGTTGTAGAGGGCGATCACCGGCACGGCCCCCTTCCGCGCGGCGTCCGCGACGACCGTCCGCGCCTGGCTCTCGACCTCGGCCGGCGTCTGGTCGCCGTACCAGACGGCCTGCGGGGTGAGGGCCATGGCGACGATGCCCGCGGCGTCCTCGTACCGCCCGTCCCGGAGCAGTGCGGCCGCCTGCCGGTACGCGTCCGGGTTGGCCTTCGGGGTGTAGAGGCGGCTCCCGTGCCCGCCCGAGGCGTCCACGGGCGCGCCGGAGGCGGCGGTCTGAGGCCCGGTCAGCAGCGCTGCCGCGAGGACCAGGGGCAGCGCGAGGGCACGAGCGGCGGTTCTGCGGCGCATGGGTGGGGGACCTCCGTCGACGGCGGGCATGTGAACGCTCCCGGTCCGTCCTAGCGGATGGGAGCGCTCCCATGAGCCTCCCGGAGCGATCGGCGCGCCGTCAAGGGTCGTGCGCGGAACGGTGCGTCACGGTGGGGGGAGCGCGCCGCGGTGGATGCGGGCCGACGGGTTGCACGACCAGTTCAGCCGGGTACGGGTCTTCGGCCCGCTCCCTCAGCCGGTAGGCCGGTCCGGCAGGCGGAAGCCGTCGAAGAGGTCGTCCATCCCCCGCAGGGCCAGCCGGTCGGGGGTGGCACGGACGGCGAGGTCGCGGGCCGCGGCGGCGAGGGGATGACGCAGGGCCCCCACGCGGCCCACCCGGCGGGCGCGGACCCGCACGGCGTCGGTGCGGCGCAGGCGGGCGGCGGTGTACGCCGCGAGGGCCCGAGGCACTCCGGCCGCACCCAGGCCGCCGCCTTCCTCGCCGGCACCGCCTCCCCCACCGACCTCGTCCCTGTCGTCGCCGTCACCCTGTTCGCCGTCCCGGCGCACCTCGCCACGGCCCTCGCCGTCACCGTCCCCACCGGCCGGAAGGAGGTGGCCGAGGACGACCGCGTCCTCGATGGCCTGGCAGCCGCCCTGGCCCAGGTTGGGGGCCATGGCGTGGGCGGCGTCGCCGAGCCAGGCGATCCGGCCGTGGTGCAGTCGCGGCAGCGGGGCGGCCAGTTCGTACAGGTCGTGCCGCAGGACGGCGTCGGGGGCGAGGGCGTCCACGCGGTCGAGCAGGGCGGGGATCGGGTCGTGCCAGGCTCCGAAGCGACGCCGCAGTTCGGCACGCGGGTCCTCCGACCGCGTGCCGGCCGGGACGACGGCGGTGGCGTAGAGGTAGAACCGGCCGTCGGAGAGCGGCGTCACGCCGAACCGCTCCCCTCGCCCCCAGGTCTCGCTCATGGCCTGTATCCCCAGGTCGGGAGCGTCCACCAGGGCACGCCACGCGGTCTCGCCGAGGTAGCTCAGGCCGGGGTGGGCGGGGAAGTGCGCGCGGCGCAGCGGGCTGTGGATGCCGTCGGCGGCGACGACCAGGTCGGCGGGAAGGTCGGGGCCGCCCCGCGTCCGTACGACCGGGCCGCGCCCGGCCCCGTCGACCCCGGTCACGGCGGTGCCGTACATCAGCGCGCTCGCGGGCAGGGCGGCGGTCAGCGCGACCGTGAGCGCCGGGCGCGGTACGGCGATCGGCGGCATGCCGTAGCGCGCCGCCATGTCGGCGGTGGCGGTCCTGGTGAGCCAGCGTCCGTCGGGGCGCCGCACCCCCATCGCGGCGGGCACGGCGCCGCCGGTCGCGGGGGTGACGTCGACGCCGACGGCCCGGAGCGCGCGCAGCGCGTTCGGGGCGAGGCCGATGCCGGCACCGGTGACCGGCGCCGCGGGGGCGGCCTCGCACACGGTCACGTGCCAGCCGCGGCGGTGCAGTGCCACCGCGGCCGTCAGACCGCCGATCCCGGCGCCCACCACCACCGCGCGACGTCTCGGCACAGGGCCTCTCCCCTCGTCTCCGGCCCCGCCTCGCGTGGAGTCGGTGGCCTCCCCCGGACGGGCGTGCCCACCGCACGACCGCCTTTCGCGTACGACGGTAGTCCCCGCCCGGTCAGAGCGCGCCGACGATGTCCTGGACCCGGTCCTTCGCGTCGCCGAAGAGCATGGAGGTGTTCTCCCGGAAGAAGAGCGGGTTCTGCACGCCCGCGTATCCGGAGGCCATCGAGCGTTTGAACACGATGACCCTGCCGGCCTCCCAGACGGTGAGCACGGGCATGCCGGCGAGGGGGCTGCCGGGGTCGTCCGCGCCGGCCGGGTTGACGGTGTCGTTGGCACCGATCACGAGGACGACGTCGGTGGCGGCGAAGTCGTCGTTGATCTCGTCCATCTCCAGGACGATGTCGTACGGCACCTTGGCCTCGGCGAGCAGCACGTTCATGTGGCCGGGGAGGCGCCCGGCGACCGGGTGGATGCCGAACCGCACCACGACGCCCTTCGCGCGCAGCTTCGAGGTGAGCTCCGCGACCGGGTACTGCGCCTGCGCGACCGCCATGCCGTATCCGGGCGTGATGACGACGGACCGGGCCGAGCCGAGGAGCTCGGCGGCGATCTCGGCGGTGATCTCCTGGTGCTCGCCGTAGTCGACGTCGGAGCCCGAGGGCGCCTCGATGCCGAAGCCGCCGGCGATGACGGAGAGGAACGAGCGGTTCATCGCCTTGCACATGATGTAGCTCAGGTACGCGCCGGAGGAGCCGACGAGGGCACCGGTGATGATCAGCAGGTCGTTGCCGAGGAGGAAGCCGGAGGCCGCCGCGGCCCAGCCGGAGTAGCTGTTGAGCATGGAGACGACGACCGGCATGTCGCCGCCGCCGATCGAGGCCACGAGGTGCCAGCCGAGCGCCAGTGCCACGACGGTCACCGCGACGAGCAGCCAGGGCTCCGGCGTGATCACGAACCACACCGTCAGGGCGGCGCACAGGCCCAGCGAACCGAGGTTCAGCGCGTTCTTGCCGGGCAGTACGAGCGGCTGGGAGCCGATCTTCGCCGAGAGCTTCAGATACGCCACGATCGAGCCGGTGAACGTGACCGCTCCGATGAAGACGCCGATGAAGACCTCGGCGTGGTGGATGCCCAGCGTCCCGAGCGCGTCCAGGGCGACGGCCTCGTGGCCGTCCAGGTCGTTCTCGACGTTCAGGAAGCCGTTCCAGCTGACGAGGACGGCCGCGAGTCCGACGAAGGAGTGCAGCAGCGCGATGAGTTCCGGCATGCCGGTCATCTCGACGCCGCGCGCCTTCCGCAGCCCGATGAGCGCGCCGGCCAGCATGGCGGCGGCCGTCAACCCGAGGCCCGCGCCACTGATGTCGCCGTCGATCGCCAGCACGACCGTCGCGACGAGCGCGACGCCCATGCCGAGCATGCCGAAGGCGTTGCCGAGCCGTGCCGACTCGTGCCTGGAGAGTCCTGCCAGCGCCATGATGAACAGCAGCGCGGCAACGAGGTAGGCCGCTTGCGCGGCGAGGGTCGCAGACATGTCAGCTCCGGTTGAACATGGCGAGCATGCGACGCGTCACCGCGAAGCCGCCGAAGACATTGATACCGGCCAGGAGGATCGCCACGGAGGACAGCACGGTGACCGCCGTGCTCGTCCGGCCGATCTGGAGCAGCGCGCCGACGACGATGATCCCCGAGATCGCGTTCGTCACCGACATCAGCGGTGTGTGCAGCGCGTGGTGGACGTGACCGATCACGTAGTAGCCGATCACGATCGCGAGCACGAAGACCGTCACGTGCGGCAGCAGCGCCGCCGGCGCGAGACCCGCGGCGAGGAACAGGACCAGGGCTGCGATCGCCACCGCGCCGAACCGTCTCGCCGGAGTCACCGGCGCCTTCCCGGGCCTCGCCGGCACCGCCACGGCCGCCGCCGGCGCGGGGGCCGGTGCCGCCGAGACCTGGACGGGCGGCGGCGGCCAGGCCGTCTCGCCCTTGCGTACGACGGTGATGGAGCGCTGCACCGGGTCGTCCCAGTCGAGGACCAGTCGCGCGTCCCTGTCCGGCGTCATCAGCTTCAGCAGGTTCACCAGGTTCGTCCCGTACAACTGCGATGCCTGCGCGGGCAGTCGGCCGGCGAGGTCGGTGTACCCGATGATCGTCACGCCGTTCTCCGTGCGGACCTTCTCCCCCGCCACCGTGCCGACCACGTTGCCCCCGTTGGCGGCGGCCATGTCGACGATCACCGACCCCGGCTTCATCGCGGCCACCATCTCCGCGGTCACCAGCGTCGGCGCGGGGCGTCCCGGGATGAGCGCCGTGGTGACGACGATGTCGACCTCACGGCACTGCGCGGCGTACAGCTCGGCCTCGCGCGCCTTGTAGTCGTCGCCCATCTCCTTGGCGTAGCCCGTCGCCGAGACCTCCGTCTCCGGCGACTCGATCGCCAGGTACTCGCCGCCCAGCGACCGCACCTGGTCGGCCACTTCGGGCCGTGGGTCGGTGGCCCGTACGATCGCGCCGAGCGAGCCCGCGGCACCGATGGCCGCCAGCCCGGCGACACCCGCGCCCGCGACGAGCACCTTCGCGGGCGGCACCTTGCCCGCCGCCGTCACCTGCCCCGTGAAGAACCGCCCGAAGGCGTGCGCCGCCTCGACCACCGCCCGGTATCCGGCGATGTTCGCCATCGACGACAGCACGTCCATCGACTGCGCCCGGCTGATGCGCGGCACCGCGTCCATCGACAGCGCCGTGAACGGCCGCCGCCCCAGCTCCTCCACCATCACGGGGTCGAACGCCGGCGCGAACAGGGCGATCACCGTCGCCTCCGCACGCACCCGGTCCAGCTGTTCCGTGCTCGGCGCGTTCACCCCGAGCACCACGTCCGCCACGACCGCCTCGCCGATCCGCGCCCCGGCCTCCTCGAAGGCGTCGTCCGTGAAGCCCGCCGCGACCCCCGCACCGGCGTCCACCACCACGCCGTACCCCAGTCTCCGGATCGCCCCGACCGTGTCCGGCGTGGCCGCCACGCGGTTCTCACCCGCCCGCGCTTCCTTGAGGACTCCGACAATCACGCGTGTTCTCCGTTCGCTGGTGTTGCGCTCGACGGCCGGGCGGCGGACCGGCGCCCGGCCGGGCACCCGCCCGTCGGCTCGCTCCACCGTCCCTCTCGAAGAGTGCCGGACGTGATCCATGCCACACCATCCGCCCCACCCTTGGCGAGAGCGCGCACGACCGAATCACTCCGCACGGGGCCGCAGGGGCAGCTCCTGCCGTGGTACGGGCCCGAGCGGGGCACGTGCCATCGGAGGAGCTGCCGGCCGGGGCGCGTCAGGGCGAGGCCCCTGCCGGCCGGGGCGCGTCAGGCCACGCTGCGGATGCGGCCGACCAGGAGGCCGCCGACGAGGATGACCACGGCCGCGGTGACGTAGAGGCCGGTGTAGCCGCCGAGGTGGGCGATGACCGGCGCGGCGAGCGCGGGAGCCATGACCTGGGGGCCCGAGTTGGCGATGTTGATGACGCCGAGGTCCTTCGCCCGGTCGGCGGCCTCGGGCAGGACCTGGGTGACCAGGGCCTGGTCGACCGCGAGGTAGACGCCGTAGCCCGCGCCGAGGACAGCCGCCGCGGCGAGGGCTGCGGGCCAGGTGTGGAAGAGGGCGAGGAGCAGGGCTGCGGCGGCCATGACCACCGAACAGAGGACGACGAACCCCTTGCGGCGCCCGACGCGGTCCGACAGCACGCCTACGGGGACGGCGGTGAGCGCGGCGCAGACGGTGTAGACGAGGGTGAGGATCAGGACGCCGGTGCCGGGGTCGCCGTAGTGGACGGCGTCGGTCAGGAAGTAGAAGAGGTAGAGGGTGCCCAGGGCGTTGCCGAGGTTGATCAGGAACCGGGTGAGCCAGGCCCAGCCGAAGTCGGGGTGCTGACGGGGGCTCACCCACAGCGAGCGGGCGAAGGCGCGGGCGTCGAAGGCGGGGCGCAGCGCCCGGGGCAGCGGCGGCTCGGCGTACCGGAGCACGAAGGGGAAGGCGAGGACGACGGTGAGGACGGCCAGCGTCACGTAGCCGGGCCGGACGCCGGTGACGAGGAGCGTGGTGATCAGCGCGCCGACCACGAGGCCGAAGGACTGCATGAGGCCGGTCCAGCCGGAGACCTGGGCGCGCTGCGCGACGGGCACGCGGTCGGCGATCGGGGTGGCGACCCCGGCCAGCATCGCGTTGAGGCCCGCCTGCGCGAGGCACCAGCCGACGGCGACGCCCGCGACCGTGTCCTGGCCGGCGGTCACCACGAGCCCCGCCGCCCCGGCCAGGGCGCCGCCGAGGATCCAGGGCCGGCGGCGGCCGAACCGGCTCGTGGTCCGGTCCGACCAGGCGCCGGCGAGCGGATTGACGACCACCGCCACGAGCGCGCCGAGGCCGGTGACGAGGGAGAGCGCGGTGTTCTTGTCGTGCGGGTCGATGTGCTCCAGCTGGAGCGGCAGCAGGATCTGGATGGGCGTCATGAACGCCATGAAGACGGCGAACGTGGCGAGCGAGAGGCCCGCCGTCCAGGAGGCCGTGACCGGGACGGTGGGCTCGGCCAGGACCGCGGGGCACAGGGCGTCCGCGTCGTCCGCCGCGGGGACAGGGGCCATGACGACTCCGCCGCTCAGGACCGCTGGGAGGCGATGAGGTCGCGGTACCACGCGAAGCTCGCCCGGGGCGTGCGGCGCTGGGTGGCGAAGTCGACCTCGACCAGGCCGAAGCGCTGGTGATACCCCTCGGCCCACTCGAAGTTGTCGAGCAGCGACCAGGTGAAGTAGCCGCGGACGTCCACCCCTCGGGCCATGGCGTGGCCGACCGCCGCGACGTGACCCGCGAGGTAGTCGATGCGCTCCTGGTCCTGGAGCCCGGCCGGCTGCGAGCAACCGTTCTCGGTGATCCACACCGGCGGCAGGGCCTCGCCGTACCGGGCGACGAGACCGGTGAGCAGCTCCGTGAGCCCGTCGGGGACCACGGGCCAGCCGAACGCGGTCCGCCGGTACGCCTCCTGGGGCTCGGCGAGGTCGAAGGGCAGCCCGGCGGCGGGGTCGGCGGGAGCGGTGACCCAGGTCGGGTTGTAGTAGTTGATGCCGAGACCGTCCAGCGGTGCGGCGACGAGGTCCAGGTCGCCGTCCCGCACCACCCCTCCCCACGCGGGGTCGCTCATGCCGTAGGCGGACAGGTCCGGGTACGCGCCCAGCAGGATCGGGTCGTTGAACAGCCGGTTGTGCAGGACGTCATAGGCCGAGGCCGCGGCGGCGTCCTCGTCCGACCGCGCATCGGGGCGCAGGCGCACCGGCGTGCAGTTGTTGGACACCAGTACCTGCGCGTCCGGAACCGCGGCCCGCAGGGCGGCGGTCGCCAGTCCGTGGCCGAGCAGCTGGTGGTGGGCGACGGGCAGCGCGTCCAGCATCATCGCGCGGCCCGGGGCGTGGACGCCGAAGCCGTAGCCGAAGGACATGAGCACGAAGGGCTCGTTCAGGGTGATCCACCGCTTGACCCGGTCACCGAGCCGTTCCGCGGTCACGGCGGCGTATTCGGCGAACCGGTGGGCGGTGTCCCGGTTCAGCCACCCGCCCTCGTCCTCCAGAGCCTGCGGCAGGTCCCAGTGGAACAGGGTGGGGGTCGGCTCGATCCCCGCGTCGAGCAGCGCGTCGACCAGCCGGTCGTAGAAGTCGAGGCCCCGCGGCTCCACCCGCCCCGCACCGGTCGGCAGCACGCGCGGCCAGGAGATCGAGAAGCGGTACGCGTCGAGGCCGAGGCGCCGCATCAACGCGACGTCCTCGTCGAACCGGTCGTAGTGGTCGCAGGCGACGTCGCCGGTGTGGCCGTCGCGGACGGCCCCGGGGCGCTGGACGAACGTGTCCCAGACGGAAGCGCCCTTGCCGTCCCGCCCGGCCGCGCCCTCGATCTGGTACGCCGCCGTGGCGGCGCCCCAGACGAATCCCGCCGGGAACCGGGGCGGTCGTACGGACTCGGTCGAGCTCGCGGTCACAGTCCTCTGCCTCCGTTGCCGGTGCGGGGCACCTCGCATGGACGCCCCAACGACGTTGCTCGGAACGGCTGTTGACGTACAGGCCGCCGCCCCGGTGGGCCGCACCCTAACATGAACACATGTTCACGTTATAGGGGTCGGAAGAGGCCGCGAAGCGGTCCCTCGGGGCGACCCCGCCGCGAGCGTGCGACTGCGGAACACGACGGTCACCGGACGGGCGACGGCCGTCCGACGGCACCCACCCGCCGCCGGGTCGGGACGATCGGCGCGGGGCCGGGGTCAGGACCACGGGGCCGACAGGCGGCCGCGCAGATCCCCCCAGTAGGCGTCCAGCATCCGCTTGAGCTCGTCGACCGTCTCCAGGTCCGGCTCGCCGCCGCCCTTGAACACCTCGTGCAGAACGGCGTTGGCGGCCCACACCACCATCCGCGTCGCCCGCCGCGCCGGCTCGCCGCCCGGCCTGCCCGTCAGATGCACCACGATGCGCTCCAGCCCCGCGGCGATCAGCGCGTTGCTCTCCTCGTCGGCCCGCGCGAGCTCCGGACTGAGGTGACGCCCGGACCACAGCGCCATGCCGCCCGGCTGGGTGCGGAACACCTCCGCGTACACATCCACCACCGTGCCCACCGGATCGGCCAGCCCGTGTGCGACGGCCCGCTCCACGAGGTCGTCGATGGCGGTCCGGAACGCCTCCAGGTACCGCCTGCCCAGCGCGTCCACGACCGCGCCCTTGTCCGGGTAGAACTGGTAGATGCTCCCGACCGGCGCCCCCGCCTCCTCGGCGATCCGCCGCATCGTCAGCGCCTCGTACCCCTCCCGCGACAGGATCCGGTCCGCCGCACCGAGCACCGCCTCCACCCTGGCCCGACTCCTCGCCTGCCGCGGCTCCCGCCGCACCCGCGCCGGCGCCCCTTCCGCCTCCGTCACCCCAGGCCCCCCCTCAGACGCAGGGAACGTAGCACGCAGCCCCTGAACGGACTTCGCCTCCGGCCGGCAGCGGATGGTGGCAGGATCCCTCGTCATGGGAACGAGAGAGGGCAGCGACGAGGCGTACGTCGTGGGGCTGTGCGACCGGATTCTCGGGGAGAGCGCTCTGCCGCAGCACAGGTTCGACTGGCTGCTGGGCGATCCCGGAGCAGGCGGCCGGCGCGTCAGGCTGCCGGTCGACGCCTACTGGCCGGGACATCAACTGGTGGTCGAGTACCGCGAACTGCAGCACGATCAGCCCGTGCCCCACTTCGACAAGCCCGACCGTCGCACAGTCAGCGGTGTCCACCGCGGCGAGCAGCGAGCCCTGTACGACGCCCGGCGGGAGGAGGAGATTCCCGCGCACGGCCTGCGCCTGGTCGTCATCCGCCCCGCCGACCTCGATGCGGACGGCCGCGGTCTACTGCGCCGCACCGAAGAGGCCGACATCGCGGTACTCGAACGGATCCTGGCCCGGAAGAGCGACGAGGACCGGGTCGTCGACACCTTCCGCACCTGGCTCCTGGCCGAAGGCTGGACACCCGTCGATCCGACCGACCGCTGGACCGACCTGGAGGCCGTACGCGGCGAGCAACGGCTCATCTGCGAGGCAAAGGGCCGCACCAGCGAGAAGGGCATCGACGCCGACACCGGCTACGGCCAACTGCTGCGCCGCATGACGATCCAGGACCCAGCCACTCGCTACGCCCTCGTCGTCCCCTCCTCCTCCGTCAAAGCCGCCACGCGCGTTCCGGTCCACGTCCGTCAGCTTCTGCGCGTCGACGTGTACGAGGTGACGGATGACAACCGGGTCCGTCAACTGCCCGACTGACGCGCGCCGGCGCACCACGTCGATGGCAGCGTCACCACCCGCGTGTCCTCGCGAGCACCCTCTGCGTGACGTACCGCGATCGCTTCCTTTCGAAGCTTCCGAAGCACATGAGTGAGAGAAGAGAGATGACGGACCACGCCGACACACGAAGTGCCGCGGAGATCGCGGCCGGGGCGTGGCGCCTTCTCCTCGACGGAGGTCACGACCTGATCGACACCGAGACCGTCCGCGCGGCTCATGCGTGGCCGCGGCTGCGGCAGCTCTTCCCTCTGGTCAGCCATGGAGTCATGTACTTCAGCAGCCGCACCGGAATGCCGGCCGTCCATGTCGGCGGGCAGGTCCACCCTCGGGGTGCCGACGGCCGGTACCGGGTGGCCGGCCCCAAGGGCGTGGGGACCCTCGACCGGGCGGAGACCCTCGACCAGGCGTTCGCCCTGGTCGCCGGCAACCTCCCCGACGAGTGCGGGCCGGCCGTGCTCGGAGGCGCGGGCCAGGTCTGACCACGGGAGCGACGTGACACGGCACCCCCGTCGGCGGTGTTCACCCCTCCAGGAACGCGCGCCTCGGCCGCGTCAAGGTGCCCTTCACACTGGTCAAGTGCGGTGGTCCCCAAGTGGTCCCCACAAACGATCAAGGGGCCGTTTCAGATTGCTCTGAAACGGCCCCTTGAGCTGCGACTCTTTCGAGTCGGGACGACAGGATTTGAACCTGCGACCCCTTGACCCCCAGTCAAGTGCGCTACCAAGCTGCGCCACGTCCCGATGCGCGTTTCGGCGGGGTTTCCCCTGCGTCGGCGTGCAGGGGAAACATTACCTCACTCCGGGGGTGGGATGACGCACGGGTAGTCACGGGGTGGAGGGGGAGGGGTGGGCGCCGCAGGAGGCGGCGAGGGTGGTGGCGTGGGCGAGGGTGGAGGGGGAACCGGTGGCGTGGGCGAGGTCGAGGCGGGCGCGGGCTTCCTCGTAGCGGGAGGGGGAGGTGGCGAGGTGGGCGACGGCGCGGGTGAGGAGGCGGTGGGACTCGGGCGGGTCGGCGAGGAGGGCGAGGCAGCGGAGGGCTTCGCCGAGGGCGGTGGGGGTGCCGAGGCGGGTGGCGTGGGTGTGGGCGTCGGCCGCGAGGCGGGCGGCGCGGTCGGGGTCGGTGGGGGCGAGGGCCCGGGCGAGGTCGAAGGGCCAGGGGGCCCAGACGCCGTGGTGGCGGCCGCGGGCGGTGAGGGCCTCGGCGGCGGCTTCGAGGGTGTCGACGGCCTCCTCTCGGCGGCCCTCGGCGAGGAGGAGGCGGCCGAGGACGCTGGGGCCGTCGGGGAGGACGATCGCGCCCGGCCAGGGCGGGCCGAAGGCGTAGCGGTCGGCGACGGCGCGCGCCTCGGCGGTGCGGCCCCGGGCGAGGAGCGTGTCGACGAGGAGGCAGGCGGTGTCCCAGTGGACGGGGAGCCCGCCGCCGACGCGGTCGGCCAGCCGGAGCCCCTCCTCCAGGTGGTGCTGCGCGCGCGGCAGGCGGCCGCGCCTGCGGTGCACCAGTCCCAGGAGCGTGTGGGCGAAGGCCAGGTGGGCGCCGCTCCAGCCGGAGATCTCGAAGGCGCGGACCGCCTCGGTGAAGAGGGCCTCTCCGCGGTCCGGCCGGTCGGCGAAGACGTACGCGATGCCGGTCAGGGCCGGGATCTCGAACCCCCAGGTGGGGTCGGTCCAGCCGAGCCCTCGCGCGGGCAGGCCGTCGGCGAGGGCCCGGTCGCAGAGCCCCACGACCTCGGCGGCGGGCTCCCCTCGCAGCATGGCGTCGAAGCCGCGGACGGCGATGAGGGCGCGTTCGGAGTTGTCGGCGCCGGTGAAGCCCGCCGTCAGTTCGGCGAGCCGGCGCGAGCGCCCGGGGCCGTCGTCCTCCGCCGCCTGGAACCCCTCGTACATGAAGTGGGCGGCCTGGAGCCGTCGCCGTCCGGTACCCGGCGGGGTGCGGTCCGCTTCGGCCGCGACGGCTCTCGCGGCCTCCTGGAGCTGGTTGTTGTGGGCGAGCGCCTGCGCCAGCCGATAGGTCGCGTCGATCCGGAGGTCGTCGTCGAGCCCCGGCAGGTCGAGCGCCGAGCGCAGGTGCCGGACGGTGGCCGCCGGTGAGGTGAGGAGGGACGCGCAGCCGAGTTCGTACAGGACCCCGGCGTACGTCTCCGGGCTCGGCGGTTCGGCCAGCGCCCGGTCCAGGCAGCGGCGCGCCGCGTCGGGCGCCCCGGTGGCCAGGTGCTCCGCCGCGGCGGCCCGCAGTCTGTCGACGACGTCCTCGTCGTCGTCGGGGTGCACTTCGAGGAGGTGTCGGGAGACGGCGGCCGGTCCGTGGCCGGCCCCGGCGAGCACCCACGCGGCCCTCCCGTGCAGCGCGGTCCGCACGGCCGGCGGCACGGAGCCGTACACGGCGGTGGCGATGAGCGGGTGCGCGAACTCCAGGGGGAACGCGGACGTCGGCGAGTGGGCGGATGCCGACGCGCGCGGAGAGGGCGGCGCGGTGGGCGCGGTGCCGGTTCCCGGGGCGGCCCGGGCGTCGTCCTGCGGTCGGGGGTCGGCGGGGGTCGCCGTGAGGATTCTGGTGCGGCGGAGGCGTGCGGTGTGGTCGGTGACCTCGTCCGCCTTCATGCCGGTCAGGGTGGTGAGGAGGCGGGTGGTGCTGTCCGCCCCGAGGACGGCGATCGCCCAGGCGAGGCGGGTGGGGCCGGGACCGAGCGCTTCGAGGCGGGCGACGAGGCCGCCTCCGCGGGCACCGGCGCCGAGATCGCGCAGGAGGGCGGCGGAGCCCGCGACGGGTTCGAGCATCCGGTCGCGGGCCTTGGCGAGCAGTTCGACGGTCTCGTACGGGTTCCCCGACGTCACCGTCCACAGCTCGTGGCAGAACGGCTCGTCCGCGTGCCCGCCGAGCGCCTCGCGGGCGAGGGCGGCCGTGGCCGCCGGGGTGAGGGCGTGGAGGCCGAAGGTCAGGACGGCGCGTTCGGCGAGCGCCGCCAGGGTCGCGGCCGCCGTCGGCCGGCCGGGGTCCGGCTTCGGCGGCCGGTGGGCGAGGACGACCAGGACGGGCAGGTCCCGGTCCCGCCGGCTCCCCGCGAAGGCGTCGAGCCACGCCAGGGACTCCGCGTCGGCCCACTGGGCGTCGTCCACGAGCAGCAGCGGCGGCCGGTCGCACAGCCGGTCCGCGAGGCGGCCCAGGAGTCCGGCCAGACCGTCCCGTACGCCCTGCGGATCGGCGGGCGCGGGCGACGCGGCGGCCGGCGACGCGATCCCGAGCGCGGGGGCGAGCAGGTCGTGGTGGTCGCCCAGGAGGCCGCGGACCTCCTCGGGCCCGAACCGGTCGAGGGCCGGCTGGAGGAGCTGGCGCGTGAGGTGGAACGGGACCGAGGCGAGCGTCTCGCCGCCCCGGGCGGTCAGGACGGTGCAGCGGTCGCGGGCGGTGCGGTGTATCGCGGCGAGGAGCGTGGTCTTGCCGATGCCCGGCTCGCCCCGGTAGACGAGGATGCCGCCGCGCGCGGGGCCGCCCCGGGCCGCTCCGTCGACGAGTGCGTCGACGGCGTGGGCCGCAGCGGCGAGCTCCGGGTCCCGTTCGAGCAGGCCGCCCGCGTCCGGCCCGCCCGGCGCGGACGCTCCCGCGAACGGCCTTGCGGACGAAGGCTGTTCGGCTTCCGACGGCACCGGTGCCCCACTCCCCCACACGAGCTCGTCGGCCCGGCACGGCCCGCGCGGTCCACGCGGGCCGTGCCGTCCCCGCCGACACTGGACCGACGAGCCTAGCGGTACTGTTCGCCCGCGGGGCGACAATGGACGGGTGAACCGGACACCGGGTGACCGCACCGACGACCGCCGCTCCGACGCGGGCCGTGACGACCTCGGGGAGGATCGCCGCGACGACCGCCGCGACGGCCCGCGGTCGCCGGACGCCCGGCCGTCGTCGACCGGAGTCGACCACGATCGTCGCAGGGATCGCGACGCCGCCGGGCGGGCCCGGAGCGCCCGCCCCCGCGACGGGCTCGGGCGGCCCCTGCCGTACGGGACCGAGGGCGTGCCCCGGCAGCCCGAGGGCGTCGTGCGCGCCCCTTCGGAGACCCTGCGCGAGGCGCAGCGCCTGCTCGACGCCGGTATGCCCTTCCACGCGCACGAGGTGTTCGAGGACGCCTGGAAATCCGGCCCCGAGGACGAACGCGACCTCTGGCAGGGTCTCGCCCAGCTCGCCGTCGGCCTGACCCACGCGGCCCGGGGCAACACCGCCGGCGGCGCCCGTCTCCTGCGCCGCGGCGCGGCCCGCCTCGCGGACGCGACTCCCCGCGCCGGGGCGTACGGTTTCGACGCCGACGGACTGGCGGCGTGGGCACGGGAGTTGGCCGCGAGGATGACCACGGGCCCGAGGGAGAAGGGCCGCTCCTCGGACGGCGACCCGGTGGCCGGCGACCCCGCCGATCAGGTCGACCCCGTCGTGGAGGCGCCCCGTCTGCGCCGGAACACCGTCTGACCGCGATCGCGTCGGACGGGGACGGCGTGGGCCCCTGTCGGGACTGCCCCGACCCTATTCCGCCGACCGCTCCAGTTCCCTCCGCAGGACCGAGGTGTGGCTGAGGGTCGGGTCCTTGGTGGCGGTCAGGAGGGTGAGGGGGTGTTCGGCGGCGAGGGTGCGGAGCCGGTCGAGGGCGGCGGCGGCGTCGGGGGCGGCGAGTTCGGCCTCGTAGCGGCGGCAGAACTCGTCGTAGCTGCCGTCGGGGCCGTGGTACCAGTGGCGGAGTTCGGTGGAGGGGGTCAGCGCCTTGGGCCACTCGTCGATGTGGGCGTCGGTCTTGCGGAGGCCGCGCGGCCAGAGGCGGTCGACGAGGACCCGTACGCCGTCGTCGGGTGACGGGTCGTCGTAGATGCGGCGGACGCGGACGGTGGGGTGGGTTGCGGCCATGGGGTCAGCGTGCCGGACGGCACGCGGAGTCACCCGGCGACGCGCAGCGCCGGAAGGAGGACGGCGTCGACGAAGGTCCGCATGGTGGAGGCGTCGGCGAAGCGCTCCTCGAAGAGCCGCTCGATGCGGAGCATGCCCATGAAGCTGGGCGCGACGAAGCCGATGGCCGGGTTGTCGGCGGCCACCTCGCCGCGCTCGACGGCGCGGGCCATGACGGCGTCGATGGCGGCGACCTCGGGGGCGATGACGGTCTCGCGGAGGGCGGCGCGCAGGTCGGGGTGCTGAATGAACGCCTGGGCGACGGCCTCCATCAGCTCCGCGTCGCGTTCGCGGTGGGAGGCGGCGATGCGGGCGGCCTCGCGCAGGTCGTCGGCGACGTTGCCGGTGTCGATGCCGGCGAAGACGGTGCAGCGGCGCCGGGCGAGGGCGGCGGTCACGAGCCGCGGTTTCGTGCCCCACTGCCGGTAGAGGGTGGCCTTGCCGCACTTGGTGCGGGCGGCGACGCCCTCCATGGTCACGGAGTCGTATCCGCCTTCGCGCAGGAGGCAGAGAACGGCGTCGTACAGCTCCGTCTCGCGCTCCGGCGTGATCTTGCTGCGACGGGCGGCGGCGCTCGCGGCCTGAGTGGACATCGATCCCTCCTGGACACCTCTGTCTCTGCACATACGAGAGTAGGGGGTGCACAATCGAGACGCAAACGTATCGAGACGCTTGCGTCTCGATGAAATCGGATCTAGGCTCACTCCGTTTGTTGGCGATTTGACGGATTAGAGGGCCGCACGATGGCTGCCGGGTTGAGCGGGATACGAGGACCACGTCCTGCAGGACAGGGGATGACACCCACCCCCGGCCCCGCCAGGCACGACGGGACCGAGGACAGGGAGGGGACGGGCGCCGACCCGTCCGGCCGGAGCGCGAGGCCGCCGCTCCTGCGCGAGCTGCTGCTCGTCACCGCGCTCTTCCTCGTCTACAAGTTCGGCCGGCTCTTCGCCAACGGCCACGAGGCCCGCGCCTTCCGGAACGCCGACCGCGTCTGGGACGCCGAGCGCGCGATCCACCTGCCGGGCGAAGGAACGATCCAGCAGCTGCTGCTCCACGGCGAGCCGCTGATCCGCGCCGCCAACACGTACTACGCGGCCGTGCACTTCCCGGCCACCCTCGCCTTCCTCGCCTGGCTGTACTGGCGCCGCCCCGCCCACTACGTGTGGTCGCGCCGGGTCCTCGCCCTCGTCACCGGCGCCGCGCTCGCCCTCCACCTGCTGATGCCGCTCGCCCCGCCCCGGATGCTCGCCGCGTCCGGGCTCGTCGACACCGCGAGGGTGTACGGCCCCTCCGTGTACGGGGCGACGCCGGAGACGGACTCGATGGCGAACCAGTTCGCGGCCATGCCGTCCCTGCACTTCGGCTGGGCACTGATGGTCGCCGTCGGCCTCATCGTCGCCACCCGCTCCCGGTGGCGGGCGCTGTGGCTCCTGCACCCGCTGCTCACCCTGCTCGTCATCGTCGGCACCGCCAACCACTACTGGTTCGACGCGCTCGCCGCCGCCGTACTCCTCGGCCTCGCACTGCTCGCCGTCCGCGCCCCCGGCCACCGCCGCACGGCGCCCCCGCCGCCGGCCGCCCGCGCCCTCGGCACGGCCGCCCTCCCGGCCGGAGCCCTGCGATGAGCCCCGCCGCGGGCACCGTGGTCGCGGTGCTCCTCTCCCTCGTCTCCGCCGCGGGTTACGCGCTCGCCGCGGTCGCCCAGTCGCGGCTCGCGGCCGCCTCCCCCGCCCCCGACGACGGGCGGAGCGCGCTGCGCGCCCTGCTCACCCGCGGGCAGTGGTGGTCCGCGGTCGGCCTGAACGCGGCCGGCGCGCTCGCGCACGTCGCCGCCCTGCACTACGGGCCGCTCACCCTGGTCCAGCCGCTCGGCGCGCTGACCCTCGTGGCGGCGCTGCCGCTGGGCGCGCACCTCGCGCACCGGCGGGTCACCAGGACCGAGTGGCGCGGCGCGCTCCTGACCCTGGGCGGCCTCGTCGGCCTGGTCGCGATGACCGGCCCGACCGCTCCCGGCGAGGCACTCAGCCTGCGCGAGTCCCTGGCCGTGGCCGCGGCGACCGCGCTCCTCATCGCCGCCCTCGCCTCGGGCCGGTTCACCGGGCGCGGCGCGTCCGGCACCGGCGGCCGCTCCGGGCGCGGCCTCGGACACGCCACGGCCTCCGGGATCGCCTCGGGTGTCGCCTCCGCGCTCACCCAGACCCTCACGGCCGCGCTGGCGCTCGAACTCCCCGGCGACGAACCGGTCTGGTGGCAGACCGCGGTGCTCGCGGTCCTCATCTCGGCCTTCGCGACGGGTGGCCTCCTGCTGTCCCAGGCCGCCTACCGGGGCGGCCTCGCGGCGCCGCTCGCCGTCGTCAACCTCTCCAACCCGGCCGCCGCCGCCGTCATCGGCGTGGCGCTGCTCGGTGAGACCTTCCGAGCGGGCGCCTGGGGCTGGCTGGTCGCGGCCGCCGCCTCGCTCGTCGCGGCGCGGGGCGTGGTGCTGCTGACGAAGGGCGGCCCGACGGAGGCGGGGACGGAGCCGGAATCGGCCCCGGGGACGGAGGCGGGAGCGGCCGTCGACGCGAGTACGGGAGCGCGAGCGACCACGACGGCGGTCACACCGTCGCCCGTTCCCGCGGAGGCCCTGCCGCCGGTCGCCGCACCCCTGACGGTGTCCGTCGGCGCGTCGGCACCACTGTCCGTCGCCCTGGCCGCCCCCGCGCCCGCGCCCGCGCACGCCGTGGCCACGCTGGACGCGGTCCCCTCCCCCGGGGCGGGGCCCGACGGCGTGGCCGGGCCGGTCGTCATCCCCGCACCGGCGCAGTCGCTGCCCGTGTCGTCGGTGCCGCCGCACATGGCGTGCCCGTGAGCGGTGGCGTCCCCGGTGGGGTCGCGGGCCGGTACACCCACTTTCGTCATCTTGACGACAAGTAAGGAAACCCCCTATCGTCAGGATGACGACAAGGGGGTTCTCATGGCTGACATCACCCGGCGGGCCGGCTGGCGGCATCTGCGTTCCGCGCCCACCGCGCACATCCGCCACCAGCGCGGGGGCAAGCTGGTCCACGACGGCGAGGGACTGAGCTTCTGGTTCCGGCCGCTCACCGCCGCCCTCTCGGAGGTCCCGGTGAACGACCGGGAGCTGGCGATGGCGTTCCACGCCCGGACCGCCGACTTCCAGGACGTGAGCGTGCAGTCCACCGTCACGTACCGGATCGGCGACCCGGGGACGGCGGCCGCGCGGCTCGACTTCTCGATCGACCCGGACACGGGCGCCTGGCGGGGCACGCCGCTGGAGCAGATCGCCACACTGCTCACCGAGACCGCGCAGCAGCACGCCCTCGACGTCCTCGCCCGCACCGCACTGGCGGCGGCGCTGGTCGACGGCGTGACGGCGGTACGGGACCGGATCACGGCGGGACTCGCGGCCGAACCGCGGCTGCCCGCCACCGGCATCGAGGTCGTCGCGGTCCGGGTGGTGGCCATCCGCCCCGAGCCCGAGGTGGAGCGGGCCCTGCGCACCCCCGCCCGCGAGCAGATCCAGCAGGAGGCGGACCGCGCCACCTACGAGCGCCGCGCGGTCGCCGTCGAACGCGAACGCACCATCGCCGAGAACGAGCTCGCCAGCAAGATCGAGCTCGCCCGGCAGGAGGAAAGGCTCGTCGAGCAGCGCGGCACCAACGCCCGCCGCGAGGCGGAGGAGAACGCCGCCGCCGACGCCGTCCGGGCCGAGGCCGAGGCCGCCCGGAAGGTCCGGCTCGCCCGGGCCGAGGCCGAGGCGGCTCGCGAGGTCGGCGAGGCGCGCGCCGGAGCGCAGGCCGCGTGGCTGCGGGCGCACGGCGAGGTGGCCCCTGCCACCCTGCACGCCCTCGCCGTGCACTCGGCGGCGGAGAACCTCCCCCGCATCGAGCACCTGACGCTCTCCCCCGACGTGGTGACCGGCCTGCTCGCCAGGCTCGGTGAAGGCGGGGCGGGCACCGGGGCCGGTTCGTGAGCCTCGCGCCGCGCGCGGTCCTCGTGCACCGGACCACGGAGTACGAGGAGCTGCTCGCCCGCCACGGCACGCACGGCCAGGCCGCGTTCTTCCTCTCCGCGCGCGGCCGTTCGGTCGAGGCGGTGCGGGAGCGGCACGAGCGCGCCCACCGGGCGCTCGCCGAGGTGGCGGGCGCGGTGCCGCTGGCCTGGCGGCAGACCCGGGTGGAACGCGCCGACCTCGACCGGTTCCTCTTCGGCCCCGAGGACGTCGTCGTCGTGGTCGGCCAGGACGGCCTGGTCGCCAACGCGGCCAAGTACCTGACCGGACAGCCCGTCGTCGGCATCGACGCCGACCCCGGGCGCAATCCGGGCGTCCTGGTGCGGCACCGTGCCGGCCAGGCGCGGCGGCTGCTGCCGCACGCGGCCGGGGCCGGGGCGGTCGTCGACGAGCTGACGATGGTCGAGGCCGTCACCGACGACGCGCAGCGGCTCCTCGCCCTCAACGAGATCTACGTCGGTCCGCCCGGCCACCAGACCGCCCGCTACACCCTCGGGCTCGACGGCACCGGTCTCCCCGCCGAGGCCCAGGCGTCGTCGGGCGTCCTCGTCGGCACCGGCACGGGGGCCACCGGCTGGCTCCGGTCCTTGTGGGAGCAGCGCTCCAGCACGCTCGCGCTGCCGGCACCCTCGGACGCCCGGCTCGCCTGGTTCGTACGCGAGGCATGGCCGTCCCCCACCACCGGCACCACACGCGTCGAGGGCCTCCTCGTCGCCGGCCAGGGGCTGCGCCTCACCGTCGAGTCCGACCGCCTGGTCGCCTTCGGCGACGGCGTGGAATCCGACGCCCTGCACCTGACCTGGGGCCAGACGGTCACCCTCACGGTCGCCGGCCCCCGCCTCCGCCTGGTCGGCTGACCGCGACCCGTGCGCGTCACCCGCTGCGGGCACGCTTGACGACAGGGGTCGGGTACGGCGTACACGCGCGTCGAGGGCGGCTCGGCCGAAATCGATCGGCGTCGGTCGGGGGAAGTGGACGGCGGCGTTATGCTCGGCGCGCTTTGCCCGGTTTACGTGTGACCGACCCGCTCCCGGCCGCTGAAGGAACCTCATGACCTCCGCCTCCTCCGGTTCGCTCTCCGTCGCCCCCGCCACGCTGCCGGACTGGGACCTCGTGCGGGCCTGGGCGGCCGAGGAGGGGTGGAATCCCGGCCTCGCGGACGCGCGGGCGTTCTTCGCGCAGGACCCCGGTGGCTTCTTCCTGGGGCGGGTGGACGGGGAGCCGGTCTCCGCCATCTCGGTGGTGAACTACGACGAGACGTACGCGTTCCTCGGCTTCTATCTCGTACGGCCCGAGTTCCGGGGGCTCGGCCACGGCCTGGCGACATGGCGGGCGGCGCTGGCGCACGCGGGCGAGCGGTCGGTGGGACTCGACGGGGTGCCGGCGCAGCAGGACAACTACCGTCGTTCCGGTTTCGCGCCGGCGTACCGGACGGCGCGGTACGTAGGGGCGGTTGCGGACCCGGGGACGCCGGTGACCGGTGTGGTGGCGGCCTCTCGGGTGGACCCGGCCGCGCTGGCCGCCTACGACGGCGCGTGCCATCACGCCGGGCGGCCGCGCTTCCTGTCGGCCTGGCTGGCGACGCCCGGCCACCACGCCCTCGTACGGGTCGTCGACGGGCGACTCACGGGATACGGCGTGGTGCGTCCGGCCGAGGACGAGGCGCGCGTGGGGCCGCTGTTCGCGGACACCCCGGCCGACGCCGCCGCTCTTCTCGACGCCCTCGCCGCCGCCGCCCGCGACTTCGGCTCCGAGCGGATCGCGGTGGACATGCCCGAGGCGAACCCGGCGGCCGCCCGCATCGCCCTGGAGCGCGGTCTCGAGCCGACCTTCGAGACGGCCCGGATGTACACGGGTCCGGTCCGTCCGGTGGCGCCGGAGAGGGTCTTCGGCGTCACCACCCTCGAACTGGGGTGACGACCGGGGTGCGGCGCCCGTCCGCGCGCCCCCATGTCGTCCCGGTCCGACATCGATTGCCCCTGTAGCAAGCACGATGTCCCCTATGGAGGGACAACACACGATTCCGCGCCATGGTGCACCTGCCCCGTGGCTGTGGGGACTTCCGGCTCCGCGTGAGGGCTCCGGGCAGCCGCGTACGGCTCTCGACGTGCGCCTCGACGGGGCAAGTCGCCTTCCGGCGGCCTCGAAACGGTCCTTCTCGCCCGGGCGGATGCGCGTCGCGCGCGGCTCGTGGCGCCCCCGCTCCGCGCCCCCTCACCGCACCCCCGCAGCCCGGTGAGGGGTGACAAGGGTTTTCCCCGTATCGGGTTAACCCCCCCGTTCCCTACTGTCCTCCGCACCGGCAGATATCATCCCCCCAGCGCACCCTGACAGGTGCATGCGGAGGGTGATGTCCGCCGGTGACGGCCTTGACCCGGGCCGTCGCGCCGGTGGCGGCGCACGGGCCCCCCAAGCCCAGGGAACCTCGGACGCGACCCCACTTCGCCCCGTGTGTCCCGCGCCGCCGCCACTGCTCCGCAGTCACGTCGTACTCGAAAGGGCCACACCTTGAACGGTTCCAGGCGGAGAGTCATATCCGTGGTCGCGAGCGCCGCGATCCTCGGCGCCGCTGCCACGACCGGGGCGATCGCCGCCGCCCCGGGCGCTGCCACCCCGAAGCCGGCTCCGGCTTCGCAGACGATGCGCGCGCTGCCCAGCGCCCCCGTCGAGAAGGTCATCGTCACCTACAAGAGCCAGGCCGCCGAGGCCGGTTCGAACACCGCCGCGAAGAGCGACACGGCCGAGAAGGCCGCGAAGACGGGCGAGAAGCTCTCCTTCGAGCGTCGCCTCTCCGGCGGTGGCGCCCTGGTCGACCTGGGCGACAGCGCCACCAAGCAGGACGTGGCGGAGGTCATGGACGCCTTCCGCGCCGACCCCTCCGTCGCCTCGGTCGAGCCCGACATCCGCGCCTACGCGATGGCGGTCACCCCGAACGACACCGACTACGCCAAGCAGTGGGACCTCTTCGAGGCCACCGGCGGCATGAACGTCCCCGCGGCCTGGGACAAGACGACCGGCACCGGCGTCACCGTCGCCGTGATCGACACCGGCTACGCCGCCCACTCGGACGTGGCGGGCAACATCGTCTCCGGCTACGACTTCATCTCGACCTCCGCCGACGCCCGCGACGGCAACGGCCGCGACGCGGACCCGAAGGACGAGGGCGACTGGAACGCCACCGACGGCGAGTGCGGCACCGGCTCCAAGGCGTCGAACTCCTCCTGGCACGGCACCCACGTGGCCGGCACCATCGGCGCCGTCACCAACAACACCAAGGGCATCGCGGGCATCGCGTACAACGCGAAGATCCAGCCCGTGCGCGTGCTCGGCAAGTGCGGCGGCTCGTCCTCGGACATCGCCGACGCCATCACCTGGGCCTCCGGCGGCACCGTCGCGGGCGTCCCGGCCAACGCGAACCCGGCGAAGGTCATCAACCTGAGCCTGGGCGGCGCCAGCGCCACCTGCCCGAGCGTCTACCAGACCGCGATCAACGGCGCCGTCTCGCGCGGCACCACCGTCGTCGTCGCCGCGGGCAACAGCAACGCGAACGCCTCCGGCTTCACTCCCGCGAACTGCTCGAACGTCATCACCGTGGCGTCGACCAGCCGTGAGGGCAACCGGTCGTACTACTCGAACTTCGGCACCATCGTGGACGTGGCCGCGCCCGGCGGCGAGACCCGCCGCGCCACCGACACGCCCGGCACCGTCACCACCCCCGAGAACGGCATCTACTCCACGCTGAACTCGGGCACGACGACCCAGTCGGCCGAGAACTACAAGCCCTACCAGGGCACCTCGATGGCCGCGCCGCACATCGCCGGCCTGGCCGCGCTCCTGAAGTCGGCGAAGAGCACCCTGACGCCGGCCGAGATCGAGTCCGCGATCAAGACCAACGCCCGCCCGCTGCCCGGCACCTGCTCCGGCGGCTGCGGCACCGGCATCGCCGACACCGCGAAGTCCGTGGACGCCGTCCTCGGCACGACCCCGCCGTCCGGCAACGTCTTCACCAACGCGACGCGCGTGACGATCTCCGACAACACCACCGTGTCGTCCTCGATCGCCGTGACCGGCCGCACCGGCAACGCCCCCGCCGCCCTCAAGGTCGGCGTGGACATCAAGCACACCTGGCGCGGGGACCTGGTCGTCGACCTGGTCGCCCCCGACGGCACGGTGCGCAACCTGAAGGCGTCCTCCTCCTCGGACAGCGCCGACAACGTCCTCGCGACGTACACGGTCGACGCGTCGAGCGAGGTCGCCAACGGCACCTGGAAGCTCCAGGTCCGCGATGTGGCCACGGGTGACACCGGCTACATCGACTCGTGGAGCCTCACCTTCTGATCCCTCGGTGACACCCCACTGAACCACCCCCCACATCAGCATTCTTGCTGGTCAGCGACGCGTCCGTGGTCTACACCACGGGCGCGTCCTGGCATGTGACGGGCAGGGCCGCACCGAGCCCGCTGTCCGTATGTCGGACAAGGGGCCTGGACTCCTCCGGTGGGCTCCGTATTCTCTGCGCACGGGGCTCATGGGCCGGGACCCGAGGGCCGGAGGTGGTGGACAGTGACGACAGCACCGCACCGCGCTGCCCCGGTGGGGCGCGAGGAACTCCTCGCCCGGGTGGAACGGGCCCTGCACGCACGCGGTCGCGCCCTCCTCACCGGACCCGCCGGCGTCGGCAAGACCGAGGTCGCCCTCGCCGAGGCGGCCCGCGCCGAGGCACGCGGCGAGACCGTGCTCTGGCTGGCGCCCCTCCCCTCCGACCGCGACATCCCGGGCGCCGCGGCCGCCGCGCTCGTCGCCTCGGTGGCGGCCACCGTGAGCGTCGGAGTGCCGTCGCCCGGAGCGCCCGTGTCGGGCATCCTCGCCTCCGGGGTCTTCGACGAGCTCCCCGGCCCCCAGCGCACCGCCGTCGCCATGCTGTGCCGCGAGGCGCCGATCGACGCGGGCGGCTGGGACCCGATCGCGCTGCGGCTCGGCATCGCCCGCATCCTGCGCGCCCTGACCTGCAACGGCCCCGTCCTGCTCGTCGTCGACGGGGTGCAGCACGTCGACGCGGACAGCGCGGACCTGCTGCGCTTCGCCCTCCATCTGGCGCCGCCCGCGCTGCGCGTGGTGTCGGTGGAGACGCCGGAGCCGTACGGGGAGGTCCACGAGCCCTACCGCGAGCCGCACCGCCCGGAGGACCCGCACGCCACGCACCTGTGGGTGCCGTCCGAGGCCGACGTCCTGCTCGTGCCGCCGCTGGCCGCCGACGAGATAGCCGAACTCCTCATCCACCACCGGCTGCCCTCGCGGATGGCCGGGCGCATCCACCGGGCGAGCGGCGGCAACCCGCGGCTGGCGCTCGCCGTGGGACGCTCCCTCGCCGACGCGCGGACGCCGGTGCACCACGCGGAGGCCCTGACGCTCTCCGGCCGCGCCCGCGACCTCGCCCGCCAGCTCCTCGGCGCCGCGCCGGCGGCGGTTCGCGAGACGCTGCTGCTCGCCGCGCTGGCGCTGCGCCCGTCGGCGACCCTGGTGCGGCGGGCCGGGCGGCCCAACGCGGAGGCCGACCTCGCGGCGGCCGAACGGGCCGGTCTCGTGTCGCTTGCCGAGGACGGCTCGGTGACGTTCACCGCGGGGCTGCTGCCCTCGACACTGGTGCACGACGCCTGCTGGGCGGAGCGGAGCGCCGGGCACGCGGCGCTGGCCGAGGTGGTGGACGACCCCGTGGAGGCGGTGCGCCACCGCGCGCTGGCCACCGACTGCCCGGACGAGGAGCTCGCCGCCGAGGTCGCGGAGGCGGCGGATCTGGCGCGGCGGCGCGGGAACAGCGCCCTCGCGGCCGAACTCGCCCTGCTCGCCGCCGAGTCGACGCCCGGACGGCACGGCGGCAAGCGGATCGCCCGGCTGGTCGACGCCGCCGAGGAGGCGGCCCGCGCGGGGCGCGCCGACCTGGCCATGCGGGCCGCCACGGACCTGCTCGCCCGGGACGCGGTCCCCTCCGACCGGGTCAGGGCGCGGCTCGCCGTGCTCGACACCGCCGGCCAGGGGCTGACCGGGCTCGACGAGATGTACGTCCACGCCATGGAGGACTCCGAGGGGGACACCGCGCTGCGGGCCGCCGTGCAGCTGCGGCTCGCCGTCAAGTACGTGCTCGCGGACGGCGATCCGCTGCGGTCCCGGACGGCGGCGGTCGAGTCGGCGGCGCTCGCCGCCTCGATGGGCGACCCCCGCCTGGCGGCGCAGGCGCTGACCGTGCAGGCGCGGATGGAGCGTGCCCTCGGTACGCCGGACGCGGAGGCCGTGCTCGCCCAGGCGCGCTCCCTGGAACTGGCCGAGCGCCCGCTGGGGATCCGCAACGCCGCGCAGATCCTGACGATCCGCCACGCCCTCTTCGACGACCGGCTGGTGGAGGCGCGTGACGAACTGGGCGCCCTGCTGCCGCTGGTGCAGCGCCGCGGATCGGTCGAGGACGCCATCGAGCTCTTCCGCACGCTGGCCGAGATCGAGTCGCGGATCGGGCCGTGCGCCGCCGCACTGTCGCACGCGGGCCAGTCGCTCGCCCTGACCCTGGAGGCCGGGCTCTCCCCCGGCCCCGCCTGGTACGCGCTCGCCCTCGCGGAGACGGCGGGCGGCAGCTTCGCCCGGGCCGCCAGCTACGCGCGCCGCAGCGTGCAGGCGTCGGAGGAGGAGGGCGACCGCGTCTTCCTCTCCCGCAGCCGGTACGCGCTCGGCCGGGTCCAGCTCATCAACGGGGACGTGGCCGCCGCCCTGGAGACGCTGCGGCGGGTGGAGGCCGACGAGCGCGCCCAGTCGACCGTCGACCCGTCGATGCTGCGGTGGCACGAGGAGCTGGCCGAGGCGCTGCTGGCCCACGACGCCGCGGACGAGGCCCTGGCCCTCCTCGCGGAGGTTCGGCCGGTGGCGGAGCGTCTGGGGCGTTCCACGGTGCTGCTGGGCTGCGACCGGGCGCACGCCCTGTGCCTGGCGGCGGAGGGGCGCACCGACGAGGCCGCCGAGCTGCTGACCCGTACCGCCGACCGGTTCGGACGGGCCGGACTGCCGCTGGAGAGCGGTCGGGCGCTGATCGCGCTGGCCCGGGTCGAGCGCCGTCGACGGCGCCGGTCGGCGGCGCAGAGCGCGCTGCAGGCGGCGGCGTCGGTCTTCGAGCGGGCCGGGGCGGCCCCGTGGCTGGCGCTGGCGGGCGAGACGCCGGCGGGCGAGGGTCCGGGGGCCGGCGCGGGCGTCGAGGAGGTGCTGCCGGCGCTCTCCTCGCTCACGGAGGGCGAGTTGCGGCTCGCGCGGCTGGTCTGCCAGGGCGCCAGCAACCAGGAGGCGGCGGCGAAGCTGTACCTGAGCGTGAAGACGGTCGAGGCGCGGCTCACCCGGATCTACCAGAAGCTCGACGTCCGCTCCCGCGCGCAGCTGGCGACGGCGCTGCGGCCGTGACGCACCGGGCCTCGTCCCGCGGCCCGGGCAGGCGGGCGGGGGCGGGCCGGGGAGGGGCGGGGCGGGGTCGGCGGCCGGTCAGATGGTGAAGGGCCGCTGGTCGAGGAAGGTCTCGTCGGGCGAGCCGGTCAGGTGGAGGTTGGGGCGCTGGGTCGGGGGCAGCCGGTGCTGGACCTCGCGGTGGAGGTCGCGGTAGCCGCCCTGGAAGGCGCCGTCGTCCCACGTCCGGAGGAGGGCCTCGGTGAAGGCTCCGTTGACGTCGCCGTCGGAGGCGACCTGGTCGTCCTGGCAGGCCGACACGAGGAGGGCGTCGGGGCCCTTCCGGTCGGCGGGGGCGGACGCGGCGAGCGAGCGGCGGAGTTCGGCGAGGAACTCCCGGTCGCGGTCGTAGAGCTGCCGTTGTGTCGGTTCGGGCATGTAGCGGCCCCTTCCGTCGTCCGCGCCGGGCGCCTCGATGCTGCTGCCGCTGTGGCAGCAGTCGAAGAGGGCGACGATGCGCACGTCGTCGGCGAAGGCGAGGAACGCCTGGTGGACCTCGTCGTCGAGGAACTGGCGGTCGTAGAGGACGAGGGTCTCGTCGAGTGCGTCCGGTTCGTCGTCGGCGTCCGAGGCGTCGGGCAGCTGTCCGCCGTGCCCCGAGTAGGTGAGGAACAGGATGTCGCCGGGGAGGAGCCGGGCGGCCGCGTCCCGGAGCGCGGAGGTGACGTGCGCGACCGTACCGTCGGGGGTGAGCAGGGTGGTGGTCTCGAATCCGGCGGTGCGGGCGAGCCTCGCCATGTCGCGGGCGTCGTTCTCGCAGGCGACGAGGGTGCCGTCCCAGCCTTCGTAGCGGGCGGGGTCGACCCGGTTGAGTCCGACGTGCAGGGAGAGTCCGGTGGCCATGGGGTGCCTCCTGGAGGGGAGCGGAGGGGATGCCGGGGGCGTCTGATCGAGTGGCCTGTGGTCCGGCGCCGAGCACGACCCTCTCCACGCGGTACGTACATCCTATGAATCCTTCGGTCCCTTCGCCCCCTCCCGCCGCCGGACCCGGCGGGCGGCCCCGCACCGACGCGCTCGCCGGCCGCACCGGCTACGACGCGTACTTCCTCGGCCCCGAGGTCCCGCTGCCGGTGCCGGCGCGCGAGGCGGTCGCGACGGTGCTGCTGCCGTACGAGCACTTCACCGTGGTCTTCCGGCCCGACCGGCGGCTCGCGGCGTCGACGGCCGTGTGCATCGAGGGGCGGGAGCTCCTGGAGGACGTCCCCCGCGGCGACGACTGGCAGTTCGACCCCCGGCTGCCCGAGGAGCAGCAGGCCGGCGACGACGTCTACCGGAACAACAGCCTCGACCGCGGTCACCTGGTCCGCCGGCTCGACCCGGTCTGGGGCACGCCGGCCGTCGCGGTCCGGGCCAACGCCGACACGTTCCACTTCACCAACGCCGCTCCGCAGGCGGACGTCTTCAACCAGGGGAAGCAGCTCTGGCAGGGGCTGGAGAACTACCTGCTCGACCACGCCGCGGCCTACGACCGGAGACTGACGGTCCTCACCGGCCCGGTCCTCCACGACTCCGACCCGCCGTACCGGGGCCTCCAGGTGCCGATGCGGTTCTGGAAGGTGGCCGCGTTCCTCCAGGACGGGGCGCTCGCCGCCGCCGCGTACGTCCTGGACCAGAGCCCCGACCTCAGCCGGGACGCCGAGCGGGCCCTCGCGGGGGCGACGCCCGGCGCGCCGCCGCCGCTGGGCCCGTTCCGCACGTACCAGGTGCCGGTCTCGGACGTCGCGGAGCTCACCGAGCTGGAGTTCGGGCCGCTGCCGGACGTGGACGTGATGCCGGTGGCGCGCGGCCCCGAGGAGCGCTGGCGGCGCCTGGAGTCGTACGACGACATCGTGCTGCACCCCTGACCGGCGGGGCCGTCCGGAGGGCGTCCGCGCCCGGCCGGGGCCGCGATTGCGGCGCCCGTGGCCCGGTGGAACGATGGAGGTACCTCCGGCGTCGGAGCGTCCGGCGCTGCGCGAAGAGCGCCGGGCAGGTGCGGTATGCCGCTCACCGAGACGGAGTGGGGGCTCGTCGCCAGCTGGGTGCGGGACCATCTCCTCGACACCGCTGAGCCACGGGAACGGCTGCTGCGCGCGGGCCTCCCGGCCGACTTCGTCGAGGACCTGCCGCTCACCCCGGACGCCGAACGCAACGCCCTGCTGCTCGTCGCGGCCGCCCGGCGGGACATCGCCCACCAGCGTCGTCTGCTCGCCGTCCTCGCGGGCCTCGACGCGCTGGCGTCCATCGACCACCCGCACGCCTTCGAGCAGGGCTCGGAGGCCCGCAGCCTCCTCACCCGGCTGCGGGAGGACGAACGGCTGCAGCGCTCGCCGCGGGACCCCTTCGACAGCCGGCTCCTCAGGCACGGCACCTCGGTCTTCCTCGACCGGCGCGAACTCCGCTCGAAACTCAGGGGGTTCCTCGCCGACCCGGAGCAGACGGTGCTCGTCGTCGACGGCCCGCCGGACAGCGGCCGGTCGTACACGTACGAGCTGATCCGCCATCTCGGGCAGCACTGCGGCTTCCGGCCGGTGCGCGTGACGCTGTCCCGCACCTCCACGGCCGCGCGCCTCCTGGAGCGGCTCTCGGCCTTCGTGTCGGGCCCCGGGGCCGACGGCGTCCTGTCGGACCCGACGCGGCTGAACGATCCGCTGCCCTGCTTCGAGGACGCCGCGCACCGGATCGTCGCCCGCGCCACGGCCGCCGAGGACCGCTTCTGGCTGGTCCTCGACGACTGCGACCGGCTCGATCCGCAGTCGGACGTGTGGGACTGCATCGGCGTCCTCGCCCGGGCGGTGTACGAGCACACCCCGGTGCGGGCCGAGACCGTGCCCCGGCTCGTGCTGCTCGGCTACGCGACGACGATGCGCCAGCTGCCCTACGAGGTGCGGAAGAACGAGTGCCGCGACACCACCCGCCTGGTGGACGCGGACGACCTCCGCGAGTTCTTCGGCGAGTTCTTCGCCGACACCCTCCCGCCCGGCCGGGAGGGGACCGTCGGCGAACTGACGGAGACGGCCGTGGCGGAGGTGCTGAGGGCCGTCGAGGCGCCCTCGGACGGCGACAGCTACATGCGGCGGGTGTGCACGGCCGTGGAGGACGTCGTACGGCTCCGCCGGGCCCTGCCGCCGTCTCCCGCCCAGGCCCCCGGGGAGGCGGGTCCGCTCCTGCGGGACGCCCTGCGCACCGGACTCGCCGCACCCGCCACCGCCCTGCCGGACCTGCGCCGCTCGTACCGCGAGGCCGCCTGCCTGCTCCAGGAGTTCGACCCCGCGCTGCTGCGTCTGCCGGGCGAGGAGCGGGCCACCGGGCGCGCCGTCCTGGAGCTCGTCGACGACTGCGCCGGCCTGCCGTGCCCGGGCGGCGAGGTCGCCACCGTGTGGACGCTGAAGCCCGAGATCCGCGACGCGACGCTCGCGGGCCTGGCGGGCCCGGGCGCGGCCGTGCGCGCCCTGCGCGCCAACATCGGCCTGCGGCCCGAGGGGCCCGGCCCCGAGCGCGCCGCGCTCGCCCTGCTCACCGCCCCCGGGGCGGCGCCCCAACCACTCGGGCCGGGCGTCTTCCCCGTCGCCGGACTCCCGCTGACGGGCGCGTCCCCCGACACCGGGCTCCCGGGCCCGTCCCCCGGTGGCGGCCTCCGTCCGCACGAGGTCGCCGACGGCTCCGCTCCCCCGTCCCGGGACCCGGTGGAGGAGCTGTCCGACACCCTCCAGGCCGTCCTCTGGCTGAGCCGGGTGCCGGGCACGACAGGGCTGCCAGCCGTCGACGACGTCCAGCAGCGGCTGGAGAAGGCCCGGCTGCTCCAGCCGATGCACCGGCTGATCCGGGGGACCTTCCACGGCCGCACGGCCGAACTCGACGCGCTGCACGCCTATCTCGCCCTCCCCGAGGAACCCGCCGAGCCGCCCGTCCTGCTCCACGGCGTGGGCGGCATCGGCAAGAGCACGCTGCTGGCCAGGTTCCTCGTGGAGGCGCTGTCCGCCTCCCCCGACGGATTCCCCTTCGCCTTCATCGACTTCGCGCGGCCGACGCTCTCCATCCACGAACCCGCCACCGTCATCGCGGAGGTGGCGCGCCAGCTCGGCGTCCTCCACCCGGCCTTCCGCGCCGACTTCGACGCGCTGGCCGACGAGTGCGAGCGGACCGCGGCCGTCCAGCGGGGCGAGCGCGACGAACTCGACGAGCTGTACCAGCTGGCCGGCGCCCGGGCCACCATGGGCCGCGACCACTCCGCCGACTTCCACGCCCGCGCCAGCGCCCGGGAGCAGGAACTCGCCCACCGGGCCGCCTCGCTGGTCGCCGAGGCGGTCCGGCCCGCGCCCGGCGGGACGGCGCCGCCCCTGCTCGTCGTCGTCGACTCCTTCGAGGAGGCCCAGTACCGCGGCTCCCCCGTCATCGGCCGGATGTGGGCGATCTGGACCGCGCTGCGGGCCGCCTACTCACGGCTGCGGTTCATCGTCTCCGGGCGCGCCCCCATCGACCACCCCGCCCGCGTCCTCACCCCCCGCACGATGGAGCTCACCGAGCTGGACCACCGGGCGTCGGTGGACCTCCTGATGTCCTCGGGGGTGGACGACGAGCCGCTCGCCGAGGACCTCGCCGACCGGATCGGCGGCCACCCGCTGAGCCTGCGCCTGGCGGCCCGTACGGCGGTGGCACTGGGCACGGACTCGGCGTCGCTCGGCGAGCTGCTGAGCGGACTGCCCTCCCGGCGACGCTACTTCGACCGCCAGGTCGACCAGATGCTCATCCAGGGCACGCTGTACGACCGGCTCCTGAAGCACATCGCCGAGGACGACGTCCGGGCCCTGGTGCAGGCGGGGCTGGCGCTCCGGTTCATCACCCCCGACCTGGTCAGGGAGGTCCTGGCCGAGCCGGCGGGGCTGCGCGTGGACTCGCCGGGCGAGGCGCGGCGGCTCTACGGGCTGCTGACCTCGCGGGTGGACCTGATGGAGCCGGCCGGGCCGGGGACCATCCGTCACCGGGCCGACCTGCGGGCGATCATGCTGCGGCTCTCGGACCGGGCGCGGACCGATCTGATGCGCGCCGTGGACCGGCGGGCCGTCGCGTACTACGCGGCCCGCGAGGGTGCCCGGGAGCGTGCCGAGGAGATCTACCACCGGTTGCGCCTGGGCGAGAACCCCCGGACCGTGGAAGCCCGTTGGGAGCCGGGCGTGGCGGCGTACCTGGGCGGCACGACGCACCGGGAGATGGCGCACCGGTCGGCCGCGTTCCTCCTCGGCCTGATCGGCGGCCACGTGCCGGACGCGATCATGGCCGAGGCCGACCAGGAGGACTGGGAGCGGATCGCCGCGCGCGAGGTGGAGGACCTGCTCACCCAGGGGTACGTGGACGCGGCGGCGCAGCGGCTCGCGGAGCGGCGGCCGTGGACGCCGTGCAGCAGGCTGCACGCGCTGCTCGCCGAGACCCTCGCCCGGTCCGGCCGCACGGCGGAGGCGCGCGAGGGCGCCGAACGGGCCGTGGACCGCGCGGAGGAGGCGGGCTGCGCGGAGACCCAGCTCGAACTGCTCCAGCTGTCGGCCCGGCTCGCGCAGGACTCCGGGGAGTTCGCCGCGGCGGACCGCGACCTCCAGGAGGCGGAGGAACTGGCGGCGGGCCTCGGACTGCGGTACGAGTCCCTGGGCGTGCTGGTCGCCCGGTCCCGGCTCGCGGCCCTGGCGGACGTCGACTCCTCCCCGGCGGAGGAGCGGCTCGCCCGGACCCTGCGCGGGATGCCGGACGCGGACCTGGCCCGGCAGCCGTCCCTGGCCCGGACGGCGGCGGCCACCGCCTGCCGCGCCGACCCGCGGCTCCTGGAGCACACCCTGCGGCTCGTGGGGCTCCCGGCGGACGAGGACGCCGTCGTCACCGAGCTCGCGCGCTGGATCGACACCACCCTGACCGACGAGCCGGGCCTGACCGGGCCGCTGACCCGCATCCTGGAAACGGCGGCGGGCACGGCCGGCACGGAGGGTCCGGGCTCCCCGGCTGCGGCGCCGGACCGCCCGGACCTCGCCCGGATCGAACGGGACCTGCGGGAGGCGCGGCGGCGCGGCACCCTGGACGGCGTCGCCCGCCAGGCGCTGACACTCCGTGACGACAGCGGGGACCTGCTGCTCGGGGTCGCCTCGGCGATGGACGCGGGCCCGCACGGCCAGGCGCAGGACGGCCGCGCGCCGGCCGCCGCGGAGCCGGCCGTGCGGGGCGGGGCACGGACCCGGCACGGCGGCGCCGGCCTGTGGACGCGGCCGCCGCCGAACGCCGCCGGGGCGGCGCTGCGCAAGGTCCCGTTCCTCCCGCAGGCGGAGCTGGTCCGGGTCCGCAACGCGGCCATGGAGGCGGGGCTCGCGGACCGCGCGCTGCGCCCCGCGCTGCTCAAGGGCATCCCCCGGTACTTCACGGCCACCCTGGAGCCGTTCGACGACCCGCGGGAGCAGGCCCACGCCGACCTGAACGCGATGAACCAGGTCGAGCGGCTGCTGGACGGCCTGGTCCCGCTGGAGATCTGGCTGCACAACGCGATCGAGCACGTCCACGACCAGGGTCCGCGCGCCGTCCTCCAGAGCGCCCTCGACGCGGTGGCGCGCGAGATCACCGGTGAGGCGGAGCTCCCGGCGGAGCTGATGCCCGGCGAGATGAAGGAGGAGATCGTCCTCCAGGACGACACCGTGCCGTACGAGTTCCTGCACGGCGGCATCCGGGCCGGCGCGTCCGTCGCGCTGCTGCGGATCCCTCCCTACGAGTCGGGGGCGCCGCTCCTTCCGTCGTATCCGCACGGCGGCACCGGCTGGATGCTCGCGCCGGGGCTGCTGATCACCAACCACCACGTGGTGATGGCCCGTTCGTGGGAGGCGGGGGTGCGCCCCTACGTCAGCGACGAGGACCTGCGCCTCCAGGCGCTCATGTCGCGCTCCCGCTTCGACTTCGTCGAGAACGCGGCGGCCTCACCGGAGGCGACGGCCGGGGAGCTGGCCGCCTGGGACGCGGCGCTCGACTACGCGATCGTGCGGCTCGCCCCCGAGCAGGAGCCCCGGCCGACACTGAGGATCGCCACCCGGCCGCTGCTGGTCGGCGAACGGCAGCGGGTGCCGGTCAACATCATCCAGCACCCCGGCGGTCTGCCGAAGCGGGTCGCGCTGCGCAACAACCTCGTCTACCGGGCCGACGAGCACGACATCCTCTACTTCACCGACACCCGCGGCGGCTCCTCGGGTTCCCCGGTCTGCCTCGACGACTGGACGGTGGTCGGCCTGCACCGCGGCACGAAGAAGGTCGACGAGGTGGAGTTCCAGGGCGGGCGGACCCGCTTCGTGAACGTCGGAACGCAGATGAGCAGCATCCTGGACCATCTCCGGTCATTCCGGCCGGAGTTGTACGAGGAGGTCATGGCGGCCCAGTCGGGCCGGCCGGCCCCCGGGGCCCGGACGAACGGGAAGCCGAGGTGAGGGAGCATGCCGAACGCACCACGGAGCGTGTCACCGGTCGCGACCGCGGCCGAGCGGGTCTTCGACGACCTGCGGCAGGTCGCGGAGCGGGTGCGCGCGGACCTGGAGGCCGAGATCGCCGAGTCCGCGCCGGAGCTCCCGCCGGACGTGGCACCGGCGGTGGAGATCTCCCGCTTCGCCCGCGAGGAGCGGGCCCGTGTCCTGGAGGCGGGTGTCAGCGGTCTGGAGAAGCTGGCGGCGCACCGCGAGGACGAGCTCGACGGGGACGAGTCGTTCGGCGTGGAGGCGATCGTGCTCCTTCAGGGCCGCCCCGCGATCCTCGTCCAACGCCAGGACTTCGCCCCGCAGCGGGACGAGTGGTCGGTGCTCGACGGGCAGCGGCCGGCGATCCGCGAGTCCCTGCTGCGGGTCGGGCGCGTCGAGGTCTCCGGGCACCCCCGGCTCGACTGGGTCGGAACGGCGTTCCTCGTGGGTCCGCGCACGGTGATGACGAACCGTCATGTGGCCGCCGAGTTCGCCCGGTTCGAGTCCGACCGCGGCCGCTGGAGTTTCGAGTACGGCATGTCGGCGCGCGTCGACCCGGCCGAGGAGCTGCCCGTCGACGGCGTGCCGCTCCCGGCCTCGACGCCGTACGAGATCGTGGAGGTCGTCGGTGTCCACCCCGACGTCGACATGGCGCTGCTCCGGATCGAGCCGTCCGCCGACGGCCCGCTGCCCACCCCCCTGGCGGTCGCCGCGGACGCCCCGGCGAGCGTGCCGGGGCGTCCGGTGTACGTGGTGGGCTACCCGGCCTGGGACGGCCGGCGCAACGAGCCGGAGTCGATGCGCCGGATCTTCATGGACGTCTACAACGTGAAGCGCCTGCAGCCGGGCGCCGCGACCGAGTTCGTCCCCGGCGGGCTCGTCATGAAGCACGACTGCTCCACCCTGGGCGGCAACAGCGGCTCCCCCGTCTTCGACCTCGCCGACCACCGGGTGCTCGGCCTCCACTTCGGCGGCCGCTACCGCACGGGCAACGTCGCGGTCCCCTTGTGGGAGCTGATCGACGACCCGCTGCTCGCCCGGGCGGAGGTGAACTGGGTCTAGGTCAGGTCAGGTCCGGTCGACGCCGGCGCCGCCGGCCAGGACGTCGGCGAACGGACCGCGGCCGGAGGAGCCGTCCGGCCGGCGCCACTCGGACGTGAGGCGGCCCGCGCCCGGGGCTGTGTCCGGGCCGCCGCGCAGCACGCGGTGGAGGCGCAGGGTCGGTCCGTCGGCCGTGCCAGGGGCGCCGACGAGGACGTCGGTGTGGTCGGGGCCCTCGGTGACGCGCACCGGCCGGGCGTCGGCGAGGTCGACTCCGGGGGCCAGGGTGACGGCGACCGTGGCGTCGGGCGTGTCGGTGAGGGACTGGTCCTGGGCGACGGCGCGGCCGGTCAGGACCGCGGCCAACTGGCCGACGAGGACGGGGTCGTGGGCACCGTCGTAGATCCAGCGGGTGCCGAGGACACCGTGTTCGGAGGTACCGATGAGGGCGTGCTCGGCGCCGTCCAGGGGGGCGCCGCGGTAGGTCAGGGGGACGAGGTAGACGGCCGCGTCGTCGTCGGTTCCGTCGGCCACCGCCATGAACTCGATGCCGACCTCGCCCTCGGGGTCGTCGATCCGGAAGCCGCCCGCCTTGGCCGGCCGCGGCCCGTCGTCCGCGGCGGTGTACCAGGACCGGGTGGGGAGCCACGCGGCCAGCAGCTCCAGCTTGGTGGGCTGCATCGTCGTGTGGTGGATGACGGCCATCGTGGGCTTCTTCCTCTCGGACGGGGCCGGACGGGGCGGGCCCCGGGGAGCGCAACGTAACAGACCGGCCCCGCGGGCGGCGCGGCGTCCTCCCCGGTCGCGAGGGGCGGGCGGGGAGGAGCGGGCGCCGCCCGGCGGGAGCCTCCCTCGCGCTTCCGGGGCCCGTTCCGCGCCCGCCCCGGCCGTCGATCCGCTGCTACTGTCGAAATGACCCACTTCGATGCCATTCGGCCCGGCACATCAGCCGTGCCGCCGCAGAACGGGAGCAGCAATGACCGGTGGACCCGAACCCCTCAGCGCCTCGGCCCGAGAAGCGCTCCAGCGGCAGCTCGGCGATCTGCGCACCGAACGGGACGCCGTGGCGGCCACCCTGGGCGGGTCCGACGACGAGGTGGGCGACGAGGCCGACCAGGCGGACGAGTTGCAGCGCGCCACGGAGCTCGACCGGCTCGACGCCCGCATCTCCGAGATCGACGGGCGGCTGCGGGAGGGGGCCGTGGCGGGGCCTCCCCGTACGGATGCCGTGGGCGTCGGCAGCTCCGTGACGGTGCGGTTCGCGGACGGCACGGAGTCGGCCCTGCACATCGGCGAGCTCCCCGACTCCCGGGACCCGGCGCTGGTCACGGTGGACAGCCCGCTCGGCCGCTCGCTGCTCGGGCACCGCGCCGGCGACACGGTGACGTACGAGACGCCCGGCGGGCGCACGACCGCGGTCGTGGTCTCCCTCGGCTGACGGCCTTGCCCGGGGCGGCGGTCCCGGGCGGCGCGCCGGACCGCCGCCCGGTCCGCTCAGCCCGTGACGATGCCCGTCACCAGGTTGATGGTGGTGGCGAGGATGCTGGCGCCGAAGACGTACGAGAGCAGGCAGTGCCGGAGGGCGACCGCGCGGATCCTCGTGGCGGAGACGTTCGTGTCGGAGACCTGGTAGGTCATGCCGAGGTTGTAGCTGAAGTACAGGAAGTCGCTGTAGCGCGGCGGCTCCCGGGAGTTGAAGTCGATGCCGCCGCCCGGTGTCGGGACGTAGTAGAGGTAGGCGTACCGGGTGGCGTACATCAGGTGGAGCGCCGCCCAGGCCATGAAGACCCCGCAGAGGGCCGTGGCCGCCGCCGCGTGGCTCAGGTCCGACCGGCCGGTCAGCAGCATGACGACGATGCCGACGAGGCCGCAGACGGCGGTCCCGACGACGGCGAGCTCCTCGACGAGCGGCCGGAACTCCTCGCGCCGGACGTTGCGGTGGGTGGTGGCGGCGTCCATGGGCCACAGGGCGAGCCACCCGGTGACGACGAAGAGGGTCTCCGCCGCGGCGATCCCCGCGAGGACGCCGAGCGGGGTGTGGGTCGCGGCGGCGACGGCGGCGCCCACCGCCGCTCCGGCCAGCGACGATCCGGTCAGCCGGGCGACGGCGCCGGCGAAGGGGCGGGGCACCGCTCATGCCTCCAGGACGACCACGGCCTCGTCGGTGTACGTCAGGAAGGTCAGCGTCTCCTGGATGTACAGGTGGACCCGGCTCTCGTCGTGCCCCGTGTAGCCGATCGCCACGTCCTGGCCCAGGCGCAGTTCGAAGTCGCCGCCGCGGGTGGACAGGACGAAGCCGCCGCTGAGGGCGGGCGCCCAGATCGGGGAGCCGTCGAGCATCCGCGCGAGGTGCGCCGCGACGGGGTAGCCGTGGTCGGAGGTCTCGCTGACCGCCCGGTACTGGTCGGCCCCGAGGAGCAGGGCGTAGGGCCCGTCGACGCCGGCGAGGCGCAGGGCGGTGAGGGCGCGGCTGACCGCGTCCGGGTAGTCGCGGGGCTCCTCGGGCAGCCGCACCACCGGGTTGGAGCTCCGGGCGCGCAGCCCGTCGACGCCGGCCGCGCCGTATCCGTCGAAGACGGCCCGGTCCTCGGCGAAGGCCAGGGTGCGGGCGGCGTCCTTGACGGGCTGCCAGTCGGAGTCCCTGGAGCCGCGTTCGACGTCGTCCACGGCGGCCCGGTCGACGCTGAACGGCACCCTCAGCTCGACGAGGGGCTTCACCTCGCGCAGCCGCGCGGTGACCCCGTGGGCGGGCGGGGCCATGTCGGCGAGGTGCCCGGTGCCGACGGCGGCGAGTTCCGGGCCCGCCGCGTCGGGGACGTCGACGACACGGCGCCCGGCGACGTGGCGCCGGAAGGTGCGGCGGGCCTCCTCCTCGATCTCGGCCCAGGCCGCGGGCGTGATCGGGGCGAGTTCGCGGTGCAGGTTGTTCGTGACGTCGGGCGTCGTCATGGGGCTCAGGCTCCTTTCAGTCCGCCGATGCCCAGGGTGTCCCCGGGGACCACGGCGGCGGCCGGCGGCGCGGCGGGCAGGTCGTCGAGGAAGTCGGCACTCGGCACGAAGAAGAGGCCGCCGGTCACGGCCCGGGAGAAGTCGAGGATGCGGTCGGTGTTGCCCGGCGGATCGCCGAGGAACATGTTGCGCAGCATGCGTTCGGTGACGGCGGGCGTCCGCGCGTAGCCGATGAAGTACGTGCCGAACTCGCCGCCGCCGATCCGCCCGAAGGGCATGTTGTCGCGCACGATCTGCTGCTGGACGCCGTCGTCGTCGACGACGGTGTTGAGGGCGACGTGCGAGTTCGCGGGCTTGACGTCGTCGGCCATCTCCACGTTGGACGCCTTGTCGCGTCCGATGACGGCCGCCTGCTCCTCGACGGTCAGGGCGTCCCAGGCGGCCATGTCGTGCAGGTACTTCTGCACGACGACGTAGCTGCCGCCCTGGAAGCCGGGCTCCTCGTCGCCGATGTGGACCGCGTCGAGGGCGGTCCGGCCCGTCGGGTTCTCGCTGCCGTCGACGAACCCCAGCAGGTCCCGCTGGTCGAAGAAGGTGAAGCCGTGGACCTCGTCGACGACGGTCACGGCGGCGCCGAGGGCGTCCACGATCTGCCGGGCGAGCTCGAAGCAGAGGTCCATGCGGCGGGCGCGCAGGTGGAGGAGGAGGTCGCCGGGTGTGGCGGGCGCCCGGTGGCGGGGTCCGGTCAGCGGGACGAAGGGGTGCAGGTCGCGCGGGCGCGGGCCGCCGACGAGCCGGTCCCATCCCTCGGAGCCGATGCCGGCGATGCAGGTGAGATCGTCGTGGGGTGCCCGGAAGGCCACGGACCGGGTCAACCCCGACAGGTCCTGGAGCACGTCCCGCACGGCCGTCTCACCGCCGGGGTTGACGGTGACCACGAGGAAGACGGCCGCTCTCGACGGCGGTGCCACGACGGGCTGCGGTACGACCACGACGCTCCTGTCGAACAGGACCGGGAACAGACCGGGAAACGGGAGGAAAGGGACAGCGTCAGCGTAGGGGCGGGTGATCCACCGCGCAGCCCGGCGGCCCCCCGGGGCATGGCCGGGTGGCTCAGGCGGCCCCGGGGCGGGGCTGGGTGGCAGGGGGGAGGGAGCGGACATAGCCTGCGAGAAGGGGGGTGAAGGCCGCCGCCGGTCCGGCGGATCCCGCGGGGCCCGCGCCGCGGGCCCGCACGGCGAGAGGGTGAAGTGCCTTGAGCACCGACGAGGACACGCAGGGAAACCCGGAGCCCGCCGAGCCGTCGGGGGCCGCGGAGCCCGAGGCGGCCCGGGTGGGCCCGACGCCCGACGGCGAGCCGTCGTTCTCCCCGTACCACCACCCCGCCGCGGGATGGGGCGCCGCCAAGAGCGTGACGGGCTTCCTCGTGCGCGAGAAGGCGCTGGTGGACGGCCCCCGCGCGATCATGCGGATGAACCACGAGAACACCGGCTTCGACTGCCCCGGCTGCGCCTGGCCCGACGACACCAAGGGCCTGCACCTGGACATCTGCGAGAACGGGATCAAGCACGTCACCTGGGAGATGACCGGCAAGCGGGTCGGGCGCGAGTTCTTCGCCGCCCACTCGGTGACCGAGCTCGCCGGGTGGAGCGACTACGACCTGGAGGACCAGGGCCGACTGACCGAGCCGATGGTCTACGACCCCGCGTCCGACCACTACACGCCGATCAGCTGGAAGGACGCCTTCGAGGTCGTCGGGGAGGCGCTGCGCGGCCTGGACGACCCGAACCAGGCGTCGTTCTACACGTCGGGCCGGCTGGGCAACGAGGCCACCTTCCTCTATCAGCTGATGGCCCGCGAGCTGGGCACGAACAACCTGCCCGACTGCTCGAACATGTGCCACGAGGCCAGCGGCCGGGCCATGCAGGCGTCCCTGGGCACCGGCAAGGGCACCGTCGACCTCGCCGACTGGGAGACGGCCGACGCGCTCTTCGTCTTCGGGGTCAACGCCGCCTCCAACGCGCCCCGGATGCTGACCGCCCTCGCCTCGGCCTACCGGCGCGGCGCCGCGGTCGTGCACGTCAACCCGCTCGTCGAGGCCGCCGCCACCCGGACCATCGTCCCGCACGACTTCACCGACATGGCGCTGTTCAAGGCGACCAGGACCAGCACCCTCAACCTCCAGCCGCGGATCGGCGGCGACATGGCCCTGCTCCGCGGCATGGCCAAGGCGATCCTGGAGCGGTCCGCGACCGACCCCCGGGCCCTGGACCGGGAGTTCGTCGAACGCCACACCACCGGGTTCGAGGAGTACCGCGCCCGGTGCGAGGCGACGCCCTGGGAGGAGCTGGAGCGGCAGTCCGGGCTGACCCGGGCCGAGATCCTCGAGGCCGCCCGGGTGTACGGCGAGGCCGACCGCACCGTCGTCAGCTGGTGCCTGGGCATCACCCAGCACGAGCACGGCGTCGACACCGTCCGCGAGATCGTCAACCTGCTGCTGCTCCGCGGCAACCTGGGCCGGGAGGGCGCGGGCCCGTCCCCCGTCCGCGGCCACAGCAACGTGCAGGGCAACCGCACCTGCGGCATCGACCACCGCCCCACCGACGCGTTCCTCGACCGGCTCGCCGAGGTCTGCGGGATCGACCCGCCGCGCGCCCACGGCCTGGACACCGTCCGCACCATCGAGGCGATGGCCCGCGGCGAGATCAAGGTGTTCGTCGGCATGGGCGGCAACTTCGCCCTCGCCGCCCCCGACACCCCGGTGACCTGCGCGGCCCTGCGCCGCTGCGACCTCACCGTGCAGGTGAGCACCAAGCTGAACCGCAGCCACATCGTCCACGGTCGCCGGGCCCTGATCCTCCCCTGCCTCGGCCGCACCGAGAAGGACCACCAGCGCAAGGGGATCCAGAGCACCTCCGTCGAGGACTCGATGAGCATGGTCCACCTGTCGGTCGGCATGAAGCGCCCCGCCTCGTCCCACCTGCTCTCCGAGCCCGCCATCGTCGCCGGCATGGCCCGCGCCGCACTGCCGGGCAGCGCGACGCCCTGGGAGTGGTACATCGAGGACTACGACCGCATCCGCGACACCATGGCCAGGGCCCTCGACGGCTTCGAGGACTTCAACCGGCGGGTGCGGCTGCCCCTCGGCTTCCGCATCAGGCAGCCCGCCCGGGAGCTCGTCTTCCTGACACCGTCCGGGCGCGCCGAGTTCTCCGACGCCGCGCTGCCCGACGTCGTGCCGGCGCCCGGCACCCTCGCCCTGGGCACCATGCGCTCGCACGACCAGTGGAACACCACCATCTACTCCGACAACGACCGCTACCGGGGCGTCGAGAACCTGCGCACGCTCGTCTTCATGAACCGGGCCGACATGCGGGAGCGCGGCATCGCGGACCTGGGTCCCGTCGACATCACGAGCACCGCGAAGGACGGCAGCCGGCGGTCCCTCACCGGCTATCTCGCCATCCCCTACGACATCCCGCGCGGCTGCGCCGCCGGCTACATGCCGGAGATGAACGTGCTGTGCGCGCTCTCCGACTACAGCACCCAGAGCGACCAGCCGATCATGAAGCACGTCAACGTCACGATCGCCCCCGCCGCCTGAACGGCCGCGGCGGTCACCGCCCGCGGTGCAGCCGCTCCAGGAGCAGATGGGCGCGCCGTTCCGCGGCGGCGAGTTCCGTGGGGTCGATCTCGGCGGGCCAGAGTTCGCCCGCCGCCGCGTCGTCGGCCTCGCGCAGCTCCACGACGGCGGCCGCCAGGCCGCTCTGCACGGCGGGGTACGACTCCACCGCACCGCCGACCAGCGCGCGTTCGACGCGCACCGACGCCTCCGCGCACGCTCCGAGCGCACGCTGTGCCCGCACGGCGGCACGGTCGTGGACGACGAGGAGCGCGCAGCCCAGCGCGACGCCGACACCGAGGACGCTGCCCAGCGCCCGGTCCTCGACGAGGACGTCGGCCGCCGCCGGTGCGGCGAGGTCGGAGAGCAGGAGGGCCAGCGGGGTGAGGAAGACGACGCCCAGTCCGTAGTTGCGGGCCACGACGTACTCCAGCAGGAACTCGAGCAGCACGATCACGAGGACGAGGACCGTGGGTCCGGGCTCCGCGGCGAGGACCCCGAAGGCGAGGAGCAGGCCCGCGACGGTCCCCAGCGTGCGCTGGACGGCCCGCTGCGTCGCCGTGCGCACGTTGACCGAGTGGAGGACCGCCGCGGCGGAGATCGACGCCCAGTACCCGTGGCCGAGGCCGAGGAGGAGCGCGGTCCCGCCCGCGAGGCCGGTCCCGAGGACCATCCGCAGGGCGGGCACGAGGAGCACGGCCGCCCGGCCGTGGCGCGGCCCCGCCACCAGCTCCGCCGCCCGGAGTTCGGTGGCCTCCGGGCTGCCGCGCCCGGCAGCCCCCGCCGCCGTCCCGGACCCGCCCGGTCGCGGGGCGGGCGACGGCGGCGGGGGCCCTCCCGCCGTCAGCAGCACCGGCGGCCGGCGCAGGCGGCGGTCGGCGAGCAGCCGTGCCTGGTGCCGCAGGTCGCGTGCGAGCCCGGCGGGGTCCCCGGGCGGGCGGGCGGCCGAGCCGACGAGCAGCGACCAGGCGAGGTCGGCGAGCCGGAGGCAGGTGTCGCCCCGGCCGTGCTAGGCGGCGGAGGCCGGCGGCAGCCGGCCCAGCGTCCGGTACGCCTGGAGGACGGCGGCCGTCGCCCGGTGCCGTACGAGCCCGCCGGGCGGCCCCGGGGCTCCCTCGCCGGCGTCCGGGGCGGTCGCCTCGCACAGGTCGGCGACCTCACGGAGCGCCCCGGCCACCGCGAGGCGCTCGGGCCGGTCCGGCTGGAGCCACCGGCCCGCGACGGCCAGGGCCCAGGCCACGGCGGCGCCGGTCGCGGCCAGGGCGGTCCGGGGCAGGACGTCGCCGGTCGTGGCGACCGCGTTGGCCGCCACGGCGAACGAGAACAGCAGCAGGACGGCGCCGAGACCGGTCAGCCGCGCCGCGTCGCAGGCGAACTTCGCGGCCCCGGCGACGAGCGCGGTGGCGGCCACCGTGACGGCGGCGCCCGCTCCCCCGTCGGCCGGACGGGCCCACGCGGCGAGCGCCGTCCCGGCGGCCACGCAGGCGGTCATGGCCACCGCGACGACGGCGAGCACGCGCGCCCTGCGCGCGTACGGGAGATTGCGTCCGAAGGTGGTCGTGAAGGAGCCCAGCATGGCGTAGACGGCCAGGTCGGCCCGCCCGGCCAGGGCCATCGGCACGGCGGGCAGGGCCATGGCCAGCGCGGCGCGGAGGGCGAAGGACAGCGCGCCGTCCACGCTCTGGAGGGCGAGAGCGCCCCGGGGCGAGAGCGCCCGCGCCGCGCGCGCCGTCCACGGCCGCCGGGGTGTCACGCCGCCGGTCCCCGCTCGGCTCAGGTGCCGCCGTCCGCGGCGGCCGGCTCGTCCGCGGCCCCGGGCGCGGGGGCGCCCTTGCGGACGGTGCAGTGGAGCGAGTCGTCCCGGACGTCGGCGACGAGGGTGTCGCCGGGGTCGGCCTCGCCGCCGAGGAGGAGGGAGGCGATGCGGTTGTCGAGCTCGGTCTGGATGGTGCGGCGCAGCGGGCGGGCGCCGAAGGCGGGCTGGTGGCCGTGGGCCACCAGGAGCTTCTTCGCGGCCTCGGTGACCTCCAGGGTCATGCCCTGGGCGTGGACGCGGTGCTTGCTGCGGTCCAGGAGGTGCTCGACGATCTCGGACAGGTCGTCCTCGGTGAGGCTGTGGAAGACGATGATGTCGTCGATGCGGTTGAGGAACTCTGGCAGGAAGCGCCCGCGCAGGTCCTCCATCAGCCGGTCCTTCAGCTCGGCCGCGTCGCCCTCGTGGGCGAGGATCCGGTGCGCGCCGATGTTGGACGTCATGATGACGACGCAGTGGCGGAAGTCGACCGTGCGGCCCTGGCCGTCGGTGAGGCGCCCGTCGTCGAGGATCTGCAGCAGCGTGTTGAAGACGTCCGGGTGCCCCTTCTCCACCTCGTCGAAGAGGACCACGCTGTACGGCTGGCGCCGGACCTTCTCGGTGAGCTGGCCGGCCTCCTCGTACCCCACGTATCCGGGCGGGGCGCCGACGAGGCGGGCGACGGTGTGCTTCTCCTGGAACTCGCTCATGTCGAACCGGATCATGCGGTCCTCGTCGCCGAAGAGCAGCTCGGCGAGCGTCTTGGCGAGTTCGGTCTTGCCGACGCCGGTGGGTCCGAGGAAGAGGAAGGAGCCGACCGGGCGGTTCGGGTCCCCCATGCCGGCGCGGTTGCGGCGTACGGCCTCGGAGACGGCGGTCACCGCCTCGTCCTGGCCGACGATCCTGGCGTGCATCTCCTCCTCCAGCCGCAGCAGCTTCTCCTTCTCGCTGGCGGTGAGCTGGGAGACCGGGATGCCGGTGCGCCGGGAGACGATGTCGGCGATGTCGGCGGCCGTGACCGAGACGACGCCCTCGCGTCGCTCCTCGATGCCGGCGAGCTCGCCCTCCACGTCGGCGATCTGCCGCTTGAGGTCCGACGCCTTCTCGAAGTCCTCGCCGGCGACGGCCTGGTCCTTCTCGCGGCGCAGCTTCGCCAGGCGGTCCTCCCGGCCGACCACCTCGGTGGAGCGCCCGGCGGCACGGAGCCGTACGCGGGCGCCCGCCTGGTCGATGAGGTCGATCGCCTTGTCGGGCAGGAAGCGGTCGCTGACGTACCGGTCGGAGAGCTCCGCCGCCGCGGTGAGGGCGCCGTCGGCGAAGCGGACCTGGTGGTGGGCCTCGTAGGCGTCCCGCAGTCCTTCGAGGATCTGCACGGTCTCCTCGACGGTCGGCTCGGGGACGAGGACGGGCTGGAAGCGGCGTTCGAGGGCCGCGTCCTTCTCGATGTGCTTGCGGTACTCGTCGATGGTGGTCGCCCCCACCAGCTGGAGTTCGCCGCGCGCGAGGGCGGGCTTGAGCATGTTCCCGGCGTCCATCGCGCCCTCGCCCGTGGCGCCCGCGCCGACGACGGTGTGCAGTTCGTCGATGAAGAGGACGATCTCGCCGCTCGCGTTCTGGACGTCCTCGATGACCTTCTTGAGGCGTTCCTCGAACTGGCCGCGGTACTGGGCGCCCGCGACCATCCCGGAGAGGTCGAGGGAGACGACCCGCTTGCCCTTCAGGGTCGCGGGGACCTCGTCGGCGACGATGCGCTGGGCCAGTCCCTCCACGATGGCGGTCTTGCCGACGCCGGGCTCGCCGATGAGGACCGGGTTGTTCTTGGAGCGGCGGGAGAGGATCTCGACGGTCTGCTCGATCTCCTCGGCGCGGCCGACGACGGGGTCGAGCCTGCCCGCCCTGGCCTCCTCCGTCAGGTCGCGCCCGTACTCGTCGAGGGTGGTGGCGGGCTCCTGCTGCTTCGGCGCGGCGGGCGCGGCGCCGTCTCCGCGCCCCGCCTGCTCCGTGAGGCCGCGGAGCTTGCGCACGTCCACGTCGTCGGCGTCCAGCAGCTGCGCGGCGCCCGCCTCGGGCTCCGCGAGGAGCGCGCCGAGGATGTGCTCGGGGCCGATGTAGGAGACGCCGGCCGCCTGCGAGCGCGCGTAGGCGGCGGCGAGCGTGCGCTTGGCCGCCGGGGTGAGTCCGGGCTCCGAGGACGGTTCGCCGGACTCCCGGGGCAGCACGCGGTCGAGCTGGGACGCGAGCGCGTCGGGGTCCACGCCGACCTGGGAGAGCAGTCGGCGGGCGGGGTCGACCTGGGTGGCCGCCCACAGGAGGTGCTCGGTGTCGAGGTCGGTCGTGCCGTCCTGGGCGGCCTTGCCGGCCGCGGTGTTGAGGAGGGCGTGCGACGACTCCGTCAGCAGCCGGCCGATCGGGACGCGCTGCACCGCCGGGGGCGACGACGCCGGTGACATGCCGAAGAACCGGTTCAGCATGTCGCTGAAAGGATCGGACGAGCCAAAGGGAGAACCGAACGCCATCGACATGTCAGCTCCAGGACGCGTGGGGGTCGCTCCCACTCAAACCCGGCCTCCGACGGTCCGCAAACGGAGTCCCCGACACACCCGCCCCGCCCGAATCATCCGCATTCCGGGCTCGCGGGCCGCGCCGGTCGACGATGGCACCATGACCTCCCCGAACACCCCCGACTCCCCGCACCCCACGGACGCGCCGGAACCCCAGGTCCGTGCGGGGCGCCTGCTCCGGAACCCGAAGCTGTGGCTCGTGCCCGCGGTCCTCAGCGCCTTGGTCGCCCTGCTGCTCTCGCTCCTCTACACGGGTGGCGTCCTCAACCCGTCGGAGAACCTGCGCGGGCTGCCCGTCGCCCTCGTCGACGAGGACCGGGGCGCCCCGCTGCCGGGGCAGAGCGAGAACCTCGGGCAGCAGATCAGCGACGCGATCGTCTCGGCCTCCCGGGGGAAGGACTCCGTGGAATGGCACCTGGTGAGCCGTGCGGAGGCACAGGACTCACTCGCCTCGGGGAAGGTCTTCGGCGCCCTGGTCGTGCCCGCGGACTTCACCGCCTCCGTCGCGGCCCTGACCACGAACCGGGCGACGCGACGGCCGACGCTCACGGTGCTGACCAACCCCGGCCTCGGCAGCCTCGGGTCGTCCCTGACGGCCCAGATCAACCAGAACGCCGCCCACCAGGCGTCGCTGACCATCGGCAAGCAGCTCTCGGCCACCGCCGCCACGCCCACCGCACGGCTGCTGCTGGCCGACCCGGTCGCCGTCGTCACCCGCCCCGGGCACCCCATCGGCGCGCACAGCGGACTGGGCCTGACCGCGTTCTACTACACCCTGCTGCTCGTCCTCAGCGGCTTCATCGGGGGGAACCTCGTGAACACCGGGGTCGACACCGCCCTCGGCTACGCGGACAGCGAGCTGGGCCCCTGGCACACCCGCCGGCCGACCGTGCCCGTCAGCCGCACCCAGACCCTCGTCCTGAAGATGGTCATGACGGCCGGGATCGCGCTCCTGACGACGACCCTCGTCATGGTGGCGACGATCGCGCTGCTCGGCATGGACGCCTCGCACCTGCCGATGCTGTGGGTCTTCTCCTACTGCGCGACGGTCGCCGTCGGCCTCGGCGTCCAGGCCATCAACGCGGCCTTCGGGGGGATCGGCCAGCTCGTCTCGATGTTCGTCTTCATCGCGCTGGCCCTCCCCTCCTCCGGTGCGACCGTGCCCCTGGAGGCGACGCCGGGCTTCTACCGCTTCCTCGGCGTCTTCGAGCCGATGCACCAGCTGAGCGCCGGTGTCCGGGCGATCCTCTACTTCGACGCGCGGGCCGACGCCGGTCTCGCCCGGGGCTGGATCATGATCGCGATCGGCACGGCCGCCGCCCTGCTCTTCGGCCTGGGCATGACCCGCTACTACGACCGCAGGGGCCTCGCCCGACTCACCCCGCAGCCGGCCTGACCGACCGGCCGATCGCCGGCCCGCCCTCCAGGCCGGGCCCTGGAGGGCGCTCCGGCAGGGGCTCCGGCGGGGCGGGAGGGCCCGCTACTCCCATTCGTCCCACGGCGGCTCGGTCTCGTCGTCGGCGAAGAGCGGCGGACCGTCGTCGTACGGCGCGGAGGACCGCCCCGCCGGAGCGGCGGGCTCGGCGGCCGAAGGGACCGAGGCGGACCGCGCGGACGAGGCGGGAGCGGAGACCGGACCCGCGGGGGCCGGGCCGGCGGGGGCCGCCGGAGCGGGTGCGGCCGGGTCGTCACCCGCCGGGGCGGCGGGGGCCTCGCACTCGGCCAGGGTGGCGAGGACGCCCTCGGCGTACTTGGTGAGCTTGGCCTCGCCGACTCCGCCGACGGTGCCGAGCTCTTGGACCGTCGCGGGGAAGAGGGTGGCGATCTCGCGGAGGGTCGCGTCGTGGAAGACGACGTACGCCGGGACGCCCTGCTCGCGCGCGGTGGCGGCCCGCCAGGCACGGAGCGCCTCGAAGACCGGGACGGCGGCGGCCGGCAGGTCGACCGGCACCCGGGCGCCCTTGCCCGAGCGCGCTCCGGACTCCTTCCGGGCGGCCGCCGCGGGGGCCTTCTCCTTGCGCAGGGCGACGGTGCGGCGCCCGCCGAGCACCTCGCCGCTCTGCTCGGTGAGGACCAGCGTGCCGTAGTCGCCCTCGACGGCGAGCAGGCCCTGGGCGAGCAGCTGGCGGACCACACCGCGCCACTCCGCGGTGCCCAGGTCGGCACCGACGCCGAACACGGACAGCCCGTCGTGGTCGAACTGGATGACCTTGGCCGTCCGCTTGCCCTGGAGGATGTCGATGATCTGTCCGGCGCCGAACTTCTGGCGCCGCTCCTTGGCCAGCCGCCAGATCGTGGACAGCAGCTTCTGGGCCGCGACCGTGCCGTCCCAGGACTCGGCGGGCGTCAGACACGTGTCGCAGTTGCCGCAGGGCTCGCCCGACTGCCCGAAGTAGGCCAGGAGCCGCACGCGGCGGCAGTCGACCGTCTCGCAGAGCGCGAGCATGGCGTCCAGGTGCATGCCGAGGCCCCGGCGGTGCGCCTCGTCGCCCTCGGAGCCGTCGATGAGCTTGCGCTGCTGGACGACGTCCTGGAGGCCGTACGCCAGCCAGGCCGTGGCCGGCTCGCCGTCACGGCCGGCGCGGCCGGTCTCCTGGTAGTACCCCTCGACGGACTTCGGCAGGTCGAGGTGGGCGACGAACCGCACGTCCGGCTTGTCGATGCCCATGCCGAAGGCGATCGTCGCGACGACCACGACGCCGTCCTCCCGCAGGAAGCGGGCCTGGTTGGCCGCGCGGGCGCGGGCGTCCATGCCGGCGTGGTACGGCACGGCGTCGATGCCGTGCTCGACGAGGGAGGCGGCGGTCTTCTCCACCGAGGAGCGCGAGAGGCAGTAGACGACTCCGGCGTCCCCGGCGTGCTCGGTCCTGATCAGTTCGAGCAGCTGCTTGAGCGGGTTGTTCTTGGGGACGATCCGGTACTGGATGTTGGGCCGGTCGAAGCCGGCGACGAAGTGCCGGGCCTCCTCCAGGCCGAGCCGCGCCGCGATCTCGGCGTGGGTGGCCTCGGTCGCCGTCGCGGTCAGCGCGATCCGCGGCACCTTCGGCCAGCGCTCGTGGAGCATGGACAGGGCGAGGTAGTCCGGGCGGAAGTCGTGGCCCCACTGGGCGACGCAGTGCGCCTCGTCGATCGCGAAGAGCGACACCGTGCCCCGGTCGAGCAGCCGCTGGGTGCCCTCGGTCCGCAGCCGCTCGGGGGCGAGGTACAGCAGGTCGAGCTCGTCGGCGAGGAACGCCTGCTCGACGGCCTGCCGCTCGTACGGGTCCTGGGTCGAGTTGAGGAAGCCGGCGCGCACGCCGAGCGCCCTGAGCGCGTCCACCTGGTCCTGCATCAGGGCGATGAGCGGTGAGACCACCACGCCCGTACCGTCTCTGACCAGGGCCGGGATCTGGTAGCAGAGCGACTTGCCGCCGCCGGTCGGCATCAGGACGAGGGCGTCACCGCCGCCGACGACCTGCTCGATGATCTCCTGCTGCTCACCGCGGAAGGAGCTGTATCCGAAGACGCGCTGGAGCACCCGCTCGGCGTCGGAGATCTCGGTGGATGCGTCGGAGAGGACCATTCCCGAAGCCTATCCGCCCGCACGGACACCCCGGGCCCGTCCACCGGGGCCTGTGGACGAAGGGGGTTCCGGAGGCAACTGGCCGGGCCGTCCGGACGTCCTTCCGTACGGCACGCGTCGGCCGACGCGACGCCCGTGGACCGGGTACCCCGGGGAACGCGACCAGTGGACAGCGGACAGGACACGCCATGAGCGACAAGGCCCGGACCCTCTTCGACGCGCTCGACCTCGACCGGGACGGCACGCTGACCCGGGCCGAGGTGATCAGCGCCCTGCGGGCCAAGGGCCCGACGCTCGCGGCGCACGGCGTCATCCCGGTCTGGGGCGTCGGCGACGACGACGCGTCCTCGGCACTCTTCGACGAGGCCGACCGGAACGGGGACCGGGTCCTGACCTTCGAGGAGTTCGCCGCGCTCGTGAACCGACGCTTCGGCTGGGCGCCCGCGTCCTGAAACCGCCGGTCGGCTGCCGCCCCCGACTACCGGGCCGGCGGCACCGGCGTCCCTACGCTCCTGGCCAATTCCCCAGAGACAGGAGTACGCCATGGAGAACCCCACCCGTAAGGTGGCCGCGGCCGGAGCCGCCGCGCTGCTCGCCGCCGGCCTCGTCGTCACCGGTGCCGGTGCGGCGGCCGCGTCGGACGCCGCGACCACGCGGATCACGTCGACGGCCCAGCTCAAGGACGGCATCCTGCTCGCCGCGGCCCAGGACCGGGAGTCCGGTTCGGAGCCGCTGAGCCAGAGCGTCGGCGGCCGGGTGGCGGGGCTGGGCATCCAGTCCGGCACCTGCTGAGCCGGAGGTGACCACCGTGGGCAGGGACGAGTCCCCGCAGACCTGGTGCCCCAGCGGCGACGCGCACGCGCCCGAGTCCGTCGTCCTGGGCGTACGGTCCGGGCAGGACGGCCGGGTCGTGTACCTGGCCGATCCGGTACCGGCGTCCGAGGCCCTCTCGGAGGTGCCGGAGGGCATCGAGCCGCGGCGCATCCTGCGCTTCGCCTCGCACTGCGTCAGCGACTGCCTGAACCGCAGGGGCGACGACTGCACGCTCGTGGAGCGGGTGCTGTACCGGCCCGCCGCGCAGGAGGACGGCCACGTCCCGCGGTGTCACCTCCGGGCCAGGTGCCAGTGGTGGCAGCAGACCGGGGTGGCCGCGTGCGCGCGCTGCCCCGCCGTCTCCACCCGGCACCTCGCCGACGACACGCTGGCCGAGCTGGTGGCCGATCCGGCCACGACGCCCGAGCAGCTCGACGAGTGGATCGCGGCGGCCGGCTGAGCGCGGCCGCCGGTGTTCGCGCCGACACGAGAAGGTCCCCGGACGGTTCGTCCGGGGACCTTCCCGTGTGCGCGGTCCCGCCGCCGCCCTCACGGGCGGTCCGGCGGGTCCCCGCGGATGTCGCGCTCCGAGAGGCGGTTCACCCGCGGCGACGGCGTCGTCAGCTCGCCGTGGACGGCCACGGCCGCCGCGTACCCCCGGTCGACGGGGATGTCGAGCAGCGTCCAGCCGGCCGGGGGCAGCGGGCCCTCGGGGCTGCCCGATCCCACGTAGTCGGCGGCCGGATCCCTGCCGAGCCCGGTGCCGAGGCCCTTGAGGTACGCCTCCTTGCGGGTCCACAGCCGGGCCAGCGCCCGCGGACGGCGCGGAGGAGGCAGCGCCTCGATCTCGCGCTGTTCGGCCGGGTGCAGCATGGCGGCGAGTTCCGCGGCGCCGCCCGGGTCGGCGACCAGGTCCACGTCGACGCCGATGGGGGCCACCGCGGTCCCCACCAGCACGAGGTCGCCCCGGTGGGAGAGCGAGAAGTGCAGTCCGCGGGTGGCCCCGAGGACGGTGGGCCGTCCGTGCGGGCCGCCGCAGCACGGGCAGGTCTCCCGGCCGTAGCGGATGTCCTGCGGAAGCATGTCGAGGTAGGTGCCCAGCAGGCGGCGCAGCGCCAGATGGGCGGCGGTGAAGCGGACCCGGTCCTCCGCGTACGCCAGCCCGGCGGCGCGCTGCCGCTCGTCGGCGTCCAGCACGGCCGTGTCGAGGCCGGTGCCCCGGGCGTCGGAGACCCTGAGCAGCCACAGGTCGAGGGACCCGGGTCGCGGCAGGTCGCGCGGCGGTGGCGCGGGCGCGGGCAGCAGCAGGCCGCTCGCGGAACTCCTGGAACCGCTTCTGGGATCACTCACGGGACCCCTCCTGTTCGGTGACGGATGCGCGGACGCGGATGGCCGTCGGGACGGATCAGCCTTGTTCGGGGGTTGCGTACCGGGATGCCCGCCGCGGGGGCGCGGCGGGCTCCTCGGACTTCTCGGGGGTGCCGGAGGCCGCCGGCCCGGCCGGCTCCGTGGACGCGGCGGACGCGAGGGCGCCCACCGGCTCGGGGGGCTCGGCGGGGTCGCCGGGCGGATCGGTGGGCAGGTCGCGGCGGCCGCGCAGCGGGCCGGCCAGGAGCAGGACGGAGCTGACGGCGAGGCCGGCGGTGAGCAGCCAGAGCGCGGGCCGCAGCCCGAGCACCCCGCCGAGCACGCCGCCGAGGAGCGAACCGACGGGGATGGCACCGAAGTTGGCGACGGACACGCTCGCGGTGATCCGGCCGAGGAGCTGCGGCGGGCAGTACGTCTGCCGGAAGGCGCCCTGGATGACGTTGGCGGAGACCACGCCGAGGGCGAGGACGGCGCCGCCGAGGGGCAGCAGGACGACCCGCCAGCCCGGTTCGGCGAGCGGGATGAGCAGGCCGAAGGGGGCGGTGGCGAACTTGCACAGGAGCATGCCGCGGGCGGTGCCGAAGCGCCGGGCGATCGGGGTGGCGACGACGGCGCCGAGCAGTCCGCCGACGCTGCTGCCCGCGAGGAGCCAGCCCACGGCGGCCTCGCCGACGTGGAGTTCACGCACGAGGAACACCGTCAGGATGGCCTGGTAGCCGGTGAGCAGCAGGTTGGTGACGGTGCCGTAGGTCGTGAGGACGCGCAGGTAGGGGTCGCGCACGGTGTGCCGCAGCCCCTCCGCGACGTCCTTGCGCAGGGCGGTGGGCCGCTCGGGACGCTCCGGCGGCGGCTCCGTGGCGCGGATGCCGAGGAGGCAGAGCGTGGAGGCGAGGAAGGTCGCGGCGTCGGCGAGCAGTCCGGTGACCGCGCCGAACACCCCGGCCAGGACGCCGCCGCCGCCGAGCCCGGCGAGCTGCGCCGCCGACTCGCTGCCCTGGAGCTTGGCGTTGGCCTCGGTGAGGTGCTCCCGGCTGACGACGAACGGCAGGTAGACCCGGTAGGCGATGGAGAAGAAGACGTTCGCGAGGCCGGTGAGCAGCGAGACGACGAGCAGCTGGCCCATGGTCAGTACGTCGAGCCAGGCGGCGGCGGGCACGCTGAGCAGGAGGACGAGCGAGGCGACGTTGCAGGCGACCATGAGGGGGCGTCTGGGCAGCCGGTCCACCCAGGCCCCGGCCGGCAGGCCGACCAGGAGCCAGGGCAGCCAGGCGGCGGCGGCGAGGGCGCTGACCCAGAAGGTGCTCGCGTCCAGGGTGACCACGGCCACCAGCGGCATGGCGACGCCGGTGATGTTGCTGCCGAAGCGGCTGGTGGTCTCCCCCGCCCACAGGAGCCGGAAGTCGCGCTGCCGCAGCAGTCCGGACCGGGGCCGTGCGTTCATCGGTCGGCCACCACCTTGGCGACGGCGACGTCGAGGCGTTCGGCGGCGTCGGCCCAGCGGGCCCGCCGGGCGGCCGACTCGGCGGTGAGGCGGTCCAGTTCGGCGCGGGCCCGGGCGAGGGCGGCGGTCTGTGCCGGTCCGCCGGGTCCGCCGCCGTGGGCGCAGGCCGCGGCGACGGTCTCGGGGTCGAGCCAGTCGGCCGGGTAGCCGGCGGCGGCGGTGGCGACGGCCGGGTGGGAACGGGCCGCGTCGGACAGGGTCGCGCCGCCGTCGAGGGCGGCGAGGACGGTCTCGCCGACCAGGTGGTGGGCGGTGCGGAAGGGGGTGCCGTCGACGACGAGGCGTTCGGCGAGGTAGGTCGCCGAGGTGAGGCCCTCCCGTGCGCGCTCGCGCATCCGTTCCCGGTCGGGTTCCGCTCCGGCGACGACGAGCCGGAGCAGGGTGACGGCCTGGGTGGTGTCGGCCAGGCCGGGCCAGAGGTGGCGTACGGCCTCGGTGCCGACGGCGATCGCGTTGGTGTAGCCGGCGGTGGACATGGAGGCTGCGGCGCCGGTGAATCCGGCGAGGGCGGCCGTCGACCGGCCCTGGATGTGTTCGAGGAGGAAGGGGTTGCGCTTCTGCGGCATCATCGAGCTGGATCCGACGAGGTCGTCGGCCATCCGCAGCAGCCCGAACTCCTCCGTGGTCCACCAGGTGAGGTCGCGGGCCACCCGGGCCAGGAGCACGCCGAGGACGGCGGCGGACGACAGCATCCGCAGCACGAAGTCGCGGGAGGCGACGGCGTCGACGGAGTTGGGCGCGGCCGTGGTGAAGCCGAGGAGTTCGGCGGTGCGGGCGGGGTCGACGGGCACGGAGGTGCCGCCGACGGCGCCCGCGCCGAGCGGGTTGACGTCGATCTCCCGTCCGGCGTCGAGGAGCCCCTCCAGGGAGCGCAGCACGGCGCCGGCGGTGCCGGTGAGGTAGTGGCCGTAGCTGATGGGGACGGCGGGCTGGCCGTGGGTGTAGGCGGGCATGGTGACGTCCTGGTACGCCTCGCCCTTCTCCAGCAGGACCCGGGCCAGTGCGGCGACCTCGTCGAGGAGTTCGGCGTAGGGGCCGCGCACCTTGAGCCGCACGGTGGTGGCGTTGAGGTCGTTGCGGGAGCGTCCGGTGTGCAGGACGCCGCCGGTCCGCTGGCCGAGCCGGTCGACGAGCCAGCCCTCGTACGCCAGGTAGAGGCCGCGGGGCATGGGACGGTCGCGGACGGGCCCGAAGTCGTCGGCGCGCAGGGCGTCGACGGTGTCGAGGAGGGCGCCGGCGCGGGCGGTGTCGACGATGCCGCGCTCGGTGAGCATCACCAGGTGGGCGCGGTCGACCTCGCTGATCAGCCGCAATTCGCCGCCGACGGGGTCGCCGCCGTCGGGCCGGTACTGGTCGTAGACGATGCGGTGGGCGCGCGGGTCGAGCCCGGTGCGCAGCCGACCGGTGTCGACGCCTGCCTCCCGGTCGGCGGGGGCGGCCGGGTCCGACGCGTCGCTGACGCCGGTCATACCGGCAGCACCTCCTTGACGACGGGGGTCGCCGGGGCCGCCAGGGGCTCCAGCGCGGTGGCCAGTCCGCGGGCGAGGGCGGCCTCGGCCGCCTCGGCGGTCCGGTCGGGGGTCTCGCCCGCGGTGATCACGTGGCCCACCCGGCCGCGGAAGTCCTCGGCGGGTTCGACGCGGGTGCCGGCGGGGCGGTACAGGGCGGTGTCGACGACGCCGGGCACCGCCCTGGCGGCCGTCTCGGCGGCGGTGACGTCCGCGAGGACGCTCTCGGCGCGGGCCGTGAGGAAGCGGATCGAGGCCGCTCCGGCGGCGTCCGCCGCGGGGTGGGCGAGGTCGACGTCGCGGCCGAGGGCGGCGCGTACCTGGGCTCCGACCAGGTCGATGCCGCGGGCCCGGCGCACGAGCTCGGGGATCATGCCGCCGGCCAGCCGGGGGTTGACCTCGATGACGCGGGCCACGTCGCCGTCGAGCCGGAGCTCGACGTGGGCGGCGCCCCAGCCGAGGCCGAGGGCCTTCACGGCGTGGACGGCGCTGTCGACGAGCGCGGCGGCCTGGGCGGCGGGCAGCAGTGCGGGGACGTCGTGCCCGGTCTCGACGAACACCGGGGGCGCGCCGACGTGCTTGGCGACGGTGACGACGGCGTCCTCCCCGAAGACCTCCACGGAGAACTCGCGGCCCGTCAGGTACTGCTCGACGAGGACGACTCCGGGGGTGCTGAGGCCGCGTTCGTTGACGGTGGCGGCCAGCAGGACGCGGGCGTGCTCGGCGACCTCGTCGCGGTCGCGGCAGAGGCGTACGCCGAGGCTTCCCGAGCCCTGGACGGGCTTGACGACGACCGGGCCGCCGAGCCACTGGGCGGCGGCGAGCGCCTCGGCGACGTCGCCGGCCACCGAGAAGAGGGGTACGGGGACGCCGGCGGCGGCCAGGGCGCGCCGTTGGAGGGACTTGTCGCGGCAGGCCCGGACGGCGTCGGCGGAGGGGCCGTGCAGGCCGAGCCGCCGGGCGAGGTCGGCGGCCGTGGCCACGTAGTACTCGGAGCTGGAGAGCACGCCGGCGATCGGCGCGCGGGCCGCGAGGGCGGTGACGGCGGCCCACAGGGCGTCGGCGTCGGCGGTGTCGACGACGACGGTGCGCAGGTCGTCCTCGGCGGCGTACGGGTAGCGGCCGGGGTCGGCGGCGAGCAGCACCGGCTCGGCGCCGAGGGCGCGGGCCCGCTGGGCGAACTGGCGGCCCGTGCCGGTGGTGTTGGACTCGACGAGCAGCAGCTGGGGGGTGCTCATGCCTCGACCTCCGGCGTCATCACGTCGTCGAAGCCCCGGCGGGCCCACACCAGGCGGGTCCAGGAGCTCGGCGCGTCCAGGGGGTGGTCGACGGTGACGGGGCCGCCGACGGTGGGGGCCGGCTCGATGCCCTGCTCGCGCAGCCACTCGGCGTGGTAGACGGTGGACTGGTAGCGGTAGCCCTCGTCGGGGAGCACCATGACGACCTTGCTGCCGGGGTTGCGCGCGGCCCACCAGGAGGCGACCTGGAAGGAGGCGCCGCTGGTGGGGCCCATGAACAGGCCGTGGTTGCGGAAGAGTTCGTGGGTGGCGTGGAACGCCTCGGGGGCGGTGACCCAGTGCACCTCGTCGTAGGCGCTGTGCTTGACGTTGCCCGGGTGGATGCTGCTGCCGAGGCCGCGCAGGGTGCGCGGGCCGTCGGGGGTGCCGAAGATGATCGACCCGTGGGTGTCGACGCCGACGAGGTGCAGGGCCGGGTCGGCGGGGCGCAGGGCGGCGGCCAGGCCGCCGGTGGAGCCGCCGGAGCCGACCGGGCCGACGAGGCAGTCCACGGAGCCGACGGTCTCGCCGATGAGGTCGGCGACGACGGCGTAGGCGCCGGGGTTGTCCGGGTTGTCGTACTGCCCGGGGACGAAGCTGTCGGGGTGGAGCCGCTGGAGCTCCGCGACGCGGGCGAGGCGGGCGCCCTGGATGCCGCCGGCCTGACCGGCGTACTCGACGATCTCGACGTCGGCGCCGAGCATCTCCAGGCGGTTGCGCAGGTCGCGGTCGATGGCGGAGTCGCCGACGATGGTCAGGTCGTAGCCGCGCAGCCGGCAGACCATCGCCAGGCCGAGGGCGAAGGTGCCGGAGGAGGTCTCGATGACGCGGGTGCCGGGCCGCAGCACGCCGGCGGCCTCGGCGCGGTCGACGATGTAGCGCGCGGGCAGCAGCTTCATCAGGCTGAACGCGGCGGCGTAGAGGTTGTCGGTCACCTGGATGATGCGGGGCAGTTCGGTGGCGTCCACCACCGAGTCGTGCAGCTTGACGGCGCCCGCGATCGTGGTCGTAGTCATGTCAGTCACCCGTCGTGAAGATCCACTGCTCGTGGATGCCGATGTTGTGCAGCAGTCGCTGGGCGTGCTCGGTGCGGGCCTCGACCTCGGGGTCGTCGCGGTCGTAGAGGAGGCCGGCGATGTCGCCGCTGTGCGCGGTCTGGATGCCGAGGGCCCCGGTCTCGCGGACGATGGTCCGCAGGCCGTCGAGGCGCGGGATGGGCAGATGGCGCTGGTTGATGTCGGTACTGGCGGTGGCGACGGCGCCGACGAGGGCGACGTCCTTGGTGTGGATGGCCTCGCGCAGCATCACCTGGAGTTCGGCGAAGAGCTCCAGCTCGGCGGCGCCGTACTCGGCGGGCGGGAAGGCCAGCGTGTCGACACCCTTGCCCTCGTTCTCGGGCCGCGAGCCGAAGCCGAGCACCCGCACGGCGGGCATGCGGTAGCCGAAGTCCTCGATGACCTTGCCCTCGCGCTGGGCGAAGAGGACCGAGCTCTCGTTGAACATCAGGGAGTCGGACGCGGTCTCGGCGCGTACCGCGATCCGCGCGATCTCCTCGGCGGGCAGCGGGCTCACCAGGGCGTCCTGGACGGCCCAGACCGCGGCGAGCACGTCGCTGGTGGAGGAGCCGAAGCCGCGGCAGAGCGGGACGTCGCCCGTGAGTTCGAGGTGGCCGCCGACCGGGCCCTCGCCGGGCGGGACGCACGCCTCGGCGGTGAGCTGCGCGGCGCGCATCGCCTTGGTCTTCCAGGCCGGGGAGACGGTCAGCTCCTCGCCCCGCGCGGGGATGAACGACGCCCGGGTCGTGTAGACCGTGCAGGGCAACGTGACCAGCCCCCGGGTCAGCTGGCCCTGGTGCGGAAAGACGCCCTGGAGAATTTCGCCGTGATGTATGGGGGCCGAGGCGACACCGACCCGCCAACCGGAATGATCCACCATGTCCTTGACTTCCTCTGGGGGCCGGACCGCACCACTCACGGGGCCTGGCCGATCGTGCGGACATCCCCAACGCTAAGCAGCGCCGCGACGCCGACCCGGCTGGTCAGGCGGCAGTATGCGGGCAGTTAGCCGGGGCGGTGCGGGCAGGGGGTGGGAAGGCGCTACGGGCGGCGGGCGGGCGCGGTGCGGCGGCGCCGGGGCCCGACGGACCGGGCGGGAACGCGCCGGGGCCCGTACGGCGGTCGAACCGCCGTACGGGCCCCGGTCCCCCGGTCGCTCCCCCGGTCAGATGCGGGCGGGCCGCAGCCTGCGGGCGAGCACCCGCCCGATCTCGCGCAGCGGCTCCGCCTCGGTCATCCGGGCGTGCTCGCAGTCGACCGCGAACTCCTCGATGCGGCCGGTGAGGTACGGCGCCCAGGCCGCCGCGCCCGACAGGGGCGCGGGGGTGCCGGTGGCGTCGAAGAACACCGCGTCGCCGGCGAACGCGACGTCCGGCACGTACCGGTAGCGCATGCGCAGGTTGTCCAGGGTGGCGGCCACGACGGCCGCCGCCTGCGCGTGCTCCAGCGCGCCGAGCACGGGGTCGGCCCCGCGGAGCGCCTCGGCCAGTTCGGCGATGTCCGGCGTCGTGTCCGCGCAGCGCACCGGGACCGTCTCGCCGAGGGTGCCGAGGAGGGCGGTCAGGACGTGCCGGCCGTCGATCTCCGGTGCCCGGAAGCCGTCGGGCAGCGGGTAGGAGTCGAGGAGGGCCAGCAGGGCCACCTCCTCGCCGGCCGCTTCGAGCCGGGCGGCGACGGCGTGCGCGACCAGGCCGCCGAAGGACCAGCCGAGCAGGTGGTAGGGGCCGTGGGGCTGGATGCGCCGGATCTCGGCGAGGTAGTCGTCGGCCATCTCCTCCAGGGAGGCCGGCGCCCCGTGCGGGCCGGCGAGCCTGCGGGCCTGGAGCGCGATGACGGGCCTGTCCTGGTCGAGGTGGGGCAGCAGGCCGGCGTAGCCCCAGCTCACGCCGGACACGGCGTGCACGCAGAACAGCGGAGCCTCGCCGGAGTTCGCCGCGGTGGCGGCCCGGATGGGCAGGACGGTGCCGAGGGCGTCGGCCCCGCTGCCCGCCGCGATGTGTTCGGCGAGCAGCGCCGGGGTGGGGCTCTGGAACAGGTCGCTGATGGTGATGCGGGTGTCCCAGACGGCGCGGATGCGGCTGATCAGCAGCGTGGCGCGCAGGGAGTGTCCGCCCCGGTGGAAGAAGTTGTCGTCGATGCCGACGGATTCCAGACCGAGGTTGTCCGCGAAGAGGCCGCAGAGGATCTCCTCGGCGGGGTTGCGGGGCGCTCGGCCGCCCTCGGACGCCGTGCCGAGGTCGGGTGCGGGCAGGGCGCGCCGGTCGAGCTTGCCGTTGACCGTGCGCGGCAGCTCCTCCAGGACCACGAAGGCCGAGGGAACCATGTACTCGGGCAGCCGGGCGGCGACCCGGCGCCGCAGGTCGTCCACGGTCGGTGCCTCGCCGGGTGCGGGTACGGCGTAGGCGACGAGGCGCTTGTCGCCGGGCCGGTCCTCCCGCACGACGGCGGCGGCCTGGACCACCGCGTCGTGTGCCATCAGCGCGGCCTCGATCTCGCCGGGTTCGATGCGGAAGCCGCGCAGCTTGATCTGCTCGTCGCCGCGTCCGAGGTACTCCAGCGCGCCCTGCTTGTTCCAGCGCGCGAGGTCGCCCGTGCGGTACATCCGGGAGCCCGCCGGGCCGTGCGGGTTGGCGACGAACCGGTCGGCGGTCAGGGCCTGCTGGCCGATGTAGCCGTGCGCGAGGCCGTGGCCGGCCACGTACAGCTCACCCGGCACACCCGGCGGAACCGGTTCGAGGCGGGCGTCGAGCACGTAGGCGTGCTTGCCGGAGAGCGGGCCTCCCACGGGGATGCTCGCGGCGCCGGCCGCGGCGTGGGGCTCGATGACGAAGGCGGTGGTGAAGCCCATGCTCTCGGCCGGGCCGTACCCGTTGAGCAGGTGCAGCCGGGGGTGCCGGGCCAGGGCTCGCGCCGTGTGGGCCGGGGAGGCCGCCTCTCCCGCCGTCATCGCCTCCTTGAGGTGGGTGAAGGTCTGCGGGTGCTCGTCGAGCATGTGGTTGAAGAGACTGGCGGACATCTGCAGCGTGGTGACCCGGTGCTGCTCGACCAGCTCGGCGATGAGGTTCGGGTCGGTGTGCTGACCGGGCTGGAGGACGCAGACACCGCCGTGCAGCAGCGGGCCGAACACTTCGAGGGCGAAGGCGTCCCAGGAGACCGGGGAGCACTGCAGGAACGTCTGCTGCGGGCCGAAGGCCAGGTAGTCCGGTCCCACGAAGGTCGCGGCGAGCGCCCGGTGCGACGCCATCACGCCCTTCGGCAGACCCGTCGAGCCCGAGGTGAACATCACGCAGGCCACCGACTCCGGTGAACCGCCGGTCTCCACCGGGGTCCCGGACAGCCCGCTCACCTCCCCCGCCTCGGCGGTCAGGTCCACCACCACGGCTTCGGTGGAGAGTCGGGCGAGGTGGGTCTGGGTGAGGAGCGCCGACGGTGCCACCTGTCCCAGGACGCCGTTGAGCCGCTCCACCGGGAACAGCGGGTCGAGCATCGTGTACCCCGCGCCGGCCTTCAGGACGGCGAGGATCGACGCCACCATGTGCGGCGACCGCTCGACGTGCACGCCGACGAGATCGCCGGGACGCACGCCCCGGCCGGTCAGGTGACGCGCCAGACGGTTGGACCAGACGTCCAGTTCACCGTACGAGATCACCTGGTCCTCGAAGACCAGCGCCGGCGCCTCGGGCGACCGCGCCGCCTGCGCGGCGAACAGACCGTCCAGACCAGCGTCCGGGCCGGCCGTCGGTGCGCCGGACCAGGCGGTGAGCAGCTCCCGCTCCTCCTCGGGAAGGAGGGGCAGCGAGGCGACGGCCGTGTCGGGGTGGGTCGCCGCGGAGTCCAGGAGGAGGAGCATGCGCTCCAGCAGGCGGTCGACGGTGCCGGGTTCGTAGAGGTCGGTGGCGTACTCGACGGTGATGTCGAGTCCGTCGGGGCTGCCGTCCGCGGTCCGCCGCTCGCCGAAGGCGAACGTCAGGTCGAA
>NZ_JBFBBC010000010.1:0-92876 GCF_040689545.1 Streptomyces sp. NPDC051180
CAGATCCGTACGCAGAACCAACGTGTTGACGAAGAAGCCCACGAGATCGTCGAGAGCCTGATCCGTCCGTCCCGCGACCGGCGAACCGATCGGGACATCCTTTCCGGCACCGCACCGTGCGAGCACGGTCGCCACGGCGGCCTGGGCCGCCATGAAGGCGGTGGTGCCGGTCTCCCGCGCCAGCCCTGTCAGCGCCCGGTGGACCGGGGCGGGGCAGGACACGGTGAGCGTGGCGCCCTGGTAGGAGGCGACGGCCGGCCGCGGTCGGTCCGCGGGAAGGGTCGCCTCCTCCGGGAGGCCGGCGAGGGCCTCGCGCCAGAAGTCGAGTTGGGGCAGCTGCTCGGCGGCGAGCAGGTCGCGCTGCCACAGGGTGTAGTCGGCGTACTGCACCGGGAGCGGCGCCCAGTCGGGGGCCGCTCCCCCGCCACGGGCCTCGTAGGCACGGGCCAGGTCGGCGAAGAAGGGAGCGTTCGACCAGCCGTCGGAGGCGATGTGGTGGGCGACGACCACCAGGACGTGGGCGTCGTCGGACAGGGCCAGCAGGGCGGCGCGCAGCGGGAGTTCGGTGGTCAGGTCGAAGACCTTGGCACTCTCCTCGGCGAGCAGCGCGGGGAGGGTCTCCTCGGTGGCCGGCACGGTCGGCAGCGGTACGTCGATCCCGTCGGCGGGCAGGACGTGCTGGTACGCCTCGCCGTCGGCGGTCCGGAAGACCGTCCGCAGGGCTTCGTGGCGTACGACGACGTCGGTGAGGGCGCGGCGCAGGGCGTCCGCGTCGAGGGCGCCGGTGAGGCGGAGGGCCAGCGGGATGTTGTAGGTGGCCGACGGGCCTTCCAGCTGGTCGAGGAACCACAGGCGCTGCTGGGCCGAGGAGAGCGGGATGCGCTCGGGCCGCTCCTGGACCGTGAGGGCGGGGCGGGCCGGCTCCCCGCTGCCCGCCGCGACCAGCTCGGCGAGCTGGGCCACGGTCGGGTGCTGGAAGATGTCGCGGACCGTGATCCGGGCGCCGAGGGCGGCGCGGATCCGGCTGACCAGGCGGGTGGCGAGCAGGGAGTGGCCGCCGAGCCGCAGGAAGTGGTCGTCGACGGTGACGGACGGGGCGCCGAGGACGTCGGCGAACAGCCCGCACAGCACCTCCTCGACCGGGTTGCGCGGGGCGCGGCCGTCGCTCTCGCCGCCGAGCACGGGCCGCGGCAGGGCGCGGCGGTCGAGCTTGCCGTTCCCGGTGAGCGGCAGGGCGTCCAGGAGCACGAAGGCGGACGGGACCATGTACTCGGGCAGGGCGTCGGCCGCGTGGCGGCGCAGGGCCGTGAGGTCGGTGTCGGCCGGGCCGACGACGTAGGCGACGAGGCGCTTGTCGCCGGGCCGGTCCTCGCGGACGATCACGGCGGCCTGGGCGACGGAGCCGTGGGCCACGAGCGCCGACTCGATCTCGCCGGGCTCGATGCGGAAGCCGCGCAGCTTCACCTGCTGGTCCGCACGCCCCAGGTACTCGATCTCGCCCTCCCGCGACCAGCGCACGAGGTCGCCGGTGCGGTACATGCGGGAGCCGGTGGGGCCGTGGGGGTCGGCGACGAACCGTTCGGCGGTCTGGGCGGGGCGGCCGAGGTAGCCGCGGGCCAGTCCGGCACCGCCGATGTACAGCTCGCCGGGGACACCGGGGGCGACCAGTCCGAGGTGGTCGTCGAGGACGTAGAGGCGGGTGTTGTCGAGAGGGCGGCCGATGGGCAGGGCGCCGTCGTAGTCGAAGGGCCGGTGCAGCGGGTGCGAGGTGGCGAACGTCGTCGTCTCCGTCGGCCCGTAACCGTTCACCACGGTCAGGTCCGGGCAGGCGTCCATCACCCGGCGCACCGCCTCCGGCGGCACCACGTCACCACCCGTCCACACCTCGCCCAGACCCGCGAACGCCCCCGGGTCCTCCTCCGCGACCAGCCGGAACAGACCGGCGGTCAGCCACAGCCCGGTGATCGACTCCTCCTTCAGCACGGTCGCGAGGGCGGCCGTGTCGAGGACTCCGGGCGGGGCGACCGACACGGTGCCGCCGGAGAGCCAGGGCACCCAGAGCTCGAAGGTCGAGGCGTCGAAGGTGTGCGGGGAGTGGAAGAGCACATGGGCGTGGGCGGGGCGGGTCCAGCTCCGGTCGAGGGCGAGTTCGGCGACGTTGCGGTGGGTGATGGCGACGCCCTTCGGCACGCCGGTCGAGCCCGAGGTGAACATGACGTACAGCCACTGGTCGGGGTGCGTCGCGGTCGCGGGAGCGGTCGCCGGGTGGGCGCCGAGGGCCTCGTCGTCGGCGAGCCCGTCGACGAGGACGACGCGCACACCGGTCGCCTCGGTCAGGATCTCGTGGTCGGTGAGGGCGGGGTCGACGAGGAGGACCGGGGCCGCCGTGTCGGCGAGGATGCGGGTGAGCCGGGAGGCCGGGTCGACGGCGTTGAGGGGGGCGTAGACACCGCCGGCCTTGGTGATGGCCAGGAGCGACAGGACGAGGTCGGCGGAGCGTTCCATCAGGACGGCGACGACGGTCTCGGGTCCGACGCCGAGCGAGACCAGGTGGTGGGCGAACCGGTTGGAGACGGCGTCGACCTCGGCGTAGGTGAAGGCGCGGCCCTCGTGGGTGAGGGCGACGGCGTCCGGGGTCCGCGCGGCCTGCGCGGCGAAGAGGTCGGCGACCGAGCCGTCGGGCACCGGGGTGGCGTGGCCGGTCCAGGTGTCGAGGAGCAGGGTGCGCTCGGCCGCGTCGAGCAGGTCCAGGCCGGAGAGCGGGGTGTCGGGGTGGGCGACGGCCTCGGCGAGCAGCCGGCCGAGCCGTGCGAGGAGCGCCTCGACGGTCTCGGGGTCGTAGAGGTCGGTGGCGTACTCGGCGGTGATGTCGAGTCCGCCGGGGCGGCCGTCGGGGGTGAGGTGCTCGTCGAAGCCGACGGTCAGGTCGAACTTGGCGGTGCTGGTGGGCGAGTACTCGGCGCGGGTCTCAAGGCCGGGGAAGTGCGCTCCGGAGTCGGTGGCACCGGCCTGCACCAGGGTCAGCATGACCTGGAAGAGGGGGTGGCGGTCGCCGGTGCGCTCGGGGTTGAGCGCCTCGACGAGCCGGTCGAAGGGCAGGTCCTGGTGGGCCCAGGCCCCGAGGTCGGTGGTGCGGACCCGCTCCAGGAGCTCCCGGAAGGTCGGGTCGCCGCTGACGTCGGTGCGCAGGACGAGGGTGTTGACGAAGAAGCCCACGAGGTCGTCGAGCGCCTCGTCGGTGCGGCCGGCGACCGGGGAGCCGACGGGGACGTCGGTGCCGGCGCCGGAGGCGGCGAGGACGGTCGCGAGGGCGGCCTGGGCCGCCATGAAGAGGGTGGCGCCGCTCTCCTTCGCCAGCTCGACGAGGGCCGCGTGGGTCTCGGGCGGGCAGTGGAGGCCGCGGGTGTCACCGCGGTAGGAGGCGACGGCGGGGCGGGGCCGGTCCGCGGGGAGGGTGGCCTCGGCCGGCAGTCCGGCCAGCCGCTCGCGCCAGTAGGCGGCCTGCCGGGCCATGACGCTGTCCTCGGCGTCGGGCTCGCCCAGCAGTTCGTGCTGCCAGAGGGTGTAGTCGGCGTACTGGATCTCCAGCGGCTCCTGCTCCGGGGCCCGGCCGGCGAGGCGTGCCCGGTAGGCGTGGGCGAGGTCGCGCAGCAGCGGGGCGATGGACCAGCCGTCGGAGGCGATGTGGTGCATGACGACGAGGAGGACGTGCTCCGGCTCGCGGTCGGACCCGGGCCGTTCCGCCGGGTCGCCGTCGGCGAGCCGGATGAGCCGTGCCTCCACGGGGAGGTCGGCCGCGAGGTCGAAGACGTGCGCCGACTCGGCGGCGAGGACCTCGGCGAGGCCGGCCTCGTCCGTGTGCAGGACCGGCAGGTCGAGGCGTACGTCCTCGGCGGCGAGGATCTCCTGGTGCGGGGTGCCGTCGCGCTCGGGGTAGACCGTGCGCAGGCTCTCGTGCCGGGCGACGACGTCGCCGAGGGCCAGGGTCAGCGCCTCGGTGTCGAGGGCGCCGGTCAGGCGGAGCGCCAGCGGGATGTTGTAGGTCGCCGAGGGGCCCTCCAGCTGGGCGAGGAACCACAGGCGCTGCTGGGCGTATGACAGGGGGATCACTGGGAGGCTCCCATCCGGCGCATCGGCCGCAGCTTCGGGCGCGCGCTCTCGGCGCGGTCGAGCCGCTCGGCCAGGCTGGCCACGTTCGGGTTCTCGAAGAGGGCGGGGACCGGGAGTTCGGCCCCGAGGGCGGTGCGGATCCGGCTGACCAGCCGGGTGGCGAGCAGCGAGTGCCCGCCGAGGCGGAAGAAGTCGTCGTCGATGGAGACGGTGGGGACGCCGAGGACGTCGGCGAACAGCCCGCAGAGCACTTCCTCGCGCGGGTTGCGCGGCCGGCGGCCGGTGCTCTCGGCCGAGGCCGGGGGCGCGGGCAGGGCGCGGCGGTCGAGCTTGCCGTTCCCGGTGAGCGGCAGGGCGTCCAGGGCCACGAAGGCGGACGGGACCATGTAGTCCGGCAGGAGTTCGCCGGCGTGGGTGCGCAGCGCGTCCGGGTCGGGTGGGGTGGCGCCGTGTCCGACGACGTAGGCGACGAGGCGCTTGTCGCCGGGCCGGTCCTCGCGGACGATCACGGCGGCCTGGGCGACGGAGCCGTGGGCCACGAGCGCCGACTCGATCTCGCCGGGCTCGATGCGGAAGCCGCGCAGCTTCACCTGCTGGTCCGCACGCCCCAGGTACTCGATCTCGCCCTCCCGCGACCAGCAGACGAGGTCGCCGGTGCGGTACATGCGGGAGCCGGGCGGGCCGTAGGGGTCGGCGACGAACCGTTCGGCGGTGAGCGCCGGCCGGTCCAGGTAGCCCTGGGCGAGTCCGGTGCCCGCGATGTAGAGCTCGCCCCGGACGCCGGCCGGCACGAGGCCGAGGTGCTCGTCGAGGACGTAGAGGCGGGTGTTGTCCAGGGGGCGGCCGATGGGCAGGGCGCCGTCGTAGTCGAAGGGCCGGTGCAGCGGGTGCGAGGTGGCGAACGTCGTCGTCTCCGTCGGCCCGTAACCGTTCACCACGGTCAGGTCCGGGCAGGCGTCCATCACCCGGCGCACCGCCTCCGGCGGCACCACGTCACCACCCGTCCACACCTCGCCCAGACCCGCGAACGCCGCCGGGTCCTCCTCCGCGACCAGCCGGAACAGACCCACGGTGAGCCACAGCCCGGTGATCGACTCCTCGGAGAGGATCCTCGCGAGGGCGGCCGTGTCGAGCAGGCCGGGCGGGGCGACGACCAGGGTGCCGCCGGACAGCAGCGGGGCCCACAGCTCGTAGGTGGTGGCGTCGAAGGCGAGCGGCGAGTGGAGCAGGACGCGGCGGTGGACGTCGGAGGTGAAGGCGGTGTCGGCGGCCAGTTCGGCGACGTTGCGGTGGGTGACGACGACGCCCTTCGGCACGCCGGTCGAGCCCGAGGTGAACATCGCGTAGGCCGGCTGCTCGGGGTGGACCTCGACCTCGGGCGCCGTCTCCGGCAGGCCCTCGGTGCTGTCGGCCACGTTCAGGGCCCTTGCGCCCTGCGGCAGTTCGAGGCCGGCGAGCTCGCGGTCGGTGAGGAAGAGGGTGCCTCCGGCCATCCGCACGATGAGCTCGATGCGGTCCGTCGGGTAGCGGGTGTCGAGCGGCACGTACACCGCGCCGGCCTTGACGATCGCGAGGATCGCGACGACGGCCTCCAGGGAGCGCTCCAGGAAGAGGACCACCCGGGAGCCGGGCCGCACGCCCTCCTCGATCAGCCGGTGGGCCAGGCGGTTGGCGCGCCGGTCGAGCTCCGCGTACGTCAGGCGCCGGCCGGCCAGGGTGACGGCGACGGCGTCCGGGGTGCGGGCGGCCTGGGCGGCGAACAGCTGGGGCAGCGAGGCGGCGGGGCGGCTGTGCGCGGTGCCGTGCCAGGTGTCGAGGAGCTGCCTGCGCTCGTCGGCGGCCAGGACGTCGAGGTCGGCGATCGGGACGTCCGGGGTCCCGGCGGCCGCTTCGAGGAGGCGGACCAGTCGTGCGGTGACGGCCGAGACGCTGGCCGCCTCGTAGAGGTCGGTGGCGTACTCGACGGTGATGCCGAGGCCGCCCGGGCCGCCGTCGCCGGTCCGGTGCTCGTGGAAGGTGAAGGTGAGGTCGAACTTGGCGATGTCGAGTGCGGTGAACTCCGACTCGGCCCGCAGACCGCCGAGTTCGGGCACCGGACCGGCCGCGTCGGTGACCGACAGCATCACTTGGAAGAGCGGGTGACGGGCCGCGGAGCGCTCGGGGTTGAGGGTCTCCACGAGCCGGTCGAAGGGGACGTCCTGGTGGGCCCAGGCCGCCAGGTCGGTGGCCCTGACCCGCTCCAGGAGCTCCCGGAACGTCGGGTTGCCGCTGACGTCGGTGCGCAGCACCAGCGTGTTCACGAAGAAGCCGACCAGGTCCTCCAGGGCTTCGTCGGTGCGGCCGGCGACCGGTGAGCCCAGCGGGATGTCGGGGCCCGCGCCGGAGCGCGACAGGAGGACCGCGGTGGCCGCCTGCGCGACCATGAAGAGCGTGGTGCCGTTCTCGCGGGCCAGCCGGGTCAGTGCCTTGTGGAGGTCGGCCGGGCACTGCACGGTGAGCGAGGCCCCGCGGTACGAGGCGGTGGCCGGCCGGGCCCGGTCGGTGGGGAGGGTCACCTCCTCGGGGAGTCGCTCCAGCGCGCCGCGCCAGTAGGCGAGCTGGCGCTCCTCGTCGGCGGCGAGCAGCGCCTCCTGCCACAGCGCGTAGTCGGCGTACTGGACGGGCAGCGGCTCCCAGTCGGGCGCCGCGCCCTCGCTGCGGGCGGTGTAGGCGGCGCCGAGGTCCCGCATGAGGGGCGTGTTGGACCAGCCGTCGGAGGCGATGTGGTGGGTCACCAGGAGCAGCACGTGCTCCTGGTCGGAGATCCTCACCAGGTCGGCGCGGATGGGCAGTTCGCGGGAGAGGTCGAAGGTGGTGGCGGACAGGTCGCGCAGGACGGCGGGGAGCGCGTCGGCGGTCGCCGGGATGACCGGGAGGTCGACGCGGGCCTCGTCGGCCGCCACGACCAGCTGGTGCGGGGTGCCCTGTTCGGCGGGGAAGACGGTGCGCAGCGCCTCGTGGCGGCCGACGACGTCGGTGAGGGCCCGGCGCAGCGCGTCGGCGTCGAGGGCCCCGGTGAGGCGGACGGCGAGGGGGATGTTGTACGTCGCGGACGCCCCCTCCATCTGGTCGAGGAACCACAGGCGCCGCTGCGCGGCGGAGAGCGGGACCCGGGCCGGCCGTGCGGCGGCCTTGAGGACCGGGCGGCGGTCCTCGCCGTCGGTCTCGGCGAGGAACTCGGCGAACCGGGCGACGCTGGGGCACCGGAACAGGTCGCGGACGGAGACCCGGGCGCCGAGGAGCTGCCGGATGCGGCTGACGAGCCGCGTGCCGAGGAGGGAGTGGCCGCCGAGGCGGAAGAAGTCGTCGTCGATGGAGACCGCGGGCAGCCCGAGGGCGTCGGCGAACAGGCCGCACAGCACCTCCTCCACGGGAGTGCGGCCCTGGCGTCCGCCGGGTCCGGTGCCGACGCGCGGCGCGGGCAGCGCCCGGCGGTCGAGCTTGCCGTTGGCGGTCAGCGGCAGGACGTCCAGTTCGACGAAGGCGGAGGGCACCATGTACTCGGCGAGCCGCCGCGCGCAGTCGCGGCGCAGGGCGTCGGTGTCGACCCGGCCCTGCGGGGCGGGGACCACGTAGGCGACGAGCCGCTTGTCGCCGGCACGGTCCTCGCGGACGATCACCGCGGCCTGGACGACGGAGGGGTCGGCCAGGAGGGCTGCCTCGATCTCGCCGAGTTCGATGCGGAAACCGCGGAGCTTGACCTGCTGGTCGGCGCGGCCCTCGAAGACCATCTCGCCGTGCTCGTTCCAGCGGGCGAGGTCTCCGGTGCGGTACATCCGCTCCCCGGCGGGCCCGAACGGGTCGGCGACGAACCGCTCGGCCGAGAGGGCGCCCCGTCCGACGTATCCCCGGGCCAGGTGGCTGCCGGCCACGTACAGTTCGCCGACCACGCCGGGGACGACGGGCCGCAGCCGGGCGTCGAGGACGTACATACGGGTGTTGGCCATCGGCACGCCGAGGTGGAGGCGCTCGACCATCCGCCGGTCGGGGCCGAAGACCTGGTAGCTGCAGAAGACCGTGGACTCGGTCGGGCCGTAGGCGTGGACCACCGAGGTCGTCGGGCAGGCGTCCAGCACCTTCTGCAGCGCGACCGGGGAGAGGACGTCGCCGCCGGTCCAGATCTCCGCGAGCCCCGCGAGGGACTCCACGGCCTCGGACGCCATGGCGTCGAAGAGCGCGGTCGTGAAGTACACCGCGCTGATCCCGTGCCGCACGAGCGCGTCGCCCAGCTCGGCGACGTCGACCTTGGCGACCTGGAGGACGACGGCGGTGCCGCCGCTGAGCAGCGGGACCCACAGCTCGTAGGTGGAGGAGTCGAAGGCGAGCGGCGAGTAGGCGAGCACCCGACGGTGCCGCTCCCCCGCGCCCCACCACGGGTCGAGCGCCAACTCGACCACGTTGCGGTGGGTGTTGGCCACGCCCTTCGGCGTGCCGCTCGAACCCGAGGTGTACATCACGTAGGCCAGCTCGTCCGGGTGCACCGCGACGTCGGGGGCGCCGGCCGCGGTGTCGGAGAGGAGTGCGGGGACGTCGGGTGCGGCGAGCACGTCCAGGCCGGCGGCGAACGGCACCTCGTCGGCGGACCGGTCGGTGACGAGGAGCGGGGCACCGGTGTCGGCGAGGATGAAGGCGAGGCGCTCCTCCGGCTGACGCGGGTCCAGCGGGACGTACGCCCCGCCGGTCTTCAGGACCGCCAGGACCGCGACCATGAACTCGGCCGAGCGGTCCAGGTAGAGGCCGACGGCGGAGCCCGGCCGGACGCCCCGCGCGGTCAGCCGGTGGGCGAAGGCGTCGGAGGCGCGGTCGAGTGCGCGGTAGCTCATCGCCTGCCCACCGCACTCCAGCGCCGTGGCGTCCGGGGTCAGGGCGGCCTGCGCGGCGAACAGCCCGTGCAGCGTGCCCTCGGGCAGGACGGCGGCGGTGTCGTTGTAGTCGGTGAGCAGCGCGCGGCGCTGGTGGGCCGAGAGCAGTTCGATGTCGGCGACCTTGACGTCCGGGTCGGCGATGACGGCGTCCAGGACCCGTGCGAGCCGCTCGGCGGCCGCCTCGACGGTGTCGGCGTCGTACAGGTCGGTGGCGTACTCCAGGACGATGTCGAGTCCGTTGGGGTGGCCGACCCGGTCGCGGTGCTCGTAGAAGTTGACCGTCAGGTCGAACTTGGCGATACCGGCGCTGAGTTGTTGGGTCTCGGCGCGCACTCCGGGGAGCTGCGGCGTCGCCTCGGCGGCTTCGGCGAGGGTGAGCATGACCTGGAAGAGGGGGTGGCGGGCGGCGGAGCGCTCGGGGTTGAGGGTCTCGACGAGCCGGTCGAAGGGCAGCTCCTGGTGGGCCCAGGCCGCCAGGTCGGTCTCGCGGACCCGGTCGAGGAGCTCCCGGAAGGTCGGGTCCCCGGAGGCGTCGGTGCGGAGCACCAGCGTGTTCACGAAGAAGCCGACCAGGTCTTCCAGTGCTTCGTCGGTGCGGCCGGCGACGAGGGAACCGAGCGGGATGTCGGTGCCGGCGCCGGAGCGGGACAGCAGGGCCACCGTGGCGGCCTGCGCGACCATGTAGAGCGTGACTCCGTGTTCCCTGGCCAGGGTGGAGAGGGCCTGGTGGGTCTCGGCGGGGCAGTGCACCGTGTGGGTGGCGCCGCGGTAGGAGGCCACGACCGGGCGGGGCCGGCTGGTGGGCAGGGTCACCTCGGTGGGCAGCCGGTCGAGCGCCTCGCGCCAGTGGTCGAGCTGCTTCTCCTCGTGGTCGGCGAGGAGGTCGCGCTGCCACAGGGAGTAGTCGGCGTACTGGGCCGGCAGCGGCTCCCACGCGGGCGCGGCGCCTTCGGCGCGGGCGGTGTAGGCGGCGCCGAGGTCGCGCATGAGGGGCGTGTTGGACCAGCCGTCGGAGGCGATGTGGTGCACGACGAGTACCAGGACGCTCCGGTTCGGCGCGAGCTCGAACAGGGCTGCGTGCAGCGGGAGATCGGAGGCGAGGTCGAAGAGGTGGGCGGTCTCGTCGGCGAGCCGTCCGGGCAGTTCGTCCTCGGCGACGGGGACGACCGCGAGCGGCACGGTCACCCCGTCGGCGGCGGCGATGTGCTGCCGGGGCTCCCCCTCGTGGACCGGGTAGGTCGTCCGCAGGACCTCGTGGCGGGCGATCACGTCGGCGAGGGCGCTGCGCAGGACCTCGGGGTCGACGGCGCCGGTGAGGCGGACCGCGAGCGGGATGTTGTACGTCGCGGACGGCCCCTCCATCTGGTCGAGGAACCACAGGCGGCGCTGGGCGGCGGAGAGCGGGAGGTCGTCGTCGGAGCGGCCGGCGGCGGTGAGCGCGGGGCGCAGGGCCTCGCCGGAGCCCGCGGCGATCCGCTGGGCGAGTCCGGCGGCCGTCGGGTGCCGGAAGAAGTCGCGCAGGGAGAGCTCGGTGGCGAGGGCGGTGCGGATGCGGCCGACGAGGCGCGTGGCGAGGAGGGAGTGGCCGCCGAGGCGGAAGAAGTCGTCATCGATGGAGACCGCCGCCACGCCGAGGGCGTCGGCGAAGAGGCCGCAGAGGACCTCTTCGGCCGGGGTGCGGGGGGCCCGTCCCCCGGCGCCGCCGACGAGCGGGGCGGGCAGGGCGCGCCGGTCGAGCTTGCCGTTGGCGGTCAGCGGGAGGTCGGCGAGTTCGACGAAGGCGGAGGGCACCGCGTACTCGGCGAGGTGCTCGGCGGCGTATCCGTGGAGGGCGTCGGTGTCGACGCGGCTTCCCGCGGTGGGGACCACGTAGGCGACGAGCCGCTTGTCGCCGGGACGGTCCTCGCGGACGATCACCGCCGACTGGGCGACGGAGGGGTGGTCGAGGAGGACGGTCTCGATCTCGCCGAGTTCGATGCGGAAGCCGCGGAGCTTGACCTGCTGGTCGGCGCGGCCCTCGAAGACCATCTCGCCGTGCTCGTTCCAGCGGGCGAGGTCTCCGGTGCGGTACATCCGCTCCCCGGCCGGTCCGAACGGGTCGGCGACGAACCGCTCGGCGCTCACGGTGGGGCGGCCGACGTATCCCCAGGCCAGGTGGGTGCCGGCGACGTACAGCTCGCCGACCACGCCGGTCTCGACCGGGCGCAGCTCCGCGTCGAGGACGTACATGCGGGTGTTGGCCATCGGCACGCCCAGGTGGAGGCGTTCCACCCGGCGCTCGGCGGGGCCGAACGCCTGGTAACTGCAGAAGACCGTGGACTCGGTCGGGCCGTAGGCGTGGACGACCGAGGTCGTCGGGCAGGCGTCGAGCACCTTCTGCAGCGCGACCGGGGAGAGGACGTCGCCGCCGGTCCAGATCTCCGCGAGGCCGGCCAGCGACTCCACGGCCTCGGACGCCATGGCGTCGAAGAGCGCGGTCGTGAAGTACACCGCACTGATCCCGTGCCGTACCAGCGCCTCGCCCAGCTCGGCGATGTCCAGCTTGGGCGCGGGGAGGACGACGGCGGTGCCGCCGCTCAGCAGCGGCACCCACAGCTCGTAGGTGGAGGAGTCGAAGGCGAGCGGCGAGTAGGCGAGCACCCGACGGTGCCGCTCCCCCGCACCCCACCACGGGTCGAGCGCCAACTCGACCACGTTGCGATGGGTGTTGGCCACACCCTTCGGCGTGCCGCTCGAACCCGAGGTGTACATCACGTAGGCCAGCTCGTCCGGGTGCACCGCGACGTCGAGCGGGCCCATGACCCGCTTCGGCAGGGTCACGTCCTCGGTGAGCCGCACGACGGGGACCTCGCCGGCGAAGGCCACGTCCTGCTCGTCGCGGTCGGTGACCAGGAGGACGGCGCCGGTGTCGGCGAGGATGAACGCCCGTCGCTCCTCCGGCTGACGCGGGTCCAGCGGGACGTACGCCCCGCCGGTCTTCAGGACCGCGAGCATCGCGACGACGTAGGCGAGGGAGCGGTCCTGGAAGAGGGCGACGCCGTCGCCCGGCCGTACGCCGCGGTCGCGCAGCACGTGGGCCAGGGCCGTGGCGGCTGACTCCAGCTCCCGGTAGGTGAGTTCGCGCTGCCCGCACACCAGCGCCACGGCGTCCGGGGTCCGTGCGGCCTGGGCGGCGAACAACTCGTGCAGGGCACCCTCGGGGAGCCGCACGGCGGTGCTGTTGTACGCGTCGATGTCGACGGCGGGGGCCTGGACGGAGGGCTGGTGAGACATCTTCTCGACACCATTCTCGAAGGTTCGGGCGTGCACGGGTATCTCGCGGCGTGCCGGACATCCCGTACGGCCACGACTGGGAATCGCGTGTGTGGTGCTGAGGAGGGCTAGGCGGCGCCGGGCGCCGGTCCCCACGACTCCGGCAGGAACAGGTCCTCCGGGTCCAGGGCGTTCACGTGGTACTTGCCGACCGCGCTGACCAGCATGCGCAGTTCGAGGGCGAGGGCCTCGACGAGGCGGGTCAGGCCGGCCTCGCGGTCCTCGTCCACGGCGAGGAGGGCGGCGCGGCCGAGGCCGACGGCGCGGGCCCCGAGGGCGAGGGCCTTGACCGCGCGGGTGCCCTCCCACATGCGGCCGCTGGCGAGCAGGCAGTGGTCGGTGCGCCCGACGCGGCGCAGGCAGTCGGCGAGCGGCAGACCGACGTGGCCGAGGAAGGCCGTCGGCGCCCAGGCGGTGCCGCCCTCCGCGCCGTCGACGGTGACGGAGTCCGCGCCGGCCGCCCAGGCGGTGGCCGCGGCCCGGGCCACGTCGCGGCCGGGGTGGAGCTTCACCCACACCCGGGCGCGGGGGAAGTTGTTCCGCATGAGGCGGATCTGCTGGCGCAGGATCTCCTCGGTGAAGGTGCCGGGGCTGGCGACCCGCAGGACCCGGTCGCCGGCGGCTCCGTACACCTCGTCGAGGGCGAACTGCTCGGCCACCTGGCCGGCGGTCTCACGGCTGAGGAGGGTGAGGCCGCCGAGGCCGGGCTTGGCGCCCTGGCCGACCTTGAGCTCGAAGGCGAGGCGGCCGGTGGCGAGGAGGGGTTCGGAGACCGGGTCGCTGTAGACGAGGTTCCAGACCTCGGCGTCGGCGTCCTCGGTGGACTGCTGCACGACGACGCCACCGTGCTCGTCGTCGGCGGCCTCCGCGTAGGCGGCGATCCGGCCGAGGAGCGGCGAGACGCCGTTCTCGCCGGCGCTGCGGTAGCCGTTGACGGGGACGATGTTCTCCCCGATGACCAGCGGGATGCCGAGCGCTCCGGCCTGGCGTCCGGCGGCCTCGCCGAGGTCGCGGCTGGCGACCTGGGTGGACCCGAAGGCCGACACGTACAGCGGCAGCCTGCTGGTGAACCCGCCGATGAAGGTGTCGAGTTCGACGTCGGTGTACAGCGGTTCGCGGGCGAGGTCGATGAGCTTCTTCAGCCGCTCGGGCATGAAGACCGGCGGCACGATCCGCATCCGCTCCAGCAGGTCGTCCGGGTCGTGCGCGACCCGGCCGGCCGTCGGCGCCGGGACGGCGCCGAGCAGTCCGCTGCCGTAGCCGGACTCGGCCGGGAAGACGGCCCCGGCGCCCTGGCGGGCACGCAGGCGGACCTGCTCCTCGGGGAAGCCGTCCGCGACGAGTGCGGTGCTCATGCCGACACCACCCCGGGGAGCTTGGGGTAGGCGCTGGCCTGCCAGGCGGCCTGCCGGCCGGTGACGTAGCGGGTGAAGCGCTCCAGGCCGATGCCGAAGCCCGAGCTGGCGGGGATCCCCCGGCGGGCCAGGTCCAGGTACCAGCCGTACTTGGCGGGGTTCTCGCCGGTCTCGCGCATCCGGGTGACGAGGGTGGCGTAGTCGTGCTCGCGCTCGCTGCCGCTGGCCAGCTCGCCGTAGCCCTCGGGGGCGATGAGGTCGAAGTTCCGCAGCACGCCGGGCTGTTCGGCGCTCTCCTTGTCGTAGAAGCCGCGCGAGCCCTTGGGGTAGTCGGTGATGAAGAAGGGGCGCTCGGCGCGGGCCGAGACGATCTCCTCCCCCTGCCAGTCGATCTCGGCGGCCGGGTCCTGCGGGTGGCCGAGGTCGATGAGCTCGGCGGTGGCCCGCTGGTGGCCGACCCGCCCGAAGGAGGCGGCGACGGCCTCGCGCAGGGCGTCGGTGTCGCGGCCGAGCAGGTCGAGGTCGCCCGGCAGGCCGGCGACGACGTCGGCGACGACATGGGTGACGAGCTGCTCGGCGAGGTCCATCGCGTCCTCGCGGCGGGCGTCGCGGATCTCGACGTCGATCTGGTGGAACTCGGCGAGGTGGCGGTGGGTGACCGCCGTCTCCAGCGGCTCCAGGCGGACGTTCGGCGCGATGTAGAAGATCTTGTCGAAGGCGAGGAGCGACGCCTGCTTGTACAGGATCGCGCTCGTCATCATCTTGTACTTGTGGCCGTAGAAGTCGACGTCCACCTGCTTCGAGCCGCGGATGCCGGGGTCGGTGACCGGGCCGATGATCGGCGGCAGCAGCTCCTGGAAGCCGCGGGCCGTCAGGAAGGCGCGGGTGGCGGCGAGCATCCGGCTCTGCACGCGCAGGGTGGCCCGGGTCAGCGGGTCGGTGAGGTGCACGTCGGGGGAGGACGGGAAGGGCAGGAGTGCCTCGTCCACGGCCTCGGCGATGGTGACGGTCACGGTCATACCTCCTGAAGGAGCGGAACGGCGGGGGTGCGGTCGCCGTCGTGGTCGGGGTGGTCGTAGCGGCGCTGGACGAAGGTCAGCGCGTCGTGGAGTCCGGACGCGGTGAGCCGGGAGCCGCGCCGGCCGGTGACCCGCCCGATGGGCATGGCACCGATGTCCGACCAGGTCAGCCGGCCCGTCTCGTCGATGTGGCTGCGGGAGCGGCCCGCGTTGTCGGGGTGGAGGCAGTAGGGGACGTCGAGGTAGCCGCGCTCGAAGGCTGCGAGCAGCGCGGTGCCGAGGTCGGCGTCCAGGTCGAGGACGGCGTCCACGAGGGCTCGGGCCTCCGCGTACACCGGGTTGTCGGCCGGGTCGTCGGTCTCGTCCGTCGCGTCGGCGGCGCGGGCCGCGGCGTCGGCCGCGATGCGCAGGGCGCGGACGTTCTCGGCGACGGTCGGGATGCGGTGCGCCTCCGCGGCCGTCTTGACGATCAGTCGCTGGGCGCCCGCCGTGACCGCCAGTGCGGCGGAGTCCTCCAGGAGGGCGTGGGCGCCGCGGGTGGAGCGGGGGTAGACCCCCATGTAGGTGTACACCACGATGTGCCAGTCGGTCTCCGGCAGAAGCTCGGCAGCCAGGCGGCGGAGTGCGCGCACCGCCTGCCGGTCCTGTGCCGGGCTGGTCTGCTGGGCGTAGCTCAGCGAGATGGAGCGCAGTCCCGCCCGGTGGAAGAACACGCCCTCCAGGGCGCTGATCGCCACGAGCAGTCCGGGCGGGCACAGCTGGCCGACCATGCAGCCGCCGAAGCTCTCCAGGTGCGGTTCGGCGCCGTCGACGCGCAGGGCGGCCAGCCGCTCGCAGGTCTCCTGCCAGTTGCGGACCGAGTCGACGAGCGGGGTGCGGCCGTAGGGCAGGCAGTACGAGACGGGTCCGCCCTCGGTCGCGGTGAGGCCGAGCCGGGCGAGCGCGGCGACGATCCGCTGCGGGCGCGCCGAGCCGTGCCGGACCTGGACGGGGAAGCGGGCCTCCTCGATCCCGTCGAGCACCCAGCGCGAGGTGTCCGGGCTGTAGGAGGTGATGGGGTAGCCGTTGAGCGGGACGCCACGGCCCAGGGCGCGGACCGCGGAGGGCTCGTCGCCGACCCGGGTGTAGCTGTCGATGGTGAGGGTGCCGGCGACCGCGTCACCGGCGCCCTTGGTGGCCCTCAGTCCGGCCCGCATCCTGGCGGGCTCGGAGAAGCCCATGCGGGGCTGGACCACGAGGGCGCCCCGGGCGCGGGCGGCGGCCACGAACCGTCCGAAGGACGTCACCGTGCCACCCCTTCCAGCGGGGCGGGCGGCGCGAGCACGGAGGCCGTCGGCGCGAGGGGGGCGGCCGGCGCGGCCGGGCCCCGGTTCGCCGCCAGGGCGGCGATGAACTCCTCGAAGGCGCCGAGGCCCTGGTCCTCCTCGAACACCGCGTCGAAGCCGGCCTCGACGAGCCTGCGCCCGTTGCCGGCCCGGCCCTCGGCGCCGAGGACGCCCAGCTTGCCGCCGATGACGGCGGGCAGGCCGGCCAGCTCCCAGCGTGAGCGGATCGTCCGGATCAGCTCCTCCGCGTCGTGGAAGCCGTGGCCGTTCACGCTGCTCACGACGAGCAGGTCGGGCTGGAACTTGCCGCAGGACTCCACGATCTCGTCCTGGGGAATGCACGGGCCCAGATTGACGACATGGTGTCCCAGGTCTTCGATCAGCAGTTGAATGAACACGAGATTCCAGGTGTGGGCATCGGACGGTAGTCCGGTGACCATCACGTCCAGCGGCCCGGATCGAGCTCGGGACGCCACTTCCGCAGGCTGCATCATCACTTCGTCCACATCGTGGGGTGACAAGTGGGAGAAGGAGGTCCTGGACCGCTCGGAACTTCCCTTCGGCATCGATCGTAGGAACGCCGCGAGCGGCCGACCGGCGCCCGGGGCGGCAGCCGGGCGGCAGTTGCCGCCGCCGGTCGGCTCCCCCTTCACGGGCCGTCCTACAGTCGAATTCCGCCGCCGCGACGCCGGCCGGAGCGGAATGCGGGAGCACGCGCCCGAGACACCCTGAGGAGTGGACCCATGTCCCAGATCGCCCCCACCGCGGAACTGGCCGCGGCCCTGCTCGACGTCATGTCCGAGACGGATCGCCACGACCCGCTGGGAGAGGCGAAGTTCGCCGTCCTCGAAGCGGCGATGCAGTTGATCGACGCGGACCGCCCGGAGCTGGCCGACCAGCCGCACCGGCGCACGGAGCTGCTGCGCGACGCGCTCGGCTCGGTGCGGGCCGCCGCGGTGGCCACCGGGATCGCCGTCACGCGCGCACACGAGGTGTCGCGCGTCCTGGTCTGACCCGCGCCGGCCGGCGGGCTGCCGCCCAACTGCCGCACGGGCTGCCCGAACCGGCGCACACCGTCTCGTAGCGTCGAGACACCGGTGCGGCACCGGATCCCCGTTCCACGGACCCAACAGAGGTGAAGCCATGGCTACCAATCCGTTCGACGACGCCGACGGCCGTTTCGTCGTCCTGGCCAACGACGAGGGCCAGCACTCGCTGTGGCCCGCCCGGATCCGCCGCCCCGAGGGCTGGCTGCTGGTCCGCGAGGAGGGCAGCAAGCAGGAGTGCTCCGAGTTCGTGGAGGCCAACTGGACGGACCTGCGCCCCCGTTCGGTGGTCGCCGCGATGGGCGGCTGATCGTCGGGGCGCACACGCCGGGGCGGCGTCGGTACGGCTCACCCGAGCCCGTACCGACGCCGCCCCGGCGTCGTGCGGTCAGTGCTCGCCGACCACGCACCACTCCAGGACCGCCATCGCGGCGGTCATCTTGTGGAACGCCTGCCGCCAGGCGAGGCTGCGCTCGCCGTCGAGCACCTCGTCGGAGACCTCCTGGCCGCGGACGGCCGGCAGGTCGTGCAGGAAGACGGTGTCCGGGCCGCTGTAGCGCGCGAAGAACTCCCGGTCGATGCCGAACCCCTCGAAGGACGCCAGCCAGTTCGGGTCGGCCTTCGGCACGCCCATGGTCTGCCAGCGGCTCGTGTAGACCGCGTCGACGGGGCCCTCGACAGCCGCCGGGTCGGTCACCCGGGTCACCAGGTGCTGCCCGCCGCTCACTTCGTCGACCAGGTCCATCGTGTCCTTGGGCACCTCGTACCCTTCGGGCGACAGCAGGGTGACGCGCAGTCCGGGGGTGAGCGCGCCGGCCAACGCGAGGGCCGCTCCGGAGCTGTTGCCCTCGCCGACGACGAGGACGTGGCGCCCGGCGAGGTCGCCGAACCGCTCGCTGAGCGTGGCCAGGTCGGCGACCGCCTGGGTGGGGTGCTCGTCGAGGCTGAGGGCGTTGACCACCGCGAGGTCCGGGCTGCCGCCGAGGCGGCGCATCTCCGCCACGTCGCCGTTGGTGCGGACGACGAGGGCGTCGAGGTACTGGCCGAGGACGCGGCTGGTGTCCTCCACCGTCTCCCCGGTGGTCAGCTGGAGTTCGTCGGGGCCGAAGGTGATGACGTCGGCCCCGAGCCGGGTGGCGCCGCTCCAGAACGAGGTGCGGGTCCGGGTGGACGACTTGCGGAAGTAGATGCCCACCTGGCGGCCCGTCAGCGGCCTGTCGGTGACCTCACCGGTGCCGAACTCGACGGCGCGGGCGACGATACGGGCGAGCTGCTCGGGCGTGAGGTCGGCGAGCGAGATCAGGTTGCGCATGGCGGACATGCCTTTCTGCGGAGGGTGGTGGGGAGAGACGTGAGGAGGACGCAAAGAGAAGAGAGAAAGAAGGAAGGGAAAGAAGAGGAAGTGGATCGAGCCGAGGGGGAACGGGAGGGCAGGGCGGGCTCAGGAGACCAGCGCCGTGGACCGTACGAGGAGGGCGGCACGATCGGCGGCCGGGCGCCGCACGAGGTGGAGCACGCCGAACCGCGGGGCTCCGTCCTCGTCGCCGGGCAGCCGCCGCACCAGCCCGCGCAGCATCAGGGCGTGCACGTCGCGCACCACGGTCGCCGGGGAGGCGGAGAGTTCCGCGGCCGCCTGGTCGGCGCTCCATCCGTCGGCCAGCAGACCGAGGTTTCCCAGGAGCGCGGCCGGACCGTCGTCCAGGGCCGCGACGGCTGCTTCGAGCTGCGCGGCGAGTCCGTCGCCGGCCCCGGTGCCGCTCGCGGTGACGTCGTCGACGACGTCCAGCGGCGCGGTCCGGGCGATCCCCAGCAGCTCGGCGGGTGAGCGCAGCAGGAGCCAGGAGGCCGCGGCCTCCATCGCTCTCGGGACCCCGTCGAGGGCCCGGCTGAGTTCGGCGACCGTCCGCACCAGGGAGTCGCTCGGCAGGAGGTCGGGGCGCATGTGGCCGACGTACGACAGCATCAGTTCGACGGCCGGCTGCCCGGCGGTCAGGGAGTCGCCCGACAGCGGGCCGCCGGTGGCGTCGCCCGGCGCCGGGGCGGGCACGGGGAGCGGGCCGAGCGGCAGCAGCCGGTTGCCGGGGGTGCGGTGCGGTTCACGTGTCGTGATCAGCACCTTGAGGCGGTCGCAGGCGTGGAGCAGTTCGAGCAGCGGGGCCGCGAGATGGGGCGCGCCGTCGTGGCCGTCGAGGACCAGGAGGGTCGCCCGGCCGCCTATCACGGAGGCGAGCTCGTCCAGGCCGCGGCCGCCGAGGGCCACCGAGCGGGCCCAGCCGGCCAGCGCGGACCGCGGGCTGCGGGCCGCCGCCGGGCCGGCCACCGGGGGCGCGGCCTCGTCCATGTCCACCCAGACGACCGGGGTCCGGTCGCGGCTGTGCAGCGCCAGCGCCGCCTCCTGGGCCAGTCGGGTCTTGCCGACCCCGGCCAGGCCCACGACGCTGAGGAGCCGCTCGTGCTCGGTGGACAGCAGGGCGGTCAGCGCCCGCAGTTCCTCGGCGCGTCCCACCAGCCGGCGCAGCGGCTTGGGCGGCGGGGCCAGTTCGGCGCCGTACGTCTCGCGCATCACCGTGCCGGCCTCGGCGCCCTCGACGGCGAGTTCCAGGGCGGCCCGGCGGGCGTCGCTCAGGCGCATGGCGCCGGCGAGGAGGCGGAGCGTCTCGCGGCGCGGGTGCCGGACCCGTCCCTGCTCCAGGTCTCTGATGGCCCGCACGCTGACGGTCGACAGACCGGCCAGCTGCTCCTGGGTGATCCCTGCCCACTGCCGTGCGGCCCGCAGCTGTTCGGCGAGTCCGTCCGGTGATGCCTGCTCGGTCATGACCAGTCTCCTTGGATGCATGGGGGGTCCTCAGTGCGAGGGCCGCGAAGGAGTCGGCCTCGTGAGCCACACAGTGGCCGCGGTGCTTACCGTTCCCGTACCGGCTCGTTCCCGAGCGTCACGGGAACGGGCTAGGATCCGCATTCACCGGCGCCGTCGGCGTGGACGAGTGACCTGGGGGGGGTGCTTGGGCGATGACCGTTGCCGAGGCGCGATCGCTGCGTTTCAACGTGCTGGGTCCCTTGGAGGGATGGGCGGACGGTTCACGGCTGCGGCTGGGGGGACTGATCCAGGAACGGGTGCTCGGGACGCTGCTCCTGGAGCCCGGACGGGTGCTGACGATCGGCCGCCTCGTGGAGTCGGCCTGGGCCGAGGACCCGCCGGCGACCGCTTCCCATCAGGTGCGCAAAGCGGTCGCCGACCTCCGGCGGCGCATCCCCTCGGGCAGCGACGTCATCGTCACGGACGGCCCCGGTTACCGGGTGGTACTGGGCTCGGAACAGCTCGACTTGACGGAGTTCGGCTCCTTGGTGCGGGCCGCGCGGGACGCACCCGCGGAGGGCCGCGCGATCGACGCGGTCGAGGCGCTGCGCCGGGCGCTCGGCCTGTGGCGCGGACCGATCCTCTCGGGAGCGGGCGGCCCGGTGATCGAGGCGGCGGCCACCGCCTTCGAGGAGCGCCGCCTCGCGGCGGCCGAGCAGCTCTTCGAACTGCGGCTCGGTCTGGGAGAGTCCGCCGAGCTCGTCGTCGACCTCCGGGACCTGGTGCAGGCCCATCCGCTCCACGAGTCGCTGCGCGCCCAGCTGATGCTGGCCCTCTACCGCTCGGGACGCCAGGCCGAGGCGCTGGAGGAGTACAGCCGGGTACGCGAACTCCTGGTGGAGGAGCTCGGGGTCGACCCGGGACCGCGTCTGACCAAGGTGTACGAGGGGATCCTGCGCGACAGCCCGGAGCTGGCGGCCCCCGTTCCCCCGGCCGACGCGGCCCCGCTCCCCCGCCCGGCCCCGGCCGCCCCCGAGGCCCCGTGCACCCTGCCGTACGACCTGGCGGACTTCACCGGACGCGGCGACGAACTGCAGGAACTCCTGGACTCCGCGGGCCGGGATTACGCGCGTCACTCGCGCATCGTGGCCCTGGACGGCATGGGCGGCAGCGGGAAGACCTCCCTCGCGGTGCACGCGGCGCACACCCTGGCCGGCGACTTCCCCGACGGCCAGCTCTACATCGACCTGCGCGGATACACCCCGGGCGAGCAGCCGGTGACCGCGAGCGGGGCGCTCGACAGCCTGCTCCGCGCGCTCGGTGTGCCGGGCGCGCGCATCCCCGAGGACGCCGCGGGGCGCACGGCCCTGTGGCGGTCGACCGTCGCGGGGAAGCGGCTGCTGCTCCTCCTCGACAACGCGGCCGACGCGGACGGCGTCCGGCCGCTGCTGCCGACCTCGCCCGGCTGCCTGGTGCTGGTCACCAGCCGGGCCCGGCTGGTGGACCTCGACTCGGCGCAGTGGATATCGATCGACGTGATGTCGCCGCCGGAGTGCGCGGCGCTGATCGCGGAGACCCTGGGCGAGCGGCGGTACGCGGCGGAGCCCGAGGCGGCCGCCGAACTGGCCCGGCTCTGCGGGCACCTGCCGCTGGCCCTGCGCATCGCCACGGCGCGGCTGCGCAACCGGCCCCGGTGGACGCTGCGGTACCTGGCCGACCGGCTGCGCGACGAGACGCGACGGCTCGACGAGCTGAGTTCGGGCCAGCGCAGCGTCGCCGCCACCCTCCGACTGTCGTACCAGGCCCTGCCGCAGGACTGCCGGACCGCGTTCCGCAGCCTGGCGCTGCACCCCGGCGGCGACCTCGACGTGCACGCGGCCGCCGCGCTCCTCGACACGGACCCGATGGACGCCGAGGACATCCTCGAACTCCTGCTGGACGTGCATCTGCTCCAGCAGCCGGAGATCGGTCTCTACACCTTCCACGACCTGGTCCGCAGCTTCGCGCAGAGCCTGCGGGCTCCGTCGACCGACGGCGACGACGCCGCGTCCACGCGCAGGCTGCTCGACTACTACCTGGCGGCGACGGAGTCGGCCTGCCAGGTGATGTTCCCGGGCAGGCGCCGCATCCCGACCGAGGTGGCGGAGGTGGAGGACACCGAGGCGTGGGCGTCCCGGCTGCCCTGGTTCGCGGACAGCGGGCAGGCCGAGCAGTGGTTCGCACGTGAACAGGGGTCGCTGCTCGGGGCGGTCGGTCTGGCCGACCGCGCCGGACACGACCGGCACACGGTGTTCCTGACCCGCAACCTCGCCTTCCAGCTGAGCGCGCGCGGGCAGCTGGAGGAGTTCCGCTCGATGGGCCTCGTGGCAGTGGCCGCCGCGCGCCGCCTCGGCGAACTGCCGCTGCTCGGCGTCAGCCTGTCCAACCTGGGCGTCGCCTGCTGGAAGCTGGGACGCTTCGCCGAGGGCATCGAGGTCGCCACGGAGGGCCGGGACGTCGCCGAACGCCTCGGCGACGTGCAGACGCTGGCCCACAGCGAGAGCGCCCTCGGCCAGCTCAACAGTCTGCTGGGCCGGTTCCCGCAGGCGCTGTCCCATCTGGAGAAGTCCATCGCGCACCAGCGGGAACTGGGCGCGAGCCGGGCCGAGGCCGAGAGCCTCACCCTCCTCAGCACGCTCTACGAGCAGTGGGGCCGGCACGAGGAGGCCGCGTCGGCGGCCCGTCGCGCCATCGGTCTCTGCGACGAACTCGGCCAGCACGAGAACAAGTTGGTCGCCCTCACCGACCTGGCCTTCGCCCACGCCTGCCTCGGCGACGACGAGGCCGCGGACGCCTGCCTCAACCGGGCGCGCGAGCTGTGCACCGAGAGCAGCGACCCGGGCCAGGTGGCGCTCGCCCTCGCCCTCTTAGCGGAGGTGACCCAGAGACTCGGGCGGCCCGAGCAGGCCACGCATTACGCGGATCGCGCCATCGAAACCATCGGGCCAAACGTTTCTCTACTCCGCCGAGCCAAGGTCGAGAACACGGTCGGCCGTTATTTGTTCAAACGCAAGGAGTACGCGGCGGCCCTCGGCCTCCACCAGCGGGCCCACGAGGTGGCCCACTCCCTGGACTTCCGGATCGAGGTCGCGTACGCCCTCTCCGGTATGGCCCGCGCCCAGGCGGCGCTCGGCCTCGCCGAGGACGCGGCCCGCAACGAGCACTCCGCCGAGGAGCTCTTCGACCAGATGGGCGTCCCCGCGGACCGCCGACGCAGCTGACGCCGCCCCGCATACGACGGTGCCCCGCTCCGAGTCCCGGAAGGACCTGGAGCGGGGCACCGTCGTATGTGCCGGGAGGGGAGGGGATCAGACGGCGAGGACGGTGACCCCGTTCTTGCCGATGACGGTCGGGCCCTGGTCGTCGGTCGCCACGGCCTGGACGACACCGCCCTTGCCGATGATCGTCGGACCCTGGTCATCCGTGGCACCCGCCTGGACGACGCCGCCCTTGCCGATGATCGTCGGACCCTGGTCATCCGTGACGCCGGCCTGGACGACACCGCCCTTGCCGATGACCGTCGGACCCTGGTCATCCGTGGCACCCGCCTGAACGACACCGCCCTTGCCGATGACCGTCGGGCCCTGGTCGTCGGCCACCACGCGGACGCCGGCCGGCTGGATCTGCGCCTGTCCCGCCTCGACCGTGGCCCCCAGGCCGAAGGCGAGGGCGGCGGCGACGATCCCGACGAGTCCGGCCGACTTGCGTCCCATGGCGTATCCCCTTTGCGTGGTTTCTGCGGTTTCTGCTTCCCGACACCACGTACTTTCCGGGGACCCGTTCCCGGACCGTTCCCGACCCGATACCGCCCTGCGGGACGGCACGGGAACGCACCCGGGAACGCCTGGTCAGCCCGGGTGGGGACGCCTTCTCCGCAGCCGATGTCAGCCCGTCGCGGACCTCCTCTCGCGGGCGAACACCGTCGCTCCGGGGCCGAGACGGCAGCTGACCACCCGCGGACCCCGCTCGGTGAGGACCACGGTGGTGCTGACGCGCCCCGATCCGACGTCGGCGAGGTCGAGCAGCGCGCGGACGGTGGCACGCAGGGTGGCGACCTCGTCCTCGTCGGGTGCGCCGGGGTCGGACGCCGCCGGGCCGGGGCCTCTCCGGACGCTGATGTCCACCACCGTGTGCATGCTGTTGTCGCTCACGGTCTCGACACGGAACTCAGGCCCGTCCCAGGGCTCGTCCACCTCCGTGTACGGCGCCGGCCGCCCCGGCAGGTCGTGCTCGACCGACCGTTCGATGGCGGACAGCTCCTGAAGGATGTGCCGTAGCCCCTCGGCCACGTCGACACGGTCCGGGGGATGCTTCATCGAAAGACTCCTCCTGCAGAGAACTACTCCTGCAGGGTCGGACCCGCCGATCCCGTTTCCCTCCCGCTCCGGTCCCGCCCGGCGGCCGCGCGGACCGCCTCCGCGGGGGACAGGGCGGCGCCCTCGCGGAAGGCGGCCGCGTAGAGGGGCTCGCCGAGGCCCGTACGGGCCGCGCGGGCGATGCGGTCCACGTCGGCTCGCTCTCCCCCGGGAAGCGGCGCTCCGGCGTCCCTCCGGGCGGTGTCCGCGGCACCGAGGAGGAGCGCGGCGCGGGTCAGGGCGGTGGTGCCGCCGGCCGCCGCGGCGGCGCCGGCGCTCCCCTCGAAGGAGAGCGCGAGGGCGCGCGGGTCGGCCAGCCGCCGGGCGAGGGCGAGTCCGGTCGCCTGGTACGCGGCGGCGCGCTCGGCCAGGCCGCGCAGTTCGGCGGCGAAGCCCAGTTCCACCTGGATCAGGTGCCTCCCCGCGGCCGACGACGGGTACGCGTCGCGCATCGTCCGCAGATGACGCTCGGCGGCGTCGAGGTCGCCCGAGCGACGTGCACCGAGCGCGAGGCCCATGAGGGCGAACACCTCGCCGAACATGTGGCCCTGCTCGGCCGCCTCGCGCCGGGCCCGCTCGTGCAGCACCCGGGCCCGCTCCCACTCCCCCGCGAGCAGCGCGAGCCGTCCCAGGCCGGCGAGGCGCGCGGACACCTCGGCCGGCAGCCCCAGCTCCTCGGCCAGTCGCAGCCCCTCGCTCTGGCGCTCGGTGGCGGCGGCGTAGTCGCCCTCGATCTCGGCGAGCGCGGCGAGCACCGGCACGGTCTGCAACTCACCCCAGGAATCGCCGAGTTCCGCGAACGCCCGGGCTGCGGCCGCGGCGTCGTCGCGGGCCGCCGCCAGATCACCGGCGGCGAACGCCGTCTGCGCGCGCAGCGAGCGCGCGGCGGCGACGCCCCACGGGTCGGCGGCCGTGGTGAACGCCCTGAGGGCACGGGCGTTGACCCTCATGGCCGCCTCGGGGTCGCCCGCGTGGTGCAGGCCGTGGGCGAACATCCACAGCGCGCGAGCACGGTGCAGTCCGCCGGGGAGGTCCGCCCCGCCCGCCTCCGGCGCACTCGCCTCCGGCCCACTCGCCTCGGGCGTCCCCACCTCGGACACCTCTGCCCCGGACACCTCTGCCCCGGTACGGTCCGCCTCCGGCACCCGGCCGCCCGTCAGCATGGCGAACGCCCCGTGCAGGAGCCGGAGTTCGCCGGCGTCCTCGGCCGGAACGGCGGCCAGCGTCTCGGCGAGCCGGCGTCGCCCCTCGTGCAGCCGGCCCCGCAGCAGCCACCAGGGGCTCAGGGCGGTGGCCAGTGCCACCGCCTCCCGCGGATCGCCTCCGCCCAGGGCGTGGTCGAGTGCGGCGCGGAGCTCGGCGGACTCGGCGTCGAGCCGGGCGAGCCACACCCGTTGTCCGGCTCCGCGCAGCAGGGGTTCGGCGTGCTCGGCCAAGGCCCGGTGGTGGCGGACGTGCCGGGCCGCGGTGGTGTCCCCTTCCCGCGCCTCGTGGAGCCGGTCCCGGGCGTAGGCGGCGACCGACTCGAGGAGCCGGTAGCGCGGACCGCGGGCGGTCGGGACCGCCACCACGAGCGAGCGGTCGACCAGGCGTCCCACCAGGTCGAGCACGTCCTCACGGGCGATGCCGTCGCCCGCGCACACCGCCTCCGCCGCCTCCGGCGCGCAGCCGCCCGCCGAGACGGACATGCGGCGCAGCACGGCCCGCTCCGACGGGTCGAGCAGGTCCCAGCTCCAGTCGATGACCGCGCGCAGGGTCTGCTGCCGGGCCGGCAGCCCGCGCTGCCCCGAGGCGAGCAGCCGGAACCGGTCGCCCAGACGCGCGGCCAGTTCCCGGACGCCCAGCGCCCGCACCCGGGTCGCTGCCAGTTCCAGGGCGAGGGGCAGGCAGTCGAGACGGCGGCAGATGTCGGCGACGGCGTCCTGCTCGCTCCCGTCCGCGCCCCCGTTCCCGTACGCGTCCCCGGCCACATCCCCCCTCCCGTACGCGTCCCCGCGGTCGTTCCCGTGCTCGTACGCGCCGAAGGACCCGGACCCGGATCCGGCGTCGACGCCCTCGGTGCTCCCGGTGATCCCGGGAGCGAAGCCGGGTGCGGCAGCCGCCGCCCGCTCGACGAAGAGACGTGCGGCGGCGTCCGGGGCAAGGGGGTCGACGGCGTACACGTACTCGCCCGGCAGGCGGAGGGACTCGCGGCTCGTGACGAGGACGCGCACCCCCGGCGCGCGGGACAGCAGGGACGCGACCAGGTCGGCGGCGGCTTCGATCACGTGCTCGCAGTTGTCGAGGACGAGCAGGAGCCGGCGGTCCCGGACCGCGGCGAGCAGCACCTCGGTCGGGCCGCCCGCACTCCGCGCCGACGAGGCCGCGTCACGGACTCCGAGCGCCCCGGCCACCGCCTGGACGACGTCGGCGGTGCCGGGAGTCCCCGCGGCGCCGGATCCCGCCGGTATTCCCGGTGGCACGCCGGGCAGACCGCCGAGCTCGACGAACCACACCCCGTCGGGCACCCGGCCGTCCGGATCGCCGGAGACCCGTTCGGCCACGGCGAGGGCCAGCCGGGTCTTGCCCACCCCGCCCGGCCCGGTCAGCGTGACCAGCCGCTCGCTCCCGGCGAGCCGGCCGACCTCCTCCACCGCGGGCCCGCGCCCGACCAGGACCGTCGGAGGCACGGGGAGGTACGGAGGACGGGCGGCGAAGGCGTGCGGGGCCGCCGCATCCGGCCGCGCCGAGGCGACCGGGCCGCAGGCGGGGTCGGAAGCGTCGGTCGCACCGATACCGCGATCAGGCTCCGGGTCCGTCGGGATCCGCCCGGCGGCAGCGGCACCGCCGGCCCCGGGGGAAGGCGTCAGCCCGGGGTCGTGCCGCAGGATCGCCGCGTACAGGGCGGCCAGTTCGGGGCTCGGGTCGAGGCCCAGCTCGTCGGCGAGCAGGGTGCGCAGCTCCGTGTACGCGGCGATCGCCTCGCTCTGCCGCCCGGCGGCGTACAGGGCACGCATCCGCACGGCGCGCAGCCGTTCGCGCAGCGGGTGGTCCGCGACGAGCGAGGCCGTCTCGCCGAGCAGCGCCGGATCGCCGAACTCCATCCGTGCCTCGGCCTGTTCCTCGACGACCGCGAGCCGCTCCTCGGCCAGCCGACCCGCCTCCGGGCGTACGAACTCCGCGTCGGCGAAGTCGGCGTACGCGGGGCCGCGCCACAACTCCAGGGCCTCGGTGAGGAGGAGCGCCCGTGCGCGCGGCCCGGGGAGCAGCCGGGCCCGCGCCGCGAGCGCCCGGAACTCCCCGGCGTCGACCTCCGTGGGGCCGCCGTCGAGGCGCAGCCGGTATCCGGCGGGCAGGTGGGCGACGCGGTCGCGGCCGATGGCCCTGCGGAGCTGGGAGACCTTGGCCTGGAGGGCGTTGGCGGGGTTGCCGGGTACGGCGTCCCCCCAGATGTCGTCCACCAGCCGGTCCACCGGGACGGGACGGCCCTCGTGGGCGAGGAGGACGGCGAGGAGTGTCCGGACCTTGGTCTCGGGCACCCGTACCGGCGCGCCCTCGGCGTCCCACACGACCAGCGGACCGAGCACCCCGAACCTCATGCCGGGAACCCTACACACCCGTGATCATCCGCTTCGGGACGGACCGTCAGCGGACCGTCAGCGATCCCGAAGCGGCCTGCGCGACCTTGGGTTCCGCGGGGCCGACGGCCCCGACGGGAACACGGACGAGGGAGTACGGCCATGAGCACGATCACGAGCGGCACGGTGGCGCCGGAGCGGGAGACGAAGGCACCGGCGGGGCCGACCGAGCCGGCGGACCGGGGCACGGAGGCGACCGCGGGCGCGATCGCGGTGACGGAACCGGGCGCGGTGACGGAACCGGGCGCGGCAGTGGACGCGGCCTCGCCGACGGGACCGGGCGCGGCCCCGACGGGCTCGTCCCCCGCCGTCTCACCGCTGTTCCGGCCCGCCCGACTGGGTGCGCTGCGGCTGCCCAACCGGCTGGTCATGGCGCCGATGACGCGCAACCGCGCCGGTGCGACGGGGGTGCCGGAACCGATCATGGCCACGTACTACGCACAGCGCGCCACGGCCGGGCTGATCATCGCGGAGGCCACGACGCCCAACGCGGTGGGCGCCACGTACCCCGACATCCCGGCGATGTACGACGATTCCCACGTGGCCGGGTGGCGGCGGGTCACCTCGGCCGTGCGGGAGGCCGGGGGACGGATGTTCCTCCAGCTGCAGCACGGCGGCCGGGTCGGTCACCCGGAGACGACGGGGCTCCACCCGCTGGCGCCCTCGCCGGTGCCGCTGCCCGGCACGGTGTTCACCCCGTCCGGGCACCGGGAGGCCGTGGTGCCACGGGAGATGACGGCCGACCAGATCGACGCGACCGTCGCCGACTTCGCCGCGGCGGCCCGGCGGGCGATCGACGCCGGGTTCGCGGGGGTCGAGGTGCACGCCGCCAACGGCTACCTCCTGCACCAGTTCCTGTCCGGCGCCACCAACCGGCGCACCGACGGATACGGGGGTCCGGTCGCCCACCGCATCCGCTTCACCGTCGAGGTCGTCCGCGCGGTCGTCGAGGCGATCGGGCCGGAGCGGGTCGGGGTGCGGATCGCCCCCGGTGTCACGGCCAACGGCATGACGGAGGACGACGTCGAGGAGGTGTACCCGGCGCTCCTGGAAGCCCTGCGCGACCTCGGGCTGGCCTATCTGCACGTGGTGTTCGCCGATCCCGACCGGCCGCTGTTCGGCACGCTCCGCGCGGCCTGGCCGGGCACGCTCGTGGCGAACCCGGCCCTCCCCTGGCCCGGCCCCCTGCCCGCCGACGGCGGGCGCGCCGCCGGCGAGCGCCTGCTCGCGGCGGGTGCCGACCTGATCGCGCTCGGCCGCTCGTTCCTGGCCAACCCCGACCTGGTCGCCCGGATGAGGGCCGGGGCGGCCCTCAATCCGATCCGCGACGCCCATCTGATGTACGTCGGGGGCGAGACCGGCTACACGGACTACCCGGCCCTCAGCTGAGGCGGCCGCGGCGGCTCGGCGGCTGCACCCTCTTCAGGTGCGCCCGCCAGGAGCCGTCCGCGCTCTCGAACTGGACGACGAGCGGCCCCTCGGGCAGCGGAACGGTCTCGCGGCGCTTGCCGATCTCGTTCACCACGTTGTCGTCGTCGGGCAGGGCGGTGTGGTCGTCGTGGCCGTGGAGCTCGAAGACGTTGACGATCAGGTTGTCGTCCCCGCGGTACTGGATGGCGAGGTCGGCCACGCCGCCGGTGTGCAGGAGCACGTCGGGCCCGCGGAACTGCGTCTCCACCTCCGTCAGCCGGAAGGCCGACGCCAGCGGAGACACCTCGATCCGCCAGGGGCCCTCCGCCTCCAGCTTCAGCCGCAGGGTCCCGTTCCTGGGCACGGTGACGAGCACCCGGCCACGGAAGTCGTCCTCGGTGCTGTTGACCAGGTAGTCCTGCTCCTTGTTGCGCCGGTTCAGGGTGGCCAACCCCGTGTACCCGTCTCCCTCGACGTCGAGCTGGACGATCACCGGCCCGGGCGGCAGCCCGTCCACGGTGATCACGTCGTTGTCCCGTCCCGTCTGCGTGTACGGGGCGAAGACGGGGCCGTACGTCCACGGCTCGGGTGCGCCGGGGACGGCGAAGGGCGTGGGAGCGGGAGCGGGAGTGGCGGGGGCGACCGGTGCCACGGGCGGCGGCGCCTTGGAGACCTGTGAGGGCGCGAAGGAGGGCGGGGCGAATCCGGGAGGAGCGAAGGCCGGAGGACCCGCGGGCGGCGGGGCGAAGGCCGGCGGCGCGGAGGCCGGAGGGCCGGCGGCGGGACCCGGCGCCGGAGGTGCGAAGCCCGGAGGCGGCGGCGCGGGCGCGAAGCCCTGGGCGGGCGGCGGCGCGGGTACGGGCGGGGCCGGGGTCCGGGCGGGCGGCGGGACGTGGCTCCGGGCGGCGGGCGGGGTGTCGTCCCGTGCGCGCGAGGCGTCGGCGACGTCCACGCCGTGGTCGGTGGCCAGGCCGGCGAGGCCGTTCCCGTACCCCTGGCCGACGGCACGGAACTTCCAGCCGCCCGCGCGCCGGTACAGCTCGGCCAGCACCATCGCCGTCTCCTCGGCGGCGTCCGTCACGTCGTACCGCACGACGGGGGTGCCGTCGGGGGCGAACGCCTCGACGGCCGGGCCGACGACGTCCCGCAGGGTGCCGCGGTCGGTGGACCCGACGACGAGGACGCGGGTGATCTGCTGCTCGACCTCGGGCAGGCCGACGTCGAGCCAGGACGTACCGCCGCCCTGGGTCAGCCGCACCGCGCCCGACGGATGGACGGGAGCGCCGTGGAAGACCACGTCGCCGTCGCCGCGGACCACTCCGTGCTCGGTGAGCAGCAGGGCCATCGCGTCCAGTCCGCCGTGCACGGCGATCCTCAGCGGGACGGACGGCACGAACCCGTTGCCGCCCTTGGTCATCGCCTCCACGGTGTACCGCCCTTTCCCCTCAAGTCCCCACCCTCGTCGGTCACCGGACGATCTTGCAGCGGCCCGCCGCCCGGGGACAAGCCCCCACGGCCGGGGCGTGCGGCGGGGACGACGGCGAGGGCCGGGGCGGCGGAGGCCGCCCCGGCCCTGGAGGTGTCGGGGAGAGCGGGGTCAGACCTGCTCGTCCTCGGGGATGCTGACCAGCCAGCGGGTGTCCTTGCGGGGCCGCAGGTACAGGGCCCAGTAGAGGGTGGCGACCGCGGTGATGCCGCCGGTCCACAGCAGGTACTCGGTCTCCTGCATGGACAGGACGTATGCCAGGACGCCGATGAGCAGCACCGGCACGGCCGGCCAGAGCGGCATGCGCCAGGCCGCGACCTCGCGGTGGGCGCCCCGGCGGCTGAACAGCGCCGCCACCGCGACCAGCAGGTACATGCCGGTGACGGAGACGCCGGTGACGCCGTACAGGGTGTCGAGGTTGACGAAGCAGAGGGCCGCGCCGGGGACGCCGACGAGGAGGGTGGCGACCCAGGGGGAGCCGAAGCGGCCGAGCCGGGACAGGGCGTTGCTGACGGGCTCGGGCCACGCCTTGTCGCGGGCGGAGGCGAAGAGGACGCGGGAGTTCTGGATGACCATGACGATGCCGGCGTTGACGATGGCCAGGGCGACGCAGAGGCTGATGAAGGTGCCGACGGCGGAGTTGGACCAGGCGGCGATCATGCCGCTGATGTCGCCGCCGGTCAGGGTCTCCAGGTCGCCGGCGCCGAGGGTGATGGCGACGACGGGCACGAGGATCACGACGGTGGAGATGGCCAGGGTGGCGAGCACGGTGCGGGCCACGCTCTTGCGGGGGTTCTCCAGCTCCTCGGAGAGGTAGACGGCCGTGGAGAAGCCCTGCGTGATGAAGAGGGCGATGGCGAGTCCGGAGACCACCATGGCGCCGGTGACCAGCGAGTGGGTGCCGCCCTCTCCGGCGACCTGGCCGTGGACGAGCGCGCCGACGCCGCGCTCGGAGTGGGCGAAGCCGAGGACCGCGACGATGCCCGCCGCGACGACCTCCAGGACGAGGAAGACGCCGGTGATCCACGCGTTGGCCCGCAGGTCGAGGAGGCCCGCGAGGGTCGCGAGGAGCATCACTCCGGCGCCGGCGAGCGGGGCCGGGATGTGGACCAGCGGCGCGAGGTAGTCGGCGGTCCCCATCGCGATCACCGGCGGCACGATCATCACCACCAGCAGCGACAGGACGAAGACCAGCCAGCCGGCCAGCCGGCCCGCGAGGGTGGAGACGATGGCGTACTCGCCGCCCGCGCTCGGGATCAGGGTGCCCAGCTCGGAGTAGCAGAACGCCACGCCGATACAGAGGAGCGAGCCGATGGCGATGGTCAGCGCGGCGTAGGTGCCGACGCCCCCGAACAGGTCCGGTACGACCACGAACAGGGTGGAGGCGGGCGTGACGCACGAGAGCGTGAGCAGTGTGCCGCCCACGACACCGATGGAACGCTTGAGCTTCTGCGGCACGGGGCCGGTCTGCGGGGCCAACGCGTGCGGCGCGCTGAGGGTGTCGGTCATCAGACGGTTCCGATCGGTACGAGCAGTGTGTTCCGAGCGGGAGCTGTATCGCCTCCGAGGCGGCCGGTATCAGGTGGTCCTTCGCTCCCAGGCGGAATGGAAGCGTGGGCGGAACCGCAGGTCAATGCCCGCACGGCTGCGGAATTCGTCGTTCCGATGCCCCTCGGCGGGCCCGAAGGGCGTCAGGAACGCGACAAGACCGCGAAAACACTCTGTGCGGGAACCGCAGCCCGCCGACGAGGAATTTTCCGTCGCTTTACCGCCTGTCCGGCTGCCGGACCCCCACGGCCTCGTCGCGGCCGCACGGGGCCCGGCCGCAGGACCTCGGGTCAGGAGGGGACAGTGGCGGGCGGCGGCGCCCAGCGGCGGGCGCGGGACGGGCCGGACGGGACGCCGTAGTCCTTCCTCAGGTGTTCGGGGATGGCGTAGTGCATGACGCGCCCGCGGGTGAGGGAGGACAGTTCCAGGACGGTGGCGAGGTGGCCGAGCCGGTCCAGGGCCCAGGCGCCGAGCGGGGAGCGGTCCTCGACGGTCTCCAGGACGCCGAGCAGGTGCGGGACGGCCTTGACGAGGGTGTCCCAGCGGGTGCGGGGCACGTCGAGCCAGTCGGCGCAGGTGTCGCCGACGAGATGGCGGATGAGGGCCGAGACGACCGGGTCGAAGAGGGTGCCGGGCACGACCTCCTCGTACAGGTCGATCAGTTGGCGGGTCAGGTGGACGCCCTCCGGGGAGGGCCCCATGTGGCGGACCATGTACAGGTCGAGGAAGCGGCGGGACTCGTCGAGGGTCTTGGGCACGGCCTCCTGGTCGACGCCGAGCATGGCGCCGACGACGCGCCAGGCGTAGGCGTACGCCTCCGCCCCCTCCGTCGACATGTGGATGCCGAGCCGGTGCAGGCTGTCGAGGACCAGCATCGAGAAGAACATCTGCCCGCCGATCATGTCCTCCTGGCAGATCGGCACCCCCAGGGACCCGATGTCCCAGCGGTCCTCGCGCTCCAGGTGGTGGCGGATGGAGGCGTGCAGCAGGCGGACCTTCTGGGCGGCGGGGATGAAGCGGCTGCCGGCCTCGAAGGCGTCGGGCTGCATGAGGTGGACGGTGAACTGGCCGGTCTCCGCCATGCGCTGGGAGGGGTACGCCAGTCCGTGCGTCGCCGACAGCAGCCTCGCCACGTGCGGCACGACGTAGCAGGCGGGCATGGCGGCGAAGGAGAGGGCGGTGGAGATGTGCACGTTGTTGTCGACGAAGAACAGCCGGGCCCTCTCCATCTCGCCCCAGTCCACCCAGGACGGCGGGGCGGAGGTGGCCTCCAGGTACGCCCGGGCGACGTCGGGAAGCCCGTCGGGCAGCGGGGAGCCGGCGGTGGAGACGTACCGCATGAGGGTGTTGAAGGTGCCCACCTCGCCGCGCTCGAAGAGGGTGGCGACGGTGGCGTCGGCGAGCTCGTCGCCGGTCTGCCGCAGGGCGTCCATCGACGCCTCGGTGTGGATCACGGGAACTCCTGGGTCGGTGCGTCAGTGCCGGCGGACCGCCGCCGCGTGCGCCAGGGCGGTCAGCGCGGCGGCGGGGGCGGGGGGCAGGTTCAGGTCGTCGAGCGCGCGCAGGGCCTCGTCGACCCGGGCGGTGATCATGGCCTCGACGCGTTCGGGCGCCTCGACGCGCCGCATCACCTCGCGCACGGCCCCGGGCGCGTGCCCGTCCGGGTCGGGGCGGCCGAGGAGGTCGGTCAGCCGCGCGCGCTCCGCCGGGCCGGCGAGCCGCCAGGTCTCCGCGAGCAGGGCGGTCGGCCGGCGGCCGCGGATGTCGTCGGCGCCCGCCTTGCCGGTGGTCGCCTCGTCGCCGAACAGGCCGAGCAGGTCGTCCCTCAGCTGGAACGCCTCGCCCAGCGGCAGCCCGTAGGCGGAGTACCCGTCGCGCAGCCGGGGGCCGGCGCCGGCGAGGGCGCCGCCGATGAGCAGCGGCTGCTCGACGGTGTACTTCGCGGTCTTGTAGCGGATCACCTTGAGGGAGGTGGCCGTGGAGGGGGCGGCTCCGGTGTGCAGGATCTCCAGGCACTCCCCCGCGACGAGGTCCCGGGCGAGCGCCGCCCAGTGGGCTCGTGCCCGGCCGAGGTAGGCGGCCGGCAGACCGCTGGTGACGAACAGCTGCCCGGCGAGCGACATCAGCAGGTCGCCGACGAGCATCGCCAGCGCGCGGGCGCCCGCCGCGGGGGCCGGGTGGTGTTCCACCGCGCCGCGCAGGGCCGTGTGCGCGGTGGGCCGGCCGTGCCGCAGGGGGCTGTCGTCGATCAGGTCGTCGTGCACGACCGCGGCGGCGTGCACCATCTCCATGGACGCCGCCGCCCGCAGCAGCGCCTCGCTGTCCGGCTGGCCCGCCGCGCGCCAGCCCCAGTAGCAGAACGCGGCCCGGAGGCGCTTGCCGTCGGCGACGGCTCCCTCCAGCTGTGCGGCGACCGGGCCCAGCGCCGGGTCGACCGCGGCGAGGAGGTCGGCCTCCTCGGCCACGTAGCGCCGCAGCACCTCGTCGACGCGCGTCTTGAACGCCGTCGCCTCCCCGTGCTCAGCCACCGTCGGCGGCCCGCCGGGCGATCGCGTGCCGCGCGAGGACCTCCAGGTGGGCCGGGGGCGGGGCCGCGTACCGGTCGAGGACGAGCCGTCCGCGCGCCGCCAGTTCCCGCTCGGCGTCCGAGGCCACCTCGGCCGCGTCCGATCGCCGCAGCACGCCCCGGACGAGTCCGATGCCCGTGCCCAGGGTGCTCACGGCCAGGTCCGCGAGACCCGCCGCGAGGAGGACCGCCCGCTCCTGCGGTGTTCCGCGGGATTCCGTCTCTCGTGTCACGCCGGCTCCCCACCCGCGGCCGTGACCGGCCGCGGTGTCGATGACAGTCCCTCCAGCCTCGTGCCGGTCCGGTGGCCGGACCGGCGGAACTCACCAACGAGTGATCGGTCCGATGGAGCGTACGAGGGCGAAGGGGTGCGCGTCCGCGTGCCCGGCGCGAGGCCGGAGGGACGGGCCCGCGGCGGAGGCCGTCTTGTCAGCGGGGTGACCTCTCCTGAGAATGCACATGACAACCGGAGGATTTCCGGTTGCACGGTCCTCGGAGGGGAACCCCCACATGAAGAAGCCTCTCGCCGGCGCCCTGCTCGCCCTGTTCCTGACAGGTGCGGCGGCGACCCCGGCAGCTGCCGCCTCCCTGCCCCCGGAAGCGGTCGCGAAGGCCCCCGCCCCCACGGCCCCCGCACCGCGGGCCCGGGCCGCCGTCGCCGTCGACTTCGCGGGAACGGTCGCGCTCAGCAACTGTTCCGGCTCCCTCGTCCGCGCACCCGGCTCGCTCCCGAGCGACCCGGCGCTCGTCCTCTCCAACGGCCACTGCCTGGAGTCCGGGTTCCCGGCTGCGGGCCAGGTCATCAAGGACAAGGCGTCCACCCGCTCGTTCTCGCTGCTCAACTCGGCCGGCACCAAGGTCGCGACCCTGCGGGCGAGCAAGATCGCGTACGCCACCATGACCGACACCGACATGTCGGTCTACCAGGTGACCAAGACGTACGCGCAGATCCAGAGCCAGTACGGCATCGCCGCACTGACCCTCAACGACGCCCGTCCGGTGCAGGGTTCGTCGATCAAGGTGGTGTCCGGCTACTGGAAGCGGATCTACAGCTGCAACGTCGACGGCTTCGCCTACCGTCTCAAGGAGGGCGAGTGGACCTGGAAGGACTCGGTCCGCTACACCTCGTCGTGCAACACGATCGGCGGCACCTCCGGCTCCCCGGTGATCGACACCACCACCGGCCGGGTCGTCGCCGTCAACAACACCGGTAACGAGAGCGGCGGGAGCTGCACCCTCAACAACCCCTGCGAGGTCGACCAGAACGGCGCCGTGACGGTCCGCCAGGGCATCAACTACGCCCAGCAGACCTACACCTTCGTTCCCTGCATAGGCCCCGGCAGCGTCATCGACCTCAACCGCGCCGGCTGCCTCGTCCCCAAGCCGTGACCCCCGCCCACCGGCCGCCACCCGCACGGCGGCCGGTGGGACCCGCCACGGGGCGTCGGCCGTCGTCGACGCCGAGGGGCGGCACGGGAACGGGCCGGCGCCCACCGCTGGTGAGCGGTGGGCGCCGGCGTTCTCGCGGGTGGGTGGTGACCCGGTCAGCAGGGGTTGATGTTGATCTTGAAATTGGTGGTGTTGCGGATGTTCTCGGCGTTGTCCTGCATGCGCAGGCAGTTGAAGGTGACCTCGCCGACGGCCGGGCCCTGACCGGGCTCGGGCATCTCGTTCGCCCAGAGGCCGATGCCGGACCGGGCGTCCCAGGCGTCGCCGCTCCGCTTCGCGCCCGTGATGGAGACGTCGGTGAAGACCGTGTCCTTCACGGGGTTCTCGGGCTGCGAACCGGTGTACTTCGTCTGGAACATGATGCCGCTGTAGGTCGGGTCCACGATGTCCACGTGGTTGACGCGGATGCCCTGGAAGACCTTCGAGGCGGAGAAGATCCAGATGCCGGGGAAGGACTGGTTGCCCCAGAAGTGGCCGCCCGCCCGGACGATCGAGATGTTCTCGAAGTTCGTCGGGATGGTCCCGAACCCGTTCATCGGGTAGCCGAAGTCCAGCGAGGAGATCGTGATGCCCGAGTAGACGAGGGTGTCGGCGATGTGGATGTTGCGGAAGGTGTTGTTGTAGCCGCCGTACACCGCGACGCCCGCGGCCCGCCAGGTGAGGGTCGTGCTCAGGTTCTCGTAGACGTTGTTCTTCATGTCGGCGCCGCCCGCGTCGATCGCCGAGAACAGCGCGAAGCTGTCGTCACCGGTCGCCCGTGCGTCGTTGTTGGTCACCAGGTTGTCCGTGGAGCCGTTGGTCATGTTGATGCCGTCGGCGAACATGTTCCGGATCCGCGAGTTCTTGATGGTCACCCGGTCGGTGTTGGCGCCCCAGTAGAGGCAGACCATGTGCTCGTTCCAGATGTCGTCGATGACGACGTCCGCCACGTTCGCGAAGTCGAAGACCTTGCCCGGTCCGTCGATGCGGGTGACGTAGTTGCCGAAGTAGGCGAAGCCCTTGAAGAGCGAGCCGTTCGCCGTGCCCTCGGCCCGGAAGCCGATGTCGGTGTTGTCCTGCGTGGTCGGAGCGTGGAACTTCGTGTACCACGGCCCGGCGCCGACGACCTTGACCGCCTTGCCGTACACCTGGAACTTGCTGGAGGTCTGGTAGTCGCCCGGCGGCAGGTAGACGCCGACGAGCTTGCCGGTGGTGTCCATGCGGACCTTGTCGAGCGCGTTCTGCACGTCCTGGTGGCCGAAGCCGGCCGGGACGGTGTACGTGGCCGGGTCCGGGTTGGCGACCGGCGCGACCTGCTCCAGGCTCACGAAGTCGATCGCGTACCGCGCCGCGGAGTTAGCCGCGTCCTTCTGGAGCCGGATCCGGCTGCCCGCGGGGATGGTCTCCCCGAACATCAGGTTCGCCTCGTCGTAGATGTGCCGCGGGGCGCCGGAGCCCGGGTCGTTGCCCGGTCCCGCCTCGGCGCCGTACAGCCACGCGTACTTCGAGGTGAGCGGCAGGGCCTTCTTGAACACCCCGTCGACGTAGACGTTGATCGTGGAGTCGGTGCCGCCGCCGCCCGGGGCGTCGGGGAGGGAGAAGCGGGTGACCAGGGTGTTGGTGGAGGCCCGGGTGGTGAACTCGACGTACTCACCGGTCGCGTCCAGGTTGACGGCCTTGCGGCCGGACGCCTCGCCCGCGATGTCGCCGATGGTCCGGTTGGGTCCGACGACGGTGGCGCCGCCGCCGGCCGTGCCGTCCTCCGCCTCGTACGTCGTGTACGGCATGTTCGCGCCGCGTCCGACGAAGAGCGGCTGGCTGCTCGCGTTGTTCCCGCGCTTCACCGGCAGCTCGTTGGCGTCGGCGGCGAGGGTCGTCCTGACGGTGTACGAGCCGTTCACCGCGGTCCACGTGCCCAGGCTGACCTGCGCCGACGCACCGGGAGCCAGCGCACCGGAGTGGACGCCGCTCAGCGTCCTGACGACGCCGCCCTGGGAGTTGACCAGTTCCAGCGTGACGCCGTGGTCGCCGCCCGCGGCCGCCAAGGACCCCTGGTTGCGCACCGCGACCTTGAAGGTGACGGCGTCACCGGCGGCCGGGCTGGAGGGCGTCGTCGACACCGACCCGACCACGAGGTCGGAACTGGCCACCGGCTTGACCACGAGCGCGGTGGGCCGGGTGTAGGCGTTGTTGGTCTCGTTCTGCTCCAGGACCTGGTTCGCCTCGTCGGCGACCGCGCCGAGCTCGTAGGAGCCGGCGTCGCGGACGCCCACGGAGACCGCGACGGTGGCCTGCTCGCCCGCGGCCAGGGCCGGCACCTGTCCGGTCGCGACCTTGGTGCCGCCGAGCCGGACCGCCACCGTGCTCGCCGCGGCCGGAGCCGCGCCGTCGTTGCGGACGACGGCCGAGACGGTGATCTCGTCGTCCTCCTCGGGCGCCGCGGGCGTGGTGGTCAGGGAGGCGACCACGAGGTCCGGGTTGGGCGCCGGGACGCCGATGGCCTGGAACTCGGCGATCTGGCCCGCCGGGGCTCCGGAGTTCGCGGTGAACCGCAGCTGCACGTCGGCCAGCCGCGCGGTGAGCGGGATGGTGACGCTGTTGCCGCTCGCCGGGTCGAAGGAGTAGCTCTTGGCCGCGACCTTGCCGGTGAAGCCGGTGGCGCTCTGCTCCCGGCCGAGGACCTCGATGGTCTGGTTCCGGGCCTGCCACGCCTGGGCCGGGTCGAGCTTCAGCACGAGCCGGTCGAGGTCGGCGTTGGCGCCGAGCTTGAGGGTGAGCGTCTGGGGGTAGCTGCCGCCCCCGCCCTCCCAGTAGGTGGCGGTGCTGTTGTCGTTGGCGTTGGCCGCCGTGAAGCTTCCGGTCGTCGAGGACGCCTCGACGGCCTTGCCGACCGCGAGGTTGGAGCCGGTGCCGCCGCTGCCGGTGCGGGTGACGCTGTTGGAGGCCACGGAGGTGTTGCCCGCCGCGTCCTTGGCCACCACGTGGTAGGTGACCGTGCTGCTCACCGGCTGGGAGTCGGTGTAGGTGGTGACGTTGCCCGCGACGCTGCCGCGCAGGACGTTGTTCGCGTAGACGTCGTAGGCGGTGACGCCCACGTTGTCGGTCGACGCCGTCCACACCAGCTTGACCTGGCCGCTCGCCGGCTCGGTGAGCCCGAGGTTCGCCGGGGCCGTGGGCGCCTGGGAGTCGCCGGCCTCGCCGACGCGGGTGACGGTGTTGCTGTCGCCGGACTGGTTGCCGGCGGCGTCCCTGGCCCGCACGCGGTAGGAGACGGTCTGGTTCGCCGGCCGGGTGTCGGTGAAGGTCGTGACGTCGCCGGCGACGGTGGTGAGCAGGACGTTGTTGGCGTAGACGTCGTAGGCGGTGACGCCCACGTTGTCGGACGCGGCCCCCCAGGTCAGCTTGACCTGGCCGGTGGTGGGCTGGGTGTACGCCAGGTTCGCGGGGGCGGTCGGCGCCTGGGTGTCGCCCGTGGCGGGGCCGTAGACCTCCAGCTCGGAGAGCTGGGCGGCCGGCTGCACGGTGTTCGCGGTCACCAGGACGCGGACGTAGCGGGTGGTCGTGCTGTCCAGGGTGATCGTCGCGGTGTTGTCGTTGCCCGCGTTGAAGGCGTACGCCTGGGAGGCCGAGAGGTCGGTGAAGTCGGTGCCGTTGGCGCTGCCCTGGATCTTCAGGGTCTGGCTGCGGGCGCCCCAGCCGGCCGGCAGCTTCAGGACGACGCGGTTGACGGCGACGGTGGCGCCGAGGTCGGCCTGGAGCCACTGGGGCAGCGCGTTGTTGGCGCTCTCCCAGTAGGTGGCCCGGTTGCCGTCGTTGCCGTTGGGCGCGGCGTACACCTCGGTGTGGCTGCTGGCCGTCAGGGTCTTGCCGGCGGCGAGGTTCGCGGAGGACCCCTCGGCCGCGTGCACCTCCAGCTCGGAGAGCTGCGCCGCCTGCCAGCCGGTGTTCGCGGTGATCTCGACGCGGACGAACCGGGTCTGGGTGGCCGGGAAGGAGACGGTGACCGTGTTCGCGGCGCCGGGGCTGAAGGTGTAGACGGCCGATGCCTTCAGGGTGGAGAAGCTCGTGCCGTCGGTGCTGCCCTGGACGGACAGGGTCTGGTTGCGGCTCTCCCAGCCGGCGGGCAGCTTCAGCACCACCTCGTCCACCCGGGTGGCGGTGCCGAGGTCGGCCTGGACCCACTGGGGAAGGGCGGATCCGGCGCTCTCCCAGTACGTGCCCTGGTTGCCGTCGGTGACGCCGGCGGCGGAGAAGCCGCCTTGGGCGCTGCTGGCCGACGCGCTGTCGCCGAGCGCGATGTTCGGTCCGCCCGCCGCGTGGGCGGAGATCAGCGGGCCGCCCAGTGCGAGCAGGCTCGTCGCGATCGCGGCGCTCAGGCACCGTGATCGCCAGGAGGGGGTTCTCATCGTTCCTCGCTTCTCGGTCTCGCGCCCGTGGGCGCGCGGGGGCGCGCCCGACGGGCGCGAGACGCGGTTCGTTGATGCGGGGGGGTGAGCGGGGCGGCCGCCTGCGGACGTGGGCCGCCCCGCCGTGGTCGGGGCGTCAGCCCTGGTTGAGGACGAACTGCGTGCCGGGCTGGGAGCAGACGTCGCCCTTGGCCGAGTTCGTGATGGTGACGCCGGTCAGCGTGGCGCTGCCGCGCGCGCCGCTCATCGCGAGGATGCCGCAGCCGTTGAGCGACTTGTCGATGCGGACGTTCGACACCTTGACGTTCGGCATCGCGCCGCCGCCGGTCTTGAACTGGATGCCGTCGTAGGTCGACTCGTGGATGTCGGTGTCCCGGATGGTGACGCCGGGGATGTCCGGGCCCTGGGCGAAGAGGGTGATGGCGCCGAACTCCTGGTCCTCGTTCCAGAAGGCGCCACCGGTGCGGTAGAGCGCGTTGTTGGCGATGAGGGTCTGCCCGGAGAAGGGGATGGGGTCGTGGTCGGTCGCGAGCATGATCCCCGGGTAGTTCATGGTGTCCGAGACCACGTTGTTCTCGATGGTGTTGCCGTAACCGCCGTAGACCGCGATGCCGTTGGCTCGCCAGGGGAGCTGCACGGTGTTGTTGCGGAAGTGGTTGTCGTGGCCGACGTCCACCGAGGTGTCCTTGACGTACTTGTTGGCCCAGACCGCGAGGGCGTCGTCACCGGTGTTGCGGAAGGAGGAGTTGTAGACGGTCGAGTTGCGGGTGCCGTTGGAGAAGTTGACGCCGTCGGCATAGGTGTTGCGGATCCGCATGCCGCTGAACTCCAGGCCGTCGCCCGGTCCCCACAGCTCGGGGATGTTGGAGTAGTCGCGGCCGACCCAGGCGGCGACGTTGGCGTGCTCGATCCAGACGTTGCTGATCTTCGTGTTCTTGCCGAAGCGGCCGTTGAGGCCGACGCCGCCCTCGGCGTTGCCGTCGCCGCCCCGGATGGTGCCGGAGCCGAAGATGGCGATGTCCGAGATCTTGGTGTTGTCGTCGATGTCGAAGCCGAAGTTGCCCTCGTGCGGGTGGTTGATCCCGTTGGCCAGGTGGGGCGGGGTCAGCGTGTACAGCTGCGAGTGCCACATGCCGGCGCCGCGGATGGTGACGTCACGGATGCCGACCTGGTTGTGGGTGCCGCGGTTCAGCGGGTCGTCGGTGAGGATCTTCTGTTCCTGTCGCCACTGTCCGGCCGGGATCCAGACGCAGGGGATCTCGCCCTTCTGGTCGGCGGTGACGGCGCGCTGGATGGCGTCGGTGTCGTCGATGCCGTCGTTGGGCACGGCGCCGTAGGCGGTGATCGACGCGCACTCGGCGGGCTTGGCGGCGGCCGGGGCGACCTGCTCCAGGTCGATCAGGTCGACGATGTAGAAGGCGGCGGTGTCGCCCGCGTCCCGCTGGAGGCGGAACTTGGTGCCGGCCGGGTAGGACTGGGTGAGCAGCGCGTTGGACTCGTCGAAGAGGCGTCGCGCGTCGCCGCCGGGGGTGTTGGTCAGACCCTCCGGCTGGTCCGTCGTGCCGTACAGCCAGCTGTGCTTGGACGAGAGGGTGAGCTTCCGCACGAACTGGCCGTTCGCGTAGAGGCTGAGGGTCGCCTCCTGTCCGCCGCCGCCCGGGGCGTCGGGGATCGAGTTGCGCACCACGATCGAGTTGGCGGCGTTGACCGAGGTGACCTCCACGTAGTCGCCGGTGGCGTTCAGGCGCACCGACTCGCGCCCCGAGGACTCGGTGGCGAAGTTCGTGTGACCGAACGGGCGGGTGGAGTCCGTGAAGAGGAGGGCGCCGCGGTAGTTCGCGTCCTCGGCCTCGTACTCGGTGTACGGGACCGCCGCGCCCCGCCCGACGACCAGCGAGCGGCCGAAGACGTTGTTGCCCTCGTTCGTCTCGGCGACCTTACCGGTGGCGTCGGCCGTCGCGGTCAGCGTGACGCCGCCGTCGGTGGCGGTCCAGGTGCCGCTGACGGCCACGTCGGCGGTGTCGCCCGCGGCGATGGCCGGGGTCGTGCCGTCGAGGGTGGTGGTGCCGACGGTCAGCCGGGTGACGGAGCCGGCCGCCACGGCGGAGGTGCCGCGGTTCTTGACGGCGACCGTGAAGGAGACGGGGGCGCCGACGGCGGGCGTGCCCGGGTTGGGAGTGATGCCGGTGACCGTGAGGTCCGGGCCGGGGGTCTGGGCGACGTTCAATTTGGTGGTCGCGGTCCGGCTGTTGTTGCTGTTGTCGAGCTCCGGCACGGTGTCGGTCGGGTCGACGGCGGCGGAGATCGTGTACGAACCCATGGGGCGCTTGCCGATGGGGACGTCGACGGTCGCCGACGCTCCGGCGGCGAGCGCGGGGACCGCGCCGGAGCCGGCGACGGTTCCCTCGGCGCTGACGTTGACCGTCGTGGCCGGGGCCGCGGCGGTGCCGGCGTTGCGGACGGTGACCTTGGCGGTCACGTCGTCGGCCTCGGACGGGGTGGCCGGGGTCCAGGTGAGGTCGTTCAGGACGAGGTCGGGGGCGGGCGCGGCCTTGCCGAGCACCTGGATCTCCGCGACCTGGGCGCCGGGTGCCCCGCTGTTGGAGAAGCCGGTGAGCCGCAGGTCGGAGACGCGTCCGGACACCGGGATGGTGATGGTGTTCTGGCCGGCGGAGGGGGTGAAGGCGTAGTCGGCGCGCGCCTTCAGCGTGGTGAAGCCGGAGGCCGCCGACGCACGGCCGAGGACCTCGAACGCCTGGGTGCGCGGGCCCCAGGCGGGGTCGGGGTTGAGCTTGACGACGACGGCCTCGACGTCGGCGTCGCTGCCGAGCTTGACGGTGAGGCTCGCGGGGAAGCCCGCCGACTCCCAGTAGGTGCCGGTGTTGTCGTCGTTGGCCTGGGCGGCCGTGTAGTTCTGGGTCGTGGAGGTCGCCTCGATGGGCTTGTTCTTCGCCAGGTTCGTACCGGTGACCGGGGGCGGATCACCGGGGTCGCCGCCGCCGGCGGTGTCGCCGTACACCTCCACCTCGGAGAGCTGGGCGGCGTTCCATCCCGTGTTGGACGCCACCTGGACGCGGACGAACCGGGCGGTGGCGGCCGGGAGTTCGATGTTCACCGTGTTCGCGGTGGACGGGTTGAACGCGCGTGCCTGGCCGGCGACGAGGGTGCTGAACGAGCTGCCGTCGGCGCTGCCCAGGACGGCGAGGGACTCGCTGCGCGTCTCCCAGCCGGTGGGCAGTTTCAGTGCGAGGCGGTCGAGATCGACCTGGGTGCCGAGGTCGACCTGCACCCACTGGGGGAAGGATCCCGACGGGCCTTCCCAGTAGGACTGCTGGCTTCCGTCGGTGACGTTCGAGGCCGGGTAGGCGCCGTGGGCGCCGCCGGCCGTCGCCGCTCTGCCGAGCGCGAGGTTGGTCTCGCCCGCCGCCTGTGCGGGGACGGGGAGCAGTCCGACGGATATCAGACCCGCTGTCAGCAGGCCGACCCCCAACCGCCTGCTCGGATGTGTGCCTCTCATGGTGACCTCTCCGCGATGCGGGCGCGGCTCATGGCCTGCCTCCGCCCGGGGGCACCCCTCGCCGAAAGGACGCGCGAGGGGAACTCGGGAGAGCGTTCGACAGGTGCACGCGCCAGGAGCCCGACATGACTCCGACAAGGATCGATGACGGCTAGCTATCTTCTTGAGTAACTCTGTGACTCATTTGCGCCGCCAAGCCGCAAGGTTTCTACTGCATGACGACTTTGTCAACGGTTCTCGTCCACTTGCAAACAACCGTCAACTCCCGGAAACGCCGACGGCACCGGTATCGGAGCCGCTCGGGGCGGAGATACCGGTGCCGTCGGGTGACGTGCGGTCAGTTGTCGTGCGGGAAAAGGCGGGAGGGAAGGAATGGGGCCGTCGGCCGGGGCCGGCCGGTCAGCGGGCGGGCGGCGGGGCCGTCGAGCCGCGTACGACGAGTTCGGGCTCGAAGAGCAGCTCGCCGGGGTGCTGCTGCGTCCCCTGGATCTGGGCGCACAGCAGGTCGACCGCGGCCCGCCCCATCGCCTCGATGGGCTGACGGACGGTCGACAGCGGCGGCTCCGTGCACGTCATGAAGGCGGAGTCGTCGAAGCCGACGACGGACACGTCGGAGGGGACCTTGAGCCCCCGCCTGCGGGCGGCCCTGATCGCCCCGAGGGCGAGCGGGTCGCTGCCGCACACGAAGCCCGTCACCCCGCGGTCGAGCAGGCGCGAGGCCGCGGCCTGCCCGCCCTCCAGCGAGAAGATGGACCGCTCCACCAGTTCGTCGTCCCAGTCCAGGCCGGCCGCCTTCGCGGCCACCCTGGCGGCCTCCAGCTTGCGGCGCGACGGCACGTGGTCCTCGGGGCCGAGCACCAGGCCGATCCGCTCGTGCCCCAGGGAGGCGAGGTGCCGCCACGCCTGCTCGACGGCCACGGCGTCGTCGCAGGAGACGCAGGGGAAGTCGAGCCCCTCGATGGGGGCGTTGATGAGGACGACCGGGATGTTGCGCTCGGCGAGCCGGTAGTAGTGGTCGTGCGGGGCGTCGGCCTGCGCGAACAGGCCGCCGGCGAAGACCACACCGGAGACCTGCTGCTGGAGCAGCAGTTCCACGTAGTCGGCCTCCGACACCCCTCCCTTGGTCTGGGTGCACAGCACGGGGGTGAGCCCCTGCTGGGCGAGCGCCCCGCCGACGACCTCGGCGAACGCCGGGAAGATGGGGTTCTGCAGTTCGGGGAGGACGAGGCCGACGAGCCGGGCGCGCTCGCCGCGCAGTTGCGTCGGACGTTCGTACCCGAGGACGTCCAGCGCCGTCAGCACCGACTGACGGGTCGCCTCCGAGACCCCGGGCTTGCCATTGAGGACACGACTGACCGTCGCCTCGCTGACCCCCACCTTCTTCGCCACCTGGGCAAGTCGTCGCGTCATGCACGCAAGTCTAGCGCAAAATATGCAAGTCAATTGCGCCAATTTCCCTGAGGAAGATGACGCATGACGCAAAAACGCGGCCCGTCCGCGCGGCCCGTTTCCGGGATGTGTCCGCGACACGGCAGAACGCGTCCTCGTGCCGTGCCCTTCGGGGGCGCGGACCCTCGGCCGCGCCCCCGAAGGGCCCCTCAGGCCGTCGTACGACGGCGCAGGGGGCTCACCAGGGCGCCGGGGCCGGCGGCGCGACCACCGGCGGGCGGTCGTCGCAGGTGATGGTGTTCGGCAGCAGCCAGGGGGCGAGCCAGCCGCCGTCGTTGCCGCCGCGGTCCTCCAGCGCGAACTCCGAGCCGGTGGCGGGGAAGTTGAACGATCCGCAGTTGTTCACGCCGACGGCACCCACGTTGCGGGCGTCGACGTTCTCGAAGGTGGCGGAGCCCTTGGTGCGGGCGCTGACCACCGAGTTGCCGGTGCCGTCGACGCGGATGTCCTTGAAGTGGACCGACGGGACGGAGAAGCGGTCCTTCACCCCGTACTCGCTGACCAGCATGATCGCGTTGTGGGTGGAGTCGAGGTAGTGGTCCCCGGTGACCCGCACGTCGGCGTCGATCGAGCCGTCCAGGGCGTAGAACCAGAGCGCGCCCAGGCCGATCCGCCAGTTGAGGTCGAGCGTGCCGGCGCGGACGGTGGTGTTGTCCGTGAAGCGGAGGAAGCCGGTGAAGGGTTCGGCGCCGAAGCGGGCGCCGGCGTGCAGACCGCTGCCCTCGCGGACGGGGTCGGCGACCAGGTTGCCGCTGACCGTGGTGTCCGTTCCGCCGTAGACGGCGATGCCGTTGGCGAGGGTGGGCGACTGCACGGTGTTGCGGGTGACGGTGTTGCGGGCGTCGGCGGTCTTCTCCGACCAGAGGGCGAGACCGTCGTCGCCGCTGTTGCGGACGAAGTTGTGCGCGACGAGCGAGTCGGTGACGCCGGTGTGGAAGTTGAGCGCGTCGGCGATCTGGTCGGTGATCACGTTGTTCGTGACCCTCACGTTCCGCATGGGCCCGTCGAACCAGAGGCCGACCTTGGTGTGGTGCAGGTACAGGCCGTCGATGGTGGAGTCGCTCATCGCGCCGCCGATCGCGTTGACCTGGTCGGTGTCGACGCGCTCGCGGACGTCGCCCTCGATCGCGAAGCCGGAGAGGTGCACGTCGCGGCTGCCGCCCTCGGCGGCGCTCCTGCCGTACAGGCCGACCCCGGTGTGCCGGGAGCCGCCGGGGGCGGGTTCGGCCAGGGTGCCCTGACGGCCCTTGAGGACGGTGTGCCAGTTGCCCGCGCCGACGACGGTGACGTCGTCCACGACGATGTGCCGGTCGACCCGGAAGGTGCCCGGCGGCAGGTAGACGGGCCGGTCCGTCCTGCGGGCGAGGGCGATGGCGCGCTCGATGGCGGGGGCCGCGTCGCGGCGCCCGGTCGGGTCGGCGCCGAAGGCGCGGACGTCGATCCCGCCGCGCTCCACGTGCGGGGCGGCGACCAGTTCGGTGTCGAGGAGGTCGATCACGGTCCAGGCCGCGGCGCTGCCGGCCGGGACGGTGAGGCGGACCCGGTCGCCGGCCTGGTGGGTCCGGCCGAGGAGCAGGCGCTGCTCGTCGTAGAAGTGGGTGGGCCGGAAGGGCTTGGCGATCTCGGGCGCGGGGGTGGTGGCGGCAGGGACGCAGGCGCACTCGGCGAGCCACCAGTCCGGGTGCAGGAGGTCCGCGCCGGGGTCGTTGGTGAAGGGGTACTGGTTGTAGAGCCAGGAGAACTGCGACGTCAGCGTCATCGTGCGGCGGTGGCGTCCGTCGACGGTGACGTCGAGGGGCGCGGTGATCCCGCCGCCGCCCGCGGCGTCCGGGATGCTGTAGCGGACGGTCAGGGCGTTGGCGGCGCGGGGCAGGGTGAACTCGACGTACTGCCCGGGTACCAGGCGGACCGCCTTCCGCCCCGACGCCTCCGACGGGAGGGTGTACGCGGTGCGGTCCGGGCCGATGACGGTGCCGGTGGTGCGGGCGTTCTCCGCCTCCTGCTCGTCGAAGGCGACGGCGGCGCCGCGGCCCGCGACCAGGGACGGGTCGAGCCCGGCCCGGGTGACGACGGGGCCGGCGGCGGACGTGCGGTCGGGATCGGCGGGCGAGGCGGCGGCGATGCCGTCGGCCGCCTGGCCGAGGCAGAGGAGGGCGCAGGCGACGGCGGTGGCTCTCGCGCCGTTGCGTACGCGTGAGGGAACGCGGCTGGGGATCATCTCGGCTCGCTTCTCTGCTGGGGAGGGGTGGTGACGACCGGACTCCGGGCAGGCCGATGGCGGCCTGCCCGGAGTCCGTGCTTCTCGCTGGGACGGGAGGCCCTGCTCCCGGCCCCCCACGGATCGGGAACAGGGCGTCCGTCCTGGCCGGGTCAGGGTCCCGGCCGCGACCACCGCGCGGCGCGGCCGACGGAGTCGGCGTTGAGCGGCCTCGGCCGCGCGGTGGGGTCCGGCGGCGGGCCGCCGGGAGCGCTCCCGTGCTCCGCGCACGGTGTCTCCGGGGCGGCCCGCGGGTTCAGGACCGCAGCCAGACGGCCGTGTCCCGGGGGAGGGAGCCGTCGGGGTCGAGCGGGCCGCTGGCGAGGAGCAGCTCCTCGTGGGCGGGGAGCGCGACGGAGCCGCCGGAGAGGTTGACCGCGCAGATCAGGCCGTCGGTGCGGGTGAAGGCGAGGACGCCGTCCCCGGCGGGGAGCCAGGTGAGGGGGCCGTCGCCGAACCCGGCCACGGTGCGCCGGAGTTCGAGCGCGGTGCGGTAGAGGCTGAGCATGGAGCCGGGGTCGGCGGACTGCCGGTCGACGGCGTAGCGGGCCCAGTCGTCGGGCTGCGGCAGCCACGGGTCGTCGCCCGCGCCGAAGCCGTACGAGGGTGCCTCGGCCTCCCAGGGCAGGGGTACCCGGCAGCCGTCGCGGCCGGGGTCGGTGCCGCCGGAGCGGAAGTGCATGGGGTCCTGGATGCGGTCGCGCGGGATGTCGGCCTCGGGCAGGCCCAGTTCCTCGCCCTGGTAGAGGTAGACGGAGCCGGGCAGGGCGAGGGTGAGCAGGGCGGCGGCGCGGGCGCGGCGGTCGCCGAGCTCCAGGTCGGTGGGGGTGCCGAACGCCTTCGTGGCGAAGTCGAAGGCGGTGTCGGTGCGTCCGTACCGGGTCACGGTGCGGGTGACGTCGTGGTTGCAGAGGACCCAGGTGGCGGGAGCGTGGACGGGGGCGTGCTCGGCGAGCGTGTCGTCGATGGTGGCGCGGAGCCGTGCGGGCTCCCAGGGACAGGCGAGGAAGTTGAAGTTGAAGGCGGTGTGGAGCTCGTCGGCGCGGAGGTAGCGGGCGAAGCGCTCGGCGTCGGGGAGCCAGACCTCGCCGACGAAGACGCCGTCGTACTCGTCGGCTATCGCCCGCCAGGAGCGGTAGACGTCGTGGATCTCGTCCTGGTCGATGTACGGGTGGGGGTCGACGCCCTCGACGAAGTCCCGCAGGTCGGGGTCCTTGGTGAGCAGGGCGGCGGAGTCGATGCGCACGCCGGCGACGCCGCGGGCGAACCAGAAGCGCAGCACGTCCTCGTGCTCGCGGCGGACGTCGGGGTGGGACCAGTTGAGGTCGGGCTGCTCGGGGGTGAAGAGGTGGAGGTACCACTCGCCGTCCGGGACGCGGGTCCAGGTGTTGCCGGAGAACTGCGAGGGCCAGTCGTTGGGCGGGAGTTCGCCGTTCTCGCCGCGGCCGGGGCGGAAGTGGAAGCGGGCCCGCTCCGGGCTGCCGGGGCCGGCGGCGAGGGCGGCCCTGAACCAGGCGTGCCGGTCGGAGACGTGGTTGGGCACGATGTCGACGATGACGCGCAGGCCGAGTGCGGCGGCCTCGGCGATGAGCTTCTCGGCCTCGTCGAGGGTGCCGAAGGCGGGGTCGATGGCGCGGTAGTCGGCGACGTCGTAGCCACCGTCGATCATCGGTGAGGCGTACCAGGGGGTGAACCAGACGGCGTCGACGCCGAGTTCGGCGAGGTGGGGCAGTCTCGCCCGGACGCCCGCGAGGTCCCCGGTGCCGTCGCCGTCGCCGTCGGCGAAGCTGCGCGGGTAGACCTGGTAGATGACGGCGTCGCGCCACCAGTCGGCGGTGCGGGACGAAGTGGGGGCTGCCACGTGACGGTCCTTTCGGGCAGGGAGGGGTACTTCGCCGCCGCGCCGGACAAGCGGGGTCAGGATGGGCCCGGGGCGGCGGCGAAGGCTTCAGGGGAAGGGCGGGGAGGGCGTCAGCCCTTGAGGCTGCCCGCGGCCAGGCCGCCCATGATGTTCCGCTGGAAGATCAGGAAGACGATGAGGGTCGGCAGCGAGGCGATGGTGAGGGCGGCGATGAGGATGTTGACCGGGACCCCGTTGGAGAGCGAGTAGATGCCCACGTTGAGCGTCTGCTTGGCGGGGTCGGGCAGGGTCAGCATCGGCCAGAGGAAGTCCTTCCAGACGCCGACCACGGCGAAGATCGAGACCACCCCGAGGATGGGCCGGGAGATCGGCAGGACGATCGACCACAGGACGCGCATCGGGCTCGCGCCGTCGATCGACGCGGCGTCGAGGAGGTCCTTCGGGATGGAGTCGAAGAACCGCTTCAGCAGGAAGATGTTGAAGGCGTTGGTGACGGACGGCAGCCAGATCGCCCACGGGGTGTTGAGCAGGTTGCGCTCGACGATCGGCACGTCGAGGACGGTGAGGTACTGCGGGACGATGAGGACGGTCGCCGGGATCATCAGGGTGGCGAGCATCATGCCGAGGATGGCCTTGCCCAGCACGGGCCGCAGCTTCGACAGCGAGTAGGCAGCGGCCACGTCGAGGACGAGCTGGAAGGCGAGGGCGCCGAAGGCGTAGTAGAAGGTGTTGAACAGCAGGGAGGAGAGGTCCATGACCTCCCAGGCGCGGCTGTAGTTCTCGGGCGTGAAGCTCTCCGGCACCAGGGTCGGCGGGGTCCGGACGACTTCCTGGGTGTCCTTGAAACCGCTGGAGACCAGCCAGTACAGGGGGCCGAGGAACACCGCGGTGAAGCCGCCGACGACCAGGGCGAAGGCGCCCCAGTAGAGGCGCTTGCCGCGCGGTTTGGCGAGGACGGCCGGCGAGATGAGCGTACGTGTGGACATGGCTGTTCCCCCGGCCCTACTCGTCCTCGGCGCGGCTGAGCTTGACGTACGCCGCCGAGAACCCGGCGAGCAGTACGAGAAGGAGCAGTCCGAGAGCCGCCGCGGCACCGTAGTTGTTGAAGTTGAAGGCGTACTGGTAGATGAGGTAGACGACGGTGGTGGTCGATCCCTCCGGTCCGGCGCCGCCGGTGAGCAGGAAGGGTTCGACGAAGACCTGCATGGTCGCGATGACCTGCATGAGCAGCATCAGCGACAGGATGAGGCGGGTCTGCGGGATCGTGACGTGCCAGATCTTGCGGAGCAGGCCCGCGCCGTCGAGCTCCGCCGCCTCGTACAGCTCGCCGGGGATGCCCTGGAGCGCGGCGAGGTAGATCAGGGTGGCCCCGCCCATGTTCATCCAGGTCGAGGCGATGACCAGGGAGAGCATCGCGGTGTCGGCGTCCTGGAGCCACTGCTGCTCGGGCAGGTGCAGGAAGCGGAGCAGCTCGTTGAGGAGGCCGTAGCCCGGGTCGTACAGGTACTGGAAGAGCAGCACGGCGGCGACCGGGGGAAGCATGACGGGCAGGTAGACCAGGAGCCGCAGGTACCCCTTGCCGTGGCGGAACTCGTTGATGGTGAGGGCGAGGACGAAGGGCACGGCGAAGCCGAGGACCAGGGCGAGGGCGGTGTACCAGAGCGTGTTGCCCCACGCCTGCCAGAAGGCCGGGTCGTTGAAGACGGTCTTGAAGTTGTCCCAGCCGACCCAGACCGTCCTGCCGCTCTCGGTCTTCTGGAAGGCCAGGAGGAACTCGCGGACCATCGGGTACCAGGAGAAGAGGGCGAAGCAGACGACGGCTCCGATGAGGAAGGCGTGGGCCGTCAGATTGCGCCGCAGGTTCCTGGCGAGGGCGCCGCCCGGGGCAGGGGGGCCGCCTCGGTCCGGCTGGGAGTGGCGGGAAGGCCGCGCCTTGCTCGGGGTGATGCTCGGGGCCGACATTCGTGCTCCTTGGTACGGGACTGCCGTGTCTGCTGCCGTGCCGGGGGTGCCGGGCGGGGCGGGGAGGGGAGGACGCCCCGCCCCGCCCGGTTCCGTCACTGGTTGGCCAGGACCTGGTTGACCTGGGACTCGGCGGTCGAGAGGAGCTTGTCGACGTCGGCGTCCTTGTTGGTGAGGATGCCGGACATCACGTTGTCCAGGACCTTGTAGATCTCCTGGGCCTTCGGCGGCTCGGCCTTGCCGGCGACCGGGTTGTCCATGAACGCCTTGAAGTTGGCGACCGGCATGGTGGCGTTGGCCGTCCGCGACGCGTCGTCGGTCTTCTTCGAGTCGTTCAGCCAGAAGTTGGGCTGCGGAAGTCCGACGGGGAGGTCGTCGGACTTGGTGCGCGCCCAGTCGAACTGGCCCTTGCCGACCGTGGTGAACTTGAAGTTCAGCCAGGCGATGCCGGCCTTGACCTTGTCCGGGGAGATGCCCTTCTTGATCATGTAGCCGTTGCCGCCGGCGAGGGTGTTCTTGCCGCCGGGGATCGGGCCCATGCCGAAGTTGTCGTACTTGGCGCCCAGCTGCTGGACCATGTACGTGATGTCGTCGGGGGCGGCGAGGAACATGCCGAGCTTGTCGGTGGCTATCTGCTTCTGCAGGTCGCCCCACTGGAGGAGCTGGGTCTTGCCCATGCTGTCGTCCTCCCAGCGCATCGCGTGGAGGTTCTTGGCGAGCTGCTTGCCGAGCTCGCCGTTGAAGGCCGCCTTCTTGCCGCTCGCGTCCACCACGTCGCCGCCGAGGCTGTACATCTGCGCGGTGAAGTGCCAGCCGCCCGTGTTGCCCGCGCTGTACTCGCCGAAGCCGGCGACGCCGTTGCCGAGGCCCGCGATCTTCTTCGCGGCCGCCCGGACCTCGTCCCAGGTGCGCGGCGGGGCGTCGGGGTTCAGGCCGGCGTCCTTGAAGAGCTTGCGGTTGATCAGCAGGCCCATGGTGTAGTTGCTGGTGGGCAGGCCGTAGAGCTTGCCGTCCTTCTTGAGGGTGCCGAGGACGTTGGGGTCGATGTCCTTCAGACCGGGGACCGTCTTGTCGCTGACGTACGCGGAGATGTCCGTGGCGCCGTCCTCGGACAGGACCTGCGGCAGGTCCGTGAAGTAGGTGTAGAAGACGTCCGGCTGCGACTTGGCCTTGAGCATCGCGGTGAAGCGCGGCGGCTCCAGACACTGTCCGGGGGTCGACCGGCCCTCGATCGTGACGTTCGGGTAGATCTTGTTGAAGGCGGCGACGTCCTCCTTCCACTCCTTGAGCTCCGCCGCCTTCGCCGCCGGGGGCATGCAGTCGATCGTGATCGAGACCTTGGTCTTCGGGTCCAGCGGGGCGGAGGCGTCGGCCGAGCCGGTCGCCTGCGACGTACCGCCACCCTCGTTGTCGCTGCTGCTCGTGCCGCAGGCCGCGAGCGCGGTCAGCGTCATGGCGGAGACGAGGGTGACCGCGCTGGCGCGGCGGGTACGGCGGAACCTGGCACTTCTCATCGGGTGGTCCCCTTCGGGCAAGAGCGTGGAGGTGGCCCCACCGTCGGTCGGCGTCTGCGTTGTGGGGCGCGGCACACTCAACCACCCCCAACAAGTGAACGCAAGATATCGCGCTGATTTCGTAATTGCTCGACAATCAGGGCCTGTGCCGGCATCCACCCGCCCTCATCGCACCTGTCCGCGGGGGCACCCACCCCGGCACGCCTTCCCGCGATACAGCAGCGCCAACCGGACCGACACCTTCCCCTACGTCCCCACGCTCCCGCATGTGCAAATTTTGCAACGGATCTTCGACTTCTTCCGTCGCCGCTGCGATGTCGATCCCTCCGGGTCCGGCCACCGGACCGGGGGCCCCTCCCCGGTCCACCCGGGCCGCACCGGGCGGCCCGCGCCGGTACGGTTCGCGAACGCACGAGCACCGGAGCGCACTCCCCCGGCAGGCGGCCTCGTCCGGAGGGCGGCCGGCACCGGCCGTCCGCCCGTTCCGCCGCGCGGGGGCGCACACTGGCAGGAGGGAGCGGGAAGCCGGTCCCGCCCAGGCGCGGAAGGGGGTGCGGGAATGCCCACCTCGACCCGCTCGCGCTACGCCCCGGACCGGGGCCTCACGGCCCGCATGGCGACGACGATGTTCCTGATCGGACTGCTGTACGTGGTCTTCGTCGGCGTCCTGATGGTGCTGCTGCGCGGGTCCTGGCCCATCGTCCTGCTGGTCGCGGGCGCGCTGTTCGTCGGACAGTTCTGGTTCAGCGACCGGATCGCCGCGCTGGGGATGGGCGCGCGCGAAGTGACCCGCGAGCAGGCGCCGGAGCTGCACGGCACCGTGGACCGGATCTGCGCCCTGGCCGACATGCCGAAGCCGAAGGTGGCGATCGCCGAGAGCGACGTGCCGAACGCCTTCGCCACCGGCCGCGGCGAGAAGACGGCCCTGGTCTGCGTCACCACCGGCCTGCTGCGCCGCCTGGAGCCGGAGGAGCTGGAGGGCGTCCTCGCGCACGAGATGTCGCACGTGGCGCACCGGGACGTCGCCGTCATGACCGTGGCGTCCTTCCTCGGCGTGCTCGCCGGGATGATGACGCGGGTGGTGCTCTACAGCGGTCTCGGGCGCAGCCGGGACGCCACCATGGGCGCCGCGGTGATCCTCGTGCCCGTCGTCAGCGCGGCCGTCTACGTCGTCAGCTTCCTGCTCACCCGGGTGCTGTCCCGCTACCGCGAGCTGGCCGCCGACCGGGCCGCCGCGCTCCTCACCGGCCGGCCGTCGGCGCTGGCCTCCGCGCTCACCAAGGTGAGCGGCGAGATGGCCCGCATCCCGACGAGGGACCTGCGCAAGGCGGAGCCGTACAACGCCTTCTGGTTCGCGCCCGCCTTCTCCTCCAAGGAGAGCCTGGGCCGGCTGCTCTCCACCCACCCCACCCTGGAGCAGCGGCTCGACCAGCTGGCGCGGATCTCGGCCGGACTCGGCGAGGTGTGACGGCGTGGGCCTCCTGGACGGCATCCTGGGGCGCGGCCGGCCGGTCCGGCCCGACCTGGACCGCCTCTTCGGCCTCCCGGCCGCCGCGCTCACCCTCCAGGCGGGTACCGGCTTCGCACCGGCCGGCGCGGCGTCGGTGTGCTTCGCCGCGGTGGAGGGCGGCGCCTTCGCCCGCCTGAAGGAGGACGTACGGGACCTGCTCGACGTGGCGGTGACGGCGGGGCCCGAGGAGGGGCCGGAAGAGGGGCCGGACAACAACGGGGACGCGGCACCGGGGGCGTACCCCGTGACCTACGCCTCGGACGCGTACGGCTACACCTGGCTGACCGTCCGGCGGCCCGCCGAGGACCTGATCTCGCTGGTCAACGACCTGCACGCGGTGCACTCGCTCCTGGAGGAGGCCGGTTTCGGCGCGAACCTGCTCTGCTCCCTCACCGCGTTCCGCGCACCGGTGACCGGCCCGGAACCCGACCGGCGCCGCGCGCGCGACCTCGCCCTCGTGTACCTCTGCAAGCGCGGCACGTTCTACCCCTTCGCGCCGCTCGCGGACGGCGCCGAGGCCCGCGACAACGCCCTCGAACTCCAGGTGCGGGGCCTGCTGAAGGGCGAGCTCGCGATGGAGGGGGACCTGGAGCGCTGGTTCCCGCTCTGGGGCGCCCCCGGACTCGGCCCCGGCTGACGGCCGAACCGGACCCTCACGAGGGTGTCACCGGCAGTACCACCCTCGGCTGTGGTGGCCCCAGGCAAGGGCTGGCTGGTCTTCCCGGCTCCGATCAGGGTGGAGCCATGACTAGCGTTGAAACCGCGCAGACGAACGTCGCGGCATCGGGAGCCGTGCGGATGAGCGGCCGCCAGACGGCGGCTCTCGTCGTCCTCCTGGCGTCCCAGTTCATGATGGCCGCAGACTTCTCCGTACTGAACGTGGCTCTCCCTGAGGTCGGGGTCTCCCTCGGCTTCTCGACGGGAAGCCTGCAATGGATCACGACGATGTTCGCGCTGACCGCCGCGGGCTGCACCCTCGTCTTCGGCCGGGTCGGCGACTTCGTCGGCCGGCGGCGCATCTTCATGGGCGGCATGGTCGTCCTGGCCGTCTCGTCGCTGCTCGGCGGCGTCGCCGGCAGCCCGGCGATGCTGCTGGTGGCCCGCACCCTCCAGGGCCTGGCCACCGCGGCGGTCACCCCGGCCGCGCTCGCACTGCTCACCACCGCCTTCACCGAGCCCACGCTGCGCGCCCGTGCCCTGGGGCTGAACAGCATCATGATGAGCGGCGGGTTCAGCGTCGGCGCCATTCTGGGCGGCGTGCTGACCGACGTCCTCTCCTGGCGCTGGGCCTTCTTCATCAACATCCCCGTGGCCCTCGCCGCCCTCGTGGTGGTGCCCCTGGTCGTGGAGGAGAGCCGGGCCGAGCGGCGCAGCCGCATCGACGTGCCCGGTGCGGTGCTGATCACCCTGGGCATGTTCGCCGGCATCTACGGCGTCACCCGCGTCGGCGAGGAGGGACTGGACGCCGTCGCCGGTCTCTCCCTGGCCGCCGCCGCCGTCCTGCTCGGCGCCTTCTGGGCCGTGGAGAGCCGTACCGCCGACGCCCTGGTCCCGGTGAAGATCCTCAAGAAGCCGGACATGGCCTTCGGCAACCTGGCCGCCCTCTTCATCTTCGGCGGCGAGACCGCGCTGATCTTCTTCACCGGTCTCTACGTGCAGAACGTCCTCGGGCTGTCGTCCATGACCGCGGGACTCGTGCTCCTGGGCATCGGCGTCGGGCAGATCATCGCCGGTGTGGTCGGCCCCCGCATCCTGCAGAAGGTGCCGCCGCACTCGCTGCTCGGGATCGCACTGTTCTTCCAGGGAGCCTTCATGCTGTTCGGCGTGTGGGCCTCGGCCGACTCCTCCTGGCTGATCCCGCTGATCGCCACCCAGTTCGTCAACGCCTTCTTCTCGATGCTCGCCGCGCTCTGCTTCATGGTGATCGCCACCTCGTCGGCCGACGCCGACGCGCAGGGCATGGCGACGGGCATGGCCACGCAGAGCCAGCAGGTCGGCATCGCCATCGGCATCCCGCTGGTCAGCGCGGTCTTCGCCGGCGTCATCGGGCAGGGGCCCGTGACGGCCGCCGAGGAACTCACCGGCATCCACACCGCGATCGGCGTGACCGGCACGGTACAGGTCGTGGTCGGCCTCGTGCTGTGGCTCGTGCTGCGCGCCCGCTCCCCCAGGACGACGACGACCGTCTGATTCCCCCGCGCGGTCGTCGTCCGCGGCCGGTGAGCGGAGTCTCCGCTCACCGGCCGCTTGCTGCCATGAGCCCGGTGCCGATTGCCATCGCGCCGGGGCTCTTCATAATGAGAGAGGTGGACCAGATCATGAACGCGGACCTCGGCAGTTACCTTCGGCAGATGCGTGAGCGCGTCCGGCCCGAGCAGAGAGGACTGCGCTCGGGCGGCGCGCGCCGGGTCCCGGGCCTGCGCCGCGAGGAGGTGGCGACCCTCGCCGGGGTCAGCCAGACCTACTACACCAGGCTGGAGCAGTCGCACACCGCGCACGCCTCGCCGCAGGTGCTGCTCTCCATCGCCCGGGCGCTGGAGCTGAACAGCGACGAGCAGGACTACCTGCTCAAGATCGGGTCGCCCGAGCAGCCCGGGCGGAACAAGCCCCGGGACGGGCAGCTCGCCGCCCCGACCCGCATGCTCCTGGAGACGCTCGACTCCGTCGCCGCGGCGGTGCTCAACTACCGCTGCGACCTCGTCGGCTGGAACCCGCTGTTCCACTCGCTGTTCGCGCCGCACCTCGACTTCGACCTCGTCGACGACCCGGTCCGGCGCCCCAACATCATCAAGATGAACTTCCTGGACGACGAGGTGCGGTCGCTCTACGCCGACTGGCGAACGGAGTCCGAGGCGAACGTCGCCTATCTGCGCTTCATCTCCGGAAGCCACCGCCACGACCCCGAGCTGGCCGCCCTCATCGGCGAACTCACCATCCACAGTGCCGAGTTCGGTGCGCTGTGGTGTCGCCAGGACGTGGCCAACTGCGTGGAGGGCACGAAGCTCTTCGACCATCCCGTGGTCGGTGAACTGGAGTTGATGTACCAGTCCGCGCAACTCCCGGACGGCAACATCCTGAAGTTCTACCACGCCGAGCCCGACTCGCCGCACGAGGCGTCGCTCCGGCTGCTGCGGGTGGACCTGGAGTCCCACGCCGGCTGAGCACGGCGAAGGGGCCCGGCCGGTGGACACCGGCCGGGCCCCTTCGTCTTCGCGGGCGCGTCACACGTGGCGCAGCGCCGTGACGCCCCAGGTGAAGCCGGAGCCCCCGGTCGCCACGATCACCAGGTCACCGCTGCGGACACGGTCGCCGTCCTCCAGCTCACGGAGCGCCTGGAAGGGATCGGAACCGCCGAGGTGCCCGTCCAGGTGGTACTGGAAGACGCTCCGGCTCTCCGGCACCCCGAGCTCCGCGAGGTACTTTCGCTGCGTGTCCTGGTTGCCGTGTGTCACCAGGAAGTGGGCGACGTCGTCCACGGTCGCGCCGATCTCGGCGAGCACGCGGTGCGTGAGGCCGGTGAAGTTGGCCAGGAACGCCTCCCCCAGGCCGTCGAGCCGGTCCCCGCGCTCCACCTTCACGTCGCCGTCCCGGAGCACCCCGAAGTAGGAGTCGACCCACTGGGGCTCGGTGCGGTGCGCGGCGGCCGGCACCTCGTACCGGCCCTGCTCCGACAGCAGGACCGCGGTCGCGCCGTCCGCGAAGTTGAACAGCTCGAAGTACCCGGTCGAGTAGTCCACCAGCCGGCTGAGCCGGTCGGAGACGATCACCAGCGCGTGCCGGTGCGCACCGGACCGGACCTGCTCGTCCGCCAGCTTGACCGCGACCATGCCGGCGTTGCAGAAGTTGGAGACCTCGAAGCAGTGCGCGTTCTCGATGCCGAGTTCCCCGGCGATCTTCGCGGCGGGCGACCAGAAGGGGGCGCCCCAGTCGGCGCCGCCCGCGTAGATCACCAGGCCGATCTCGTCGAGCGGCACCGGCGTGCGCCGGAAGAGGTCGCGCGCGGCGTCGATGCCCAGGCCCCACGGCGTCTCGTCGTCGGCGAGCACCGAGAAGGTCCCCGACGGCAGGACCTGCGCCAGCTTCTCGGGGGTGTACCCCGAGGCCCGGCTCACCTCGGCGACGGTGCGCCTGCCGCGCGGCCGCGCCAGGGCGTAGTCGGCTATTCCCATGTCACATCCACCTGTTCCACGATCAGACGTATTCGACGACGGCGTGCGGTACGTACGGTGCTTCGAGCCGTGCGGTCTCGGCGGCGTCCAGTTCCAGGCCGAGGGCGGCCACGGCGTCCGTGAGGTGGTGCGGACGGGTCGCCCCCACCACGGGAGCGGTGATGCCGGGCCGCCCCAGCATCCAGGCGAGGGCCACCTGGGCCATGGGGACGCCGCGTTCGGCGGCGATCTCCGCGACCGCGGCGGCGACCTCCCGGTCGGCCCGCTCGGTGGGGCCGTAGAAGCGGTCCTGGATCGGGTCGCCCGCGGTGCGCCGTGACTCCGTGTCCCAGGGCCGCGCGAGACGGCCCCGGGCCAGCGGGCTCCACGGCGTCACCCCCACGCCCTCCTCGCGGCAGAACGGGAGCATGTCCCGCTCCTCCTCCCGGTTGAGGAGGTTGTAGTGGTTCTGCATGCTCACGAACCGCGTCCAGCCGTGCAGGTCGGCGACGTACTGCGCCTTCGCCAGCTGCCAGGCGTGCATGGAGGAGGCGCCGATGTAGCGGACCTTCCCGGCGCGCACGACGTCGTGCAGCGCCTCCATCGTCTCCTCCACGGGGGTGTCGTAGTCCCAGCGGTGGACGATGTAGAGGTCGACGTAGTCCGTGCCCAGGCGCCGCAGGCTGGCGTCCAGTTCACGGTGGATCGCCGACCTCGACAGCCCTCCGGAGAGGGGGTTGTCGTCCATCTTCTCGTACACCTTGGTCGCGACGACGACGTCCTCGCGGCGCGTCAGCTTCCGCAGCGCGCGACCGAGGAACTCCTCGCTGGTGCCCAGCGAGTAGATGTTCGCGGTGTCGAAGAAGTTGATGCCGAGGTCGAGCGCCTGGGCGATGTGGGGAAGGCTCTCGTCCTCGCCCAGCGACCAGGGGTGGGTCCCCAGTCCCGGCTCGCCGTAGCTCATGCATCCGAGGGCCAGGCGGGACACTTTCAGGCCGGAGGACCCCAGCCGGACGTACTGCACGTCGCTCCCCTCAGGCCGAGTCGCCCTGGGCGGCGTCCCGGACCTCGGTCAGCCGGCCCCAGGAGGCGATGCCCTCGTCGATCGGGATGTCGAGGCTGGCCAGGTACATCGCGGTCATGGCGCTGTGCCCCGCGAGGTGGGTGATCTCCGCGATCTCGTTCTGGGAGTAGAAGGCGCGCAGGGCGAAGAAGGTCTCCGCACTGGCCTTGTGGTCCTCCATGCACTCGCTGACGTACCGGACCAGGGCCGCGCGCTCGGGCGGCAGCTGGGCGTAGTCGGCCTCCTCGATCGCCTTGATCTCCAGGTCGTCCAGGCCGGCCTTCCGCGCGAGCGGGTAGTGCAGGAACCGCTCGAACTCGCTGTCGCGCAGGTGGGCCACGCGCAGGACGACGACCTCGCGGTCGAGCAGACCGAGCAGGCCGACGGTGAAGGTCCCGCCGAGGGCGAGGTGGGCCGCGGCCGAGTTCTTGGTGAGCAGCAGGGCCCTGGTGAGGTTGGACTGGAACTTCTCGTAGACGGCGAGCTGTTCGGGGGTCATGTCGTCGACCTCGGTCAGGACGACGCGGGGTGCGGTGGTGTCGGTCATGGTGTGCTCCTTCTGCGGGTGGGGTGGAGGGTGGTTCAGACGGCCGTGCGCAGCGCGGCCGGGACGTCGGGTCCGATGCTGCGCCGGCTCAGCGCCTCGGCGACGGCCCGGACGGTGTGCGCGGGCCGGTGGACGTCGAGGGGCACGGCCGCGTCGAGGTGGCCGTCGGGGCGCACCAGCAGGGCGTGTGCCGTCCGGGGAAGCCGGGGCAGCAGCGGACCGGTCGGGCGTCCGCCGAGGTCGTGCACGGTCGCCGCGGACAGCTCGCCGCGCAGCGAGCCGACCAGGGAGACCCAGGCGTCGTGGCCGTACTGGTGTCCCGGCCAGAGCAGCACGGTGTACCGGTGCACGGCCAGGACCGGGACGCCGCCCGCGTCGAGCCAGCCGAGCGGCACCCGTGCGCCGGGGGCGAGCGTGCTGCCGCGCTGCCGTGCGCCGTAGTGGGTGTCCAGTTGGGCGAGGCGGGGGGCGAGCACCTTCTCCAGCGCGCGGGTGCCGCTTCCCACGCGGTAGGCGAGGTCGCGGGCCAGCGTCCGGCCGCGGTCGGAGTACAACCCGATGCGGGCGAGGCGGGTCGACAGGTTCGCCACCGCGTCGACGGCGGGCCGCCGTTCGGTGTCGTAGGTGGCGAGGAGGTCGGCCGGGTAGTCGCCGCGCAGGACGCCCGCCAGCTTCCAGCCGAGGTTGACGGCGTCCTGGATGCCGGTGTTCACGCCCTGGGCTCCCGAGGGGCTCATGGCGTGGGCGGCGTCGCCGACGAGGAAGACGCGGCCCTTGGCGTAGCGGCCGGCCGATCGGACGTGCGCGGTGAAGACGCCGCTGAACTTCATCTCGCCGAGCCGGCGGTTCCCGGGGACCCGCTCCGCGAGCAGCGTCTCGAAGAAGGACCGGTCGGGCCGGTCGCCCGTCCAGCCGTCGGGGACGCTGGCGCCGACCCGGAAGATCCCGTCCCCCAGCGGGGCGAGCACCATGTTGCCGCCGCGGGTCAGGTAGTAGGCCGCCTCGCTGCTGGTGGTCTCCCCGAGGATCTCGGCGTCGGTGATCGCGAGCCGGGTGCGCAGGGTGCGCCCGGCGAACGCGAAGCCGAACGCCTCGCGCACGGTGCTCCTGTGGCCGTCCGCGCCGACGACGTAGTCGTAGGTGCGGGACTCCCGGCGGCCGTCGGGGAGGCGCAGGTCGCAGTGGACCCCGTCCCGGTCCTGGGTGCCCTCGACGAAGGTGGTGTCGTAGGCGACGGCGCCGCCCAGCTCGGCGAGGTGGCTCTCCAGGACCTGCTCGGTCCGCCACTGCGGGATGGTGATGGCGAAGGGGTACGCCACACCGCGCAGCCGGTCGAACCGGACCAGGCCGATCATCTTCTTCTGCGAGTAGTAGTTCATCTGGTCGAAGTAGTGGCCGCTGTCGACCAGCTTCCGTCCGACGCCCACCCGGTCCAGGAGTTCCAGGACGCGCGGCCACAGGATGGTGGCGCGGGAGTGCGGGCTCTCCCGGCGCAGCTCGGAGATGATGTCCACCCGCACGCCGTGGGTCAGCAGTTCGCAGGCGAGCACCATGCCGACGGGCCCGGCGCCGACGATCAGGACGCGCGGCTGCTCTCGTGTCTCGTCGTCCATGGCTCAGACGTCGAGGGGGCGCAGCCGGTGCACGGCCGGCGCGGCGGTGTAGGCGCCGTCGACCCGGGTGAGGAACTCCGCCACGTACGGCTGCTTCATGTGCAGGTCGATGGCGTCCTGGTCGGCCCACTCCTCGACGAGCACGACGGAGTTCGGGTGGTCCGCCGAGAGCAGGGCGTCGAAGCGGAGGGCGCCCTCCTCGGTGCGGGTGGCCTCGCACAGCTCGCGGAAGGCGGCCTGGGTGGCCTGGAAACGGTCGGGTTCCACGTCGAAGACGACGGTGATCTCGATGCTCATGGTCTCGGTGCTTTCTCGTGGTCGGGTCGGTCGGATACGAGGCCGTCGAGGGCGACGGAGGGGCCGCCGGGATCGGCTTCGGGGGTGACGTCGGGTTCGCAGTCCCGCGCGGGGACCCCGCCGGCCCGGAGCGCGGCGCGCGGCCCGCCCTCCGGGGGCCACTCGATGTCGAGGCACGTCGCGGCGCAGGTGGCGACGAGCGGGCGGGCGCCGGGCGCCCCGCCCGTGAGGGCGAGCCCCAGCAGGTTCACGACGCCGCCGTGGGTGACGACCAGCACCGCTCCGCCGGTCCCCCGCTCCGCCCGCGCGATGTCGCCGAGGGCGCGGGCCGCGCGGGAGAGCACGGCACGCCCGCTCTCGCCGCCGTCCGGGGCGTAGTCGAGGTCGTCGAGGAGTCTGCGCAGGGTGCGGGGGTGCTCCCGTGCGAAGGCGGCGCGGTCCCGGCCGTCGAGGTCGCCGAGGTGCCGCTCGCGCAGCCCGTGGACGAGGTGGTGCGGCACCCGGAGGCGGCTCGCCGCGTACGAGGCCGTCTCCACCGCACGGGTCAGCGGGGAGGAGTAGACCGCCGACCAGGCGCCGGGGCTCAGGGTCTCGGCGACCTGCCGCGCCTGGCGCCCGCCGGCCTCGTTGAGCGGCACGTCGGCCTGTCCCTGGAAGAGGTCGGCGGTGTTGCGGTCGGTCTCTCCGTGCCGGAGCAGGACGATGCGCACGGTGGTTCCGGTGCTCAGACCGCGGCGGGCGCGGTGTCGTCGAGGCGCGCGACGACCTCGGCGGCCTCCTCGACGGTCTGCCGGGAGTTCAGCACGCCCTCCTCTATGGAGACGCCCAGGCGCTTCTCCAGGATGAGGGAGATCTCCAGCAGGGCCAGCGAGTCCACCTCGACGTCCTCCAGCACGGTCGTCCGGGTGGCGTCCTCGGCGGGGACGTCGAACTTGCCGGTGAGGATTTCGATGATCATCGTTGCGACGGAGCCGGACATGGGATGCCTCGTTTCTGTGGGAGGTGTGGGTGCCGTGGGGGGTGGCGGTGGGGGGAGAGCGGGAAGCCCGGTGGGGGCGGGGAGTCAGGAGGGGGGCAGGTCGGGCCAGGTCACGGTCGCGGACCCCCAGGTCGCGCCTCCGCCGAAGGCGGTCAGCAGCACGCGGTCGCCCGTCCGGAGTTCGCCCTCGGCCATGCCGTGCGCCAGGGCGAGCGGGATGGACGCCGCCGAGGTGTTGCCCACCCGGTCGATGTTGATCACACAGCGCTCGGGCGGCAGGCCGAGCTGCTCCGCGACGGCGTGCAGGATGCGGGTGTTCGCCTGGTGGCCCACGAGCCGGTCGACCTGCTCGACGTCCCAGCCGGTCCGGGCCAGGGTGGCGCGGGAGGACTGCGTCATGCGGCGCACCGCCGCGTGGAAGACCGACTTGCCCTCCATCTGGAACCAGCGGTGCTCCTCGCGCGGTTCCTCGCCGCCGACGCGTTCCTCGGCGCCGCCGCCGCGCACCGTGATCAGGTCCGCCATGGTGCCGTCGCTGGCCAGCTGGACGTCGTGCACGGCCCCCGGCTCGTCCGCCCGGCCGGGCCGGAGCAGCACGGCGCCGGCGCCGTCGCCGAAGATGACCGACGTGGTCCGGTCGGTCGGGCTGAGCAGGGTGCTGAACGCCTCGGCGCCGATGACCAGGACGCGTTCGGCGTACCCGGCCAGCACCGCGGCGGCACCGGCCTGCAGCGCGTACAGGAAGCCGGAGCAGACCGCGGCCACGTCGTACGCCGGCACCTCGCCGAGCCCCAGCTTGGCGGCGACGGTGGGCGCGGTGGCGGGACAGGGCCGGTCAGGGCTGGTCGTCGCGACGATGACGAGGTCGGCCGTGTCCTCGCCGGCGTTCTTCAGCGCCCGTCGGCCGGCCTCGGCCGCCAGGTCACTGGTGGTGACACCGGCCTCGACCACGTGGCGCTGCGCGATGCCGGTCCGGCTGCGGATCCAGGCGTCCGACGTGTCGAACCGCTCGGCCAGTTCGTCGTTGGTCACGACGCGGGCCGGCACGTGGCCTCCCACGCCGGCGATCACTGCTGCTGGGGTCATGGGGCGACGTGGCCTTCCGGGAGCTGGTGGGCGACCGCGGAGCGCACCGTCAGGCCGGGCAGCTCACCGGTGATGTCGAGGGTGCGCCACGTCTCGCCGCGCATCCGGTGCACCTGCGCCTCCTCCAGCGCGGCCTCGACCGTGAGGTCGGTGTCGCCGCGGTCGGGGCGCGAGGCGGTGAGGGTGGTCTGCCGCATCCACAGCGTGTTGCTGTCCTGGCGGCGCATGCCGTCGAGGTCGTACAGCATGATCTGGGCGAGCTGGAGCACCGTCACGAACGCGTCGATCATCGAGACGGAGGGCTGGAAGGCGCCTTCGAGTCCCGCGCGGGGAACGGTGGCGTCGTCCTGGGCGAGGGTGAGCGCGGAGCTCGCCCGCAGCCGCTCCGGGTCGACGTCGACCCGGCGGATGTGCTGGGTGCGCCGGGTGAATCCGGTGCCGAAGTAGCGTTCGCCCGCCGGGCCGAGGAGCGCGTCGAGCGCCGTGCCGGCCTGCTCGGCGGCGAGGGTGCACGCCGAGGAGTGCTCCACCTCCAGGCGGACCCGCATCGTGCCGATCGCGCAGTCCACTCGGGACACGGACCTGCCGGGCGTCCGCGGGACCGGCTCGGTCCCCCGCACGGTGGCCTCGGCCCGCAGGCCGTCCAGGTCCTCCTGGGGCGCGGATCCGGCCGAGAGCCTGACCGAGCGCAGCCAGGCGTCCCGCAGGTCCGCGCCGGGCCCGCCCAGGCAGGCTTCGGCCAGCTGGGCCGCGATCACGATGCCGTCGACGGTGCTGAAGTGGGGGCGCAGGTCCGAGCCGGCCTTCTTCTTCGACCAGTCGGCGGGGTAGCGGACGCCGACGCTCGTGCTCGCCGTCGTCGTGCCCTGGGGGCCGCGGGCCAGCCGGACGTCGCCGATGTCGTAGGCGACCCGGCGGAAGCCCCGGCCGAAGAAACGTCCGCCGGCGGGTCCGAGGAGGTCGTCGATGGACTCCGCTCTCGGTGGTGCTGAACTCGTATTCATGGGTGCTCCGTTCGCAGCGTGGGTCACGGGGTGGCGCGGCCGGGGGCGCCGGCCGTCCGCGGTGCCGCTCCTTTGCCGGCTCGGTCGCGTGGCCGTCGTGGCTTGCGGCGCCGGATGGCGCAGGTGAGGCGGGCGGTGCAGACGCGGTGGTCCAGTTCGTCGCGGATGCTGATCTCGTAGGTGGCCATCGACATCCGCTCGGCGAGCGGTGTGCAGATTCCACGGAGAATTCCCGAGGAGACCCACCGGTGGTGCACACAGGACAGATCTATTCCCACCGCGTTTCCACCGGGTCCGGCGTAGAGGAAGGCGGCGACGGATCCCAGGGTCTCCGCGAAGGCGGCGTTCGCCCCGCCGTGCAGAATGCCGAGGGGCTGGCGATTCCTCGCCACCGGCATGGTTCCCACCACGAGCCCCGGTTCGCATGTGACGATCTCGATTCCCATGCGCCGTGTCAATTGTTCGGTCTCGTACGCCTCGTTGATGGGTATGGGACCGAGGGTCTCTTTCGGCATCGGGTGCTCCAGTTTCTCCGACCGGATCGGCGTGCCAGGAAAATTAGAACAGTGCGATTCGGGATCAGGAAGCGAGTGGCCGCTTGATGACACGCGGGCCGGGGAAGGCGCCGGTGGGAGCGGCCCTTTCGTGGCAGATAGCTGCCAGCGGCTCCGCCATCGGACCGTCGCGGCCGGGGCGGGCAGTAGATTCCCTCCCTGTCCGGCCGCCCGACCGGCCCGCAGGAGAGAGAAGAGTTTCCCGTGCAGAAGGTTTCGATCGGCACTCTCGAAACGTCCCGGATCGGTCTGGGAGCCATGTCGATGTCCGATTACTACACAGGCGCGCGCAGTGACGACGCGGAGGCCAGGCGGACCGTGCGCCGGGCCCTGGACCTGGGCATGGGCTTCATCGACACGGCCGAGATCTACGGGCCCTTCGTCAACGAGGAACTCGTCGGGGAAGCCGTCCGGGGCCGCCGCTCCGAGGCGGTCATCGCCACCAAGTTCGGGCTCGTCTCGCACGCCGGCGCGGGCGCCGACACCATCGACAGCTCCCCGGCGAACGTGCGCGCCGCCGTGGAGGGATCGCTGCGGCGTCTGGGGACGGACTACATCGACCTCCTGTTCCAGCACCGGGTCGACCCGGACACGCCCATCGAGGACACGGTGGGCGCGATGGCGGAGCTGGTGGCGGAGGGGAAGGTCCGCGCCATCGGGCTCTCCGAGGCGGGCCTGGACACGGTGCGCCGCGCGCACGCGGTCCACCCCCTCGCCGCCCTCCAGATCGAGTACTCGATCTGGACCCGCGAGCCCACCGAGACCCTGCTCCCGGCCCTGCGCGCGCTCGGTATCGGCGTCGTCGCCTACTCACCCCTGGGACGGGGCTTCCTTACCGGGGCGATCCGGAGCCGCGAGGTCCTGGACGAGAAGGATTTCCGGCTGTCCACTCCCCGTTTCCGCGACGGCAATTTCGAGGAGAACCTCAAGTTCGCGGACGAGGTCGCGGCCGTCGCCGCGGAGATCGAGGCGACCCCGGCCCAGGTGGCGCTCGCATGGATCCTCGCGAAGGGCGACGACATCGTGCCCATTCCGGGGACGAAGCGCGTCGCCCGGGTGACCGAGAACGCCGCCGCAGCGTCGATCGCCCTCTCCGCCGACCACGTCCGCCGGCTCGACCTCATCAGCCCGCCCGCAGGCGAGCGGTACGCCGCGGGAGATCTCTCCCGCACCGGAATCTGACGGATTCCATCCGGGTGATCGGCGGGATATCGACGCTCCACCCCCTGCCCGTTTCCCCTGCGGAACGGGCGACCGGCAGCTAATTGCCAGAATCCATTCCCGCGGAAATTTCCTTCCGCTCTCCCCGTATCTTCTCCCGGAGAACATCCCCCCTCACAAAGGATTCCCGTGGAGAAGTACGGCCAGACGCTGTTCACGCTCGACTCCGCCGAGGAGGCGCGGCTCGCGCTCCTCGCGGAGGTGTTCGACCCGCTGTGCCGCGAGACGCTGCGCGACCTGGTGATAGCCCCCGACGCCCGGTGCCTCGAAGTGGGCGCCGGCTCGGGGTCGGTCGCCTCCTGGCTCTGCACGGAGGCGCGGGAGGGCGAGGTCGTCGCGACCGACATCGACCCCGCCCTGCTCGACCGGATCGAGCACCCGCGGCTGCGCGCGCTGCGCCACGACGTCACCACCGACCCCTTCCCCGAGGACTCGTTCGACCTGGTCCACGCCCGGCTGGTGCTCAGTCACCTGCCGCAGCGCGACGACGTGATGCGCCGCATCCACGGTTGGCTGCGCCCCGGCGGCTTCGTGCTGATCGAGTCCTTCTGCTGGTTCCCGATCGACAGCTCGCCGCATCCCCTCTACCGCAAGGTCATGGGCGCGTGGAGCGACCTGATCTGCGGCACGCTGGGGACGGACAGCTGGTGGTCCCGCAGCCAGCCCGCCTCCTTCGCCGGCTACGGCTACCGCGACGTGGGGGCGCGCACCCACACCCAGAACGTGCGCGGCGGCACGCCGCTCGCCGACTTCTGGCGGCTGACCGTCCACATGTCGCACCGGCGTCTCGTCGACGGCGGCCATGCGACGGAGGACGAACTCCAGCACTTCTACGCGCTGTTGGCGGACCCGGACTTCTGGGACCTGACGCCCGCCCTGATCCAGTCGTGGGGCCGCAAGTAGGCCGGGCTCCCGCCATCCGCTCACGACACCAGGAGTCCACCGTGTCCTTCCCCGCCGTCACGGCGCGACCGGGCGCCCTCGACGCACCCCGCGTCGGCCTGATCTCCTTCCTGAACTGCCGCCCCCTGCTGTGGGGCCTGCGCCGGACGGGATCGCTGCCCGGCATCAGACTGCTCAGCGCGGAGCTCGCCGGAGAGCGACTGGTCTCCGGCGAGCTGGACATGGGGCCGATCTCCCTGGCCGAGTACCTGCGGCACACCGACGACCTGCTGCTCCTGCCCGGCCTGGCCATCGCCGCCGAAGGCGCCGTCATGTCCTGCAACATCGTCAGCCCCGGCCCCCTGGACACGCTCCGCTCTCCCCGCGTGGGCCTCACGTCGACCAGCCGGACGACCGCCCTGCTGGCCCGGATCCTGCTGGAGGACGTCGTCGGCCTGTCCCCCGCCTACTTCACCGGGCCGCCGGACCCCGCGGCCCTGCTGGAGGCGGGGGACGCGGCCGTCGTGATCGGCGACCCCGCCCTGCGCGCCTTCTTCGACGGTCACGCCGACGCCTGGCCGCACGGCCCCTGGCCGACCGAGGAGAAGCCGTGGGTCCACGACACCGCGGCACTGTGGACGGGGTGGACCGGGCTGCCCATGGTCTTCGCGGTGTGGGCGGTACGCCGGGAGTACGCGCGCCGCCGCCCCGAGGCGGTCGCCGACGCCCTCCACCGCCTCCTGCACGCCCGCGACCTGGCGCTCGGGGCGCTCGGCGAGGTGGCCGAGCGGGCGGCGGAGGCGTCGGGCTTCACCCGCGGCCAACTGGAGCTCTACTACCGCACGCTGCGGTACGACCTCGATCCCCGCTGCCTCCTCGGGCTCGCCCGGTTCGCCGATCTGGCGGCCGCCCGGGGCGAGGTCCCCGCCCGCAGGGACGTGGAGCTGTTCGACGCCGGAGCGGGCCGGTGAACCGCGACGCGTCGTGCCCGCGCTCCACGGGCGACCCGGCCGCGACGGCGCGCGGTCTCCTCGACCCGGCGGCCCGGCCCCACCCGTATCCGTACTACGACGAGATCCGGGCGGCGGAGCCGGTGTGGATGGAGGGCGAGCACCCCGTGGTCGTCCTCGCCTCCCACGAGGCGTGCTCCGACGTCCTGCGCGACCCCCGGGCCAGCAACGACCGCGCCCACGCCCTCATGTACCGGCCGCGGGGGAACGGGGAGGCCCACGACGGCGGACCGCGGGCGGAGCTGCCGTCCTTCCTGTTCTCCGATCCGCCCCGGCACACCGTCCTGCGCCGCCTGACCGCCGGGGACTTCACGCCCCGGGCGGTCCGGCGGCTCACCCCGATGGTCAAGGACCTGGTCGACGGGCTGATCGACGACATGGCCGAGGCGGTCGCCCGCGGCTCCGTCGTCGACGGCGTCGGCGCCTTCGCCTCCCCGCTCCCCGTCACCGTCATCTGCCGGGTGCTGGGCATCGACACCGGCGAACGCGACTGGTACCGCACGCGGTCGTCGCTGCTCGGGCGCGCCGTCGACCCCTACATGGCGTTCCTGGGCACGCCCGCGCCGGGAGCGGACGAGCGGCTGCGGGCGGAGCGTGAACTGACCCTGTTCTTCTCCCGGTTGGCTGCGGAGCGGCGGGCAGAGCCCCGCGACGACGTGATGTCCCGGCTCCTCGACGCCCGCGTCGACGGCCGGCCGCTCTCCGACGAGGAGATCGTGACCACGTGCCGTCTGCTGCTGAACGCCGGGCACGAGACGACGGTCAACCTCCTCGCCAACGGCCTGTACGCCCTGCTGCGGCGGCCGCAGGAGCTGGCGGCGCTGCGCGAGGACCCCGCGACCGCCCCCCGGCTCGTCGAGGAGCTGCTTCGCCTCGAAGCACCCCTGCAGATCGTGCACCGCCACGCGCGGGAGGACATGGAGGTACGCGGTACGCGGATCGCGCGGGGCACCACGATGGTGCTGCTCCTCGGCGGGGCCAACCGCGACGCCGACGTCTTCTCCTGCCCGCACCGGCTGAGCGCCGACCGCCCCGAGGCGGGCCGGCACCTGTCGTTCGGGCTCGGCACGCACTACTGCCTCGGGGCACCTCTGGGGCGGCTGGAGGCGGAGCTCGCCTTCGTCCGGTTCGCCCAGCGGGTCACCGCTCCCCGACTCGTCGACGAGGAGCTCGACTTCCGGCCGCACGTCGTGCTGCGCGGCCCCGAGACGCTGCCCCTGCGGGCGGCGTCCGTACTCCCCCGCGACCTGCCCTGGGGGGTGTGACCGGGCACGCCGGGCCTCAGATCCAGTGGCGCCGGGCCGCTTCCGCTCCCGCCTGGAAGCGGCTCTGCGCTCCCATCCGCAGCATCACGCCCGCGATGACGCGCCTGAGGGTGCGCACGGACAGGCCGGTCCGCCGGGAGATCCCCTCGTCGGTGAGGCCCTCGGCCAGCAACCGCAGGGCCTCGCGCTCGCGTGGCGTGAGGCCGAGGGCGTCCTCGACCGCGTCCTGCGAGGCCATCGCGACGCCGTCGAACCGGGCGTTCAGCCGCCAGGTCGCGTCGAACAGCGCCCTGTAGGCGGCGACCAGGGTCCTGCCCCGCAGCAGCGTGCAGTGCCACGTCCCGAGGTCCGGCGTCATCGGCAGGACCGCGAGGTCGTCGTCGAGCACGATCATCGGTCCCCCGGACCGGGACATGGTGCGCATCAGGGCCCCGGTGTCCGCGATCCTCCGGACGTGCTCGGGGAGGCGGTCGCGGTCCTCCCCCTCCGCCTGGAGGAGGACGCGCACGCGCGTGCCGCGCGCGACGGCGAACCCGCTGAGGGCCCGCGCCTGTTCGCACACCCGGGGATCGCCGAGGAGTTCGGGGGAGAGCATCAGGCACAGCTCGCCGACGCGCGAACGCCGCAGGGCGTCCATGACGAGGGCCAGGCTGTCGGACCAGCTCGCCGGCCGCACCGCGGGCGGTTCCGCCGGGATGTCGCGGGTCCGCGGTCCGGGCACGGTCCCCGGCCCGGGCCGCGCACGCCCGCCGTGGCGCCGCTGAGCCGTCCGCTCCGTCTCCTGCATGGTTTCTTCCCCCTGGTCGATGTGGCTCGTCTTCGGCGGACGCCTCCCGCGTCCGGTCCGCGCGGGAGAGCGGCGCCCCTGGACCCTCGACGGGTTCCCGGGCGCGATCGGCGGATCCGGCCGCCCCGCGCCGGGTCCGGTCCGCCGTGGACGCCGGGTCAGTAGCTCCGCGCGAAGTGGTCGACGGCGGGCGCGCGGTGGGCGGTGACGACGGCCGTGAACGCGACCGCTCCGTCCTGGACCGCCGTGACACGCGTCGACACCTCGCCGGAGGCACTCTCGGAGAGCACCTCGGCCTCGATGACGCACACCCGGTCGAACTCGACGTACTTGTCGAAGACGCTGTCCATCCCGGTGATCCGTGCCGTGGCCGGATGGGCGACGGCCTGGGCGGCCTGGCGCGCCGCCTCCACGAGGAGCATGCCGGGCACGTGGTCGGTCTCGTGGTCGAAGAGGACGGGGTGCCGTCCGTCCATCCTCAGGAGGAAGCGGTGCGGGGCTCCGCCCGGCGCCAGGACGACGTCCCGGGGACGGTCCCGTCCGACGTGCTCGGCGGGAACGGGGGCGGGCAGCGAGACGGGCGGCAGGGTCGAGCTGAGGAGCTTCCGGTAGGGGTCCCGCAGCCGGGCGATGACGGAGGGGGAATGGCTGGTGAAGCGCGTCGTCGCGCTGCCCAACGGCACCCCGTCGCGCAGGAGTTCGGCGGTGAGAACCATGGCCACGGGCCGGCCGCCGCGGCTCACGACGTCGCGGCACCGGACGGCCAGGTGTATCTCGGGCGGGGCCGTCGTCGCCCGCAGCGCCTCGTGCTCGACGGACCAGGTGAGGTGGTCCCAGATCTGACGGTGGTCGTCCGGTGCCCCGTAGCCGAGGTGACTGAGTAAGGGGATGCACTGGCGGACCGTCTCGACGACGAGGAGCGGGTCGTGCCACCCCGCCACGACGTCGTAGAAGCTGTGGGACCGGGGCCACTGCGCGGTGACGGTGAACGTGTCGTCGCCCGTGCGCTCGTAGCCGGTGAGGAGGACCTCGCTGACGGCGGACTTGTGGACCAACTGCCGTGACACGGCGGTCACTCCGGCGGTGGGGAGGGTGTGGGGCATGTGCAGTACTCCGAACCTCACGAGCAGATGCCTGCATTCGATCGAGAGCACGAACGTCGTCGTCCGTAGAGCCGCAAGCCCTGCGGCCCAAGAAAGATAAAGGACGATTGTTTTTTTTGTCGACCTCATTTGACGCGTCCCTGAGGCCGCCACCCGAGAGAATCAGGATCCGGTCACAGCCACGCGTCCGGCGGGTAACGAACACCTGACGAGGTGGATTCCCCCTGTTCAAGCCAACCCTCGCCCATCGGTCGTACGATCGTCCGGAAGCGACACACCGGCCCGCCCGTGAGGAGCGTCACAGAACTCCGGGGCACCCCGGGGGACGTAAACAAGGCGATCGCTCTGTAAGTTGCGGCCAGATCGAGCCGAGAGCGCCGACCCCTCCGCCAGGACGGCGGGTTTCTTTGTAGAGTCTTTACTTCCGGTGACTCCGGTACGGGCCCTGGTGCCGCGGCCCGCGCGCGACGTCATCGACCCCCTGGTGGAGCGGTTGCGAACCGGCGAGCAGACAAGGGCCAGAGCCATGACACAAGAGCGCGCCGCGCGCACACGAGCGGCCCTGATCCGGGCCGCCGCCATCGAGTTCGACCGTCACGGGTACGCGGCGACCTCGCTGAGCCGGATCTCGAGGACCGCCGGCCTCTCGACGGGCGCGCTCACCTTCCACTTCGAGAACAAGGACGACCTCGCCGACGCCGTCGTCCACCGCGCCCGCCAACTCATCGGCGTCACACCGGAGGAGGCGCCGCGCGCGGAGCCGGGGCGTGAGCCCCTGGCCCAGCTCGGCGACCTGGTGTCCGACCTGATGCACAGCATCCGCGAGTCCGTCGAGGTCCGCTGCTCCATCCGTCTCGAACTCGACCGGCCGGACGCCGAGACGACGTGGTCGGCCCCATGGTTCGGCGCCGTCCGGCGACTGGCCCGGCAGGCGTACCTGAGCGGCGGTCTGCCCGACCGGCTCCGCCCCGAGGAGGTGGAGATGCTCGTGACCCTGTTCGTCTACGGAGCGGGCTGCTGGCCCCGGGTGCCCCGGGCGCGTGCGCTGGAGGTGCCCCAGGAGGAATGCTCCCGGCTGTGGGACACCCTCTGGGAGGGGGTCCGGCGCCCGCTCGACCCCCATGCGGGCTGATGGTGTGAACAGACGTAAAATACAGATCGATCGTTTTTCGAAGGGACGGACCACGATGTCCAAATTGCGCCAGGAGCGTGCCGTGAGGACGCGTGAGACCGTCCTGCGAGCGGCCGCCGAAGTCTTCGACGAGTGCGGGTACCACGCCGCCAGCATCCGGACGATCATGGAAAGAGCGCAGGTCACTCAGGGTGGGATGTACTTCCACTTCAAGTCGAAGCGGGAGATCGCCGAGGCGGTCGTGGCGGCCCAGCAGAGCTTCGTCGAGCTGCCCAAGGGCCCGGACGGGCTGCAGCGCCTCATCGACACCAGCTATCACCTCGCCCAGGAACTCCAGAACAACGTCCTGTTTCGCGCGAGCGTCCGGCTGGCCGTCGAGCAGCAGGAGTTCGGCGGCCGCGACGCCACGGCGTACGAGGAGTGGGCGGAGCACTTCCACCGCCAGCTGATGGCCGCGCGCACCCGCAACGAGCTGCGTTTCGGCGTCGACGAACGGGAGTTCGCGACCATCCTGATGGCCTCGTACTCCGGCGTGCAGCTCTACTCCCACATCTCCACGGGTCGGCGCGACCTCTTGGAGCAGGTCGCGGCCCTGTGGCGGTACTTCCTGCCGGCGGTCGCCCGTGAGGAGGTCATCACCCGCCTGCGCGTCACCCCGCCGGTCTCCGGCGGGGCGAAGCACCTCGTGGGCTAGCGGAGACCCGCGCGGGGCCCTCGTCCGAGAGCGCCGACGCGGCGCCCCGGCCGTGGCCCCTCACTCCTCCCGGAAACGGTCGAGGGGCCGTTTCAGATCTCTCTGAAACGGCCCCTCGAACCACGACTCTTTCGAGTCGGGACGACAGGATTTGAACCTGCGACCCCTTGACCCCCAGTCAAGTGCGCTACCAAGCTGCGCCACGTCCCGATGCCCGTCTGACCTGGGGTTTCCCCTGGCCGAACGCGCATGAGAACAATACCGCACTTTCGTGGGTGGTCACGAACGCCTTTCGCGGCACACGGGAGGGGCGCACATGGGAGCCGGATGCTCACTCTCCGTGATGCGCCGGGGCGCCTGGCGATGCGCCTGCGCGCCCCCCGGGCAGGGCCGAGAAGGGCGTCACGGAGCTCCGGTGGGCCCGCCACCTGGGCAGGAGACGGGGCGGAAGAGATCCGGAATGCCGCCTCTCTGGTGAAGAAGGGGTGCATGTGGTGAAGCGAAGGGGCTCGGGGCCATATGCCCACGACTTCGATGCCGTTGGCATGTGGCAGAAAGATGCCCACGGGGAAGGGACCCGGGATCGGACCGAGCAGGCCGAGAGCACGCGAAACACAGTCGGAAACAATCGTCAACCATTCCGGTTTCGGCCAAAAATCGTGGCGATATTGCTCCACCCCGGAAAGATCAACACCATGAAGTGGTCGGCCTGTTCGGGACGGGACCACTGCCGATGTACCACCTGCCCGGTCAACCCCACCGGTCAGGCGTTTCGCGGGAGGGACTCGGATGGACAGCTACTTCAGCAGCCGACTGCATCATCAGCTCAGGAAGACGGTCCGCGACTTCGCTGAGCGTGAGGTTCGGCCACGAATAGCCGAGATGGAGGAGTCCCGGACCGTCCACCACGAACTGTCCCGGCGCATCGCCGAGCAGGGCTGGCTGGGCGCGACGATCAGCCAGGAGTACGGCGGCATGGGCGCCGGCCATCTGGCCAAGACGATCATCATCGAGGAGCTCTCCCGGGTCAGCGGCGCCATGGGTGCCATGGTCCAGGCGTCCCAGCTGGGAACGGCGAAGATCGTCCACTTCGGCAGCGACGAGCAGCGCAAGACCTGGCTGCCCGCCGTCGCCTCCGGCGAGTGCCTGCCGACCATCGCGGTCACCGAGCCCGAGTCGGGTGGCCATGTCCTCGGCATGAGCGCCAGCGCGGTGCGGGACGGCGACGACTACATCCTGAACGGCAGCAAGGTCTACGTCGGCAACAGCCACGTGGGCGATCTGCACGGCGTCGTGGTCCGGACCGGTCCCGGATCGAAGGGACTCACCGCTTTCCTGGTCGAATCCGATCGCCCGGGGTTCAGGACCGGTCCGCAGAAGCCGGCGATGGGCCTGCACGGCTTCAGCTTCGGCGAGCTGATCTTCGAGAACTGCCGGGTTCCGGCCTCCCACCGCCTCGGCGACGAGGGCGACGGCCTCGCCGTCGCGTACTCCTCCAGCGTGCTGTACGGGCGGGCCAACCTCACCGCCGTCTCGCTCGGCATCCACCAGGCGATCCTGGAGGAGACCACCCGGTTCGCCTCCGAGCGCATCCGCTACGGCAAGCCGCTCCACGACCTGCCGACGGTCAAGCTGAAGCTCGGCCAGATGCAGTCCCGGCTGATGACCGCCCGGCTCGCCGCCTACCACGCGGTGCACCTGCTCGACCAGGGCCTGTCCTGCGACGCCGAGCTGATGAACGCCAAGCTCGTCAACGTGGAGTCGGCCGTGGACTCCGGCCGCAACGCCATGGAGATCCACGCCGCGGCGGGCCTCTTCACCGACCGGGCCATCGAGCGGTACCTCCGGGACGCGCACCACATCTTCGCCCCGGCGGGCACCTCCGACATCCAGCTCCTGCGGCTGGCCGAGGTCGCCCTCGGCCAGGACAAGGGCAGCTGGTCCGAGCGCCTCTCCGAGCTGGTCCGCACACCGGACCTGGAGCCGGTGCACGCCTGACGCGCCCACCCCTCACGACACCGGAGCCCCGGTGCGGCGATCGCCGCACCGGGGCTCCGGTGTGTGTCCCGCGGGGACGGTCAGAACATGCTGTCCTCGCGCCGGTTGATCTGCTCCATCAGTTCGGCGGCCATCCCCTTGATCGTCTCCAGACCGGCGCGCCCCCACGGCCGGACGTCGGTGTCGACCACGCAGATGGTGCCCAGCGCGACGCCGGTACGGTCGATGAGCGGCGCCCCCATGTAGGAGCGGATGCCGATCTCGTCCACGACCGGGTTCCCCGCGAAGCGCGGGTAGTCGCAGACGTCCTCCAGGACGAGCGCCTTGCGACGGACCACCACGTGCGGGCAGTAGCCGTGGTCACGGGCCATGAAGCGGCCGACGCCACCCGCGCCCGCGGCGGCCGCGCCGAGGTCGCTGCCCGAGTGGGTGCCCTCGGGGGTGTGCAGCCCGGCGAAGAACTGCCGGTTCTCGTCGATGAAGTTGACCATCGAGAACGGTGCGCCGGTCACCTCCGCGAGCCGGTGGGCGAACTCGTCGAACGCCGGGTCCGGCCGCTCACCGAGCCCGAGTTCGCGCAGCCGCTGGACACGGGCCGGCGCCTCCTTGTCGATGGGGGTCAGCAGGAGGTGACCCGTCGGGTCGTACGTCATGGCGTGGCTCCGTAGCTCGGCACGGTGTCCGGGATGGTGGTGAGGAGGTGCTGCACGAGGGTGAGCAGGGTGCGGATGCCGGAGCTGGAGATCCGGGCGTCGGTGAGGACGACCGGCACGTCCGGCTTGAGGTCGAGGGCGGCCCGTACCTCGTTCGGTTCGTAGCGGTAGGCGCCGTCGAACTCGTTGACCGCGACGACGAAGCGGATGCCCCGCCGCTCGAAGAAGTCCACGGCGGAGAAGCACTCCTGGAGCCGGCGGGTGTCGGCGAGGACGACCGCTCCGAGGGCGCCCTCGGACAGCTCGTCCCACATGAACCAGAAGCGCTCCTGGCCCGGCGTGCCGAACAGGTAGAGCACGTGCCGGTCGTCCAGCGTGATGCGGCCGAAGTCCATGGCGACGGTGGTCGTGGTCTTGGACTCCACGCCCTCCAGGCTGTCCGTGGCGGCGCTGACCGAGGTCAGCAGCTCCTCGGTGCTCAGCGGTTCGATCTCGCTGACCGCGCCCACGAGGGTCGTCTTGCCCACGCCGAATCCGCCCGCCACCAGGATCTTGAGCGCGGTGGGGAAGGGGTCGGCCGCGGAGCCGTCATGACGCTCAGAGCCGTTGTCGTAGGCCATCGAGCACTGCCTCCAGCAAGGAACGGTCGGTTGAGTAGGCGTGGAACCGGGGGGCCCTGGCGGTGAGCGCCCCGCAGTCCACGAGATCGGAGAGGAGGACCTTGGTGACCACGGCCGGGAGCCGTAAGTGCGCCGCGATCTCGGCCACCGAGGTGGGCCCGTCGCACAGCCCGAGGGCCAGGTTGTGCTCGGGCCCCATGTGCGTCTGCGGTGACGAACCGGTCGCCATCACCATCGACAGCAGGTCGAGCGCTGTGGTCGGCTTGGTCCGGCCACCGCTGACGGTGTACGGACGGATCAGCCGGCCGGCGGCGTCGTCGAGCCAGGGCCCTTCCTGAGCGGATGTCACGTTCACTGTCCCAGGCCACCGACCATGCCTGCGGCCTGCCGGGCGGGGGTGACCAGGTACGGCCGGACGCTCTTGACGAGCATCGCCATCTCGTACCCGAGGACGGCGGCGTCCGCCTCGCGCCCGGCGAGGACCGCCAGGCACGTGCCGGAGCCCGCGGTGGAGACGAACAGGAGGGTGGAGTCGAGCTCCACGACCACCTGCCGGACCTCGCCGCCGTCACCGAACCGGGCGCCGGCGCTGCGCCCGAGCGAGTACAGCCCGGAGGCGAGCGCCGCCATGTGGTCGGCTGCGTCGGGGTCGAGGCCGTGCACGGACTTCACGAGGCCGTCGGAGGAGAGCAGAACGGCGTTGCGGGTGTACGGGACCCGCTGGACCAGTCCGCTCAGCAGCCAGTCGAGGTCCGAGGAATGGCCGGTCGGCACATTGCTCGCCATGGTGCATCTACTCCTTGTGCGCGTCGCCTGGACGCAGCGCTTCTTGGGGGGCGGGCTGGGACTCGGCGAGGCCGATTCCACGCTGGAACGCGGCCATCAGACCGGGGTCGTGCAGGGCGTGCTCCTCGGTCCTGCGGGCCACGGGTTCGTCGCGCAGCTGCGGGACGAGGTGCTCCTGGGCGCGCCGCTTGGGGAGCAGCGGGCGTCCGTTCTCCTCGGCACGGGGAGCCGGGGGGAGCGGTGAGACCAGGGAGGCGGGCGGTGCCGTGTGGTCGGCGCCGCCCGGCTGACCCGATATCGCGGGGGCGTGCTCGAAGCCCGCATACCCGTTCGACTGCGGATGCGTACGGGGGTACACGTGCGAGCCGGAGTCGGGAGCCTCCTCGGGGCGGGCGGCGGCCCGCTCCGGGAAGGGGGCGGACGGCGGTACGGGGGCGGCGGGGGCCGTCCCGTACGCGGCGGCCGGCGCCGGGGCGTGCACCGGGGCGGGCGCCGCCGCGGGGCTCGGCAGGGGGGCCGTCAAGGGGTTCTGCACCGGGGCCGGGGCCGTCGTGGGGCGCGGCACCGGGGCCGGGGCCGGGGCCGGCGGGGCGGCGGCCGGCGGCGGGGAGACCGGGGCGGGCTGCGGCTGCAGCTGCACCTGGCCGGGCGGGATCGCGGACGATCCGGGGGTCGCGGCGGTCTGGCGCTCGTGCTGCGCCAGCCCCTCGGGGTCGGCGCCGAGCAGGCCCTGCGGGAGGACGAGGACGGCCTGGACGCCGCCGTAGATGTTGGACTGGAGGCGGACGGCGATGCCGTGCCTCCGGGCCAGTGCGGAGACGACGAAGAGCCCGATGCGCCCGTCCTGGAGGAGGTGGGCGACGTTGACCTGGTCGGGGTCGGCGAGCAGGGCGTTCATCTTGTTCTGCTCGGTGACGGGCATGCCGAGGCCGCGGTCCTCGACCTCGATCGCGAGGCCGGCCGTGACGTACTGGGCGCGGAGCAGCACCGTGGTGTGCGGCGCGGAGAAGAGCGTCGCGTTCTCGACGAGTTCGGCGAGGAGGTGGATGACGTCGGCCACGGCATGGCCCCGGAGCGTACCGTCGATCGGGGGGACCAGCTTCACGCGCGGGTACTGCTCGACCTCGGCGATGGAGGAGCGCAGCACCTCGGTCATGGTGACCGGATTCGACCACTGGCGGCGGGAGATGGCGCCACCGAGCACGGCGAGGTTCTCGGCGTGCCGGCGGATGCGGGTGGCCAGGTGGTCGACGTGGAACAGACCCTTGAGCAGCTCCGGGTCCTCGACCTCGTTCTCCAGTTCGTCGAGGAGCTGGATCTCGCGGTGGACCAGGGACTGCAGGCGCCGGGCGAGGTTGACGAAGACCTCGACCTTCTGTTCGTTGCCGACGCTGCTGGAGAGCCGGGACGCCTGGACGACGGCGGCGACGGCGGCCTCGTGGGACCGGTTCAGCTCCTGCGACAGGAGGTCGAATTCGTCACCTGTGACGGTGCCGGTCGGCAGGGCGGGCCGGGGCGGGATGCCCTCGCCCTTGCGCAACTGTTCGACGACGGTCCGCAGTTCGCTCTGGCCGCGGGCACTGGAGCGGCGCAGGGCGTTGCAGCGGTCGAGAACGGCCTTGGCGGCCCGGTCGGCGCCCAGCGCCGCGGCCGTCACGGAGGCGACCGTGAGGGCCGCCGCTCCCGTGAGGGCGGCCCAGAGGCCGGGGGTGGGGCTGGCTCCGGTGGAGCGGATGGTGAAGAGGACGGCCGCCGCGCCGCCCAGTGCCACCGCGACGGCGGGGAGCACGGAGGTGCGCAGGAGTTGGGGGCGTATGCGGGCTTCCGTCGACAGCGGTGCGGCGGGCGGGGCCGGCGGGGTACTGCCGCTGCCGGAGGCGGAGCGGGCGCCTGACCGGCCGTGCCGCCCGCCCTCGCGTCGGTCGGACCGCGAGGCGGGTGCGCGAAGTTGAGACATGAGTGTCCTTGGTACGTGCCCGGGAATCGGCGTACTGCGGGAGTGTTCTGCGGGGTCTTCGGGGGGTGGTCTACGTGGGGGGTGCGATGAGCCTACCGATGATCATCAACCACACACTGTAGTCGTCAACCGTTCATGTGCGGTGCGCAGTTGGCAAACTTACCCGTAGTCCGACCCCGTCTGGTATCACCCCTCGCACGACAGGCCGAGAAGCATTGGCCGAAACGCGCTGACGTACCGTCCGCGCCGCCCCCTGAGCAGGAACGGAAGGAGGCGGAGGCGTGAACTCGCCCCCGCCCTCTGCGGAAATCGTTCCTGAACGGAATGCCCCCGAGGAGGCCACGGACCGTCAGGTCCGCACTCCCCCACCCCGTCCGCGCTCCCTCCCACTCCCCCCATGCGCCACTCACGCCCCGGCGTCCGGCCCCCCGGCCGCCGTCCGCGCCCCCTCCGCCCTGCCCTCCTCCGCGACCGGAGGGTGACCGTCGGTGATCCCCTCCCCCCGGAAAACGCCTCGTCCCACACCGCGGGAGATCACGATGTGGGACGGGAGGGACCGGCTCGGGCCGGGCGGGTGCGTCAGCGTTCGCCGGCGAGGTCGAGGTCGTCCGCGTGGTCGCCGGTCGGGGCGGGGGCGGGGCGGGGGCGGCGCCACGGGCGGGGGCCCGGGTGGGAGACGGCCCGCCACCAGGATTCGCCGGGGAGTTTGCCGGCGGGTTCGAAGGGCTCGCCGGGCAGGGGGAGGGCGACGGCCTGGCCGGCCTCGTCCGCGGCGTCCTTCGTCCACTCGCCGGGCTCGGCCCAGGGGTGCGGCGCGAGGTTGAAGGTGCCCCAGTGGATGGGCAGCAGGACGCCGCCGGGCCCGCCGCCCTGGAGGTCGAGGTGGGCGCGCATGCCCTCGGCGGGGGTCATGTGGATGTCGGTCCAGAACTCGGAGTAGGCACCGATCTGGATCATGGTGACATCGAAGGGGCCGTGGGCGGCCCCGATGGTCTCGAAGCCGGAGAAGTAGCCGGTGTCGCCGCTGTGGAAGATCCGGTGGCCGGGCCCCGCGACGACCCAGGAGGCCCAGAGCGTCATCTGCCGGTTGCGCAGGCCGCGGCCGCAGAAGTGGCGGGCCGGGGTGGCCGTGAGGGTCAGGTCGCCGATCTCGGTGGACTCGTTCCAGTCCAGCTCGCGCAGGCGGGAGGCGGGCACGCCCCAGCGCTCCAGGTGCGCGCCGACTCCCAGCGGCACCGCGAAGACGGTGTCGGTGGTGGCGAGGGCCTTGATCGTCGGCAGGTCGAGGTGGTCGTAGTGGTCGTGCGAGATCACCACGACGTCGACCGGGCCGAGCGCGGCGAGCGGGAGGGGCACCGGGTGGAGCCGCTTGGGGCCGGCGAAGGGGAAGGGGGAGCAGCGGTCGCCCCAGACGGGGTCGAAGAGGACCCGGCGGCCGTCGATCTCCGCGAGGACGCCGGAGTGCCCCATCCAGGTGATGCGCAGCCCGGTGGCCGGGGGTTTGGCCAGGTCCGCCAGGGTGGTCGGATGGACGGGGATCGTGCCGGTGGGGGCGCGGCGCGTCCGTCCTTCCTTGTCGAAGTAGATCTTGGCGAGGTCGACGGTGGAGCCGGAGGGGCCGCGTCGGGCGGGTTCGGGGTTCTGGAAGATCCCGTCCGCGAAGTTCGGCGAGCCCTGGATGCGGGCGAGGCGCGCTCCCGTGGGATCCGCGCCGAAGGACTCGGGGCGGAGCGCGCGCAGCCGGGCGCGCGGCGAGCGGTCGGAGCCGGTACCGGTCACAGGGCCTCCTGGTCTCTGGGGGTCGTTCCATTATGGGCGGCCCGCGCCGCGAACGGCCGGGGCGGTCGTTCATACTGAACCATCGTTCAGTAAGGCCGTCCGGCCGTCCGTCCCTCCCGAGGAGCCGCGCGATGCGTACCGACCCCCTGCTCTCCGTCGCCTGGACCGACCACGTCACCGGCCGCCGGGGCCATCTGGTCGTGGACCGGCTGGTCCGCGGCGTGGCCAGCGGCGGCCTGCGCATGCGAGAGGGCTGCACCGCCGAGGAGGTGGCCGGGCTGGCCCGCGGGATGACGATGAAGGAGGCCCTGCACTACGACCCCTCGGCCCGGTACGTGCCGCTGGGCGGCGCGAAGGGCGGCATCGACTGCGATCCCCGCTCCCCGCAGGCGTACGGCGTCCTGGTCCGCTACCTGCGCGCCATGCGGCCCTACGTGGAGCGGTTCTGGACGACCGGGGAGGACCTGGGCCTCACCCAGGAGCTGGTGGACCGGGCCGTGGCGGAGGCGGGTCTGGAGTCCTCGGTGCAGGCCGTGTACCCGCTCCTGGAGGACGAGGCGGCGGCCCGGAAGCGGCTCGCCGACGCGTTCGCGATCGAGGTCGACGGCATCGGCCTCGACGAGCTGGTCGGCGGGCTGGGGGTGGCCGAGTCCGTGCTCGTGGCCCTCGACCGGGCCGGCCGGGAGTACGCCGGGACCCGGGTCTCGCTCCAGGGGCTCGGCACCATGGGCGGGGCGACCGCCCGCTTCCTGGCCCGGGCCGGGCTGCGGGTGGTCGCCGTCGCCGACGTCCGGGGCACGATGGCGAACCCCGACGGGCTCGACGTGGAGGCGCTGCTGGCCGCCCGTGACGCCCACGGCGCCGTCGACCGCTCGGCGCTGCGGCCCGGGGACCGGGAGGAGCCGGCGGACGCCTGGCTGTCGGCGGAGGCCGAGGTGCTCGTCCCGGCGGCCGTCTCGTACGCGGTCGACGCCGGGAACCAGGCGCGGATCACGGCCCGCTGGATCGCGGAGGCGGCCAACATGCCGGTGCTCCCCGAGGCGGAGGAGGCGCTGGCCGAGCGCGGGGTGACCGTGCTGCCGGACGTGGTGGTGAACTCGTGCACCAACGCCTGGTGGTGGTGGACGCTCTTCGGCGACATCGAGGCCGATGCCGAACAGGCGTTCGATCGCGTGCGCGCGGCCATGCGCACACTGGTGGGCGGGATGCTGGACCGGGCCGAGGCCGACGGTACGAGCCCGCGCGCCGCGGCGCACGCGCTGGTGGCGGAGCGGCTGCCGGTGATCGCCGAACGCTACGGCTGGTACTGAGACGGCCACGCGCGGACACGGAAGTCGATCATGGCCGCGACCTGCGCTGTGTAGGCTGCCCGACGTGGCGAGAGTGCGGTTGAACGTGGCGGAGCGGCGGGACGAGCTGCTGCGTGCCGCGGTCGAACAGATCGAGGCGCGCGGGGTCGCGGCCGTCCGGATCTCCGACGTCGCCACCGCGCTCGGCGTCAGCAACGCCCTGGTGCTCTACCACTTCTCCACCAAGGAGAAGCTGGTCGCGGCAGCCTTCGCGCATGCCGCCGAGGCCGACCTCGCCCACCTGCGCAGGCTCCTCGGCCGCCGCGCCCCGGCGGTCCGGCGGCTCCGTGCCGCGGTCCGCTGGTACGCGCCCACCGGCCAGGCCAAGGGCTGGCGGCTGTGGATCGAGGGCTGGGCGGCCTCGCTGCGCGACCCCGGGCTGCGCCGGGTCGCCACCTCGCTCGACCAGGAGTGGAAGGCGGCGCTGACGCGGGTGATCGCCGAGGGGACCGCCGCCGGCGAGTTCGACTGCCCCGACCCGGCGGCCGCCGCCTGGCGCCTCACGGCCTTCCTCGACGGCCTCGCCGTGCAGACCACCGCCTACGCCGGCTCCCTCTCCCGCACCGCCATGCTCCGGTGGGCGGACGCCGCCCTCGCACGGGAACTGGGACTGCCGGACGAGCCGGCCGCCCCCGCCCCGGCGCCCGGACCCGCGCCCCGCTGACCGGCCCGGGCACGAGCGTGCGCCCGACCGGCTCGGGCGCGGGCGTGCGCCCCGTCCACCGCCCCGCGCCTCGTCAGAGGAGCTCGTACACCGCCGAGACCGTGACCTGCTCCTCGATCTCGCCGGGGGCCAGCGGCACGCTCGGCTCGTCCGCGGCGAGGGCGGGCGCCGCGCCGGCACCGGGCCGCACGGACTCGCCCTCGGTGAGCGAGACCAGCCGGCCGAGCCGGTGCCCGCTGAGCCGGGCGTGCTGGGACGCCTTGTCGTACGCGTCCTGGTAGGCGGCCTCCCGCGCCTTGACCCGCAGCGACGTCGGGTCGGCGACGTCGAAGACGACGCCGTTGATCCGGCCCGAGTCCCCCGTCGCGCCGTTGACCGCGCCGATGACCTGACCCGTCCGGTCGATCACGCGGACCTTCACCGAGAAGTTCTGTCCGGCCTGGTAGGCGGTCACCTTGCTCTCGCCCGCCGCGTTCTGCGTGTAGACCGGGGACAGGGAGAGGCTGTCGGTACGGATGTCCCGGTCGGCGATCTCCTGGCGGCGCAGCACGTCGAGGAGGGCCTCGGCGGCCGTGCTCTGCGCGGCCATCGCCTCGTTGGCCGTCTTCCGGCTGGCCTCGACGCCGACGGAGAGGATCGCCAGGTCCGGCGCCGCGGACGCGCGGCCCTGCCCGGCGACGGTGACCGTCGCGGGCGCGGGCTCCTGGGCGGCGGGGGCGGACGTCCGCGCGGGCGCCGCGGCCAGGGCGGGCGCCGCGGTGCCGGCGAGGAGGCCGCCGAGCACGGCGGTGGCGGCGAGCAGACGGGCGGTGCGGGCGGCGCTGGGCCGGCGGATCGTCACGGGCGGTCCTTTCGGGAGGGGTGGCCGGGGCTCCGGCGGGCACATCCCAGCACCCGGCGGCGCGGGCTCCCGCGCGCCACTCCTGACCGGCGCCTCCCTTCACCTCTCCGTACCAGCCGGGGCGCTCGCGGCGGGCTCCGCTCAGGTCTGCACGAGCGGCTTGTACGCCTCGGGGCGCAGCCCGAAGGTCCAGGCGACGCCCTCCCTCGCGGTGCGCGTCGTGGGCGGCACCCGCAGCCAGTACGTGCGGTGGCTGCCGTCCGGCTCGGGCGTGGAGTTGACGACCTCGACCATCACGACGTCCTCGTCGTCGGGCAACTCGATCCGCCACAGGACGCCGGTCTCGTCGCGGTGCTGGTGCCGGGCCCCCGAGGCGGCGAGGTAGCGGTCGTAGCCGTGGTGCTCCAGCATCACGCGGCGCAGTTCGGCGTTCTCCTCGTCCCGTATCCGCTCGGGGGTGAGGTCCACGAGGCCGGCGAGGAATCCGGCGGTCACCTGCATCCCCCGCCAGGCGTGCAGGGCGAAGCCGTCGGGGAAGGCGAGCGCGGGGCCGTCCCCGCGGTCGAGCCGGCCCGCCTCGTCCCGGTGCAGCTCGACCGGCCGCTCGCAGAGGACGGCGACGTCCTCGTAGGGCCACCACCAGCCGGCGTGCGCGGCCACGGCGGCGAGGCCCGCCAGACGGTCGCCGTGACCGTCGAAGGCGGCGAGCCAGGCGGCGTCGTGCTGGCCGAGCACGGCGTCGAGCAGCAGCAGCCGCACGGCGGTCCCGGTGGCCGACGCGGTGGCCTCCGGGTCCGCGGAGACCGCGTCCGGGTCCGTCAGGGCCTGCGTCACCCCGGCCCGTATCCGGTCGGCGAGGGCGCGGGTGGGGTCCCACAGGGCGGCCCCGGTCCGCTGCCAGTGGTCGGCCCAGCCGGCCGGGCCCAGCACGTCGTGGACGCGGCGGCGCTCGGCCGCCCACGGGCGGGTGCGCACCTCGTCCCGCACCGAGCGGCCCCGGTCGGTCAGGTCCGGCAGGAGCGTGACGGCCGCGAGCGGCGAGTCGGCCCACAGGATCCGGCGCGGCGCGGCGAGTCCCGCGGAGCGGTAGGCGAGCAGGACGCCGGCCTCCGCGGCGGCGCGGTCGGCCGGGCCGGTGGCCGCGGCGACGGCCCGCCACCGGTCCCGCGCGGTGGTGTCGTTCATGTCGGTCTCCCCCACGTCTGTCGTTGCGGTCCGGCGGACGTCAGTCCGCGATGATCCGGTACGCGCCGGGCACGTACTCCCGCTGGCGCACCACCCGGTACCAGCCCCGTGGCAGCGGGATCGGCGCGTGCTCCTCGTGCACCACCCGGCCGCCCTCGGGCAGTTCGAGCAGGAACGGGCCGAACGGGCCCTGCTCCCGCACGAGGCGGCCGGGTCCGGGGACGGCGTGGGCGTGGCCGGTGACCTCGCCGAGGGCGAGGACCAGCCGGCCCCGGCCGTCCCTGGGCTCCCCCGCCGCGGTCCTGGCCCGTGCCGGGACGGCCCCCTCGTCGACGGGCGCGATCAGCACGTCTCCCTGCCGGTACATGGCTCTCCCCCTCGTCGTCCGGCACGGTCGGCCGGACACGGTGACGACGCTAGGGGGAGGCACTGACAACGGTCCTTCGGCGGGTCGGGGGGCACGGCCTCCACCGGTCCCCGGCCCGGTCGGGGCGACCCGGTCACGGGCGTTGTCGGTGGGGCTTGGTAGAACTCTCTCCGTCAGCCGACCCCTCTCGTCCGTTGTCTGGAGCACCGTCATGACCGTTGGCCACTACCTGCAGGAATTCCACGGCCTGCCCGTGTTCGACTTCCCGGGCGCCGACGCGCGGGTCGAGCTGCCCGACGCCGACCGGGTGGCCTGGCGGATCTCCGCGCCGACGTACTCCGATCCCGGGGACGAGCTGTGGGACGCGCGGTTCGCGCGGTTCCTGAGGACGGTCGACACCGGGCGGGTGCGCGCGCTGGTCGTGGGCGGCTGGGACGAGGCGTACGAGAACTCGTCGGCGGACATCGTGACCGCCCTGATCGGCGCCAACAACCGCCTGACGGGGCTGGCGGCGGTGTTCCTCGGGGACATGACGGGTGAGGACTGCGAGATCTCCTGGATCATCCAGTCCGACGTGACGCCGCTGCTCGCCGCCTATCCGGAGCTGCGCGAGCTCGGTGTGCGCGGGGGCTCCTCGCTGGTCTTCCCGCCGGTCCGGCACACCGGTCTGGAGACCCTGGTGGTGGAGACCGGCGGGCTCGGCGCCGAGGTGGTCCGCGGCATCGTGGGCAGTGACCTGCCCGCCCTGGAGAACCTGGAACTCTGGCTCGGCACCGACGAGTACGGCGGCGACAGCACCCCGGAGGACCTGGCGCCGCTGCTCGCCGGCACGGCCTTCCCGGCCCTGCGCCGTCTGGGCCTGCGCAACAGCGTCGTGCAGGACGCCGTCGCGTCCGCCGTCGCGGGCGCGCCCGTCGTCGCGCGGATCGAGCGGCTCGACCTCTCCATGGGGGTGCTCACCGACGAGGGCGCGGCCGCGCTCCTCGACGGCCAGCCGCTGACGCACCTCGGCCACCTCGACCTGTCCCACCACTACCTCTCCGAGGCGATGCAGGAGCGGGTCCGCGCCGCGCTCGTCCCGCACGGCGTGACCGTCGACCTCGACGACGCCCAGGAGCCGGAGGACGACGGGGACGGCGAGGTCTACCGGTACGTCGCGGTCGCCGAATGACCGTCCTCCCGCGTCCCTCCGTCACCGGGTGGCGCCCGGTGGTCGTCGGCGATCCCGCGGGCCGCCGCGTCGCGTTCCTCCAGGACGCGCTGCGGGCCGCCGGGCTGCCGGGGGCGCGGGTGGTGTCCTGGCCCGAGGTGCTGCGGGGCGAGGCCCGGTTCGCCGCCGGCGAGACCGTACGGCTGGACTCGCCCGGCGAGGACCCGGTGGCCGACCGGCTGCTGCGGGGCGTCGACGATCCGGCCCGGGTCGAGGGCAGCGGCCTCTGGTACGCGCGGTTCACGGCCGCCGTGGCGGGCCTCGCCCGCACGGTCGCGGAGTCGGGGGCGGCCCTGGTCGACGACCCCGGCGAGCTGTCCCTCCTCTTCGACAAGCGGCTGGGCCACGAGCGGCTGCGGGCCGCCGGGGTGCCGGTGCCCGTGTCGCCGACGTCCGGGGCCGCCGCCCCCGTCGTACGCGGCTGGGCGGACGTCCGGGAGCTGACCGGGCGGCCCGGCCTGCGCCGGGTGTTCGTGAAGCTCGCGCACGGCTCCTCGGCCTCGGGGGTGCTGGCGGTGGAGACGAACGGGGCGGGCCGGTTCCAGGCCACCACGTCGGTGGAGCGCGGGCCGGGCGGACGGCTCTTCAACTCCCTGCGGGTACGCCGCTACACGGGCGAGTCGGAGATCGCCCCGATCGTGGACGCCCTCGCTCCCGACGGCCTGCACGTCGAGAGGTGGCTGCCGAAGGCCACCCAGGAAGGCCGGGCCGCCGACCTGCGGGTGGTGGTGATCGACGGCCGCGCCACCCACGCCGTGCTGCGCACCAGCCGCTCCCCCATGACCAATCTGCACCTGGGCGGCGCCCGGGGCGACCTGGCGGCCGCCCGGGCCGCGATCACCGCCGCCGGCGGGCGCTGGGAGGAGGCGCTCGGCGTCTGCGAGCGGGCGGCCGCCGCCTTCCCCGGCACCCGCTGCGTGGGCGTCGACCTGCTGCCCGCGGCGGGCTGGCGGCGCTTCGCCGTGGGCGAGGTCAACGCCTTCGGCGATCTGCTGCCCGGCCTCACGGGCCTGCCCGGCAGCGGCGCCGAGGGCCTCGACACGTACGGGGCGCAGGTCGCGGCCGGATTCCCCGGCCCCCGCGCCGCCGGTCCGACCCACGCCGCCGCGGGCGCCGCTCCGCCCGGGGCGGGACGCCCGCCGCACGAGAACCGCACCACAGGAACGAGCACCACGTGAACCAGCCCGACATGAACGCGATCGTCGGCAGCCACGACCTGCTCCTGGTCACCCTCGACACGCTCCGGTACGACGTGGCCGTCGAGCTGCTGGCCGAGGGCCGTCTCCCCCACTTGGCCCGGCATCTGCCCGGCGGTGTCTGGGAGCGCCGGCACGCGCCCGGGAGCTTCACCTACGCCTCGCACCAGGCGATGTTCGCCGGGTTCCTCCCGACCCCGGCCGCCCCGGGGCCGCACCCGCGCCTGTTCGCGGCCCGGTTCGCGGGGAGCGAGACGACCGCCGGCGGCACCTTCGTGCACGACACCCCCGACCTGGTGTCCGCGCTCGCCGCCGAGGGCTACCGGACGGTGTGCGTCGGCGGGGTGGGCTTCTTCAACAAGCAGCCGCCGCTGGGCACGGTGCTGCCCGGCCTGTTCCAGGAGAGCCACTGGGAGCCCTCCTTCGGCGTCGCCTCGCCGACCTCGTTCGAGTCCCAGGTCGAGCGCGCCGAGGAGGTGGTGGCCGGTCTCCCCCGCGAGCGGCCGCTCTTCCTCTTCGTCAACGTCTCGGCGCTGCACCAGCCCAACTGGTTCCACACGCCCGGGGCGACCCGCGAGGCCGGCGACTCGTGGGAGACGCACGCCGCGGCCCTGGAGTACGTCGACCGGCACATCGGCCGGCTCTTCGCCGCCATGAGCAGCCGCCGGCCCTGCTTCGCCGTCGTCTGCTCCGACCACGGCACCGCGTACGGCGAGGACGGCCACACCGGCCACCGGATCGGCCACGAGGTCGTGTGGACCGTGCCGTACGCGCAGTTCGTCCTGCCGGGACCCGACCGGGAGGCCGCCGCGTGAACACCCCCGTCCCCCGCCCCTACGGCAGCTACGTCTACGCCTACCCGCACAAGACCGCGTACCGCCCGCTCCCCGGCCGGCCGGCCCTCCGGAGCCTGTGGGCGGACCAGCCCAAGGACGCCCTCTCCCTCTACGCGCACATACCGTTCTGCGAGGTCCGCTGCGGCTTCTGCAACCTCTTCACCCGCGTCGGCGCCCCGGACGAGCTGACGACCCGCTATCTGGACGCGCTCGACCGCCAGGCCGCGGCCGTGCGCGAGGCGCTGGGCGACGACGGCCCGGTGCGGTTCGCCACGGCGGCCTTCGGCGGCGGCACGCCCACCTTCCTCACCGCCGGGGAGCTGGAGCGGCTCTGCGACATCGCGGAGAAGCGGATGGGCGCGGACCTGAAGGCGGTGCCGCTCTCGGTGGAGACCTCGCCCTCGACCGCGACGGCCGACCGGCTCTCCCTCCTCGCCGAGCGGGGCGCGACCCGGCTCAGCATCGGCGTGCAGAGCTTCGTGGAGGCCGAGGCGCGGGCCGCGGTCCGGCCGCAGCGGCGTTCCGACGTGGAGGCGGCGCTCGGCCGGATCCGCGACACCGGCGTCCCCGTGCTGAACATCGACCTGATCTACGGCATCGACGGCCAGACCGAGCGGTCCTGGCGGGTCTCGCTGGACGCCGCGCTGGCCTGGCGGCCGGAGGAGCTGTACCTCTACCCGCTGTACGTCCGGCCGCTCACCGGCCTCGGCCGGCTCCAGGACCCGGCCGCCGCCGACCGCGCGTGGGACGAGCAGCGGCTCCGTCTCTACCGGTACGGCCGGGACCACCTCCTCGCGCACGGCTACACCCAGGTGTCGATGCGGATGTTCCGCCGCGCGGACGCCGCCCCGCTCGGACCGGACGACCACGCCTGCCAGACGGACGGGATGATCGGCCTGGGCTGCGGGGCGCGCTCGTACACCTCGACGCTCCACTACTCCTTCGACTACGCCGTCGACATGCGGGAGATCCGGACGCTGATCGACGCCTACACGGAGACCGGGGACTTCGCGCACGCCGAGGTGGGCCGCGCGGTGGACGGGGACGAGGCCCGGCGGCGCCATCTGCTGCAGTCGCTGCTCCAGGCGGAGGGCATGCCGGTCGCCGGGTACGAGGAGCGGTTCGGCGCGTCGCCGTTCGCGGACTTCCCGGTGGAACTGGCGCGGTTCGAGGCGTTCGGCTGGCTGGACGGGGACGCCCCCGCGGGACTCCTGAGGCTGTCGCCGGAGGGCCTGGCCCACTCGGACGGGCTGGGCCCCGAGCTGTTCTCCTCCGGTGTGCGGGCCGCGATGGCCGCGTACGAGCCGAAGTAGCGGGGCGGCCGTGGACCTGACACCGCCCTCCGCGTCGGCCCCGGGCCCGGGGCCGGACCCCGGCATGGACCTCACCGTGCTCTACCGGGGTCCGCTCTCCTCCTGCGACTTCGACTGCCCCTACTGCCCCTTCGCCAAGCGGCGCGACAGCCCCGAGCTGCTGCGCGCGGACCGGGCGGCGCTGGAGAGGTTCACCGGCTGGGCCGCGGGGCAGGCCGGCGACCGGCTGCGGATCCTCTTCACCCCCTGGGGCGAGGGGCTGGTGCGCTCCTGGTACCGGCGGGCGCTGGTCGAGCTGTCCCGGCTGCCGCACGTCGAGCGGGTGGCGATCCAGACCAATCTGAGCTGCCGCACCGACTGGCTGGCGGAGGCGGACCCCGCACGCGTCGCGCTCTGGTGCACGTACCACCCGGGTCAGACGCCGTACGAGCGCTTCCTCGGGAAGTGCCGCGATCTGGCCGACCGGGGCGTCCGGTTCAGTGTCGGCGTGGTCGGCCTCCCCGAGCACCTGGAGCACGCCCGCCGGCTGCGCGCCGCGCTGCCGTCGCACGTCTACCTCTGGGTGAACGCGGCCGAGGGACACACCTACGCCGACGCGGAGGCGGACGCGTGGACGGCGCTCGACCCGCTCTTCCCCTACAGCAGGCATCCGCACCGCTCGGCGGGGCTGCCCTGTCGCACGGGCGAGTCGGTGATCTCCGTGGACGGCGAGGGGACGGTGCGGCGCTGCCACTTCGTCAGGGCCGAGCTGGGGAACCTGTACGACGGCTCGTACCGCGCCGCGCTGCGCCCCCGCGCCTGCCCCCTCGCCGTCTGCGACTGCCACATCGGCTACGTCCACCTGGAGACGCTGCCGCTGTACGACGTGTTCGCCGGCGGGGTGCTGGAGCGGATCCCCGCCGTCCCGCCCCCGCCGGTCCCGCCCGGACCTACAGCGGCATGAGGTCGGGGCGCTTGGCCTCGACGTGGTCGCCCGAGCTCTCGCCGCGCAGCCGGCGTCCGATCCACGGCACGAGGTACTCCTTCGCCCAGTGGATGTCGTCCCGGCGCACCTCCAGCGGGCCGCGCGGCGGGACCGGCGGCCATGCCTGGTCCGGGTCGGCGGGCACCGGCATGCCGAGGACCTGGGCGGCGCGCAGGGCGACCCGGGTGTGGCCGTCGGGCGAGAGGTGCAGCCGGTCGTCGTCCCAGGCCCGCCGGTCCTGGACGGACTTGAGCGACCACAGGTCGAGGACCGGGCAGCCGTAGCGGTCGGCGATCGCCCTGACGTGCCCGTTGTAGGTGGCGATCTTGCCCCGCAGGTGCTTGAGGAGGATCACGTCGCGGGTGTCGAAGCCGGTGGTCACCATGACGGTGCCGACGGCGGAGGTCAGGTCGGCGACGGCGCGCTCGAAGCGCTCGGCCACGTCGTCGGGGTCCGTGCCGGGGCGGATGATGTCGTTGCCGCCGGCGCAGAAGGTCACCAGGTCGGGGGCGAGTTCCTTCGCCCGGGGGACCTGTTCCGCCACGATCTGGTCGAGGAGGCGTCCGCGTACGGCCAGGTTGGCATAGCGGAAGTCGTCGTGCTCCGGCAGCTGGTCGGCGAGCAGCACCGCGAAGCGGTCCGCCCAGCCGACGTACGTCCCGTCGGGCCCGGGGTCTCCGACGCCCTCGGTGAAGCTGTCACCGATCGCCGCGTACGACCCGAATGCGTTCTTGTCTCTTGATCTCGAATCGTCTGCCACGGGAGCACATTTTTCCCCTTCGGGTGTGACCTACGCGACCGTAAGGAGGGGTTGACGGCGGGTGACATATGCCACCGATAAAGACTTTCCCAAGCCGGAATACGGCGGCGGGGGGGGGCGGGGGGGGCGCGCCCCCCCCGGGGGGGGGGGGGCGGGGGGGGGCGGCGGGGGGGGGCGGGGGGCGGGCGGGGGGGCGGGCGGGGGGGGGGGGGGGGGGGTG